>JANRLW010000082.1:0-51587 GCA_033762295.1 Capsulimonadales bacterium
GGCGGCGGCGGAATGCCCGGCGGCATGGGCGGCATGTACTAAACCCGTCCTTCCCATACGGAACCCTGAAAAAGAGCGCAGGCAACTTGCCTGCGCTCTTTTTCGTTGCCCTTGCCCGGTACGCTCTTCCGTGATAAATTACATCGTAGCATAGAATCATAATTTATCAATAATTTATAAACTCATTTTTGTATACCTTGTTTCCGACAGGAGAGCTAATGTCGAACGTCCTTCCGAAGCCTGGAGGTGCCTCTCGTGGTTTTGCACCGATTCAGGAAAACCCGATCACGACCGCGACTCTGGCGGTTCTCCTCCTCTTTGCATGTCGCCAGGTCTACCTGACTGCCCGTCCGTTCTGGCATCTTGACCTTCCCGGTTATCCGTCCGAAAAGATGGTGGAAGCCTATGTGATCGCTCTACGTCCGGGTTGCAGTTGTGAAACGACGACGGAAGACTGGCTGACCGCGGGAACGACCCGGAGTAAGAACATGGCATTACTGGGCGATGGACAGAGCTCACCCTTTCTCCAGTTGCGGTCGCGCTTTGAACGGAAGGGGGTCGCCTTCCTGCACTCTAACGAAAAGAACCTGAGCCGGCGTTTGGCACCCTCCGGTCGAACCACCTTGAATGTGATTCGGCACGGCCGGATCGTTCAACAGGTGATCTTGCAAGACAACCTCCGTCCCGAAGGAGTGTTCCGATGACCAAACGCGACAAACAACTGGTAACGGCGGCAGGCGTTCTCTTCGGTTTGACCTTTGCCCTCGTCCTGTATCGCTACCTGGAGTCCAAACGGCCCGTACCGGTCTTCGATCCGATGATCATGACCCCCGAACGGGAGGCCAGGTTGGTCAACCGGTGTCGGTGGATGAAAGACAAACTGCGTCCCTGGGCCGAGAGGAACGCCGATCTTTTGCGTACCATGCTCCGTGCCGCCCCTGAGGACATGGCCTCCCTCGATGCCGTTTGGAAGGAAATCCCCGCTCTTTCGGTGGCTCGTAACGGAAACGACAATGACCTCGTTCTTGAAAAGATCGATCTTCCGATGAAGGAGTTCGACAAACCGATTAAGTTCTTCTTCCTGTTGGTTTGGGATCGGGAGATGGCTCGAACCGACGATAGCGCGGTTCGAGGCGACCCGAATTATCAGGCGGACATGGCAAGAATATACGAGTTGCTCGGGAGACGAAAGGCGTTTTACTGGAACAGATTCCGTGATCTTCCCTGGATCGAGACTATGGAAATTGGCCCCTATGAGTACACTCTGTGGGCCAGTGGCCGTATCACGCGACGTACTTATCCGAAAGATTTTTCCGAGCGGTCCTCCAAAGCCAAATTTCGATTCAAGATAGACGAAGAGGTCATGGATTTCAAGGAGATGGAAGGACCGTACGACTTCCTTCGATGACCGCCGGTGCCCTCTTTCCGAGCGTTTCTCGTCAATCACAACGCAACCCTGGAGGTAGTTTTCGATGAGTCGTTTGTTAGGATCGCTCAATGCATCCTTGTTCTTCGTTCTTGCCGTGATGGTGTTCGGCCTGACTCTCACCAATCAGGTGGTCTTCGGGGCAACGGTACTCGACCCCAAATCCACCATTTGCCCTGAAACCGAGGGGGACGATACCTGCAATCAGTCCCCCTGTACCAATGTGCTCAAACTTCCGGGAAGTATTGTCTGCGCCACACAATCGGGTGGCCCTCCCGGTTCGTCAGACCCGCCCGGTTGCTGTACGTACAGAACCTGGAAGGTTCAATGCCGCAAAAATGTTAATGGCATATACCTAACCTGCGGCATTAAATATTTCAGGGTGAAATCGACGTTCATGGCTCTGTCCGTGTGCACCGACGAACTGGATAAGAATGGTAATCCCCTTCACTGTAAATTCCTTGGTTCTGCAGGCAGGGCGAGCGGTCCCGTTCCCCGTTAACCGACGCGACAGACCGGGTCGGCGCAATTGGTTCGTCGCGCCGATCCTTCTTTACCCTCGCCGGAGGCGGCATGGGCGGCATGTACTAAACCCGTCCTTCCCATACGGAACCCTGAAAAAGAGCGCAGGCAACTTGCCTGCGCTCTTTTTCGCACCGAACCCGATACAATGGAGGGAGCAGGAAGTGCTCCACTTCTATCGGGGGGCGCTATACTTCACCGGTCCGTAGTTCCGCGTACGTCCGTTTCCAGCCGATGAGGAATGCTGAAATATTATAGGTTGTCACTCGTTTTTTATAGATCGGAGGAAAGGAAAGGTCGATAAAATAATGTAGTTTTCATATCGACAAGGCAAGGAGTCTTTTCGGGCAATTTCGGCTCGAAATTCGAACTCAATGAAGCGATTCGTCCTACCAATCTCCGCCCTTCTTGGCGTCGCCCTGATCGTCGGCGTCAGTTTTGCCGGACCACCGACGAAAAAAGCGTCGGTCCCCACCGTCGTCGCGCCGGATTTCAACCGCGAAGTCCGCCCGATCCTGGCCGATCACTGCCTCAAATGCCACGGCCCCGACGAAAACCACCGGAAAGGTGGCCTGCGCCTTGATCGATACGACGGAATCGTGGCCCGCCTCGGAAGCGGGAACGCGGCCCTGGACCGCGTCCACCCCGCTGACAGCGAGTTATTGAAGCGTATTCGGGCCACCGACGACCTGCGGATGCCGCCCTCCCACACCAACAAACCGCTCTCCGACGCGCAGAAGGACGTGCTTCGACGCTGGGTGCTGACCGGGGCAAAGTATGCGCCGCACTGGGCGTTCGTCACGCCCAAACGCGTGGTCCCACCCCCCGCCGGAGCCTGGGGCCGCAATCCGATCGACGGGTTCGTGCTGGCCCGAATGAAAAAGGCGGGACTGTCGCCCGCGCCGGAAGCCGACCGTTACACCCTGATTCGACGTGTCTACCTGGACCTGATCGGGCTGCCGCCCACACCCGAACAGGCCGATGCCTTCGTTCGCGATACACGCCCCGATGCCTACGAACGCATCGTCGATCAACTGCTTGGCAACCCTCACTACGGCGAACGCTGGGCGCGACGCTGGCTCGACCTCGCCCGCTACTCCGATACCAACGGATACGAGAAGGACCGGCCCCGGTCGATCTACCCCTTCCGTGACTGGGTCATCAAGGCTCTGAACGACGACCTGCCGTTCGACACGTTCACGATCAAACAGATCGCCGGTGACCTGCTGCCGAACGCCACCGTCGAGGATCGGATCGCGACCGGCTTCCATCGCAACACCATGCATAACGAGGAGGGCGGCAACGACCCCCTCGAGTATCGGTTTCATGCGATGACCGACCGTGTCGCCACCACCGGTACCACCTGGCTCGGTCTCACCCTGAACTGCGCCCAGTGTCATACCCATAAATACGATCCGATTCCCCACCGGGAGTATTATCGGCTGATGGCGTTTCTCAATAACGCCAACGAAATCCCGATGGATATCCCGAAACCGGAGATTACCGCGAAACGCGCCGAACTCGAAGCCGAGATCGCGAAGCGTGAAGCCGATCTGCCGAACCGATTTCCGGTGGCGATGCCGATCGAGTGGAAAACCGTCCGTGCGACGACCGTGACCAGCGCCGGGGGCGCGACCGCAACCGTGCAAACCGATGATTCCGTGTTGCTGAGCGGTGTGAACCCCGAGCGCGATACCTACACCATCGCCGTCCACAGCGAACCGAAACGGGTTTCGTTCCTGCGCCTCGAAACCTTGACCGATCCCTCCCTCGGAGGTAAGGGACCGGGACGCACGGGACACGGAAATTTCGTCCTCAGCGAGATCACGGCCACGGTGACGTCGAAGGAGGGCGACGGCAAGGCGCGGCCGATCCGGTTCGTTCGCGCCGAGGCGGATGTCGCTCAGGACGGTTTTCCCGCGTCCGCGACCATCGACGGAAAACCGGACACCGGTTGGGCGGTCAGCGTTCCGGGTAAGCTCAATACCGATCATACGCTGACGCTGTACCCGGAGAAGACGATCGACCTCCCGGCAGGCGGCGTTCTGACAATCACGCTGGCACAGAACTACGGCGGGCAGCATACTCTCGGGAAGTTCCGCGTACGCCTTGGCGAACCGGCGACGGATAACGACCCCCGCCCGATCGAGGAGCGACGGCGAGAGCGGTTCGACACCGCCTTCGCCGCCTGGAAAGCATCGCTGGAACCCGCAGCCGTGCGCTGGACGATCCTGAAACCGACCCGTGCCGCGGCCGATGTCCCGGTTCTGCGGATTCTGCCGGATGGTTCGGTGCTTTCCACCAGCGACATCACCAAGAAGGATATCTACCGCGTCGACTATGTCCGTCTGCCGAAGGCGATTACCGCTCTTCGGATCGAGGTTCTGCCCCACCCAGGTTTGCCGCGCGGCGGACCGGGACGGGTCTATTACGAAGGACAGCAGGGCGATTTCTGGTTCAACGAACTGACGGTCAAAGCGGACGGTCAGCCGGTCAAACTGAAAAAAGGCATCGCGACCTACGGCGATGGCAACGCCCTGACCGACGGACAGCCCGACTCCGGATGGTCGACCGGCGGGCAGACCGGCAAGCCGAACGCCGCCATCGTCGTCTTCGAAGGCCCGGTCACGACGACCCGGCTCTCCCTGGAGATGCTGTTCGAACGCTACTACGCATCGAGCCTGGGTCGGTTCCGCATCTCCGTGACGGACGATCCGAAGGCGGGCGGGGTCGCGTTTCTCCCGGACACCGAGGACGCCCTTCTCACGCCGGAGGCACAGCGAACCCCGGCGCAAAAAGCGGCTCTCGTGCGCGCGTTCTGCGCGGTTGCGCCGGAGTTGAGCGGCGAACGCTCGGAGATCGAAACCCTGCGCGGCTCGCTGCCGAACTACCCGACGACCCTGGTTTTCGAGGAACGCCCCGCCGACAATATCCGCCCGACCAACCGGCACCATCGCGGCGAGTTTCTTCAGCCGAAGGAACGTGTCACGCCCGGCGTCCTGAGTGTCCTCAACCCGTTGCCGCCCGACGTCCCGCTCAACCGGTTGACGTTCGCCCGATGGCTGGTTTCGCCCGGGAACCCGCTGACGGCGCGAGTGACCGTGAACCGGCAGTGGGCGGCGTTCTTCGGACGCGGGATCGTCCGGACGACCGAGGATTTCGGCTACCAGGGACAGCCGCCATCCCATCCGGAGTTGCTGGACTGGCTGGCCGTGGAGTTTATGAAACAGGGCTGGTCGCTGAAGAAACTGCACCGTCTGATCGTGACATCGGCGACGTATCGTCAGTCCGGGGTTGCCACGGGTGCCAAACGGGCGAAGGACCCGGAGAATATTTTGCTTTCCTGGGCGCCGCCTCTGCGTCTGGAAGCGGAACTGGTCCGGGACACCACACTGGCGGCGAGCGGCCTGCTGAGCCGGAAGATTGGCGGGCCGAGCGTCTTCCCGCCGCAGCCGCCGGGCGTGACCACCGAGGGCGCGTACGGCCCATTGACCTGGACCGTGAGTCAGGGCGAGGACCGCTACCGGCGCGGATTGTATACGTTCAGCAAGCGCACCGCGCCGTACGCCATGTTCGCGACCTTCGACGCCCCGAGCGGCGAGGCGACCTGTCCGCGCCGTGAGGTTTCGAACACCCCGTTGCAGGCGCTCACCCTGCTGAACGCCGAAGCGTTCGTCGAGGCCGCGCAGGCCCTTGGCAGGATGGTCGCCGCCCGTCCGGGTACGAGCGCGGAGAAGGCTGCCTATCTGTTCCGTCGGTGCGTGACCCGCCCGCCGCAACCTGAGGAACTCCGACGGATCGTCGCGTTTGAGGAGGCGCAGAAAGAGCGGTTGAAAGGCGGTTCCGACGCCCATAAAATCGCGGGCGAGGGACCGGGCGACGCCGCCGAACGCGCGTCCTGGACCGTGCTTGCCCGTGCCCTGCTCAATATTGACGAAGCGATCGTTCGACGGTAGGGCAGAAAGCCCCCTACCCCCCGCAAGCGGGGGAACTCAGTAGCCCGGCTCGACCGAGACACGGTTCGCGCCCCCTACCCCCCGCAAGCGGGGGAACTCAGGGCAAACTCGGCGGATCGTCCTTCCTATCCGCCCCTACCCCTGCAGGCGAGGGAACGCAAGTGAGTAGGAAGAGTCGCGTTGGTATAGGAGGTGGATAAAAGTGTTATCTTCTCCCGCCGATGACCGGAGGGAAGGAATTTGTCCGGACATGAGTACGGAAACGCATCCTGAAAAACGAGAACGGTTATACAGTGGGGCTATAAAAATCTAAAGGAATTCACAGGTCAAGATTTGGATTGGATACAGTCGAATCTATCTCAAATTGTCGGTTATGGTATTGGGGCCAGTACGTTATGAGCGACCAAAAACCTTCGGAGCCGTGGCGTGGTAGCCGTTCGGATGGAAAACGCTGGCGTGGTGTTTCTGCGGAGTTGCAGGAGCGGGCACAGCAGTTGCGGTTGAATATGACGACCTCGGAAACCTTGCTATGGGAACAGTTGCGTCTACGGCGGCTTGATGGGTTACGCTTTCGTCGCCAGTACCCGCTGGAAACATTTATACTGGATTTCTACTGTCCGGAACATCGCCTGGTGGTGGAAGTGGATGGTAGCATCCATAATTTGCCGGACGTCGCCGCCCACGATGCCGAACGTCAGGCGTATCTGGAACTAAAGGGATTTCGAGTGCTTCGCTTTACCAATACGGAAGTACAGGAAGATTTACCCTCCGTTTTGGCCCGAATTCGTCAGTCAGTGGCCCCCTACCCCCCGCAAGCGGGGGAACTCATTCAGTCCCTCGAAGTCGACCGGGAAGTACGGGACGTGCCGCACGCCGGGGTACAGGTGCCCTCCCCCCCGCAAGCGGGGGAACTCAGGTGAGTAGCGAAGCTCTGGTGTGTTTACAATAACCGAGATGCCTCTCCCCATATCTTCTCCCCCGCTTGCGGGGATCGGGGATTCCCAGGGCAGACGGACTCTATCTGATACTCTCTTCTCCCCCGCTTGCGGGGGCCGGGGGGCATCTTACGGACCGCCGATAATGCAGAGGTCTCTTCTCCCCCGCTTGCGGGGGCCGGGGGGCCGATAAAAAGGAAAAAACTATGTCCCATGAATGCGAGCGAAATCAACCGAAGATTGTCGAGCATCCGTTGCTGACGACCCGGCGGCACTTCTTCCGGGAGTGCGGGGTCGGTCTGGGCAGGATCGCCCTCGCCTCGCTTCTTACCGACGCCTTTGCGGTGCGGGGACAGGCGGACAACCCTCTGCCCAACCCGCTCGCGCCGAAAAAACCGCACTACACGCCGAAGGCGAAGGCGGTCATTCACCTGTTTATGGCGGGCGCGCCGAGTCAACTCGACCTGTTCGACTTCAAGCCCGACCTGTTGAAATACGAAGGCAAGCCCCTGCCGACATCGCTGACACAGGGACAGCGCCTCGCCTTTATCCGCTCCGATGCCGGTTGTCTTGGCCCACGATTCAAGTTTGCAAAGCATGGCCAGAGCGGTGCGGAACTGTCCGAGATGCTCCCTCACCTGGCCGGAATCGTCGATGATATCTGCATTATCAAATCCGTGAAGACCGACCAGTTCAACCATGCCCCGGCGCAGATCTTCATGAACACCGGGTTCGGTCAGCCCGGTCGCCCGAGCATGGGATCGTGGGTGACGTACGGACTCGGGGCGGAAAGTTCCGACCTTCCCGCGTTCGTCGTCATGTCGACCGGCGCGGGGATCAGTGGCGGCGCGGCAAACTGGTCGAGCGGTTTCCTGCCCTCGGTCTATTCGGGGGTCCGTCTGCGCAACGCCGGCGATCCGATCCTGGAGGTCAGCCGCCCGGCGGGTATCGACGCCCGGATGCAGCGGGATACCGTCGACCTGATCGGCGCATTGAACCGGAGTACGCAGGCACGGGAGAATGACCCGGAGGTGTCGGCGCGGATCGCCTCCTATGAGATGGCTTATCGCCTGCAAACCTCGGCCCCGGAGCTGATGGATTTGAGCAAGGAGTCGCCGGAGACGCTGGAGATGTACGGCGCGAAGCCCAACGAGCCATCGTTTGCTCGCGCCTGCCTGCTTGCCCGGCGTATGATCGAACGCGGAGTCCGCTTTATCAATATCTACCATGAGGGTTGGGACGCACACTCGGATGTGGTCGGGAATCTCAAGGGCAACTGCGCCGCGACCGACAAGGCCAGCGCGGCTCTGGTGAAAGACCTGAAACAGCGGGGGCTCCTGGACGATACTCTGGTTGTCTGGGGCGGCGAGTTCGGGCGGACGCCGATGGTCGAGTCCAATACCGCGCTTGGCCGTAGTCTCGGTCGCGACCACCACCCGAACGCCTTCACGATGTGGCTGGCGGGCGGCGGCATCAAACCGGGTATGACCTACGGCAAGACCGATGACCTTGGCTACAATGTCATCGAGAACCCGGTTCCGGTCCACGACCTGCACGCCACGCTCCTGCACCTGCTCGGAATTGACCATGAACGCCTGACCTTCCGCTACGCCGGTCGCGACTTCCGCCTCACCGACGTCTACGGCAACCTGGTAAAGGACATTCTGGCGTAGGGGAGCCATGGACGTGACGACGGTTCGTGATCGAGAGAACGAGAGGAGCGACCGTCCGAGTATCCTCATTCTCGCCGGTCCGAACGGCGCGGGAAAAAGCACCGTGCAACCGTTTCTCGTCCCGTCGACCATGGCTTTCGTCAATGCCGACAACATCGCCCGCGACTTGCGAAGCGCAGGAGCAAGCAAGGGGGTGGCAACGGATATTGCGGCAGGGCGTCTATTGATCCGTGACATGGATCGTCTGACTGCGTTGCGAGAAAGTTTCTGCGTGGAGACAAATCTTGCCAACAGTGCGCTTGCTCAGCGCATCACAACATGGCGTGCTGTTGGTTATCGCGTGACCGTATACTATCTGTGGATACCATCCCCTGATCTTGCGGTCGCTCGTGTGGCACAGCGGGTCGCATCCGGAGGGCATGATATCCCTGAGGGGACCATTCGACGTCGTTATTACCTCGGCCTGCGGAACTTTTTTGAAGTCTATATGCCCATTGCGGACCGATGGCGTCTTTACGATAGTTCAGGGTCAGGAGAGCCGCAGTTGATTGAATGGGGTACACGGCGCATTGTTGATGACGCTTTATGGCGGAACGTTCGTGCGATCGCTTTTACGAAAGGAGCTACGGATGATAGTACGGGAACCACTGGTATCTGAGGATAATCTGCTGGGAGATACGGAAGAAGATGGACGCCGCATCGATACCGCGCTGGCTCTCGGTGTCCGTGCCGCCCTGCGTCGCCATAAACAGAATAGGCAAGCTATCGTCGTCTGGGAGGACGGTAAGGTGAAGTGGATTCCGGCGGAGGAGATCGACGTCCCTGACGATGACTCGGACCTTCTCCGTGATTTGCATACCAACGGAGACGCTGCTCCTCCGACCGCGTGACCTCCGGGTCGTGACGTATCGCCTTTTCCCATTACCAGTTTTGCACGGGTTCGTGCCCATCCTTATCTGAAGCGTTCCTCGATTTTCGCAAAGTTAGGAGTAGTGTGTCACTGCTATATCGAGGCAATAACGAATGTCCCACTTTGCTGTTACCGTATTGCTACCACCGGAAGAGGCCATCAGTCGAGACGCCGCAGAAAAAGCGATCGAAGGGCGTCTTCTTCCCTATTCAGAACATCTGGCAGTTGCTCCCTACGAATCGACCTGTAGCTGTTGCGACGACCCAGGTGAGGTCCCTGATCCCGCGTGTGAGGATTGCGCAGGCACAGGACGATACATCACTACCGTCAATCCTGAATCCAAGTGGGATTGGTGGCAGATCGGTGGACGTTTCACCGGTTTCTGGGTCGCCGATTATGACCCCGAAAAGGATCCGCGGAATCAAGAGCCCTGTTATAATTGCAACGGACCAAACGCCCGTTACGAACAAGCCTCCTGCCTGACCTGCAACGGAGAAGGAATCCTCCCAAAATGGCCCACCCAATGGCGTCCCTTTGAGAACGATATTCTTCCCGTATCGGAGATCATATCGAAAGCGATCACTTACGCTCTGGTGACGCCGGATGGAAAATGGTTTGAAAGGGAGCCTGATATCTATGACGATGAGCTTTACGATGCCGCTTACGAAACATGGGAGGCGGAGTATCGCCGGTTATTGGCGGGGTACGGGGATTTTATTGCCGTTATCGTAGACTGTCACATCTGAGTGATGACCGTTTGGAAAGTGATTTTGTATTCCGATCATATCCCAACGCCAAGGAAAGGGGCGATTATGGCAGCGCCGGATAGACTGCGTATCCCCTATGAAGACGATGAATATAGCCGATTCGACCTCGTTGGCAAATATGGCGAGGATCAGCAGTTCATGGCATTTATCACCGGAGCGATGCCGATGGACTGGTCGGTCGATAACTATTCCGAATTGTACTTAAGGACGAACTGGCAGCGTCATAAGCGATGGTACGCTGTCGTACACCATTTTGATGCCGACGGCAATCACCTTCGGACGGATGCCCGACTGGGCGGTACGGATGATGATCCACAGATTTGGGATCAGGCAGACCAACATCTGAAAACTCTGGTGGATGAACTCGGCCCTCTCCGACTTGAAGATATAAACGTTTGTCTGTTCTCGGTTGAAATCGATAACTATCTGTTCGGCCTGATATATGAGCGTTTAGAAGAAGATGTGGCACCAGAGGAAGATATTGATTGGGTGATGCTTGAGCCGAACGATATCATGTTTCATCGCCCCTGGGATAGTGGCGAGTATTCAACTTAAGGCGGACAGTTCGCGCTAAACGCTCCGAATGAATCTTCTAAAGCTGTCTCAACGTGTAATCGCACGAGAGTTCGGGCGTCTGATATAGAGACACTGTCATTCATACGGGCATTTTGGGCCTATAGGGTATAATCTGCCCGATACCGTCTTCCCGATTCGTCCTTCCTCAAAGGAGCAAAACCATGCTTTCACTCACGAAGTGGTTGCCCGAAGGAGTCCGCAGACGCCCCGGACTGGTTCGGAATGTGGGGACCCTGTCACGTATCGCGTTGTCCGTTGCGGCTGTCTTAACCGTGCTCTCCGTACCCTACCGGCTGACACAACAGGCGTTGACGCCCGCCAAGCCCTCGTATTCGTTCCGCAAGGTCAGCCTGAGCGGATATGCGAACAGCGCCGTTTACACGACCAATCTCAAGGGAAATGCCATTGGTACGGCCTGGAATAAGCCCGATGACGGTTTCCATCCGTTTCTATGGCGCGGCGGTCAGGCGGTGGAGTTGGAAACTCCGGCAGGAGCGCAGGACACCATTGCCCTCGCAATCAACGACAACGACGAGATCGCTGGTGCGGCGCTTATGGCGGATGAGAGTGTTGTCGGCGTTGTCTGGCGTGGTCAGAAGGTGTTTTCGACAATTACTATCGAAGGCCATGATGTCTTCCCACATGGCATCAATAACGCCGGGCAGGTGGTGGGAACGCACAGTGAGCCTGGCTGAGGGACTCCGCAGACCGCCTTTGTGTGGTCGAACGGTCAGTTGACCGATCTTGGTGATTTTTTTCCTTTCTCTATCAACGCCAGGGGCGAGGTCGCCGGAGCAAAGCTTGCAGAAGCCGACGATGACGAAGACATTCGAATCGATCCCGTGATCTACCAGCCCGGCAAGGGTCTGACGCTCCTCCCCCGCCCGCAGTGGGCCTCGATTGGCATCGCCTTTGGAATCAGCGACAACAGCAAATGCGCGGGAATCATTACAAACTCCGACAGGGAACCCAAAGCGGTGCTCTGGGATAACGGGAAGCTGAACACGGTATCCAAACTGCCATCCATTGCCTATGACGTCAACAACAAGGGTCAGGCAGTCGGTGTTGCGGCACGGCGGCGCGGCATCGAAGCCGTTCTCTGGGAAGGAAACCGGGAACGGTTTCTCAACGATACGATCTCGGACGCCGAAGGGTTCCTGGTGTCTGCGCTTGACATTAATGAACGGGGCCAGATCAGCGGAAGCGGGTTACAAAACGGATATCAGTTCGGCTACATTCTCACCCCGAAGTGAAGAAATTCCGACAGTCTGGGGATCGATCACATGAGTTTACCGAATTGGACCAGCGGCATGGGAAAGAGCGATTTGCGACGCTTTCCCGTGCCGCTGGCGGCCTTCCTACGTTGCTTCACGCCCTTTGAATCCTTGATTTTTCCTATCGAGCGATGATGCGTTTTATGCCGTTCGGCAGTTTTGCGCTTCGTGCCAGCAGCAACCCGGAAACGGAGCAGTTCGCGGTCACCTTTGCCTACAAAAACCCGGCTCGTTCCGGTTTATCCTCACCCGATACGACGATTCTCGGGTATATTTCCGGTCGCCATGGTCGCGCGGTCATGTATTTCGACGGGCATATCAAATGGGAGAACAATCCGTAATCGGCGCGATTCACTCCCCGGATCGATTGCGCCAGCTGTGGACAGGTTCGTAGCCGAGGAGACGTTTCGCTTTCTCGATCGAAAGCAGCGTTTCGTTCGGGCCGAACTCCCGCTTCGCCGGGACGTCCGGGAAGAACTCGGCCAGCAGTTCGGCGTTCGGACGATCCAGAACCGTGTCGGCGTTGGCGATGATAAAGACCTCCGCGCCCTTGATCGGGGCTTCGAGCCCTTTGCGGATCGCCTGGGCGGCGTCGCGGGCGTCAATATATCCCCACAGGTTCCACTTGCGCCACTCGGGGTGGTCGTTATACTCCGGGAAGCGGGCATAGTCGCCCGGTTCCATGATGTTGGAGAACCGCAGTCCGATGATTTTCATTTCGGGGTCCCAACGGCAGAACTGCTGCGCCATCGTCTCCGTCAGCGCCTTGGAGAGCGAGTAGGCGCTCTCCGGGCGCGGCGCGTACTCCTCATCCACCGGCACATAGGGAGGCGGCGTGTCGAACGGAAGCCCAAGCACCGTCTCGCTCGACGCCCAGACGATGTTTTTGATCCCCAGACGCCGCGCCGCCTCGAAGACGTGGTAGTCCGAGAGCGTGTTATTGCGAAACGTATGGGCGTTGGGATGCAGGCGCGGCGCGGGAATGGCCGCCAGATGCACGACGGCATCGACCGACCGCGCGCCGTCGCCGCCCGACAGCGCGTCGATGGTCTGGCCGTAGTCCGTCAGATCGACCAGAATCGACGGGTACCAGCGGTCACGGTAGGTCGGCGCAACCCGGTCGAGAACCAGAACTTCGTAACCATGGTCGAGCAGGTCGGCGACGCAGGCGCGGCCCGCTTTGCCGTTGCCGCCGGTGACGGCGATTCGCTTCATCTCAGAGTCGTCTTTCTATTCCGATTTTTGCGGAGCGGTTCGCTCCGAGATACCGTTCTCGTTGAACGCCTCGATCCGGAAATAGTAGGTCCGGTCGCGGTCCATCGCCCGAAAATAGTATTCGCTGCTGCCATAGACCATAACACTTGTATACATCTTGTCGGGCGCGATCCCGCAGTAGATCACGTACCCGGTGGCGTCCGGCGACACCTGCCATTTCAGCCAGGCGTTCCGACGGTCCGCACCGTTGCCGTACTCCCCGCGCAATACGACGAAGTTTTTCACCGGCTCCGGGCGTTTGCCCTTCCCCTTTCCGAACGCGCGGAACCCGCTGAGCGCAAACTTCCCGGTCGGAACATGTCGATTCTCGATCCGCAGGTATCGGGCCTCGACCGGCGTCGGCAGTTCGATGTAATCGTGCGGAACGTCGGTTCGGTTCCGGCTCTTGTCCATGATCGTCGTCCAGGTCGTACCGTCCGTCGATGCCTGAACCACGTACTGATGGTACAGTCCGGGCACCTTGCCCATCACCTCGGCGTCCTGATCCGCATAGTTGATCTGGATGGCGTTCACCGTCGAAACCTCGCCCAGATCGCTCTCGAACCATTCTCCCGCGTCGCCGGTCTTCGCACTCCAGTAGGTCTTCATATCCTCGTCGACCGCCAGATTCGGCGAAAACCCGCCGAGCGTCGAGGAGGCGCGTACCGGCTTGGCATAGTTCAGCAGCATCCAGCCGGCGAACATCCCGTTCAGATGATCCTGATCCTTTTTATGCGGCAGGAAGTGCGGGTAATCACCGTAGGCCGTGTTGCAGTACATCAGGTCCTCTTTGTCAAAACCGGCGGGCCAGATACCGATCCGCCGCTCGAAATTGTTCTTCACGGCGATCGTGATGGTCGACGTATGCCACCAGTTGCCGTAGACATCCTGGTACGTCGCGCCATGTCCCGCGCCCCGCGCGAATCCGCCCGGCTTGTAGGACATCGGGTTATGCGCCTGATACCGGAACGGCCCGAGCGGCCTGTCGCTCACATAAACGCCGTCCGCATAGCCGGAAAACTCGGTGCCGGGCGCACCGTACTGCAGGTAGTACTTGCCGTTATGCTTGGTCACCCACGCGCCTTCCATGAACGGCCGGAGGAACGTGTTGTCCTGTGCCTCGCCGAACCGCTCCCAGCCGTGGATTTCGTCCTGGAGACGGATCAGTTCGGTCCTCTGCCCGATCGGTTGCAGGGTCTTCCGGTCGATCTCCCAGCCGTAGATCGGGTACAGGTTGCTGGAACCGTAGTAGAGATAGAGTTTTTCGTCGTCGTCGAGCAGGAAGGCCGGGTCCCATGCGCCCGCCTGAAACTTTTCCACCGCCTCCGTCCACTCATCGACCCGGGGGTTGACGCTTTTCCAGATCGGGAAGTCCTGCGTATGGGTCGAACCGATCACGTACAGCGCATCGTCCATCACGAACGGCGCGGGCGCGCAGAGTTCGTCGTAGACCTTGTGCCAGGGCTTGAGGAACTTTCGCGGCACGAAGGTCCAGTTCAGCATATCGCCGCTCCGCCAGTAGCCCCACTGGTTGGTGGAGAAGAGGTAGTACTCGTTGCGAAAGACGACGATCGCCGGGTCGGCGGTGGCGCGATGCTTGCCCTGTTCGGTGAAGTTGGGAATCGGGCAGTATCCGTAATCCACGTTAATCGGGTTACAGTAGGTCTTTTGCGGTGGCGCGGAAACGACGGCGGGTGCGACGGCGGCGGGAATCAAAGGGACACTCCTGATGAAACGGTTAATGCCATTATAGCCGTCCCCGGACATTCCGGCTACCCGTCCCCGGATCCGGGTATACTCAAGGGTGTATGTTCGATGCCACCGTCACGCCGACCCGCTCCCTGCGGATCGCCTACCTGACCGAAATGCACCTTCAGCCGGAACGGGGAGCGGCGGACGGCGTACGCGCCTGTTTCCGTCAGGTCTACGCACTGACGGACGCGCCGGACCTGATTCTGAACGGCGGCGACCTGATTATGGACGCCTCGGCGGAGGACTGGGCGCGGGCCAATCTCCAGTTCGATCTCTGGGAGGCGATCGCGGGCGAATTCGACCGCATCCCCGTCTTTCACTGCCTGGGTAACCACGACATCTGGGGCTGGCATCGGAAAA
This sequence comes from Capsulimonadales bacterium, assembly GCA_033762295.1. GTDB lineage: Bacteria > Armatimonadota > Armatimonadia > Armatimonadales > Armatimonadaceae > JANRLW01. The sequence continues at coordinate 15,406 of JANRLW010000082.1, forward strand.
GCGGATGCACCGGCGACGAACCGTTGTTCGGCAAGGGACTGGCGATGGCCCGGCTGAAGATGGAGCATCCGTATTACCGGCTCGACCGGGGAACCTGGCGTTTCCTGGTTCTGGGCAGTATCTCCCGGGGGGGCAACGACGATTTTGAGGCGCGTCTGGACCCCGGTCAGTTCGAATGGCTGCGCCAGGAACTGCGGGATACGCCGTCGGATCGACATATCGTCATCGTTTCCCACGCCCCGCTGCTGGGCGGCGGTTGTCTGTTCTTCTCGGGAACGCCCGGCGAACGGGAGAAGACCGGTCACTGGATCATTCCGGGAAGCTGGCTGCATACCGACGCCCGGACGATCCATGACCTGCTGGTGCGTCACCCCTCGGTCCGGCTCTGCCTGAGCGGCCACACCCACCTCTACGAACAGCTGACCTATAACGGCATCACCTACATCAACGGCGGTTCGGTGAGCGGTCGCTGGTGGCGCGGGGCGTACCATCGCACGTCGCCCGGTTTCGGTCTGCTCGACCTGTTCTCGAACGGATCGTTTCATTTTCAATACGTTCCGACCGCCCCGGAGGAAACTTAATACTCCCTTAACACAATGGGACGTCGATAATGATATATTGGAGGGCGTAAGAATACGGTAAGACAACGTATTCCTGCGAGACTGCGGTTCGGAAAGACACTGCGCCCACGTCCGCCATCATCGTTCGGCTCCGGCGGAGCCGTATCCCTTCGGGGAACCGACGCTGTTTGGGAGGCTACCGTATGTCTTTCGCATCTCGTAACGGCCGCCTGCGCGCCTTTACGCTGATAGAGTTGCTTGTCGTCATCGCCATTATCGCGATCCTTGCCGCCATTCTCTTCCCCGTGTTTGCTCAGGCTCGCAAAGCGGCCCGAACCACCAGTACGCTTTCCAACCTGAAGCAGATCGGCCTTGCCAGCCTGATGTACGCTCAGGACTATGATGATGGGGTTGTCCTGACCGACCAGGCGCCGACCTCCACGGTCGCGCCGCCGACGTGGGCGACCCTGCTTCGCCCGTACATCAAGAGCGACGGTCTCTGCTGGGACCCCGCCCGGCCCGTTCGTCCCACCGAAACCTACGGCGGATACCATCCCGACCTGCTGACGACGTTCGCTATCAACGACGCCGGGACTGCCGGTTATTTCCAGGGCAGTTGGCAGAACTGGGGCGCGTACGTCTATGGGCGCAAACTGACATCGCAGGAGTTCCCCGCCGAAAGGATGCACTTTATTCCGATCATGTGGCAGGGAACCGATGTCGGCTGGTACTATCTTCGGAACTACCAGGCGTCGTGGCCCGATATGAGCCGGGACTATACCGCCTGGTCCTGGTATAACAACGTCTGGCAGACCCGCCTTTTCCATTCCGGAAACACGATTCCGGTCGTCTACCTCGACGGTCACGCGGGCAAGGTGAAGCGCGATAAGTTTATCTCCTGGGACGAAGCTCCGTCCCGCGCCGACTGGGATCGGTTGATGCGTGAACGCAACCTCTACCGGTTCTGGGGCAATACCTGGAGCGCCACCGAATGAGCCGTCGCGTTCTCTGGCGTTCCCTTGTGTTCGCACTTGGGTTTCTCCTCATCGCGTGTCTGACGGGTTGCGAGGAAAAGCCGGTCGGATACGAACATAAGCCCCCGCCGGCGGGTGGTCCGAAGCCCGGAGGTCCCCGGGGCGACGGCGCACGTCCGCCGGGCGAAGTGGAATCGGGCGCCACTCGCTAAGATGGTTTGTCGAATCTCCGGGAGAGACGCCTCCGCGTATCTCCCGGAAAACTTAACCTTTTCTTAACCCGGTCCGGCCGGTTCGACGGTTATAATCCAACGGGAAAGCCTTTTCTCATCGTTCTTCAATTTCAATAGATTCGAAAGGTCCTTTGATGACTCGCAAAGCGTTTACCTTGATCGAGCTTCTCGTCGTTATCGCCATTATCGCGATTCTTGCCGCTATCCTGTTCCCGGTCTTCGGACAGGCCCGCGAATCCGCCCGCCAGACCAACTGTCTGTCCAACCTGAAGCAGATCGCTCTCGCCGACCTGATGTATGCTCAGGACTACGATGAGCGCATGGTTCCGGTTGGCGGCACCTCCGAGAAGGCGTGGCCGGCCAATACCGAACCGCTCCAGATGACCCGCACCGCCACCGATCCGGCCACCGGCACGACGACCGAGAAGCCGGTCAGCGGTTGGTCGCTCAACCTTCTGCCCTACATCAAGAGCCGCGACCTGTTCCAGTGCCCGTCCATGGACAAGACCTTCGCCGGCGGCGGCGACTGCGCCAACTACAACGGCCGGCCGATGACCAACCACTACGCCTACAACTACTGGCTCGGCGCGGACGATACCTACCCCTTCGGCGACTACCTGGTGGTTCCGAACGGCAAACGGTTCGACAGCCCGATCACCCTGGCCGCCATCAGCCAGCCGGCGAACGTCATCTCCCACTTCCACTCCGGTTCCGTTCCTCCGTACGGCCGTACCTGGGGATGCGTTTACGTGACGATCGAACTGCCGGACTTCTACAACAAGATCCGCCCGCGCATCCGCCACAAGAACGGCGACAACTTCTCCTTCGTCGACGGCCATGCCAAGTGGTACGAAATGAAGACCGGTGACTCCGCCGGTATCAACAACGGTGGCGGTCCGACCGACGACATCCGCATCTGGCAGTCGCGCGGTATCTGGATGTATCCGGGCTTCCCGGAGGATAACGGTGGCTTCCAGGCTCCGTTGATCCGCTAGTCCGACGACCTTCGTAGTCGACAACCCTGGCCCCATCCACCTATCGGATGGGGCCGATCACCTCACCGATCGGTAGTTTCATGAAGCGCTCCGCTCTCCTTCTCCTTACCGTCTCCTTGCTCCTGTCCGGCGCCGGGTATCTGAGTTCCCGGTTCCTCCCCGTCGGACCGACCGACAGGGGCGGCTTCGTCGTCGCCACCGGCCAGACCATCCGCTCCGTCGGCGAGGTTCTGACCTACTCCGGACGCCCCGTGGACATGGCGCTCTCTCCGGACGGTAAAACCCTCTACCTGAAGGACGATAAGGGGTTCGTTCGTATCGATACCGACACCTGGAAACTGCGTCAACGGCTCGCGTTCCCCGGAGAGGGCGGCGGTTCGCTCCACGGTATCACGGTCCGTCCCGACGGCAAACGCGTCTTCGCCTCGGGCGCGGGCAACACCGTCTGGGAGGCCGCCGTCGCTGCCGATGGCTCCCTCTCCATCTCCCGCGGGATTTCCCTGCCCGGTCCGGAGGGCAAGGGCGCGAGCTACCCGACCGGGTTGACCCTGTCCGGCGATGGCAAAACGCTGCCGGTCTGTCTCTCCCGCAACAATACGCTGGCAATGGTCGATCTGGCCACCGGCAACGTGACCGAGACCCGGCCAACCGGGGTCGCGCCGTTCGATGTTCTGCAGGCCGGAGCAGACCTGGTGGTTTCCGATTGGGGCGGACGACGCGCGAAAGAGGGAGACCGAACCGCCGATTCCGCCGGCACCCCGACCGTGGTCGATGAACGCGGCGTCGCGTCCACCGGCACCGTCACCCAATTCTCCGCCGACGGAACCGTGCGGACCCTGTCGGTCGGGCGGCACCCGTCCGATCTCGTCGCCACTCCGGACGGGAAAACGCTCTTTGTCGCGAACGCCAACGACGATACCGTCAGCGTGATCGAGAACGGAACGGTTCGCGAAACCCTCGTCGTCAAGCCCGACCCCAAACTACCCTTCGGCAGCATGCCCAACGCGCTCGCCCTGTCGCCGGACGGCAAAACGCTCTTCGTCGCCTGCGGCGGCAATAACGCGGTCGCGGTCGTATCCCTCCGTCCCATGCGCGTCCTCGGGTGGATCCCGGCCGGGTGGTATCCGGGCGCACTCGCCACCGACGGCAAGTACCTCTACATCGCCAATATCAAGGGCAACGGTTCCCGCACCGCGACCGAGAAGACCGCGAAGGAGGGGTGGAACGTCTATCAGTATCAGGGAACCGTCCAGAGGGTCGCGCTGCCCGATACGGCGACCCTGGCAAAGTACACCGCCCGGGTCCGGGCCGACGCCCGTGTTCCCGAAGTGCTTCGGACCGCCGAGCGACAGCGTTCGGGGAAAGCGCCGGTCCCGGTTCCGGAGCGGGTCGGCGAACCGTCCGTCTTCAAGCACGTCGTCTACGTCATCAAGGAGAACCGGACCTACGATCAGGTCTTCGGCGATCTCAAACAGGGCAACGGCGACCCGAACCTCTGCCTCTACGGACGGGAGGTAACCCCCAACCACCATGCTCTGGCCGAACAGTTCGTCCTGCTCGACAACTTCTACTGCAATGGCGTTCTGTCCGCCGACGGGCACTCCTGGGCGACCGAGGGCCATGTCACCGACCATCTGGAAAAGGCGTTCGGCGGATTCACCCGCTCCTATACCTTCGGCGACGACCCCCTCACCTACTCGTCGTCCGGTCTGCTCTGGGATAACGTCCTGGCGCGCGGCCTGTCTTTCCGCAACTACGGAGAGATGGACTACACCGACGCCGTTCCCGATCCGGGGTTCGTCGCCATCCTGAAGGACCGGAACGAAAAGACCGGAAAGATCACGTTCAAGCACAAGATCGGTATCGACCGCCTGGCCCGGTACAGCAGCCCGGACTGCCCCGGCTGGAACATGAACATTCCGGATCAGATTCGGGCTGATATCTTTCTGCGCGACCTGAAGGAGTTCGAGCGGAACGGCAATCTGCCGAACCTGACCATCGTTTACCTGCCGAACGACCATACCTCCGGGGTCGCGCCGGGCGTACCAACCCCGCGCGCCCTGATGGCCGACAACGATCTCGCGCTCGGTCGCGTCGTGGAAGGTCTCGCCAAAAGCCGGTTCTGGCCACAGACCTGTATTTTTGTCGTTGAAGACGATCCGCAGGCGGGCTTCGACCATGTGGACGGTCACCGCTCCCCGTGTCTGGTCGTCAGCCCGTACACGCGGCGCGGCGCGGTCGTGAAGGAGTTTTACAACCAGACGTCCGTCCTGCACACGATGGAGCGTATCCTGGGCGTCCCGCCGATGAACCAGATGGACGCCCTCGCCCCGCTGATGACCGCCTGCTTTACCGGCAAACCGGACCTGCGTCCCTTCACCGCGCTGCCGAACCGGGTTCCGCTGGACGAGGTGACGCCGGCGCGAAGCGCGATGACCCCCCGAATGCGCCGCTTTGCCGACCTGACGGCGTGGCAGAACTTCCGCGAGGTCGATGCCATCGACGAGGACGCGATGAACCGTATTCTCTGGTTCGCGGCGAAAGGGGACCGCCCCTACCCCGCGCACTTCGCCGCCCGTGCGCGGCCGGACGACGAGGATTGAGCAAGAGGATGGAGTACCGGGTTGGTTTTCGAGCGGTCCCTGGTTCTATTTGCTATACTGGGATTAAACTTTCTCGGAGACTGTCCTCGCCATGGCATCCTTACCTCGTCGAACGCTTTCGCTGCTCGCCCTGCTGCTGCTGACCGCCGCCGCTTTTGCCGCACCGCCGAAGAAACTCCTGGTCGTTACCGTGACCAAAGGTTTTCGTCATGGCGACTCGATCGAAGTCGGCGAAAAGATCCTCGCCGAAATGGCGGCGCGGGATCGGTCCTTTGTCGTCGATTATGTCCGTAACGACGAAGAGATGGCGCAGAAGATGACGCCCGCCGCGCTGAAGGGGTACGATGGCGTCCTGTTTCTCAATACGACCGGCGACCTGCCGCTGCCGGATCGCGACGCGTTCATGAAGTGGATCGAAGCGGGACGCGGGTTTGTCGGCACGCATTCGGCTACCGATACCTTCCATGGCTATCCGCCGTACCTCGATATGATCGGAGCCGAGTTCAAAACGCATGGGGCGCAGAGCGAGGTCAACTGTCTGGTCATGGACCGCAAGCACCCGGCGACGAAGCCCCTCGGCGCGAGTTTCAAGGTCTTCGACGAGATCTATCAGTTCCAGCGGTACGATCGGACGAAGTTTCGCGACCTGTTCTCCCTGGATCGCCACCCGAACGAGGGAACGCCGGGGTATTACCCGCTCTCCTGGTGCCGGATGCAGGGCAAGGGCCGGGTGTTCTACACCGCGCTCGGGCATCGTCCGGATGTCTGGCAGTCGGCATGGTATCAGGCGCATCTGCTCGGCGGCATCCGCTGGGCCCTCGGTCTGGAACGGGGCGACGCCCGACCGCAGACCGTTTCCGTGAACTCCGCCGCCCGCTAATCCGGGGAGCGTAGAAACGCGCGGATCAGGGGGCGCAGGCGGGCCTGCTCGACCAGAAAACCGTCGTGACCGTACACCGAATCCAGGCAGTGGTACTCGACCGCCTTCCCGAGTCGCCGCAGGACCGCGACCGCCGCTTCCGTCTCATGGGGCGGAAACAGATCATCCGACGATATGGAGATGAAAAAAATCCGCGCCGTGATCCGCGCCAGCGCCGCCTCCATGGTCGGGTAGTCGCGGGAGATATCGTGCAGGTCGACGGCTTTGGTCAGGTAGAGATAGGAGTTGGCATCGAAGCGCCGCACCAGCGCCTCCCCCTCCTCATGCAGGTAGCGTTCGACGTCGAACCGGGCATGCAGGTCGCGTTCGAGGGCCGACGTCTGGGCGGCGGGCGTTCTGCCGAACATCCGCTCCATGATCGGATCGGAAAGGTAGGTGATGGTGCCGACCATCCGCGCCAGCGCCAGTCCGGCGTCCGGACCGCCCTCCGGATGATCGTAGTACTCGCCGTTGCGCCACTTCGGGTCCAGGCAGATCGCCCGGCGGGCGATCTCGTTGAACGCGATGCCCCGGGCCGAAAGACGAGGCGTGGTGGCGATCGGCAGGACGGCGTCGGTCCGGTCCGCGAAGGTCACCGCCCATTCCAGCGCTTGCATCCCGCCCATCGACCCGCCGGTCACCAGGCGCAAACGTTCGATTCCCAGGCACTCGCGCAGGAATCGCTCCTGCAAGCGCACCATATCCCGGATGGTGATGATCGGGAAGGTAAGGCCGTACGGTCGACCGGTTCGGGGATCGATCGACGACGGGCCGGTCGTGCCGCGACAGCCGCCGAGCGAGTTGACGGCGACGACGAAAAACCGATCGGTGTCGAAGACCTTTCCGGGGCCGATCAGGCTGTCCCAGTACCCGACGCTGCGGTTTTCCGGGGCGTACTTCCCGGCGGCATGCGAGGAGCCGGTCAGCCCGTGCTGCACCAGGATCACGTTGTCCCGCGCAGCGTTCAGCGTCCCATACGTCTCGTAAGCGACCGTGATCGGCGCGAGCGTCTGCCGGTTATCGAGCAGAAAAGGGTCCGCTTCCGTCCCGAGGGTCCAAAATCGTTTCTCGACGATTCCGGCCGACCCGACCCGTTCGTCGGGATCGTCCGACTCCTCTAGCGCACGACCCACTCGTCCGTCCCGTCCAGTCCGATATACGACGTCTCAATGCCCTCGGACCGCGCCCAGGCCAGCCCTTCCTCGATCTTTTCGGACGTTCCGGTAAGTTCCAGAACCGTAAATCCGCCGACGTGAATGTCGATATTTGCCCGACGGATCGAAAATCGGATGTCGAAATCGTGGGCGAGGTGCCAGATGATCGGCTTCTTGACATGTTCGAGCGGGAAGTTCAGCTGTACCCGCACCGTATCCTGTGTCATTTCATGCTCCTACCGCTCGATGTTCCACGCCTTCATCTCTTCGAGAAAGGCGTACGCGGTCATATCCAGATGGATGGGAGTGACGGCGATGTATCCCTGCCCGACTTCATGGACATCCGTGCCCTCCGCCGTCTCCTTGGCATGGATCTTTCCGCCGAGCCAGAAGTACGGTCGTCCGAGCGGATCGAACCGTTTCTCGACCCGGTCCACATACTGTCGGTCGCCCTGGATACAGAGTTTCACTCCGGTGATCTCGTCCTCCGGCAGGTCCGGCACATTGACGTTAATCAGGGTCGCGGGCGGCAGTCCGTAGGCGCAGACGGAGGGAGCGAGTTTGCCGGCGACAAAGTCGGCCGCCGTCTCCCAGTGTCGGATGTCGGCATAGGAGGTCATCGAAACGGCGATGGCCGGCACCCCGATGATGACCGCTTCCATGGCGACTGAAACCGTCCCGGAATAGGTGACATCCCAGCCCAGATTGGGACCGTGATTGATCCCGCTGACGACCAGATCGATCTCGTTCGGCGCGATTTCGAGCAGTCCCAGGGTCGTGCAGTCGGTCGGCGTCCCGGAGGCCGCCCAGGCTTCCGACCCGTCGGCCAGCGTCGTTTTTACCATTCGCAACGGTTTGTGCAGCGTGATCGAGTGTCCGGAGGCCGAACGGGGTCGGTCCGGGGCGCAGACCGTCACCAGATGGCCGTTCCGCTCAAACGCCCGCTTTAACGCCAGCAGGCCCGGCGATTGAATTCCATCGTCGTTGGAAAGGAGAACACGCATCGGTAAGGACATAACGACCCATTCTAACCTATCGGTCCGGACCCGGCAACCGGGTTCCGATCTCATCCGAACCCACGGAGGCGATAGACGGCATCAGGAACGGCGAGAGGGCGATCAGGAACGGAAGTAGAAGAAAAGCACGCCGGCATCGAAGCCGGCCGACACCAGGAAGTGCAGGAGGAAGCACGGCAGGAACGAACGGTAGCGCAGGGCGAACCAGGCCATCAGCACTCCGCCGGGCAGCGACGACAGCGTTTCCGGCATCGGTTTCCCCCAGTGCAGCGCCATGAACAGCAGCGACTGACCGAGGACCGCTCCCCAGAGCGGCATGACCTTACGCAGACCGTTCAGCAGAAATCCCCGGTGGTACCACTCCCAGGAGAACATGTAGAACGCCATGACGAACTCATGGTAGACGAGGCGTCCGCCGTCGAGAAACGCGCCTTTCGACCAGGTTCGGGTCCCGTAATCGAAGACCGCGCCGACAATCGTCCGTGAACCGCTGCTACCGAGCCAGTTCAGATAGTAGTCCTGCGCGTCCCGCATCGGCGCGACCACCCAGAGCACGGGCACGAAAAGCAAAAAGAGCGCCACGGCGACCAGCAGTCCCGGACCGCTTCGCCCCCACCGCAGTCCGAACTCCGCCGGGTCGCGGCGAAGAACCATCAAAATGACCAGCAACGGAACGAACAGGATACAGGTGATGTTCAGGAGGTTATATTCCGAGAAATCCATGCCGAAGTTATTGCGCCAGAAAAGAAAACCGGAAACCCCGAGTCCGGTCGCCAGGGTCGTCCATCCCGCCTTCGGATCGTGCTCGACGGGTTCCGGATCGATCAAGGTCGCGAACGCTTCGCGTCCCTTTTGCCACCAGCCCCCGAGCCGTTCCGATCCTGCCAAGGTTTTGTCTCCTGCCGATCGTTACCGGACCTTACCGGCGAGTTTCGCCGATTCGGCGACCAGTTTCCGGCGTCCTTCCGCGACGGACTGCCGGAGATGCGGAACATTGATCAGCGTGTGCCGCCCGCTTTCGTAGACGACCTTTCCGCCGACCATGGTCAGCGTGACGTCGGAGGCGCGGCAACCGAACACGAGGGCGGCGATCGGGTTATCGTCGGCGGTCGGCGTCACATGCAGGCCATCGAGTCGGACGACCGCGAGATCGGCGCGTTTGTCCCGCTCCAGACTGCCGATCTCTCCCTGTCGTCCCAGCGCGGTCGCCCCGCCGAGGGTCGCCATGCGAAAGACGTCTCCGGCGGTCAGCGCGGCGGCGTCCCGCTCCCGCGCCCGCGACTGGAAAACCGCCTCCCGCATCTCCTCGAACATATCGGCGTTGTTGTTCGATGCGACCGAATCGGTCCCGAGTCCGATCGGCAGGTCCGCATCACGAAGCGCGCGCACGGGCGCGAACCCCGCTCCGAGCTTGCCGTTCGATTTGGGACAGTGCGCGATGGCGCATCCGGCCTCCTTCAGACGGGCGATATCGTCGGCATCGAGGTGCACCGTATGCACGACCAGCGTTCCCGGAAGCAGCGCGCCGCAGTCCGCCAGGTAACGGGTCGGAGAGACGCCGGGCGTCTTCCACCGGATACCGCGCCGATCGAACATCTCGGCGAACGGGCCGGTTCCGTTCCGAATCAGATCGACTTCCGCCTGCGTCTCCGCCAGATGGATCGTCTGCGGCAGGTCCTCCTCTTGCGACCATTCGGCCAGAGCGGCGAAGAGATCGGGACGCACGGTATAGGGGGCATGCGGAGAGATTCCCAGGGTGACCCGGTCGCCGGTTCCGAGCCGATGTTGCTGGGAGCGCAGATCATGGAGGCGGTTCTTCAGGTGCCGGACGATCTCGGCGGCGGACGGTTCGGCCTCGATCCCGAACACCTCCCGGTAGACGATGCCGCGCAGACCGGTGGTGGCCAGCGCACTCAGCGACGCGCCGGCGTCGGCGGCGTCGGCGACGCACGTGATACCGCCCGCCACCATCTCCGCCGCGCCCAGGGTTGCCGACGCCACCCAGTCATCCAGGTTCAGGTACGCTTTCAGCGCGGTCAGCGTGCGAATCCACGGGAAGAACGCCATATCCTCCAGCAGGCCGCGCATCACCGTGTATTCGAGATGGGCATGCACGTTGACAAAGCCCGGCACGATCGCCGCCATGCCGAAATCGTGCGTGTTCCGATCGACCGGGCCGAACGCCTTCCCGATAAAGGTGATCACGCCGTTCTCGACGGTGACCTCGCCATTCTCGATCGGCGGCAGGTGGACGGGAACGACCCAGCGCGCGCGCAGACGCACCGGACCGGTCCCGAAACGGATGGCGTCGCCGACTACGGGCACGGACCGCTGCCCTGTCCGGTAATGCGCACCGCCCATGCTTCCTGGTACTGCTGGTTGGTCAGCAGTTTGGCGTGACCGTCGACGAACAGCGTGACGTACTTCAGTCCGGAGTTGGTAAAGAACGAGGCGTTGCCGTGCCAGGACCCGGCTCCGTCGAAAAGAAGGTTGATCTGCGCCGGTCCCGCCGGTTGGCCGTTGAAATCCACCCCCTCCAGCGTGTCGATATTGGCGCGTCCGATCGCCAGAGCGGTCCGGACCAGATAGGACGCGCCGTATTTCTCGAACATGGTCGGGCGGGCGGGCATCGCACAGGGGCCGTTACAGGAGGAGTTGTTGTCCAGAGTATCGAACCCGGTATCCCCCGCACATTTCCAGATATCCCAGGACTTGAGGTACGGATCGAGGATTCCGGTTCGGTAGAACGCAGGTCGGGTCATGAGGGCCGCCGTTTTTTCCGGGACCGGGTGCAACATCGGCATGGCGTCGATGTACGCGCGGCACTCCTCCGGGGCGAACGCCCACATTTCGGGAACGAACGTATCGGAGGCGTCCTTGCCGAACGGCAGCAGTCCGTCATAATCCTGGGTGTACATCTGCACGCCCAGTCCGATCTGCTTCAGGTTGGAAAGGCAAACGGTCTGCCGGGCCTTGCCGCGCACCTGGGCGAAGACCGGAAAAATGATTGCGGCCAGCAACGCGATAATGGCGATGACGACGAGCAGTTCAACGAGCGTGAATGCGCGGGCGGAAGGGGACAGCGCCCCGATCGCACGATACCTCCCGACGGCAGATCGAATACATTCCATGGTTGGTTGTCCGGGTTCTTCGGGTTTTGAATGTGAGGCAGTCCACCGCCGGGTCGGTTCGCCCGGCGGCATCACACCAGTGTATCCGGTGCGATATATTCCGCGCCATACTGTTCGGCAAGCGGCTTGAACGTCACTTTTCCATCGGCAAGATTGAGCCCCTTCAGCAGGGCGCCGTCCTGGCACAACGCCGCTTTCCAGCCTTTGGCCGCCAGCGCCAGGACATAGGGCAGGGTCGCGTTCGTGAGGGCGAAGGAGGAGGTAAAGGGGACGGCTCCGGGCATATTGGCCACCCCGTAATGCAGCACGCCGTCGACGAAATAGGTCGGGTTCTTATGGGTGGTCGGTCGCGTGGTTTCGATGCATCCTCCCTGATCGACGGCGACATCGACGACGACCGCGCCCGGTTTCATCTGGGCGATGACGGAACGCGGCACCAGGGTCGGCGCTTTCGCGCCTTTGAGCAATACCGCGCCGATCAGGAGATCGGCTTCCAGAGCTTTTTCACGGATAGCGGCGCGCGTCGAATAGAGCGTGGTGACGTTCTTGGGCATGACATCGTCCAGATAGCGCAGACGTGGCAGGGAAACATCGAAGATCGTCACGTTCGCGCCCATTCCCGCCGCGATTTTCGCGGATTCCGTACCGACCATACCACCGCCGAGGATAATGACCCGTGCGGGCGCGACGCCGGGAACGCCTCCCAGAAGAATCCCGCGTCCGCCCATCGCCCGCTCCAGATACTTCGCGCCCTCCTGCACCGCCATGCGACCGGCGACCTCGCTCATCGGGGCGAGCAGAGGCAGCGATCCGTCCGGAAGCTCAACCGTCTCGTAGGCGATACAGATCGCGCCCGATTCGAGACAGGCGCGTGTCAGCGGTTCCGAGGCGGCGAAGTGGAAATAGGTAAACAGGATCTGTCCGGGCCGTAACAGACCGTATTCGGCTGCCAGCGGTTCCTTGACCTTGACCACCATCTCGGCGCGGGCGTACACCTCCTCCGGAGAGGTGGCGATCGACGCTCCCGCCGCCCGGTAATCCGCATCCGAAAAACCGATGCCCGCCGCCGCCTGAGTCTCGACCAGAACCGAGTGACCGGCGGAGACAAGAGCATCCACCCCCGAGGGGAGAAGACCGACACGATACTCGTCCTCTTTGATCTCGCGGGGAACACCAATGCGCATAGGGTTATTCTACCACGCCGCCTGCTCCGGGAAGCGACCGGTTTCCGGGATCAGGCGACCGGTGTCAACGGCGTCACGGGTGTCACCGGAGTTTCCACCGTATCCGGGGTCAGGACGGCGGTCTTGCGACCGAGGAACCGGATCCCCGCCCCGCAGACGCTGAAAACCATGCCGGCCGCGAGCAGTTGAGTCGCCAACTCCCAGCGTCCCGCCGTCACGAACCGGGCGATCTTCGGATTATTGGGGTCGTAGAAAACCGGCAACGGGGTCTTTTCCGGCAGCGGTTCGCCAAGAAGCTGATCCATGAACTCCACCTTTTGGCCTCGCGCATCGGTAAACCGGACAATATAGAGAATGCGCGGTATCTTAGTAGCCCGGTCGATCTCGCCATGAGAGTCGGTGTAGCTGCCTGTCGTTCGGGCCGCGAAGAACTGGAACCAGATCTCCCGGGAGGCAAGGACGATCCCGGCCAGCAGGATCGCCGCTCCCGCGATCGCCAGCATCACCGAGATCCGACGCTTCATTCCGGCCACTCCGCCCGACGCGTTCGTTTCCGCCATACGATACCTGCTTTCATCCGTCGCCGATACCCGCCACCGCGGTAGCGGGTATTCCTGTTTTCTTGAATGCAGTTATACCCGAAATCCTGAAATCAGCGATGAAATAGCGAACGCGCAAACGCAATATCTTCCGCCAGTAGCGTGTCCAGGCGATCTCCGTCGTCGTATTCGGCGGTCAGGCAGACGACGCCCGAGTACTCACGGGAGCGCAGCGACGCGGCGACCCGCGGCCAGGAAGCCAGCCCGTGACGACCCGATGTCCAGTACGGACGCCATCGCGCGACCTCCGCTTCCGGACCGTTCGTTCGCTGCCAGAAGGCGTTCTTCAGATTGACCATCCGGAGTCGGGGCCACACGATATCCAGGGCGAGTTCCGGTTCCTCGCCCTGAAGCGCGTTGTGCGCGGCATCCCAGACGGCGGCCACGAGCGTCGGATCGTACGGTTCGAGCAGGTGGCGTAGTCCCATAGCGTGACAGATGTCCCGCCCATAATGATTCTGGATGCCCAGCGTGACACCGTACCGTTCCAGATGCGGCAGGGCGTCATCGAACTCGCGCCGCAGACGCGCCACCCCCTCGTCATAGGTCTCGTCCGGGCGGATGGAAACGCAGATCCGAATGACCGGCACACCCGCCGCCCCGCAGGTCGCGATCGTCCGCTCATCGGTCGGACCGGCGATGCTTTCTATCCGCAGACCGAAATCGGCGAACGTTTTAACCGCTCGCGGGAGTTCGGTCTCCGCGTTTTCCGGGCGGACCGGATACCCCGGACGCACGGGCAATTCGACCCCGTCGAAGCCGAAACCGGCGATGTGACGCGCCAGGTCCGGGATCTCCGATCGGTACGGCTTGGTAAAGACGGTGAAGAGAATAGTGCTCACGGTTCGTTCCTTCCGCCGGTCAGGACAGCCACCCCGACGCCAGAATCCTTTCGGCGGCCTCCATGGTTTTCACGGCATCGCCGAAGTGCGACGGCGGGAGGGTCCGGTTCCGGACGGCGTCGATGAACTCCCGATTTTTCGCCTGGAACCCGCCATAAACGAACAACTGGTCGCTGCCCGCGAACTCGCGGGTATCGAACCACTGTCCTTTCGTATCGCCGTCCGCGAACAGCGCGCCCTTTTCCTCGTGTTCCGCCTCGGCGCAGATGCCCGGCGCATGCATCTGGACCCGGAACACCCGACGTCCGCTCGTCCACGAGTTGAGCAGGACGCCGGTCGCGCCGTTGTCGAAGCGCAGCAGGGCCAGAATCAGGTTGATATCGGGCGTCCCGACCGCCCGCGTGACGGCATCGATCCCGACGATCTCGCCGCCGCAGAGCCAGCGCAGCGTGTCGATCGCATGCACCCCGTCATCCATCATCCGGTCCCGCGCCCCGAGCATCGGTTCGGGGCCGCGCTTGTAGAACTCGCAAACGGCATGGAGGATCGGGCCGCGCTTGCGGCACTCCCCGTAGAGGTGGGCGACCATCGGCGCGGTTCGCCGCTGAAAACTTACCTGGGTGATACATCCGTTCGATTCCGCAAGATGGGCGAGCATCCGCGCCTGATGCAGGGTGATGCCCATCGGTTTCTCGATGCAGAGGGAAAGCTTTTGCTGCAGACACCAGACCCAGAGATCGTACATCAGGTGTGGCTGCCCGATGACATAGACGGCGTCCGGCGCGGTTTCCTCGATCATCCGGCGGTAATCGTCGTACCGCTTCTCGATCCGATAACGCTCCGCCGTCGCCGTCCGCCGTTCCGCGTCCGAATCGCAGATTCCGGCGAACTCGACATCCCCGAAGGAGGCGAGGGAGGGATAATGGACACTGTTCGCCATTGCGCCCGCTCCGACCATCGCGACCCGTATCTTCGTTATCTTCGTTGACTCCGTCACCGCGTCGTTCCCCCGGCTTCGTTCATCTGCCGGTGATTTCGTCGTGTTCGACCGGATTTCCTGCCCTGCCGGCCATGTCCGCGAACACACCGTTCCGGCCCAGACCGATCCAGCGGGCGGCGCGTTCGGCGGCGTCGCTCAGCCAGGGTTCGGCGTTTCGCAGGGCTTCCTCCAGCGTGCAGGGACCGGGAACGATCGGCAGCACCGCGTCCACCCCGGCTTCCGATGCCAGACGGGCGGGATCGATCTCTCCGGTGATTCCGCCGACCAGCGCCGCCGTCGGCACGCCCGCCGCTCGCGCCCGGTTGCCGACCCCGGCCACCGCCTTCCCGCCCAGCGTCTGCCCGTCCAGACGCCCTTCGCCGGTCAGCGCCAGGGTCGCGCCGACCAGATGCCGTTCGAAGCCGACCGCCTCCAGCACCAGACGGATTCCGGGCAGGAGGACGGCGTTCGGGAACAGACGGAGCAGACCGGCCGCCGCGCCCCCTGCCGCCCCGGAACCGGGGCGGACCGGATCGATCCCCAGCACGCTTGCGAACCGGGCGAGGGCGGCGTCGAGCAGAACGATATCGTCGGGGGTCGCCCCTTTTTGCGGACCGAAGATCGCGGACGCGCCGTGAGGACCGGTCAGGGGATGATCGACATCGCAGGCGATCCGGACGTCGACCGAGGCGGGATCGAGGCGGAGTTCGGAGAAGTCGACGGACGCGAGATCGATCAGGGACGCGCCGCCGGGCGGCAGGTCGCAGCCCGCGCCGTCGCGCAGACGGACGCCCAGAGCGGTCAGCAGGCCCGCGCCGCCGTCGTTGGTCGCCGAACCGCCCAGACCGACGATCACGGTGCGTACCCCCGGATGTCGGACGGCGGCCAGCAGCAGTTCGCCGACGCCGTACGTGGTCGTTCGTTTCGGGTCGCGCCGCTCCGGCGGCACCTGCGTCAATCCCGCCGCGTCCGCCAGTTCGACGACCGCCGTTTCGCCCTTCCCGAGCAGTCCCCAGCAGGCTTCCCGCCGTTCGCCCAGCGCATCGGTTATCGTCTGCGCGATATTTCGTCCCCCGGTCGCCGTGACCAGAGCGGATCGCGTTCCCTCGCCGCCATCGGCGACCGGGAGTAGCACGCACTCGGTCTGCGGAAAGACCCGTCGCCAGCCCGCCGCCATCGCGCGTGCCGCCGCGTCCGCCGAGAGGGAACCCTTGAAGGAATCCGGGGCGAATACCACCTTCATACGCCGCGCCCCTTGATTCGGGTCACCGTTTCCAGCAGTCGTTTCGCCTCGCTCTGCTGATGATGCATCATCGGGTCGAGGTGGGCGGACAGATACATCCGATCGAGCAGAACTCCGGCAGGACCGGGCGGCAGTCCGTATTCCAGAACGTCGGTCATCAGGGTGCCTGTCTGGAACTCATGAAATTTGTGACGGCGAACGAAGAAGGCGAACGGCCCGACCTCCTGTCGCTCCACGAAACCGTGCGGTTCGTTCCAATCCTCGATCCGGAGTTCGAGAATCCGCGACAGGGCGCCCTGTTTCCAGCGGAGCCGGAGAAGGGTATCTTCCCAGAGGGCGGTCTGCGCCTCGTTCAGGATTTCCTGGTCCGCCGTCAGGATGCGCCCGTAGCTTTTCAGGTTCTCAAAAAAATCGAAAACGGCCTGCGGCGGACGATCAATAAATATCTGATACTGCCGACGAATAGGCGTTGCCATGAACTACACTATACAGCATCGTTCCGGAAAGCGGTCTAGTGTCGTCCCTGACGCAGCATCGGCGCGACCTCACTCGGTGGCAACGCCGCGCTGAACAGGTGACCCTGCATGACGTCACACCCCATTTTTAACAGGGTATCCCGCTGGGCCGGCGTTTCCACCCCCTCGGCGATGACCTTCAATCCGAGGGTATGCGACAGGTTGATGATCGCCCGGACCAGCGCTTCGTCCGCGCGGTTCTCGGCGACGCTCATCACGAAGGTGCGATCCACCTTGACCCCGTCGATCGGGAAATTCCGAAGGTAGGGGAGCCAGGAGTATTTCGTCCCGAAATCGTCCACCGACAGGTGGATTCCGAGGTCGCGCAGACGTTTCAGCACCTCGATGATCTTTTCGTCGTGCTGAACCAGCGTCCGTTCGGTCAGTTCCAGGTCCATCAGGCCGGGCGGCAGACCGACATGGTTCAGGTAGTCGTTCAATTTGTCCGGGAATTGCAGGTCGGTGAGCTGCGCGGCGGACAGATTCACCGACATCTGGACGGGATATCCGTTTCGATACCAGTCCACCGCCTGACGGCACGCCTCATGAACGGCCCAGGTTCCGAGCGGGACGATCAGGTTGGTCTCCTCCGCCAGCGGAATGACGGTCGCCGGAGAGATCCGTTCATGCTCGCTCGGATGCCAGCGCATCAACGCCTCGACCCCGATCACGCGCCCGCGTTTGATATCGAACTGCGGCTGATAGTGCAGGAGCAGTTCCTCCTTCTGGATCGCCTGGGAGAGCCGGGCTTCCAGAGTGAACTGCTCGACCGAGTTGACCGGACTCGGCGCCGGTTTCGCAATGGTCGGATCGTAAAGGGAGTAACAGCCCCGTCCGCTCCCCTTGGCGCGATACATGGCATCGTCCGCTCTGGTGATCAGGTCGTCGGGGGTCTGGCCGTCCTGCGGGAAGAGACTGATCCCGATGCTGACCGTCAGCATCAACTGGTTCCCGTTCAGGTCGAACGGCTGAACGAAGCGGGAGAGCAGTTTTTCGGCGACCCGGATCGCGTCCCGCGCATCCCGTACCTGCGGCAGAATGACCACGAATTCGTCGCCATGCAGACGCGCGACCATATCCTCGTCGCGCAGGCAGGAGCGCATTCGTTCGGCGATATTGGAGAGCAGGCGGTCGCCGGCGGTGTGTCCGAACGTATCATTGATCTTTTTGAACCGGTCGAGGTCCAGAAAGAGAACGGCGACGCTGTGCCGCCGCCGACCGGCGGCCGCGAGGCAGAAACGCAGGCGTTCGTTGAGGAGAATGCGATTGGGCAGTCCGGTCAGCGGGTCATGCTGCGCCTGCCGGGTAATCTCCTCCTCCCGGTTCTTGATCTGCGTCACATCGCGCGCCGTGGCAAAGAACCGTTTCTGACGCGGGTTGGGCAGGGCGATGCTCCATTGCAGCCAGCGATACTCCCCGTCCAGGTTCTCGCAGCGGCAGAGCAGCGCAAAGCTCTCCGACTCCTTCTGGGCCGACAGGGCTCTGGGCGGGAAAAGGAGTCGCTGGGCGTTCTCCCGATCGTCGGGATGGATATACGAGAAAAAGGTTCGACGAACAGGCCCGCTGTCCTTACCGAACAGCCGTTCAGCGGCCGGATTCAGACGTTCGAAGGTTCCGTTTTCGTCGAAGACACACATGATATCGGCGGAATGGAAAAAGAACGCATTGGAATCCGCCTGATTCTCAACGACAGGACCGACCACCGTGTCCGCACGGTCGTCGTGCGCGGGCAGGGCCTCCTTCCGGAAGGCCCGGTAGTAGGTGGCGAATCCGTCGGCGACGGCGAAGGTGCGAAAAACGTAGCACAGATCCCCGAGATTGGCGTCCCAGGCGGCGTTGGAGTTGCCTTTGAGAAGGTGTTTGTAGGCGGCGAACAGGGAGGGACGCAGGGTGCCGGAGAAGACTTCCCAGAGATTCATACCGGCCCAGGACGGGGTTCCGGCGGAGCCGTTCCGCGGCGGTGCGGTCCAGAGTCGTCCGTTCGGGGTTGCTTCGACGTAAACAATCCGCAGATCGTGATCGACCGTAAAGAAACCTTCCTCCGCCGTGTCCGTGACCCGTGCAGGAGACGTGGAATTCGGAAAGGCGGTTCCTCCGGTCACTCCCTCACCGGCGCTTTGCCCCATCCGCATGTCTGCCCTTGCTCCTTGATGATTTCACCCGATTTGTGCCGTAATGTCGACCGGAAACACTGGTATCGTATTTCTTGTTTTCTGGCAAATTTCGTGCCTTGACGATCTCCTTGTCCGCCAGAATTCACTGTTAATCGGAACGATATATTATCAATTCAGGTTAAATCTAGTTTGTTTGCCTGTAGCTCAGTTGATTCTACCGTATGAATGCCGGATTATGTATTTTTTCCAAAGATTTTGGTAAGTATATTTTCCGCGGCATACTCTGTGCGCAGTCCGTAAGCACGGACGATTCGCACGAATGAATATTGGAAATTCTACCAGAAATAAGACGAATACTCGTCTGCGGAGTAAGAATCCCTCCGGGATTTCGGATGACGCTACCCCGCCAGAAACGGTAATATCATCCATGGATCAGGAACAACCCATTCAGGAGGCGGCGATCTCTTTTGCCTCCTGGCAACCCGCGACACAAGGAGAAGCGATACCGCGAAGGACTATGCGACAGGAACGAGATTCAATCGAAGAACGTTTTGCCCAGGCGGAAGCCGAAGTACGCCGCCTGAACACCCAGTTGGGGGACCTGCGAGAACAGTGGGAAAAAGACCGCGAACAGCAGACCGACGGCCTCAAGGACGAATATGAGGCGTTGAAGAAAGCGGTTCTGGATTATGTCATCGCCTACGGCGCGGTGGAGGTGCAGGTGGCCCTGCTCCATGCCCGCCGGGATACCGATGGCGTTTACGACGGCATGATCTATGAGAACCTCCGGCGCTGTCTGGAGGAGCAGGCCGATGCCCTGCACGCGCTGCGAGTCTTGGCGCGCAATCTCCAGACGACGGATCGCCCCGCCCGAGATTAACGCGCGGTCACGCTTTCCCTGTTCGATTCCGGGAGCGGACGCCGTTCGGCGTCCGCTCCCTTTTCGTCTTTTGCCGCCGCCGTTTCCGCCCGCTCCGATCCCCCCTGACACCGCGTCGAAAACGACGCACAACAGACCATCTCCGCAAACCATCTTCACGATCCGTGTGGCGGAGGCGAAGGATCCGGCCGTTCAATCTTCATGATACCGATAGTAGATAGTAATGGATGACCCACTCATCCGTGATTTCCGAGATGTTTTGAAGATTGTTCTTACTTTTGTAAGAACATTGAGATGCGGATATAGTGTTTGTTATTGAGGGATTGGTTAGAGGAGGTAGGAGAAGATGCCCGTGAAACGGATTCAGCCGATTGGGAACAGTCGAGGGATTATCCTGACGAGTGAGCTCAAGGCCGCAGGATTAGAGGAGATCGTCGAGGTGACGGTTCGCGGAAACGAAATCGTCATCGGACCTCCACAGCGCAACCTCGCTCCGACACCGGCGCAAAAACCGGGCAAAAACCGGCAAAGTCGCCGCGAGGCTATGGAGTCGACAATGAGTCAGTACGAATCGGCCTTGCGCCGTCTTGCCGATGCAGGATCCCAAGACGGTCAGGTGGACGGTCAGATGAAGGTTAGGTAAGGAATATCCAGGGCATGACAAACGAGGACGTGGACAATTTGGAGTGGGAGGCGGATGAGATCGACTTCCTGACCTTAGAAGACGTCTACGAGATTCATGCGGAGGGACTTCGCCGGTTCACGCCGACCGAACCGGCGGGAGTCCGAGATCCAGGTCTCCTGGAATCTGCCGTGGAACGGCCCAAAGTGACCTGGGGTGGCGAGTTCTTGTATTCGAGCCTCGCCGAGATGGCGGCTGCCTACCTGTACGGTCTAGCCCAGAATCATGCCTTCGAGAACGGGAACAAGCGCGTCGGATTCGCCGCCACTTCCTTCTTCCTCCGTATCAATGGCTATCGTCTGACTCTGTCCCAGAATGAAGCGGTGGAACTGACGATGAACGTCGTAAACGGTATCTGGGATCAGGAGAAAGCCGCCGAGGTCCTATTGAACGGTATGGAACTGCTGTAAGTTTCCGCTGACGATTCTCTTAATGCGGAATCGACAAACGCCAATGCCTTAATTATAAAGGCTCGAAAAAGCTGATTGTCGACTATTCCGGTTGGACTGGTAAAGTCCTCGGCATCCCTAAAGATAGGATAGGATGGCGAGAATGGGAAAGAATGCCAAGGTAGTGAAATCGCGAGCAACTGCGCGAGCCATCCGAAATGGCCCGTTCTTACCTGTCTTTTCCATGACATAGCGTATTACCGAGGACAGAAGAAGCAGCTACTTTATATGGGATTGTCTCTTGGTGGAACGGTTACTTGGAAACCCATGGGTGAACTGAACACAGAAGGGCAAAGATTAAATAGGAAAATCTGATAATATCTTGTTACAATTATCATCAATCATTCTACTGCTTTTCACAGTAGAAACTTCTTTATTCTGGAAAGGAAAATAATATCAAATCGTGCTAACAATTTCGTTTCGCTGATTGCGCTTATGGTTGCAGTGACTCTTGGTTGCGATCCACCGCCCGCACCCGGCGCTCCCTCCTGTAATGCGGACGCCCTAGTCGTCGGGCAGGCGCACGCGATAGCGCACCAGAACCTTATGCTCTGTCGAGGTGTCGCTCAGAAAATCGAGCGTATCGGGCCGATCCTCCTCACGGGTGAAGTACAGATATCCGTCCCGGAGGTCGCCGTGAATACGCGCCGCCGGGCCGTTTCGAAGAACCGGTGTCGACGCGCCCAGCGGAGTCCCCGGCGTATCGGTGCGCACCCGCGTCAGAAACGTTCCTTCGTCCCTCACGACGTTATCCTTCACCTCGACGACACTCCGCAAAACATACATTCGCTCCCCGGCGACAAGAAAGTTCCGGACACGCACCGGCCGGTTCCGTTCGTCCTTCAATACTCCGAACGAGCGTACATCCGAACCATCGGGCCGCGAGGACATCAGAACGACCTCCGGCGTCGGCTGATTGTCCGGTAAGGAAATACCTTCCTCGGGCGGCAACCCACGGAAGACCGTCCCCCCGGGTTCCGGCCATTCCAGCCACCATAGCCGGCCGTCGACGGCGACCACGCTCCCCCCGTACCCCGTTTTCTCCTCCTGCTCCGGTCGGGAACCGGACCGGGTCGGCGGATCGATCAGACGTACCCGCGTTTCCGGTCGGCCGGGAACCATTCCGTAACGTCGTGTGCGCTTCTCTCCGTGCCGCCCGCGATCGGTCCATACCAGCAGACCGCGCTCCCGGGCGAGAAACACCTCCGGAAGATTTCGCAGAACCGTTTCCGATCGGCCGTCGAAATCCGTACGGACCAGCGTCTCCTCGGTCGCCATCTCCTGATAGGGCCGCTCCTTGTCCGGGAACACGCGGACGATCGTGGTCGCGCCCGGGCGCAGCCAGTACACCCCGGCCGGGGTCAGTTCGCAGGAGACCCGGTGCAGAGAGTAGCCGTCAATCGGCAGCGAGGTCACGGTCACCGTGTCCGATGCGGCGTCCTTGCCCAATCGAACCCGCACCAGCGCAGGCGGCGGGGCGTTGCGCACGATCGGACGCCGCACGGTCTCCCGCCGTTCCCGTCCCGGCTTCGGCTCCGAGGGACGGTAGAGCGTCACGTCCCCCACGAAACGCCTCGCGCCGTCCGAACCGTTCACGTCATCGGCTTCGTTCGGCCCGACTTCCCCCGGCGGTTCCTGGAGCAGCAGGAGGATTTCGTCCTCGGTCACCAGCGATTTCAAGAATTGGCGACGCCCGTCCTTTTCGACGAAAACGACGGTGGACGGCTTGCCGTCCGGAGGAATCGAGTGCAGTTCCACGGAGGGACGGACCACCCGGGTTCCGCCCTGTGCCGGGACCGGGGAGAACGGGCGATTCACGACCAGACGATAGTACCGGTTATCCCGAACGGTCAGCAGGCCGCCGCCGATCTTGTAGGCTTCGTCCTTTCGAAGATCGGTAATCGAAAGAATCTCCGCGCCTCCGGAGGACGACGGGGGAAATCGCAGGGCTACCACTCCGACGACGACCGCGACCGCCGCCAGCAGAATGACCGGCACCACGACTCGAAGACGCCGATTCCCACCGGCCGACCGCTGTTTCTCCCGACCGTTTTTGCCCATACGTTATCCTACTCGGGCAGGCGGACACGCCGCAACACAAAATACGCGCGCTCGGTGGATCGATCTTTCAAAAAATCGAGCGTCTCCTTGCGCTTCTCGAAATAGGAAAAATAAAGATACCCCCCGGTAATACGCAACGTCCCTCTGTTGAAATCCGCGACATCGGTCACAAATCGAGGGGCTCCCAGAGGTGCGCCGGAACGATCGGGATGGACACGGGCGATCCAGGTCGACTGGTAAGGTTTTCCGTTCCGTTCCTCCACCATATTCCGGAGAATATATCCCTTCTCCCCATCGCGGACGAAGGCGAACGGTCGAACGGTCTTTCCGTCCGCGTCCCGCAGCACCCCCATCGATCGCACGTCGGAACCATCCTCGCGGGCGGTCATCAGAACGACTTCCGAATCGGCGTCGTAATACCACTCCCGTCCGTCAGGGAATCCGATGATGCGCTGCTTCCCCTGTCCCGTGCTCCCTTCAAACCAGTAGTAACGGTCGCCGTATCGGAGCACGTTCGTCCCTTCGATGAGGGATTCCATGACCGGGGAAGGCTCCATCGGGTTGGGGGACCCCGTCGGGTTGGGGGACTCCTTCCGTCGACGTTGCAGCGCGGGAGGGATCGGCAGCGCACGGACGGAATCCGGGTCGCCGGGGACCATTTCGTATCGCCGGGGCGCTATCTCGCCCGGTTCGCCCATCTCCGACCAGTAAACCCGGTCCGCCGACGCCGACATATCCCGGATCAGGCAGTTCCGGCGTATCACCCGCGTTTTTCCGGACCAATCGGTCAGCGCCAGCGTGTCTTTCGGTTCCGCTTCGAGATACATCGGCAACGCCGGGTCCGTCGGCACCACCCGGGTTACGACGGTCGTTTCCGGACGAACCCAGCAGATTCCCGCCGGAGTGAGGGTGATCGGTCCCGCGCCGCGGACGATCAGAGAGGACCGGGTCACCCGATCGCTGCCGGGTCGGTCGCCGATTCGGAGGCGCACGACGGTCAGGTTATGGGTCGTCGTCTTCGGGACACGACGCACCGTCTCACGCCGCTCTTCCGGTTTCGGTTTCTCCCCTTTTCGGTAGACGACCGGATCGACGGGCGAGAGGGAAATCGCCGGAAATCCCTTTATCAGTAAACCACCGAGCGGCGAGGGACGAAAGGGACGAAATCCGGGAGCGGGCGGTTCGGGGTTTCGCGCTTCGAACAGCAGAAGGATCTCCTCCGGAGTGACCAGCGATTGCAGAAAGGCTCGGTCCTTCTCGCCTTGAAAGAGGATCTCCGGCGTCTTCTTTCCGGGAACGCGCGCGATTATGGAGGTCGCGGGGGGGTCCTGTTGAACGGACAGATGGATACGACGGTCACCGCGAGCGGTCAACAGCGGCGCTGCGTCCTGGCTGTCCATATAAACGCGTTCCTCCACCGCCTCCGCCCCGCTATCCCGGGGCAGGAAGTGACATCCGGAGCAAATCCCTGCGAGGATGCCGACCGACAGGATATGTCGGATCGTGCGAGCGCAGGTTCTGCCAGCGGAGCGGAACATACCGGGGCCTCCTGAACGGGCGGATTCTAGCCGCGCGGGGTGCCATTGACGGAGGGCGCCGGTTCCTCATCGGACGGCGCGGGAAACAGGCCGCGCGTAACGGCTCGCAGTTTATCGAGTATCTCGATCAGGCGAGCCCGCTCCTCGACGGTCATCTGACGTAGCGCCTCCGTCGTTCGCTCCAGACGTTGCGCCGTCCGGGATTGCATCAGCGATCGTCCATGCAGGGTCAGCCGCAGGTAACGGTTACGACGGTCGCCCGTGGTATCCGACGTCCGCTCGACCAGTCCGGCACGCTCCAGTCGGTCCGCCATCTGGGTGACGGCGGAGACGGAAATGCCCAGGTCCTCGCCGATCTGCGACATCGTGCGGCGTCCCTCCTTATGCAGAAGGGTACAAAGTCGAAATTGACCGAGCGGCAGATCCGCGATCGGATGCGCCGGGTCGGTGCTGAACAACTGACGAGAGATGATCGGAAGCAGACGTTCGAGCTCGGCCGCCTGCCGTTCCAGAAACACCTGTTCCTCGTCCGAGATGACTGCGTTCACTCCCTCCGGGCTTTCCTGACTTACGGAGGTCCCTTCGGACCCCGTGGTCGGAGTACCCGTATTTTCCGTGTGCGAAACTACCAACGGCCTGCCCTCATTTACGCGAATTACGGCGTTCCGGTTCGCCATTACCCGGTATCGTTATACCATAACGATACCGGATCGTTTCGGTTAGACAACTAATTCACTATGAGGACAGGTTTACCCGCTTTTACTTTGCTTTCCCGATCAGACCCGACCGATCAGACCCTCCCGGCCGTTTCCCGTTCCGCCTCGACCGATTCGACGCTCGGCTCCACCAGCGGCGCACGGGCCAGGTCG
Organism: Capsulimonadales bacterium; assembly: GCA_033762295.1. Taxonomy (GTDB): domain Bacteria; phylum Armatimonadota; class Armatimonadia; order Armatimonadales; family Armatimonadaceae; genus JANRLW01. Next base: position 40,946 of record JANRLW010000082.1, read on the forward strand.
CGCCGGTCGCCCCGGAAACGCCGCGCCAGATCGTCGAACAGTGTGTAGACGACCGGTACGACAAAGAGGGTCAGGATGGTGGAGGTGGTCAGACCGCCGACGACCGCCGTCGCCAGCGGCGCCTGCGTCTCCGATCCCTCCCCCAGTCCGAGCGCCAGCGGCAGCATTCCGAATCCCGCCGCCAGACTCGTCATCAGGATCGGCCGCAGACGCGTCGGCGACGCTTCCAGAATCGCGTCGTCGCGGGAGCGTCCCCGCTCCCGCAACAGGTTGGTGTAGTCGATGAGCAGGATTCCGTTCTTGACGACGATGCCGACCAGCAGCAGAAGGCCGATAAACGCGGTCAATCCGAACGGTCGCCCCGACAGGAAAAGCGCGAGGATCACGCCCAGGGTCGATAGAGGAACGGTCAAAAGGATGGTCAGCGGATGGATGAACGACTCGAACTGCGACGCCAGAAGCATATAGATCAGGGCGATCGCCAGAAAGACGGCCAGGCCCATCCCGGCAAACTCCTGCCCCTTGCGCTTCTGGTTGCTGCCCCAGTCCCAGCGGTAACCGGCCGGCAGGCTCCAGTCCTGCAGCGATCGAGTGATATCCTCCTGGATTTCACCCGCCGACCGCTTCTCCGGCGTCCCCGTGACGGCGATGTACCGCTGACGGTTCAGACGGGTAATCTGGCTCGGCCCCGTTCCGAACTCCGGCGTCGCCACCTGCCCCAGGTTAACGATGGTGCCGGAAGCGGTGCGAAGCGGCAGTTCCGACAGCGACTCCACCGTTTTGCGCCGGTCTACCGGCACCTGAACGTAGATCGGATACTGAAACCCGTTCTCCTGATAGTAGGAGGAAATCGTTCCGTTCGTCGCCGTGCCGATACTGTTCGCGATATCCGAGAAGGACAGGCCCAGTTGCGATGCCTTGTCTCGATCCACCTTCCACTGCAGTTCGGGGGTCGTGTCCTGCCAGTTGACGTCGAGGTTCTCCCAGCCGGAGATCTCCCGTCCTTTCGCCAGAACCTCCCGGGACAGCCGCGAAAGCTCGTTCAGATCCTCGCCGAAGATATTGACCTCGACATTTTGCGTGCCTCCGGTCAGGATCTGTGTGACGAGGTCGAACTGGTTGAGCGTGATGCGCGCGCCCGGAATCTGCGAGAACTTGCGCCGCAGCCGCGCGATGACGTCGACGGTTTTGGTCTCACGCTCGTCTTTCAGTTTCACCAGCGCGGAACCCTGATTGGGGTTCAGCGAGGTCGAGGTGCCGCGAACGGACAGGGAGGTTCCCGCCGCCGCAAAGACGGTCGCCACTGCGGGGTCTTCCAGCAGGGTCTTCTCGACCGAGCGCATCGTCTCGTCCGTTTTCGCCAGGCTGGTGCCAACGGGCATTTTCAGGAACAGCTGAAAGTCGCCGGAATCGGTCGCCGGCATGAGTTCGACACCGATCAGCGGAATGAGCAACAGGGACAGGGCACAGCTTCCGAACGCGCCGATCACCACCCACCAGCGATGGTTCAGCGACCAGTGCAGGGCATGGCGATATCCGCGGTCCATCGCGTCGAACCGTTCTCCGGACCAGCGGAAAAACCGTTCCAGCGGATTGCCGCGCCTCGGCGCAACGGACGAACGGTCCCCGGAGGACGGTGCGGGAATACCGTTCGCCCGACCGGTTCTTCGGCCGGAAAGCCGCAGAGCGTCGCTCCCGACCGGAGGGGCCTCCTCGGTCCGATCCTTCTCCCCGTGCTCCTGGTAGTCCTCGGCCCGGATCAGGCGCGAGGCCAGCATGGGTACGACCGTGGTCGCATCGAGCAGCGAGACGGCGATGGAGAAGATGACCACCAGCGCCAGCTGAGTGAACATCTGACCGCTCTGCCCCTGAATCAACAGGAGCGGCAGGAAGACGATCATGATCGTCACGGTCGACGCGACGACCGCCGTCATGATCTCCTGCGCCCCGGTGACCGCCGCCTCCGCCGCCCGTTTCCCGTCGCGCTCGATGTGCCGGAAGATATTCTCCAGAACGACGACCGCATCGTCGACGATCAGGCCGATAGCCAGTGCCAGGCCCGACAGGCTCATCGTGTTCAGGGTGAAACCGCAGACATACAGCAGGGTGAACGTCGAGATGACCGAGATCGGGATCGACAGGGCGACGACCAGTGTCGACCGGACGTTACGCAAAAAGAAAAGCAGGATCAGAACGGCCAGCGTCGCGCCGATAATGCCATCCTCCTTGACCCGATCGACCGAGTTCTCGATAAAACGGCTCTGGTCGTAGGAGAGACGGAATTGGAGGTGGGGATATAGCTTTTTGGCCTCCTCGAGCTTCTTGTGAACCTCCTCGGCCGTGGCAATGGTGTTTGCGCCGCTCTGCCGCTGAATCAGCAGACCGACCGACGGTTCCCCGTTGAGACGGGTGTAGATGCGCGTCTCGGTCGCGGCATCCCGGACGTTCGCGATCTCCCCGAGCGTGACGGTCGCGCCGTTCAGAGACGCCACCGGAATCCGCTTCATATCGTCGATGCTGGTGAAAAGCCCGGTCGAGCGTACGATATACTCGGTCTCGCTCTGCTTGGCGATCCCGGCGGGCAGGTTCAGGTTCTCCTGAATGATCCGGTCGCTGACCTGCTTGAGCGACAGACCGCGCGCCCGGAGCCGGTCCGGATCGACATCCACGATAATGGCCCGCTGTTCGCCGCCCGTGACGTTGACGGCGGCGACCCCGTTCGCGCTTTCCAGAATCGGGGCGACCTCGTTATCGAGCAGGGTCCGCAGTTTGATGACGTCCTTCTCGCCGGAGACGCCATAGACCAGGATCGGGGTCTGGGACGGGTCGAACTTGAAGACGACCGGTTCGGTCAGGGTGGGGTCGATCGGGAACGTTCGCTTCGCCCGCTGCACCTGCTGCAGGACGTCGACCGCCGCCTGACCGATATTGGTTCCCCACTGGAACTGAACCCGGACGAAAACGTTCCCCTCCGACGTGGTCGACGAGACCTCGTACAGTCCGGGCACCGAGGAGACGGCCCGTTCCAGGGGACGGGTCACCTGGGCTTCGATCTCTTCCGGGGCGACGTTGGGCCACTCGCAGTTGACGGCGACCGTCGGCAGCGAGACATTCGGCAGCAGGTCGACCGGCAGACGCGTAAAACAGACCGCGCCCAGGAGTACCAGGGCGGCGATACGCATCGTGACCGCGACCGGCCGCGTGACCGAGAATTGTGCGATGTTCACTATCCGGATTCCTTCCCGACGTTGCTTCCGGCGGTCCGCCCGGAGGCTTCCTTGCCGCGTCCGCCCGCCCCGCCCGGCTCGACCTGTACGACCTGCCCCTCCTTCAGGGGTCGCCCGGTCACGGTGACGACCTGTTCGCCTTCCCGCAACCCTTCGGCCACCACCACATGACGGCCATCCGTGATCCCGGTCCGTATCGGTCGAATCTCCACTTTGCTTTCGGCGCCGATCACGGTCACGCTCTTGCGCACCTCCTCCGAGCCGGAGATACGGGTCTCGGTGATCGCTTCGCGCGGTACGCTGATGGCGTTGGGAACCCGTTCGGTTTCCAGTAGCACCCGGGCGAACGTGCCGGGGCGGTAAGCGCCGCTCCGGTTCCCGAGTGCGATGCGGACGGTGAACTGCCGGCTGGCGGGATCGGCGCCCGGATCGATGCGCAGGATGCGCCCGGTCGGGTTATCTCCCGGCAGTGCGTCGAGCGTGATCCGTGCCGTCTGCCCGACCGTCAGGTAGCGACGCACCTCCTCCGGAACGGCGATGGTCACCCAGACATTCCGGATCCGCTGCACGGCGACGACCGCTTCGGCGGGGGATACCAGCGCCCCGGGATCGACATACCGCTTGGTGATGATCCCGTCCATCGGAGAGCGCAGGATCGTATCGGCCAGCCGGTTCCGTCCGGTGCGGACGTCCGAATCGGCGGCGGCGACGGCGGCCCTCAGCGCCTCGAGGTTACTCCGGTAGGCTGTGGTCCGGGCCGTATTGGCCTGCGCGGCGACGAGTCCCGCTTCGTTCTGCCGGACGGTGGCGGTCGTGACGGCGACATCGGCTTCCGCTTTGTTGCGGACGACCTCGACATTTTGCATGGCGGACTGCTTCTGCGCGACGGCGGAATCGCGAACGGCGACGGCAGCCTCCCGGTTTCGAACCGCTTCCTCCAGCGCCCCCCGGGCCGCCTCCTCCGCCGTTCGGGCGTCGTCCAGGTTCTGTCGGGCGGTCGCCCCTTCCTTGAACAGGGCTTCCTGCCGTTCCCGTTTCACCCGGGCGTTTTCCAGATTGCTTTTGGCGGTGGCGATGGCAGCCTCGGCGCGGGCGATGCCGGCCTCGGCGCTGGCGACTCTCCCCTGAGCGTCGGTGACGGAGGCGCGCGCCGCGAGGACCTGGGCGTCAGCGGAGGCGCGCGCCTGTCGCTCCTGCGCCCGTGCCGTGTTGACGGCGGCCCGCTGCCGCTGAATATCGGTTTGCAATGCGACATTGGTCGGGTTCGTATTGGCCTGCGCTTCGGCCAATCGCGCCCGCGCTTCGGCCAGGGCCGCTTCCGCGCGACGCAGATTCCCGACCAGATCGGGGGCATCGACACGGGCGATCACCTGTCCGGCGCTCACCCGGTCCCCTTCCCGCGCCGTCAGATCGAACACTTTCCCGGTGACTTCCGGCTTCAGGTCGACGGTGTACGGCGCCTCGACGCTGCCCACCGCTTCAAAGGTATTGATCACATCTCGACGCGCCGCAGCGATCGTCTCGACATTGACCGGCGCATTGGCGCGCGCGGCCTTCTGCCGTACCCGCTCTGCCGCTTCCGCCTGTTTTTGGCTCACGCGCCAGCCGACCAGGGTCAGCAGGACCAGAACCGGGACGATGATGAATATCCAGCGCTTCATAGATTCGTTATCCGTTTTCTAAAGCGTACCCGGCGGACGAGGCGATTTTCCTGCGTTTCGACCCGTCAGGCGCATATTGAAGGACTCCGGCCCTTCAATGACGTCGACCAGAAACAAATGTTTACAAATTCGGGCAAAATACCCCGTATTTTTTCTGTTTTTTTCTTCGAATCTGCCGACGGGACGCGATTTGACGAGGGAACGACGGTCCGGGAAATGTTCCGGAGGCCGCCCCGGTATTAATTCACATTGTCAAAGGCGCGGCCCCCCCTGCATAATGAACTTCGGAAGAAGAGACCACGGGAACCATGACAATATAGCACAGGTTTATTTCGAACAATTTAGAACAGGCAAAGGCCGGAATGGGTTGCAGAAATGACGGTTAGGTCGCCACGCATGCGTCCGGGAATCACACGTCCGATTCCCATCGAGTCTCTCTCCGGCGGACGTTCGGAAGACAGTTCTGCCCTGCTGGATCTTCTCCTGACCTGGGGACGATCCTGCTGTTCGGTCGCGGACCTTACCGCGCTTCTCCCGTTGATGACAGGCTTGCCGAACGCGCTTTCCTGCGCCTTCGCCGGCCTCTGGACGTACCGGTCCGAAGGGTGTTTCGAGCGTCTGTACCCGCGTTTGCCGACGGTCTCCGGCACCGAACGTCTCCGTATCCAGCCGCCGCCGCGTCATCCCCTGGTATGGAATTCGCCCGCCGCCTTCGCGACGGAAATGCCCCCGCTCTCTCCGTTTCTACCGGAAGGGATGACCCATGCCCTGATTTATCCTATCATTGCCGGGGAGCATTACCTCGGTCTGCTCTGCCTCGCCGACGATCAGCGCGTTTTCGATAAGGAGGATCTGAAAATCGTTTCCGGGATGGGAGGACTCGTCGCTCAAATGTTACAAGCCCATGCCTTACAGGAGTTCCATCGTCGGGCGGAGGAACGCCGGAAGCTCCTGGACCATATCCGTGGCCATCTTCAACGGACCCTGAACCTGGAACTGCTGATCTCCCGCATTCTGGACGAGGTCAATACGGCGATCCATGCGGAAGCGCAGTCCATCTGGCTGGTGGACGAATCGGCCTCGCTGATCCGCTGCCGCTTCGCGACCGGTCCCGGCGCGGAGGCGATCAAGCAGATCGCGGTCCCGCTCGGTGAGGGAATCGTCGGCAACACGGTCGCGCGGCAGGAGGCGTATCTGATCGCGGACGCTCAGTCCGACGTCCGTCACAGTCGGCGCGCCGATCGCAAGACCGGTATCACGACGCACAGCCTGGTCTCCGTGCCGCTGGTCCGCGACGGTCGGACGATCGGCGCGATTCAGGCGATCAATAAGCGCGATGAGGCATCGTTCACCACCGAGGATCTGGACCTGCTGCAGTCGATCGCCGATATCGCCGCCCTGGCGATCGAGAATGCCCGTCTGTACGCCGAACTGGAGAACAGTTACGATACGACGCTTCAGGCGTTGACCGCCGCTCTGGACGCCCGCGACCATGAAACCGAGGGGCATTCCCGACGGGTGGTGGAGTACGCGGTCCGGCTCGCCCGGGAGATCGGTCTGTCCGGCGCGGAGTTGCGAACCCTCCGCCGCGGCGCGCTCATTCACGACATCGGCAAGATCGGCATTCCGGACGCCATCCTCCACAAACCCGGCCCGCTGACCCCCGAGGAAACCGAGGTGATGCGCCGTCATCCGGAACTGGGGTACGAGATGCTGCGCGGGGTCTCCCACCTTTCCGAGGAGGTGATGCTGGTCCTTGCGCATCAGGAACGCTGGGACGGACGGGGCTACCCGGCGGGATTGTCCGGAAACGAGATTCCGCTCTTCGCGCGTCTGTTCGCGATCGTCGATACCTTTGACGCCATTCTGTCCGATCGCCCCTATCGCAAGGGCCGACCCTATTCGGTCGCCTGCCGGATTATCGAGGAGGAGGCCGGAAAACAGTTCGATCCGTCGCTGGTGAATGCCTTCCTCGCCATTCCGGAGGAGGAGTGGAACGCCATCCGCCACGGGTGCGAACGAAAACCGACCGGCTGACGGCGAGGCATCTTTTGGGACTTTGGTCTCAGGCGCGGTCGGTCCTGTCCCTGTACAAAAGGAGCATCCTGATGGCGGGGAGGTCCCGGATGAAATATGGATTCCGGTTCGGCGGGCTTTGTTTGCTCGGGCTGCTTCTGTGCGGTTGCTTTCCGGTCGCGCTGCATCCGCACTACCTGGAACGCGATGTCGTCTTCGATCCGGCCCTGGTAGGCGTTTGGTCGGATAAAGACGACGATACGACGGAAACGACCACCATCACGCGGGACGGCGAGGACGGCTACCTTTATCGATGGGACAGATCGAGCACCGAAGATAGTCCGGCAGCGACGACCGTCTGCCGGGCGCGTCTGTTCCGGCTGGGGAACCACCGGTTCCTCGATCTCGCCCCGATTCCCGATCCCTCCGCCTCCGCCCGTCCGCAGACCTTCCCGTTGATCGAGGGACACATCGTTCTCCGGATTTTCAAAACTTCCTCGGGGCCGGAGATGGTTCCGATGAACCTCGACTGGCTGGAGAAGTATCTCGCGGACCGTCCGGGAGCGCTCCGTCACGAACGCATCCGGGAGGAGTACTTCGTTCGTGGCACGAAGCACCATCGCGACGACCTGATTCTGACCGGTTCGACCCTTCAGTTGCGCGGCTTCCTGCGGAGCATGGGCGGCGACCCCGGTCTCTTCCCGCCGCCCGGCGCGGAAACCGAACCGTCCCGGCCCTCCGCCGACTCTCCGGAGAGAGATCGCCCGTCGTCAGGAGAGTAACGCCAGACGATCGCGGTGGACGACTTCGGGTCGGCGGATGTCGGGCAGCGCCGCGGTCGGCAGTCCGGCGACGGCGCGCAACTCGGCGGCGGCATAGTCGGTGAGGCCGCGCGCGAACGTTTCGCCGTTTCCATCGGCGATATCGACCGGATCGCCCGCGCCGAACTCTCCGGCGACCCCGATCACGCCGACCGGCAGGAGGGAGCGGCCCTCCTCCTCCAGGGCGCGGCGTGCGCAGGCGTTGACCGTCACGACACCGCGCGGATGTCCGGACGCCCAGGCCAGCCAGCGTTTCCGGGCCGAGGGGCGTTTGGCGGCGGGATGAAAGTACGTTCCGGCTCCGCGCATCCCGGCCAGACATTCGGCCACGATACGCGGACGGCGTCCGTGCGCGATCCACATCCCGGCCCCGGACGAGACGGCAATCGCCGCGGCGTTCAGTTTGGTGATCATGCCCCCGGTCCCGCCCGGTGTCCCGGCCCCGCCCGCCATCGCCCGTATCTCCGGGGTGACCCGTGTGACGGTCTCCACCAGTTGCGCGTCGGCATGGACCGTCGGGTTTTTATCGTAAAGTCCGTTCACATCGGACAGAAGGATCAACAGGTCGGCGTCGACCAGCGAGGTGACGAGCGCGGCCAGGGTATCGTTGTCGCCGACTTTGATCTCATCGATCGCGACCGTATCGTTCTCATTGACGATCGGCAATGCGCCCACGGCCAGCAGCGCCTCGAAGGTGTTGCGGGCGTTCACGTACCGGGCGCGATGGGAAAGATCGTCGCGCGTCAGGAGCACCTGCCCGACGGCGATCCCGTAGTTGGCGAAGATATCGGCGTAGATCCCCATCAGAACGCCCTGTCCGACGGAGGCGGTCGCCTGTTTGGCGGGAATCGTACGTGGCTTTTCGGCCAGTCCCAGCCGGAGCATCCCCGCCCGGATCGCCCCGGACGAGACCAGAACCACCTGCCGTCCGAACGCCCGCTGGTCGGCGATCTGCGCCGCCAGGCTGTTGATATAGACCCGGTCCGGGCTGCCGGAACCGCCGGTCAGGGTTGAGGTGCCCACCTTGATAACGATACGTTTCATGCTTCCGCCCGGCTATTTTACAGCATTCGGACGAGTTTCGAGGAAAATCCCGGCGCATCCGTCCGGAGGACTTGACGATTCGACCGGAGGATTGCTATAATTCTTACCGTTGGAGGAAGGTTCGTTATTCCTCCCTTGATTTGTCCCTTCGTTATTTTACTGAACGGAAAGCGGTGTCTATGTCGTTCCCGTCCGTTGGTGTCCCGCGTTCTCTGCGCGTCCGGCACGTTCTTTCGTCCGGTTTAGCCGTCCTGTTCCTCTCGACCGCTCTCGCCCCCGCCCGGGCGCAGAAACCCTCCCCGGTACCGTCACCGAGTGTCGGACAGTTTTCTTCGGTCAAGCAATTGTCGGCCCGTATTCGAGCGATCAAGGCGCAGCGCAAGCGCGAGAAGAGCAAGAAGCCGGGAACGGGTTACCTCGAGGCGCTGCTCTGGTACACCCGCCTGCGCGCCTTTCCGAACGACACCATCGACGGTGCGGCCGTCCGACGCGCCGCGGCGGCGCGGGCGCGGATGCCCGTGGCGACCCTTGGCGGTCTTCCGAGTGGCCCGAACGGCCCGATCACCAATGCCGCCGGAGCGGTCACCGGCACCCGCTGGGAGTTCGTCGGCCCGCGCAGTCTGCCGGTCCCCTATGTGATCTACTTCGGCGCGGCCAACTCGACCGTTACCGGCCGAATCAACGACGTAGCCTACGCGCCGTCACAACCCTCGATCGTCTACCTGGCCGCGGCGGGCGGCGGCGTCTGGAAATCGGTCAACGGCGGCGTCAACTGGTCCCCGCTCGGCGACTCGTTCGACTTCCTCTACGCCTCCCGCGTCGCCATCGACCCGAACGACCCGAACACCGTCTATGTCGGTCAGGGGGATTTCGACGGGTTCCAGGGCATCGGTTACGGCGGCGGCATTATGAAGTCGACCGACGGCGGCATCACCTGGACCAAACTCGGCGGAGCGGAACTGGCCACGATGTCGGTCAGCGGAATCGTGATCGATCCCGAAAACCCGCAGATCATTACCGTGTCCGCCGGTCGCAATCCGAACGGCGTCGGTTACCTCTACCGTTCGACGAACGGCGGATCGACCTGGGTGCGCGCTTCCGTCCCGAGTATTCCCAGCGGTCAGTACGGTTCCTGGTGTGATATCAAGGCAGGAGAACGCAACGCATCCACCGGTGTCCGGTACTACTACGCTACCTGCCACTTCAGCTTCTGGAATACTATTCCCGGCCTGTATCGCTCCTCCGACCGGGGAGCGACCTGGACCAAACTGACGACGGCCGGCACCACACAGAACCGCTGGGACAGCCTCTACCGGGTCGCTCCCTCCGCCATCGACCCGAACACGCTCTACTTCATTCGTGGGGAGGTCGGGTCCGGCGGCTACACCGGTTCCATCTATCGCGGCGTTCGCAACAGCACGACCGACACCTACACCTGGACCGATATCAAAGGCAATTTCCCCACCGGTTCGAGCAACTATAACTGGAGCCAGCAGTGGTACGACCTGCATATCGAGGCGGCGCGTGCTACGGTCAACGGTCAACCGACCGATATCCTCTATGCCGGAGCCATCACCCTCGCCGCGTCCGTCGGAGGCAACGGCACCTGGTCCGACATCGGGCGCACCTACCAGAGCAACGCCATCACCCATAACGATCAGCACTGCGGCGCCTTCAACCCGTCCAACCCGCTGACCGGTCTGATCGGCAACGACGGCGGCCTCTACGGGGTGACCTTCAATCCCGTCAATCAGACCTGGACGATCGACTCGGGACGCAATGTCTCCCTGGGCCTGACCCAGTTCTACCACGCCGACTGGCACCCGTCCGACCCGTCCCGGATGCTGGGCGGGACGCAGGACAACGCCACCCC
>JANRLW010000083.1:0-80599 GCA_033762295.1 Capsulimonadales bacterium
CGAGGGCAGCCATCGGATCAAAAACCATCTTCAGGTACTGTCCGGGCTGGTCGAGTTGCAGCTGGCCGAGGGGAAGGAGATGGTTCCGGCGCGCGAACTGGAGCGGCTGCGGAGCCAGATTCAGGCGCTGTCCTTCATCCATGATTTCATGACGCTGACCACCAAGGAGAGCGCCGAAAACTACCTCCTGCCGGCGAAACCGCTGCTCGAACGGGTGCTGTCGATGCTCGAACGGTCCACCACGACGCATCGCATCGATTATGCGGTGGAGGCGGTGGTTCTGCCGATCAAGGCGGCCAGTTCTCTGGTGCTGGCCCTCAATGAACTGGTCAGCAACGCCATCAAGCACGGAAAGGGCGTCGTCCGGGTCACGTTCGGGACGGAACGGGGCGAGGCGACTCTGGAAGTGATCGATGACGGCCCCGGCTTTCCCGACGGTTTCGATTCGCGGATGGCGGCCAACACCGGTCTCGAACTGGTCGAGGCGGTCGCCGGAACCGATCTCGGCGGGCGGGTCGTCTACGGCTCCGGTCCCGGAGGGCGGGTTCTGCTGGCGTTCCCGCTGCCGATGCCGCGCGAGCAGGACTGAGAATCCCGTCATACCGTCAAAGCGCGGCAGGATTCGGGTCCGGAGGGGACGAACCCTTAGGGTATACGATCCTCAGGAGTGACCCTACACCATCATGTCCGTCCGTCCCGTTAACTTCGGTATCATCGGCTGCGGCAATATCAGCAACGCCTACTTCAACGCGACGAAAAAATTCGACGTTCTCCAAGTGATCGCCTGCGCCGATATCGACCTCGCCCGCGCCGAGGCGAAGGCGAAGGAACACAATGTGCCCCGCGCCTGCTCTCCCGAGGAACTGCTGGCCGATCCGGAGATCGAGATCGTCATCAACCTCACCATTCCCAATGCGCACTACTCGGTCTGCAAGGCCGCGCTGGAGGCGGGGAAACACGTCCATGTGGAAAAGCCGCTGTCCGTAACCTTTGAACAGGGACGCGAACTGGTGGAACTGGCGACAGCCCGAGGACTCCGGATCGGCTGTGCGCCGGATACGTTCCTGGGCGGCGGACACCAGACCTGCCGGAAACTGATCGATGACGGCGTGATCGGCGAGCCGATCGCCGCGACCGCGTTCATGCTCTGCCGGGGCCATGAATCCTGGCATCCGTCGCCCGAGTTCTACTACAAAGCCGGGGGCGGCCCGATGTTCGATATGGGGCCGTACTACCTGACCGCCCTGGTCAATATGATCGGCGGGATTCGCCGGGTATCGGGAGCGACACGGATTACCTTCCCCGAGCGACTGATCACGTCCAAACCGCTCGACGGCACGAAAATCCGGGTGGACGTCCCAACCCACGTCGCCGGCCTGCTCGACTTCGCCAACGGCGCGGTGGCGACGATCGTGACCAGCTTCGATGTCTACGGCGCGCCGACCGGCGCTCCGATCACCGTATTCGGCACCGAGGGAACGATCCAGGTGCCGGACCCGAACGGCTTCGGCGGCACCGTGCGGGTAAAAACCGCCAGGACCGACTGGGAAGAGGTGGCTCTGACCCATGGCTACACCGAGAACGCTCGCGGCATCGGCGCGGCCGATATCGCCTATGCCATCCAGTCCGGACGTCCGCACCGCGCCTCGGGGGGACTCGGTCTGCACGTACTGGAAGCCATGCACGGTTTCCATGTCTCGAGCGAGGCCGACACCCATTATCGGATGACGACGACCACCGACCGGCCGGCATTGCTGGTCGCGGACCTTCCCGCCGGAAAACTGGACGAATAGGAAGACCGAAGCGTGTTTCGCCGAACCTTTCGTATTCGCAGCAACCGGGTGGATCGCGACCCGCCGCGCGTCATCGACGTACTGGCGACGCCGGAGGAGGTCGCCCGGCTTGAGACCGACGGATTCCTCGTACGCCCCGGCATCGTGCACGGGGAGATGCTGGCCGAACTGCGGCAGGCGGCGGACGAACTGGAAGCGGAGACACTGGTCCGTCAGAAACCGGGCGAGGGGAAAGGGTTCGGCGGTCTGTTCATCCGTAATATCGTCGACAAACACCCGGTCTTCTTGAAGTGGTTGTTGCGCTACGAACCGAGCCTGTCGGTTGCGCGGGCGTTGCTCGGACCGCAGCTCCAACTGCATGCCAGCGTCCTGCGGGTCGCCTATCCGCAGTTGGAAAATCAGGACGTCGAGTGGCACTTCCATCAGCGGGTTGTGCCGGATTGGGTGGAGGACGGCGTCTCGCGCGGCGAACCGCCCTGGTTCGCCCTGCCGGTCGTGATGGATAACCTGCTCTATCTGGACGAACTGACCGAGGAGACCGGCCCGCTCGTCGTGTTGCCGGGAACGCACCGGGTGAACGCCGACCTGCCGTCCGGGGACTTCTCGGAAAAGCCCGGTCAGGTACTCGTCACCTGTCCCGCCGGTTCGATCATTATGTCGCACACCGGCCTCTGGCACCGTGCGCTCGCCCCGAAGCCGAGCGCGCCGAAACGACGTCTGCTGATTTTCGGTTACAGCCCGGTCTGGATGAAGCCGATCGATAAACCGTCGGCGGGCGCGGGCCGGGGCCTGACCGACACTCTGCTCCCGACCGACGATGAGGAGACCCGGGAACTCCTCGGCCTCACCGGTTACTACTGACCCGACGGCTTACCTGTTTGGCCCGTTTACTCCGGACGACGTCTCCCCGTTGGCCGGATTCTCTTTGGAAAATTCCCTTGACAGAGGCGGAACGTTGCGTTAAACTCGGGGAAAGCGGTTTCGGAAAACGCTTTCATTGAAGAACGCAGGGTAACGATGCCATCGATCAAGGAAGTTGCGGCCGAGGCGAAAGTCTCGCTCGGAACCGTTTCCAAGGTTTTGAACGGACGCAACGACGCCACCATCACCAAAGCGACGCGGGAACGTATCCATGCCGCCGCACGACAGGTCGGCTATCACCCCAGCATCGTGGCCCGCGGACTCGCCGGAAAGCGAATGAACGCTCTGGGTGTCGTGATGGCGTACTCCCAGGAATCCGTGACCTCCGATCCCTACCTCGGCCCCTGCCTCGACGGCATACTGAGCGTCTGCAAGCAGCGGCACCAGAAGACCATCCTCTATCTGGAAGGTTCCTGGGACGACGCCCTGGAGAGCGTCCCGATGTACTGCGACGGTCATTGCGACGGCCTGCTTCTGGTCATTCCCCGGACCAACTGCGGCATTACCGAAACGCTGCTGACGCGGCCGAACGGCATCCCGTTCGTTCTCGTCGGCGACAGCCGGAACGGTGACGAACTGGTCGCCGCCGATGTCGATAATGTCGGTGGCGCGCGAGCGATCACCGAGTACCTGCTGCAACTCGGTCACCGACGGATCGCCGTCTTTTGCGGCAACTACGATTTTTGCAGTAACGATCAACGGATCGAGGGATACCGGCAGGCGCTGGCCGCGGCAGGAATCCCCTTCGATCCCGAACTCCTGTTTCCGGGGGAGTACCATCCGGAGTGGGGGGAACGAAATGTCGCCGCTCTGCTCCGACGTTTTCCGGGCGAAACGTTGCCGACCGCCGTCTTCTGCCTGTGCGATGCCATTGCGGTCGGCGCCCTGCGCGCGTTTGCCGCGAACCATCTCTCCGTCCCCGGCAGAATCTCCGTGGTCGGGTTTGACGATATCGCCACGGCGGAGATGCTCGGTCTGACCACCATGCGGCATCCGATCCGCACGGTCGGTATGCGGGCGACCGAGGCATTGCTCGGATGTATCCATAAGGAAGTGTCGGCAGGAAGACGAGATTTGATCCCGCCGGAGTTAACGGTGCGGGCGACGACCGCCCCGCCGGGGAGAAATGGAACCAGATGAAATCGAAAAACGGAAACCGCCCGATGACCGCCGCAACGGCGGTGGCGGTCGGACTCTGCGCCGTCGCCGCGCTGCTGGCCGGTGGCTGCACGCCGTCCGAAACCCCGTCCCCGTCCGCCCCGACAGGCGCCACCGGGACGACCGGGCAGAACGCCGCGCCGGGGACGACCGCCGAACGTCCGGCCGGAACACCCGTCGGACGCCCCGGAATGGCCGGCGTTCCGAAAAACTGATCGTCTTTATTCTCAATCGAAGCAATGAAAGGAAACGTCCCAATGTACGGGAACACTCAACGTCGAAGCGGATTCACTCTGATCGAACTGCTCGTTGTCATCGCCATTATCGCCATTCTGGCAGCCATCCTTTTCCCGGTCTTTGCCCAGGCGCGCGCCAAAGCCCGCCAGATTTCCTGTTTGTCCAACAACAAGCAGATCGGTCTCGGAATGATGATGTATGTCCAGGACTATGACGAATGTCTGCCGCCTTTCCGAACCGTCAATGATGGCGACTGGTGGACGGCGCGTATGTGGACCTGGAAGGATGCCATTCTTCCCTACATCAAGAACGGCGGACGCGCCTACGGAGACGGCACCGCCTACACCCAGGCCGGGAACGGTGGTATCTTCCAGTGCCCCGATAACTCCGCCGCCTGGTCGAGCGCACCGGTATGGTGGACCATTACCGGACAGCCCGGCGACGAGAACACTCGCTTCCCCCGCTCCTACGCCATCAATAAGGACGCCGGACGCAACGAAACCGGCCGCTCTCTCTGGCCGGAAATCCAGCCCGACGGTCCCGGCAAATGGGTGAACCAGGGGGGGAACGGCAGCATCGCCTCGCTGAGCCGGGTGGCGGATACGATCATGACGACCGAAACCCGCCTGCCGTTCTCGGATTTCCAGGCGGAAAACCTCTCCTACCAGTGCAAGCAGGACGGTCAACCCTGGGGCGATACCGGCTACTCCTGCGGTAAGGGGCATATGGGCGGGATGATCAACTTTACCTTCTTCGACGGTCACGCCAAGGCGATCAAGGCGATTCAGTCGATTCAGAACGACCTCTGGGACTGCTACGGTCCGAGCGGCTGGGGCACCGGCGACAATCAGCCCGGGCAGGCCTGGAACCTGCGCAATGCCTCGGCGATCCGGGAATGGAACCCCGGATACTGATTTCACCGGTAAAACGAGAACCGGGCCGGTAGGACTCCGGCCCGGTTCTCCTCTCCTTCTCCTCACGAAACGGCGTGTGATCGGTTGTTTCGTTCCCCACAGTGAGCGGAAGCTCACGTATCTCCTTGCTCTCCTGACACTCTCCTGACGCTCTCCTGACGCCCTCCTGACGCGATCGCGCGAACGTCGGCCTACGGCGAATAGGGAACGCGCCAGACCTCCGTTATCAGGACCTGCACATAACGGCCGGAAGCGTCCTGCACGATCTCGTAGTGTCCGTACGTCTTGACGCAGTACTGACCGGTTTCGGCGGCCAGGGCAGCGGGCGCTCCGGCGGAGTAAAGACTCGCCTGGATGGTCAATCGGTCGCCGATCGCAAACCGGATCGGCAGATTGACCGGTTCCTCATTGTCCCCGTTCAGGCTCCGAAAACTGGCGTTGAACTCGTCCTGTTTCGACGTCAGGTATTCGGCGAGCTGGCTCGGATGAGTAACGATCCGGGCAAAGTTCTCCGGGAACCGGTTATCCTCGTTGGCTTCGTTCGTCGGGTCGAAATGCGCATAGGCCAGACCATAGTCCAGGATCAGACGAATGTCGATCTTCTCTTTCTCCATACGGAGAAATTCCGCGGCTCTCTCCCTGCCGCTGGCCGTTCGGGCGAACGGGGAGAAGGCGGCCATGGCCGTGGTCGGGACATGGATGCTGATGCGATTCGTCCGGTAAACGCCCTGGACGATCCAGGGATACTTCTCCGGGAGGTCGTATGTGAACTGAAGGTCGGTCGGTTCGCCGAAAGCAAAAACGATCGGAGGAGTGCCGGGTAGCCGGTATTGGTTGACAAAGGCCTCAGGGGCGTCGAACAGTTCGGTCATCGCTCCGTAGATCGATACCGTCTCCGGGGCGAGCGCGACAATCCACATTTCATCCTCCGCCAGTCGGAAGGCGCTCAGCATATGGGCTCGGTTCTCCTGAGGCAGGGGCGCATCGGTTTGCCTTCGCCTCATCTACCAGTGTAGCGACGAACCGTTGGCAAATCGTTGGCAGGAACCCCTCGGAACGGTACGGAGAAATTTCGTTATTCGTTCGGGAGAGGGGGCATCAGGTAGCGGTCGATCGCCTCGGTTTCCGGGAGGGCGGAAAGATCACGCAGCAACCGTTCCATTTCCGGTGTCGGGGGATGGTCGATCGGGAAGCGGTCCCGTTCCCGTCGGCACTCCTCCGCGTACCGGCTTTCCAGGTCTTCGTGGATGGCGGCGGCCAGAGTGAAGGCGATACTCGCTTCCGAGTACCGGCCCTGCCGTTCGCGGAGACGACCCAGGTCCCGCAGGAGAACGCCGCGATTGAACCGGCGTTCGGGCCCCCGGCTGAGGTCCAACCCCTCCCGAATCAATTCCTCCGCGACCGAAAGATCCTCGATTCGGAAGGCGACCTGCGCCAGATATGTGCAGGCGTAGAGCCGGTTCTGCACGCCGGGGGAGTCGATCGAGAGACGCGAACGACCTGCCGCGATCCGCGTCCGGGCATCGTCGCGATCCGCACGCAGTACCGCCAGACGGGCGGCGATCACGTTCTCGATGATCGGCGGCACGGCAAAAGTGTCGCCCAGGATCCGTGCCCGCTCGAAGCAATCCGTCGCCCGCGGGAGGTTCTCCTCATCGATCGCCTGCCCGGTCATTTCGATCAGAGTCTGTCCCATGCCGACGTGATCCCGGAGGTTCTCCTGCATCCGCAGTCGGGCCTGCCAGTAACGCCAGGCGGTACGGTTGTCTCCCTGGCGTCGGGCCAGCGCGGCTCGCCAGCCCAGAATAAGAACGGTGCGTTCGTCGATCGGAAAGCCCGGCGGAAGCGTTTCGACCGCCTCGAACAGGCGCACGAACTCCTCGCGCAGTCCCATTTCCGCATAGGCGAAGCCCAGATTATAAAGGAGGCGGAGCAGAGTGTCACGCGCGGCGGTGGCGATGGCGTGCTGTGCGGCGGCGCGATAGTCCGGGAGCGAGGTCCGTAGACGCCGCGCTCCCTCGGGCAACCCGTCGCCGCGCACCAGTTCGCCGAGTGCGTCGCTTTCCCGTTCGAAGTAGGTCCGGTGGCGCACGCGGACCCACGCATCCTCGTCCGTTGTCAGAAACCGGGCGGTGAAATCGGCGATCGGCCGCAAGAGATGAAATTCCGATTGCTCATCCACCGGATCGAAACGGGCCTCGAGCAGCGCGTGCATCCGCAGTTCCTCCAGAGCATCGAGGGGCGGCGCGCCGTTCTCCCCGCACATCGCGGTAACGCCGTCCAGGCGGAACGAGCTACGAAA
Source organism: Capsulimonadales bacterium (assembly GCA_033762295.1). Taxonomy (GTDB): domain Bacteria; phylum Armatimonadota; class Armatimonadia; order Armatimonadales; family Armatimonadaceae; genus JANRLW01. Next base: position 7,326 of record JANRLW010000083.1, read on the forward strand.
GACCGACAGACGGGCCAGGAGAAGTCGTGAGGCGGGAGCCAGGGCGCGGTAGCTCCATTCCAACACCGCCAGGAGACTGCGATGTCGTTCCGCGCGGCTCGGGTTGGCGGTAACCAGGAACTGAAACTGCTGCGATAACTGCTCTCGAATCTGCTCCGGGCCAAGCACCAGGGCACGGGCGGCCGCCAGTTCGAGCGCGAGCGGCATTCCGGCGAGGAGCCGGGCGACGTCCCGCGCCGTGCGCATCCCGCGTTCGGTTATGGCGAACGTGGAGCGAACGGCGCGGGCCCGGTGCAGAAAAAGCGCTTCGCCCTCCTCTGCCGACAGGGGACCGATACGCACCACCTCCTCGTCGAGAAGGCGAAGCGCACGACGCGACGTGATCAAAAGTCGAAGGCGCGGACAGGAGGCGAGGATTTCGGACAGGAAGGTCCCGATAGCGCGCGCGCCCTGCTCCGCGCCATCCAGAAGGAGGACGAAGCGGTCGCGGAGCCGGAGCTCGTCGCGTACCTGGCGACGCAGTGGGCGTGGCCCTCCCGGCGGAAGGCCCAGGGCGGCATGGATGGCGAGATAGAGCTCCTCCACCGAGGTGATGTCGCCGATCGGAACGAACACGCCGTTCATTTGTTCCAGCGCATGGCGTGCCAGATACGTTTTTCCGATACCTCCCAGACCGATCAGGGTCAACGGCGGCGCCGTCTCGCGTTCCCACCAGGTCAGCACATGCGCCATTTCGTGCGCACGGCCGAACAGAAGCGAACCGCTCGTTTCCGGAGATGGAGTGGGCGCACGACGAGGGGCCGGCAGCAACCGATCGGGAAAGCGCATCGTCAGACGCTTCCGCCAGTGTTCCGCCGTTTCCGCGTCCTCGGTCGCCTCCAGATCGAGAAGGAAACGCCGCCCTGCGTCGAAGTAGAGTTCCCGTAGCCGGAGGCGATGTGTCTCCAGCCAGTCGGGACCGTCGTACTCGCTCTCCGGGGGCGAAATCCCTGGCAGAAGATCATCCTTATACAGGTCCAGGGCGCGTCGTAACAGGGGGAGACGTTCATGAGCCTCGGTAAGAGCGAGGGCCTCACGCAGGAGAGATTCGAAGACGGCGACATCGGTCGCCTTCTCGTCCGGAAAGGTCAGGGCGAAGTTGCCGCTGCGGACGAACAGTTCATCCCCGAACACCGCACGCAAAACCGTAAGTTCGTAGCGGAGCCGGGTGCGCTGCACGCCGGGCTCTTCGCCGGGCCAGAGCATTTCGCCGAGGGCTTCGCGAGAGCACGGTTTCCCCGGATGTAATGCCAGGTAGGCGAGCAGCAGACCGGCGCGGTGGGTGCGAAAGTGGTGAATGGTGCGTCCGTCGGCCACCGCCCGTAAGCCACCCAGAAGCTCGATACGCCATCCTTTACCTGCAGTAGTCTCCATTCCCACAATGCTTTAGCGACCTGATGAAAAAAATCCTCCTTAATTGGTAACCCCGCCGGAGAAGGGACCTCCGACGGGGAGAACGGACCGGATCGGGAACGATCGTAAAGATCAGGGAACGATCAGAAGCGAGTTGACGAATTGCCGGTCGTTCGCCGTTTGCGGGTTGTCCGGGTCGGTCATCCACTGGCCGTCGATGACGAACTTATACATATGCCGTCCCGGTTCCGCTTCCGTCTCGGTCGTCCAGATATCCCCCTGCCGGGTCAGGCGCGTCGCGCTATCCGACCATCCGTTGAATGTTCCGGCGACGGCGACCGATTTCGCGTCAGGGAAACCCTTCAGACGAAACGTGATTTTGCGGACCGCCGGAGGATTCTGCCGCAGTTCGGTCAGGACCTCCTTCAGTCGACCTTTCCAGCGTTCGTCCGTCGTCTTGTCGACCAGCGCTTCAATCGCCAGCAGACGGGCCGTATGAAGAGCTTTGTACGCCGGGACCGGGAATTCGGGTTTGACGCCGACCCCCTCCCAGTTGGTTTTGGTGATCGGGTTGATGGCGCGACCGACCGGAATCCAGACGGCGAAGTGATCGTCGATGCGGATATCGCCGCCGCCGTTCGCGCCGCCGCCGGTCGTCTCTCCGATCAGAGTCGCCCGTTTCAGGTTTTGCAGGTCGTAGGCGAACTCCTCGGCGCCGGAGAAGGTCCGGGCGCTGGTCAGAACGTAGACCGGCTTATTCAAATACCGCTTGCCCGGAACCTGCGCCAGCGTGTAGTAGTCGGTGGTCTTTCCGGACGGACGCCAGTACAGGCTGTTGATATGGGTCGGCTTTTCGAAAAGATACGAACAGACGCGGGGGATCGCCTGTTCGGACATCGAACCGCCGTTATCACGCAGGTCGATAATCAGGGCATCGGTCCCGCCGAGGTAATCGAACGCCGCCCGAAGCGTGTCGCCCATCCATTCCGGATCGACGAAATAGTTGATCTTCAGGTAGCCGAGGTTGCCCGGCAGTACCTCGACGCGTTCGAACCCGAAGTTCTCCCGGGTCACCTGGCGGCGCATTTCGTCGATCGCCTCCTGCGGCGGGTCCATCGGCCGGCCATTATCCCGGGGCAGGGGATCGGGCGAGTACATTACTCGCAGGTGCTTGTCCTGGCACACCTCCCGCAGATCGCGGGTGAGCGTTTCGGCGAACGCCTGCCCGTCGGTAAGGCGGTCATACTCCTTGCGGGCCATCCGTTCGCGGATCGCCACTTCCATTTTCCGTGCCGTCTCCGGGAAGACGTACTGCTCGTTGAGTTTCTTCAGAACGGTGTGAAGCACCCGTTCGCGTGTTGCCGCATCGATCATTCCTTTTGCCTCCCGGGCAAGCGCCGTTACCGAACTCAGCACCGATGTCACCGACAGCAGAGCGACATAGATCAGGGCCGCTCTCACACGTGAGTCTCGATTCATTCGAACTCTCCTTTCATCTTCCGCAAAATGTTAACGAACGGTCAGCAGGGAGTTGACATACTCGCCCTCCTGCCGCGTTTTCGGGTTGGCCGGATCGGTGGTCCAGGTTCCGTCGACCACGAACTTGTAGCCGTACGTCCCCGGAGCCACCCGCACCCGTATCTCCCATCGATCGTGTTTCCGGACCATCGGTACCGGGTCCCACTCGGTAAATTCTCCGGCCAGCAGAACGTCCCGAACCGGCCCTTTCGGTTTGAAGACGATGGACACCTCGCGGGTGCCCGGCGGTTCCGGCAGCAGGCAGGCCGCGATTCGGAAGGCGGCATTCCCCAGGCCGGTTTCGGTGTTGCAGAGCAGGGCGACCGTGATGTTCTCCTCCGGAAGGCGCAGCAGAAACGAGGAAAATCCGTGAATGCCGCCACTGTGCCCCACGTAGCCCCGATTCCGCCACTTGCCGACGATCCAACCGAGTCCGTATGTCTCTTCACTTCCGTCGGAAAGTCGGACGGGCCGCCACATTTCGGAAACGGTCCTCGACGACAGCAGGCGGCCTGCGGCGACCGAGGCGTCCCAGCGGATCAGGTCATCGACCGTGGAGAGAAGATAGCCGGCGGTAAAGGGAATCGCCGGAGGAACCGGCTCGGCGTTGAAGTATCGGCCGTCCGCAAACCGGTACCCCGAAGCGCGTCCGGGTATCAGGGACGCGGAATCGTTCGCACTCGTCCGGGACAGGCCGAGGGGCTGAAAGATCCGTTCCCGGAAAAAACGGGCGCAAGGTTTGCCACTGACCCGCTCCAGAACGAGTCCGAGGAGATAGTAACCCATGTTGCTGTAGTTCCACCGGGTTCCCGGAGCGAACATCAGGTCGGTGTCCTTGACCAGAGTCAGCGTCTTCGTCGGGGTGAACGAGGGATCATGGAGGAGCCGCTCGATTCCTTCGTTGCCGATTTCACCGGGAATGCCCGACGTATGCTCAAGCAGTCGGCGCAGGGGAACGGATCGCCAGGCGACCGGAGCTTCGGGCACATAGTTTCCGAGCGGGTCATCGAGGGATAACTTGCCTTCGTCGCGCAACAGCAGGACCCCGACCGCCGTGAAGGTCTTGGTGATCGAACCGATCTGGTACACAGTTTCGGGCGTGGCACGAATCCCCCACTCCTGGTTGGCGAACCCGTAGCCTTGGCGTTTGACGATCTTACCGGAGCGGACGACGACCAGAGAGAGACCGGGAATGTGTTGACGCTCCATGGTCATTCGAACGATATCGTCGATGCGGTCCGCCTGCGCCGGTGGCGACAGGGCCAGGACGGCGACGGCAAGCGGCGGAAGTGATCGGACACGGAGAACGTTCACAGGACGATTCCTTTCCTGAAAATGGCAAAAATAGAAAATAAACCGATTTGACGGTCGCCTCAGCGGAAGTCAGGCGGGAGGCGGTTCGGACTTATCCGGAAAAACGATGTTGCTGAGCAGATGACGCTGTCCGTTTTCCGGACGGGGGCGCTCGGCCCAGCGGCGGACGACCTCGCCGATCTCCCCTTTGAAGCGGTCGTACTCGTCCGGCGCCAGATAGAGAACGGTGAGAACCGCGCTGACAAGGTCCGTCCTCGGGGCGGCATCCTCCCGGGTGACGTAGTTGCGGAACTGGGCGTTGAGCATGTCGGTAAAAGCCGAGAAAAAGACGAGATGATCGGCGGCCGGGGTGTTCAGGGTATCCTCCGGCGTGATCATCACCTGCTTCGGTCGAACTCCGTAGACCCTGGTCGGCGCGCCGTTCACCCGGACCTCATCGACCGCTTCGAGGATCTCCCCCTCGACCAGCAGGCGAACATGCCGGTAGAGAGAGGGCAGGGGGATCTCCGGCAGGATCGCCGCCAGCTGCGCGATCGTGAGCGGGCGTCCGGTCAGGGCGGTGATGATCTGCGCCCGCATCGGATGGGTAATCAGATTGATTTTATCGTTCGCCATCGCTCACCAATCGTTATCATTATTGAAAATGATAATACAGGGCGATACGGCGTTTGTCAAGGACGATTTCTCCGTTATTCGGAGACAATAAAGAGACGTGATAAATTCATTCAAATGAATGATTCGGTGATCATGTTCAATAAAAATGGGCGGAAAGAAACGAACGGAGAAAATTTCCCGTAGATGGTGATGTGTGATGTGCGGAATGACAGGAAAGGAACTTTGAGAATGAATAAGAATCGTCGGGGACGCATCACGGATCGGAGCGGGGCCTTCCGTTCCGGAGCGGGTTTTACGCTGATCGAACTGCTCGTGGTGATCGCGATTATCGCCATTCTGGCCGCGATTCTCTTCCCGGTCTTCGCTCAGGCCCGGGAGAAGGCCCGCCAGACCAGCTGTCTGTCCAACCAGAAGCAGCTGGCCCTCGGAATGATTCAGTATGTGCAGGATTACGATGAGATTCTGCCGCCGGCCTTCGGGTTGACCCTGGTCGGGAATCCGCCGACCGCCTTCCCGCAGAACTGGGTCGCCGACGGAATCGGCGGTATCAACGCTCCGGTGGCCACCATTCCCGCCGGATTGATCGTTCCGGGTTTGATCCAGCCGTATATCCGCAACAACCAGGTGATCACCTGTCCGTCGGCGCGAACCGGGGCTTCGGCGGTGTCCGCCGGTCTCGGCTATATGTATAACGACCTGGCGTCCGGCCGGTCGATCGCGACGATGAACGGCCCCGCCCAGACCGTTCTGCTGGCGGAATCCACCCCGGCGACCGGAAATCTCGGCCCGATCACGGGGAACAGCCTGCAGTTCGGTGTCGGTCATTCGGTGAACCCGCCGGTCGCCGACACGCCGGGAGCCTATCCGCCGGCGTTGCCGGTGCCTCCGGCCACCGCCGCGCTGTTCACGGCCACCACGGTTCCGTTCTCCCCGGTCAACTACCAGACCGAGTCCGCGGACCTCGATGATGTGGCACGGCACAGCAACGGGGGGAACTTCGCGTTCGGCGACGGACATGTCAAGTGGTTCCGGGTCAACTGGAACGCGGTGACGGGGCATACGAACAACGTCTATTTCCCGCCCGCCCTCTTTTTCCAGCCCAACGCGCGGGTGGGGGTGGGAACCTTCCAGGTCGGGAACTGCCTGCCCAATTCCGAGCCGGTACCCGGCGGCAATATGTGTAACTTTGCCGCGACCTTCCATCTGAACTGACGGTTCGGACGGATGCAGGGAGGAGAGGAGATCACGACGAACCTGAGAGTATGAACAACCTTCAGGACGTCATCGGCGCGTCAAGAGCCCTGCTCGAGACCAAATATCAGGCGCGGGAGATCGCGCTGGCGCATGGAAGGGCGTTGACCCGCACCTGCGCCAACGCGATCCGCGCGATGCATCGGGGCGAGTTCTCCGAGGCCCGGACCACGCTGGACGGCGCCCGTTCGGAAGCCGCACAGGTGGCTCAGGCCCTGGCCGCCCATCCCGATCTCTACTTCGCCGGTTACGTTCAGGATGCCCACAAGGAACTGGCGGAGGCGGAGTGTCTTCTCGCCCTGATGCAGGACCGGGACCTGCCGACGCCGGAGGAGTTATCGATCGAGACGGCCGCCTATCTGAACGGACTGGCCGAAGCCGCCTCGGAGGGGCGTCGGTATGCGCTGGACTGCCTGCGGCGGGGGGAACTGGCCCGGGCGCAGGAGACGCTGGTCAAGATGGACGATATCCTGTCCGTCCTGACCACGCTCGATTATCCGGACGCGGTGACGTCGGGGTTGCGGCGCACCTGCGACGCGCTGCGGGCGGTGGTGGAACGGACCCGGGGCGATGTGACCCTGACCGTTTTGCAAACGCGGGTGCTGAACGCCCTGACGGCCCGCGCGGTTCCCGATCCGCCGGCCGGGGGGACCGTTTAATCGGTCGGCGATTCGGCCAGCAGGGCGGCATAGGGGCCGCGTCGACCGTAGGCGGCCAGTGTCTCCAGATAGACATCGGGCATCCCGATATCCCAGCGGGTGCCGTTCAGGAACGCCGCGCGGTACGGCGGCGCTTCGCCGGCCAGTGAACGTCGCAGCAGAAGCTCCTGGCCGGAGGTCAACTGAAACTCGTTCTTGACCCGCGTCTCCGTCTCGATCAAATGACCGAGGCAGTCGAAGATCTCGGGCGTGAACAGATGCAGGCCGAAATGGCAGAGGTAGTACCCCTCCGGCACCCCTTCGGTGGCGAAATCCTTCGCCTCGGCGGGCGTCGGCTTCTCGCGCAGGGCGAGGATATCGTACACCTGTCCCGGCGCGTCGGCCGGCAGTTCGGGGTTTCGCGCCCGACACCGGACCACGCCCGTCACCGAAACGGCGGTCTCCGGATCGAGGCGCACCGAGGTGACGGATCCGCCGTTCTCCGCGCCCACGTTCAGAATCTGCGCCACGCAGGAGCGTTCGCCGTCCGGCACCGTGTAGACATGGTCGCCGAGAAGGAGCAGAAACGGTTCATCCCCCACAAAATCGCGCGCCTGGTACACGGCGTGACCGAACCCTTCCGGGGACGGCTGTTCGACATAGGAAAGGTGTGCGGCGATCTCGCCGAGCCGTTCTCCCGCCGCCAGCAGAGCCGGTTTGGACGCGAAGACCCGTCGTTCGTCGTCCGAGAAACCGCGGAAATGTTCCCGGAACGGTCCCTGTCCGCCCCGCTCGACGACGATGCAGACCTCCTCGATCCCCGCTTCCAGGCACTCCTCGATGATGATCTGCAGGGTCGGTTTCACCAGACCGTCGCGATCGATCAGGGGAAGCAACTCCTTTTGAATGCTTCGTGTGGCCGGGAACATCCGGGTTCCGCGACCGGCGGCGGTGATGACCGCTTTACGTGCGCGCATACTCTCTCCTGGTTCGTCCCCGACGGGACGATGGACAGCCGTCTTTTACAGCAGTTTTTCGATTTCGGGCTTCAGGATGGCGTACATGGCGACGTCCGGGTTGACCCCCTGACCTTCCCAGACGATCTTTCCGGACTTATTGATCAGGAAGGTCGCCGGGATGCCGGCCGGATTGCCGAACCCGTTCATGATCTCCTGCGTCACCAGAGCGACCGGATAGTTCAGCTTTTCGTCGCGAGCGAAACGGCCGGCAAGCTCCAGGGAGTCATCCGCCGACAGACCGAGGACGACGAACCCGCGCGGACCGAGTTCCTCCTGCAGTTTGACCAGGTCGGGAATCTCCATCCGGCAGGGACCGCACCAGGTGGCCCAGAGATTTACCAGAACGACCTTATCCCGGTAGTCCGCGAGTCGGAACGATTTTCCGTCGGCGGTCTTGACATCGAAGTCCGGCGCGGGTTTGCCGACCGATGCGCCGTTCGCACCCGGCTGGCCGCTCGGTTTCATCGCGCTGCCCAGTAAACCGATGAACGCGACGGTGAAGGCGACAATGATAACGGCGAATAACCAGTTAGGAATCTGCTTGCCCATGAATGATGGCCCTTCCATCCTGAATAAAGAGAAATCCTCTCCCACTATACCGCCCGGAACGGCGGTGCGGGAACGGAGGACGACAACGAAGGAGGAAAAAACGAGGATGCCGAGAGCGGGACTCGAACCCGCACGGGTTGCCCCACACGCTTTTGAGGCGCGCGTGTCTACCGTTCCACCATCTCGGCTGATGTGACCCGCCTATTATAGGGCCGAATGCGCGTCCGCGCAAACCGACCCCGAACGACAAAAACCGTTCGGGCATCGCAAATTCTTAATGAAGTCTTAACACCACACGGTTCCATTTCTGGTATAGTGGGTTGGTTCAGTGTTGGTATACTCCCGGAGGGTGGGAGATCGGGGTAAGGGTCGTGAGTCAGTATCTGTATGTCGAGATCGCGTCGTCGCTGAAAGGCCGGATTCGACGCGGCGATTTTGAGGCGGGGAAGTTGCCGTCCGAGCGTGAACTGACGTCGGAATACGGCGTGCAGCGGGCGACGGTCCGCCGCGCCCTGCAGGTGCTGGAGGCCGAAGGGTTGATCTTTCGGGATACGACGCGCGGGACGTTCGCCCGGACGCCGGAGACCCGCGGGACCGAACGCGGCGGGATCGCTCTGGTGATCGGACGGGCCGAGGACACGACCGCGCCGGGAGATATCGCCCGCGGTCTGGCTCAGGCGCTCCGTGAGGAGGAACGGTTCCTGGTGTGGTTCGATACGCCCGCCCTGCCCGGACACGCGGAAGCCGAAGTGCCGCATCCGGACGATCTGCTGGCGCGCGGCGTGGTCGGCTGCGCGCTCTGGCCGCAGATTCCGGCGTCCGTCGAACGATTGCGGGCGCTGCGCGACGCGATGCCGCTCGTGTTGCTCGACCGACGCGTGCCCGGTTTCGAATCGGATTTCGTCGGAATCGATGATGTGGAAGCGGCGCGGACCGTGACCGAACATCTGCTGGAACTCGGACACCGGCGGATCGGGTTTGTCGCCGTGGAACCGCATGTCGCCACCGTGCAGGCGCGCCTCCAGGGGTGGAGCACGGCCCTGATGGCGACCGGGGTCCCGGGAGGCGATGGTCGGACCCTGTTCAAAAATGGAGATTTCTCCAAGGCGGACGATCGAATGCTGGAGGACTTTCTGGCCGGAAACGGTGATCCGCTGACGGCGCTGGTCTGCACCAACGATACCGTAGCGTCACAGATGATCCGTTTTCTACAGAATTCCGGACGTCAGATCGGGAAGGATGTCGCCGTCACCGGGTTCGGCAACTCCTTCGCCGGTCTGCTCGATGCGCTGGGACTGACCACCGTCGCCCAGCCGTGGGAGGCCATGGGACGAATGGCCGGCGAGATGCTTCTTGCCCGGCTGAACGACCCTCAGGCCTCGGATGCCGGTGGACCGTCACGGCGGGAGTATCCCTGCCGCGAGGCCGTACTGCCGGTGTCGCTCGTCATTCGCCGCTCCTGCGGCAGTCCGATTCATTCCGTTTGAAGGAACTTGCGAAAGGAAGTCAACGATGCGTCATGTTAAGGCCGCCCCGCGCCAGGGGTTCACGCTGATCGAGTTGCTTGTTGTCATCGCCATTATCGCCATTCTGGCAGCGATTCTTTTCCCCGTCTTCGCGCAGGCTCGCGAAAAGGCCCGCCAGACGTCCTGTCTGTCCAACATGAAGCAGTGGGCGACCGGCTTCATGATGTATGTGCAGGATTATGACGAACGGTTCCCGGCGCAGCAGTGGAACGCCTGGAGCGCCGACTGCACCGTGCAGGGGGTCGCCTACGCCTGGCAGCAGGTCCTCCAGCCGTACGCGGAACGCGCGTCCGAAAACGGTAGCCGGGTCGGCAACAACGATCAGGCGGTCAAACTGAACCTCTGCCCGTCCCACAAGGGCAGCTGGACCGGTCTCCGCAACCCGGCCGGCGAGACCCGGTCCACCGCTCCCCAGCGCCTCGGTTACGGAATGCTCGAATGGGCGAACGCCGGCGTCGGACTGCCCGGAACCGGCCCGATCGTCTGTGCGCGCCAGGCCGGCGCGTTCCGCCCGCTGGCCGCCATCAACCAGCCCGCCGACACCTTCCTGCTGGGCGAACAGGGCATCAACTTCAACCAGATGTGCGCCTATCCGTTCGATAACGACCAGAATATCGAGGGCCAGGCGGACTACTGCTTCAACCGCTCGACCGTCGGCAGGGACTGGTGGTGGCGACCGTTCCCGGATGTCCCCGCGACCATTCCGGTGTCCGGCACCAACCTCGATCCGCGACACAACGGCGGGTCCAACTTCGCGTTCACCGACGGCCATGCCAAGTGGCTCCGCCCCGGCAACACCTACCGGGCGGACGGCTCGTTCTCGATGTGGACCCTGTCCAACACCTGGCGGGCGCGCTAGGCAACAGGCCACCGGAAAGGAAACGCGGAATGAAAACGGCGTTCGTGGTCGGCGGTGCGCTGCTCCTTCTGGGGACGGTCGCCGGATCGATCGTTTCGGGACGCGGCATACCGCGTTTCCTTTCCCCGCTCAACGGTCCGCCGACCGAAAAAGTGCTGATTGTTGAGGGACGGCGGGAGCCGTCCGAAGCCGTGGTCGGACGGCGGGCGATGAAATACCTGCCGTTCGACGTGCCCGAAGGGGTAACGCGCCTGGTCATTCGCAAGGAGTTCGATCATGGCGCGGACCCCGACCGGCGCAATACGGTCGACATGGGGCTGTTCGATCCGCGCGGCGGCGATGCGACGAAGGGCGAACCGAACGCCGCCGGATTCCGTGGCTGGCAGGGCGGCGTCCCGAACGATCTGGTGGTGGCGGCGACCCCCGATGCCTGCTCGCCGCACGCGATCCCCGGATATCTTCCCGCCGGACGCTGGCATATCGCCCAGTACTTCCTGAAATCCTCCCCGTCCGGACTGGGCTATCGTTACACGATCACCCTCTCCTTCGACGGAGCGACGCCGAAAAAGGGCAACGCGCCGATCCCTGCATACGAACCGGGTATCCTTCGTCCCGACGCCGGATGGTACGTGGGCAACCTGCACAGCCACACGGTGCATTCGGATGGCGGACGTACCCTGGAGGACCTGGTAACGCGCAGCGAGAGCAAAGGCTTCGATTTCCTCGCCGTCACCGACCATAACTCCCCGGCGACGCACTATCATTTCGCGGCGGTCGGTCGGGCGCACCCGAACCACCTGCTGCTGATGGGCAACGAGTTTACCTCGCCGGGCGGCCATGCCAACATCCTGAACCAGAAACCGGGCCACTTTTTCGATTTTCGCTTCGATCCGGGCGAGGGTCGTCTGCCGGCGGTGATCGAGGAGGCCCACCGTCAGCAGGCCCTGTTTATGGTGAACCATCCGTTCGCTCCCTGCACCTCCTGCCCGTGGATCTACCCGACGTCGGAATGGGACCGGGCGGACGCGATCGAAGTCTGGAACGGGCCATGGACGCCCGATGACCGACGGGCGGTCGACCTGTGGGATCGGCTGCTGAAGCAGGGGCGACGGCTGCACGCCTTCGGCGGTACCGACTACCACCGGGGCGAGGACGCGATGATACCGGCCGTTCGTGTGTTCGCCGCCAATCTGTCGCGAAAGGCGGTAATGGAGGGGCTGACGAAAGGGCGGGTCACTCTCTCGGAGACGCCGCAGGGACCGACCCTGAGCCTGACCGACGCCCGCGGTACGGCGCTGCCCGGCGCGACCCTTCGGACCCGGCAGGGCGAAACGATCCCCATCGAGGTTCGGGTGACCGGTGGAATGGGCAAACGTTTGCGACTGATCCGCAGCGACGGCGAAACGACCCGGCAGGTGACAACGGACGAGGAACGGATCTCTCTGACAATTCCGGCCCCGGCGGGTTCGGGGTACGTTCGAGCGGAACTGACCGGGGAGGACGGGCGAATGCTCGCCCTCACAAATCCGCTGTATCTGGTATCCGGTCGGTAACATCGCCGGTAACCGCTTCGATGCGGCGACCGGGAGCGGTCCCCGACGGAGCTAATGAAAGGCTTTGTCGAGCTGAAGGGCGGCGGTAAAGAACGCTCCGAACCGTCGGCAGGCGTCGGCGATATCCCGTGGCAGTCCCGTTTCCGGTTCGACGGACACGAACCAGGAGCGGCCACCGCTCGTCTCGCAGGCCGCGATATGGAGCTTACCGATACCTTTCGGAACGTCGCAGTTCAGGGAATCGAGGGTGATCATTTCGCACTCCATCTCCCGGAGTTGGCCGTTCGCATCGCCGGCGGCGGCGAGCGGCACCAGGGCGAAATCCGGGAGGCCGTCGAGCTGTTCGAGCACGCCCGGCTTGCCGCAACGGATTTGATACCAGAGGGTTCGGCATCGCCAGACCAGGGACGCGGATACCTCCTCCCCGTTTCGTTTGTGCGACGATCGAGACTCGCTATTCCCATCCGCCCAGTATCGGCGTGTTTCCATGCATCCGTGCAGACCGCGCGGCCGGTCTGCGCTCCTTCCCCAAGATCCGTTCTCTCAACCGGAACGTCGACTACTTTATACACGGAAACGAACGTATGTAAACCGAATCTTTACCCATAAAAATACGGTATTTCCGTGAAAAAAGACGCAAATGCAAAAGAAACCGTAGTGTTACGGGGCGTTTGCGCCGGGGAGGGAGAGGGGCGGAGGGGAAGGACGCCGATTATTTTTCCGACGGTTTCGCGTCGGTCGTCTTGCTTTCGGACGGTTCCTCGGCGCCGTTCATCGTTTTTTTCAACTCCCGAATGCCTTCGCCGACCCCTTTCGCAAGTTCGGGAATCTTGCTGCCGCCGAACAGCAACAGCGCGATGACCGCGACAATCATCCAGTCCTGCGTGGAGGAAATAAACGCGAAGGTCAAGGGTAAACCGGACATAATGCTCTCCTGACGCGAAAGTGCGCCTCCCCCATTATAGCGCGTCCGGCGGCGACGGCGCTCAACGGGATGGGATGGCCTCCCCCGACGCGGACGATTCCGTCGACGGGTCGCGGAAGGTAAACAGGTAGGCCAGGGCGCAGATCAATGTCAGCGCCGTCGGCAGGATGAAGACCGGAACCCAGTTCGTCTGACCGTTCTTCGTAAAGTACTCCATGACCCGCCCGCAGAATTCGCTCCCGAGCCAGTTGCCCAGTCCGAGCGTGATCAGGTTCAGCAGGGCCTGCGCGCTCGAACGAATGTCCTTCGGAGCCACCCGATCGACATACAACTGCTGGCCGACGATGACGAACGCATAGCCGAACCCGTGCAGACCGAGCGACGCGACGACCAGCCAGGCGGGCTGGCCGATCGCAAAGATCAGGTACCGCAGAGGCCAGGCGAAACTGCCGAGCAGCAAACACCATTTCATACCCTTGCGCGGCAGGAAGTAGGGAAGCAAAATCGCCATCGCCACGATCTCCGCCCACTGGCTGATCGACTTGACCGGCGAAACCCATTCATGCGGAATATTGGTGAAGACGCCGGATTCCAGGAACGGGCCGGAGAGGAGGTAGTAAAACTGGAACTCGGTCGCCGCGATGAAGGAGACGATCATGAAGGCGGTGAAGCCGGGCACCGTGCGGAACAGTCCGAACGCCTTGCGGAAGGCGAGCGGGTCCGTCGTTTCGCCGGAGACACGGGCGGTCGGCGGGGTGTTCGGCAGGAGCAGGGAGTAGATCGCCATCACGACCCCCGCAAGCGCCGCCAGCTGCATCTCCGGGATCGCGCCGGTTTTTCCGGTTTTATCCGCGTTCGTCAGATTCATAAACACGGGAAGCAGGAACGAGACGGCGATCCACCCGATCGTTCCGGCCGTTCGAATCCAGGCGAACTCCCGTTCACGCTCCCCTTCGGTCCCGCCCGTACGCTCGATATGATGGAACGCGATCGCATTGGTCACGGCAAGCGTCGGCATGAACAGCAGCGACCAGATGCCGATCCAGAGCATGATGCTTTCCGCGCCGGTCTGAAGCGACAGAATCCAGGCGGCGCCGGCGGCCAGCAGATGCGACGCGGCCAGAAACCACTGGCCGGGCATGAAACGGTCCGCGATCTGCCCGCCGAAGAAGGGCGCGGCGATACAGGCCAGCCACATAATCCCGTAAATCGTTCCGATCTGGGTGCCCGGAATCCCGCGATTGGTCAGAGTCGCGGACAGAATCGGCATCCATGCACCCCAGACCGCATACTCCAGAAACATCATCGCGGACAATCGGACCCGCAGGTCGGTGCGCGATACCCCGGCCGCCTCCGGAACGTCACTCAAACTCGCACTGCTCATCGCTTTCGGCTGCTCCTTACCACCTGAACCATTGTTCGCTTCCGGCCCGAAAACTCCTTCCGGGGCCGAACTCGACTTCGCCCCCGGAGATTTATGCGCGTCCGTTCCGGGTTCCCGTTTCCTGGTGGCGGGGTATACTGCCGAAAAACCCCACAGGAAGATTTAATGGAACCCGGAACAAGCCTCCCCCGACGGCAGGAGATGGATGCCGCCTATCAGTGGAATGCCGAGAGCGTCTTTCCGACCCGCGATGACTGGCGGACGGAGGCGGAGCAATGGAGCGCGGACCTGCCCGTATTGGACACGTTCCGTGGTCGACTCAGCGAATCTCCGACGGTGCTGGCCGACGCGTTCGACCGGATGCAGGCTCTGGTGGCGCGGCTTGCCCGACTCCGCGTCTACGCCGGAATGGCGTCCAGCGTCGATACCGATGACCCGGAAGCCCTCGGACTGCGTGGACTCTCCATGACCCTGACCGCCCGGTACCTCGCGGCCGCCGCCTTTGTCGATCCCGAACTGATCGCTCTGGGCGCGGAGACGCTGACCGCGTGGCGCGCACGCGAACCCCGCCTCGCCTTCCTGGAACCCTATTGCGATAACCTCTTTCGCCTGCAGAAGCACGTCCGTTCCGCCGAGGTCGAAGCCGTGCTGGGCATGGCGAACGATCCGCTGATGGCGATCGGCAACATCTACGGGCAGTTGACCGACGCCGACCTGGACTTCCCGCCCGCCGTTACCGAAACCGGCGCCCGGTTCGAGGTCGCCCAGAGTACGATCGAGGGAACCAAACACAGCCCGGATCGCGAACTGCGCCGCACCGCCTGGGAAAGCTATTCCGACGAGTACCTGGCCCACAAAAAGACCCTCTCCGCCGCGCTGATCGCCTCCTACAAAGCCGATGTCTTTCTGGCGCGCGCGCGTCACTACCCGACCGCGCTGGACGCGTCGCTCTTCCGCAACAACGTTCCCCGGGCCGTCTACGACAACCTGATCGAGACCTTCCGTAAAAACCTGCCGACCTGGCACCGTTACTGGCGCATCCGGCGAAAGGCGCTGGGCGTCGAGACGCTCTATCCGTACGACATCTGGGCGCCGTTGACCCCGAACAAGCCGACCGTGCCGTACGAGCAGGCCGTGGAGTGGATCGCGGCCGGAATGGCCCCCCTCGGCGAGGAGTACGTGAACGTCCTGCGGCGCGGCTGCGGTGACGAACGCTGGGTCGATGTCTATCCGAACCAGGGCAAGACGCAGGGAGCGTTTTCGTCCGGCGCGAAGGGAACGCATCCCTTCATCATGATGAGCTACACCGACGACCTGGAGAGCATGAGTACGCTCGCTCACGAACTCGGTCACTCGATGCACTCCTATTTCACGCGCGGAACGCAGCCCGCTCTCTACGCGAACTACAGCATGTTCGTCGCCGAGACGGCGTCCAACTTCAACCAGGCGCTCACCCGCGCCTACCTGTTCCGGGAAAACGCCGACCGCGATTTCCAAATCTCGCTGATTGAGGAAGCGATGAGCAACTTCCATCGCTACTTCTTCATCATGCCAACCCTGGCGCGATTCGAACTGGAGATACACACGCGCGTCGAAGCCGGAAAAACCCCGACGGCGGAGGAGATGATCGAGTACTGCGCCGACCTGTTCGAAGAGGGCTACGGCGGAGAGATGGGCGGGGACCGCCAGCGGATCGGAATCACGTTCGCGCAATTCCGCCACCTCTTCATGGCGTACTACGTCTTCAACTACGCCACCGGGCTGTCGGCGGCGCATGCGATCTCGAAGCGTATCCTCGATGGCGTTCCGGGCGCGGTCGAATCTTATCTGACGGCGCTTCGCGCCGGCAACACCGTCTATCCGGTCGAGACCCTCGATATCGCCGGAATCGACATGCGAACGCCGGAACCGGTGGAACAGACATTCGCCATTCTCGCCGACATGGTCGATCGCCTCGAAACGCTGACCGCCTGAAAAAGCCTGCCCCCTCTCCCCGGCGGGAGAGGGGGCAAAGGCCGTACGTTACGGGAACCGGGGCAGGGGAACACCGCCGGGGATCTTCAGCTTGCGCCGCAGGTCATCGGGAAGGTCCAGCACCTTCTGCAGTTCGGGCGGCATGAAGTTGGCGATTCGGGTGCTCAACTGGGCGTTGGTCAGGTAGCGCACCGCCTGCTCGAGGTTGGGCGTGATATCCCGCGCGTCGCCGAAGTAGCCCTCCGACGCCGCCAGGAGCGCGGCCTGTTTCGGACCGCTCGCGCCCTGCGCCCTCTGTCGGTAGATCGAGGCCAGCGACAGGTTCAGTGCGGCCACTTCGGTGGGATCGGACGCCGCGCCCCGGTTGGCGTTGGCCGACTCGTACTCCTTCTGCGCCTCCGGCGCTTTATCCTGAAGGTGATAGCAGTAGGCCAGTTCGCGATGCGCCTCGTAGTACTCCGGTCGCAGGCGCAACGCTTCCTTGAGTTCCGCCACCGCGCGATCCAGTTCCGTCTTTCGGGCGTTCTCGTCCCGGATGTGCAGGGCGAAGAACCGAATCCCATAGCCCATTCCGTAGTGGTTTGCCGGATCGTTCGGACCGAAAAGCAATGCCTTGCCGAACGCCGCCAGCGCCGTCTCCTGATTCTTGCCGCCGCTGTCGGTCGCCATCAGAGCGAATCCGAGCGCCCGCTGCGCCTCCGGGGCGTTGGCATCCAGCCGGACGGCCTCCTCGGCAGCGCGTCGGGCCAGGATGGCAGCGTCCTTCCAGTCCTTCGGAACGAGGTAGGTCGCCGGTCCGCCGCTGAAATCCTCGTCCTTGCCTTTTTCGTTTTTGTCCCCCTTGTTGAGCAGGCCGCCGAGAAGACCACCCTTCTTCTTTGGTTTGTCGGTCGAACCCGACGTGCGTAACGGAGCCTCCTTCAGGGAGAGTTCGGCATAGGCGACGGAGAGCAGCGAAAGCCCATGGGCGGTCGCCGGGGTTTTCGTTACCATCTGCGTCAGCGTCTCGATCGCCGTGCGCGGATTGCCACGTCGTCGGCGCAGGTCCGCAAGACGCTCGTAGGCCGGGACGAACGACGGGTCGGACTGCAAAACGGCGGTGTATCCTGCCTCGGCCACCTCCCACTGCTGTCGGCTTTCGGCATCCAGGGCACGGCGATACATCTCGGGCAGAACGTTTTCGCCGGATGCGCCGCGTGCGTCCGGCGTCGGGCTGACCGTCAGGAGCAGGTCGTAACCGGCCAGTGCGGTAAACTCGCGCTCCAGTGGCGCGTAGCCGGGCGCTTCGATCTTCAGGGTATGACGGCCCACCGAGGATATCGGAACGGTCAGGGGTGCGGCGCCCATGCGCTGGTTATCGAGAAGGACCTGGGCTCCCGGCGGGTTGGCGAGCACGATAACCCGGGGCGGCGGCGCCTGGGCCGGAGCCGGAGGCAGCGGCTTTTTCACCCGCATCAGAATGATCGGGTCGGTCAGGTCGCTCGCCACGAACTCCGGCGTCTGTTCCACCTCGAAATCGCCCTTTTCCGATGCCTGCTTCGCCCATCCGCCCACCTTCTGGCGGACGTAACCCGCGAGAACGCCCATATCGATCGCGCCGTCGGGTCTGCGCGCGGCGGCGGCGGTCCGAATCCCGTCCAGAATCCAGTAGGTGAAAACCCCGTGGTTCAGGGCGGGGTCCTCGAAAGCCCGCTGTCCGATACTGCAGGCGAAGAAACTGGCGGACGCCGCCGGGCGGTTCGGGTCCTCGGAGACGATACGGACGCCCCGGCTCAGGACATCGCTCATCGTGTTACCCTTGATGCCGCGGCCGGGGGTCGGGTCTTCGCGGCAGGCATCGACGAAGACGACGAACTGTCGGGCCGGTAATTTGCCCAGTTTGTCACTGAGTGTGCGCAGGTTGACGGCGGACGAATCGAGCGAGGGCGTCGTCAATCCCTTCGTATCGGTGGGCAGAAGGTAGCTCTTCGCTTCCGCGCCGGCTCCCTTGGCAACGCCATGGCCGGCCAGAAACAGCACCACCTGATCTCCCGGGCGGACATTCGGCGTCAGAAAGGTATCGACCGCGGCCAGGATCCCGGCGGCGGTCGCCTGATCGTCGGTCAGCAGGTGAACGTTCGCGGCGGGGATACCGCCCAGTTCCTTATCGACCAGCGCATCGCGGATGCCGGTCGCATCGGCGGCCGGGTAGCGAAGCGTGGCGATCTGCGGGTTGCGGTACTTACTGACACCGACGAGCAGCGCCCAGATACGGCCGGATTCGGCGCTGGCGGTCGGCGCGGTCCCGGGGGCATCCGTCGTTTCCGTCGGTTTGGGTTTGGGTGCGGGTTTGGACGCCGGTTTCGTAGCGGGAACGGTCGCCGGTTTGGGCGCGGGCTTTTTGCTCCCCTGAGCGAAGACGGGGGCGGATGCGAGAAGGCTGCCGCACAACAGGGCCATCCCGGCGGTAATTCGGTGATTTCGCATAATCTCTCTTGCTATCGATCCCGGTCAGGGACCGACGGACTCTACGGATGGGATTTGTGTATGGGAAGACGGGTATGGAGTCGTGTCGCTACGGGGTAGCGCTGGCGACTCCGATCGGAGCGGACCCGGTTCGCAGCAACTGGGCGTACCGACTGATCCGGGCATAGATGTCGTCCTGCGCCTCCCGGATACCGACCTGTCGTTCGAGTTCGGGGCGTTCCAGGATTTCCAGCGTTCGCTCCAGCGCCCCGTACTCGGCGTAGAGTTCCGCCAGCAGAACGAGGTGCGTCACATTATCCGCTGCCTTCGCCTGCTCCTCGATCTCCCTGGCCTGGGCGGTAAGCTGCGCCGCGTCGGCGGCGGAGAGGAAGGTCAGAACTCCCCACCGGGATTCGGGCAGCGGCTTGCCGCTTTCGGCGAACGGCACCAGACGCCAGACATAGGGGCGGCGCAAGGCGAAGTAGGGCAGGTCCGCCGGGTACTCCGAAGCGGGGGCGGTCACTCGCTGACTCCAGACGATATTGTCATGGCTGTCAAAGAGCGTGAACGTGTAGGAGACGGCCTTCGCGACCGGCGTCCAGGTGAAGCGACGCTCGCCTTCGGTCAGCCAGCCGGGGTAGGTGGGGAGAAGCCGCTGATGAGCCTGCGCCGGGCGGGCGAAGAAGCCGTTGGGCCGGTCGCCGGCCATGTTGCGGGCAACCTGTATCCCCGCCCCGCGCAGACCGGTCACCTTTTGCGCACCCTTGACACCTTTCGCTTCCAGCGTCACCGTCGTACCCGCCGCCACCCGACACTGTTCCGCCGTGGCGAAGACCGTGAGGATAACCTCGCCGTCCGGACCGCAGCGAACGCTGTCTCCCGCTTCCAGTCGGTTCATCAGGCGCAGCGGTTTCCATTCGCTCCCGGAGGCGGGACGCATTTCGGCTTTACCGGTCAGGTGGGTCACCATGCCCACGGGCGCACCGTACACGGTCGGCAGCCAACCCAGCAACAGAACGAGAACACCAATCCATCGTTTCATAGGATAAAACCTGTGATTCTTGAACATCGTACTATGAGAGTGTACACATGTCTAGTTTGTCGCGGTGGAGGGCGACGATGCCAGTGAATTTTGACCACCCGGTCCCGCGAGTCCGCGATAAAGCTCCAGCGCTTCTCGGAAGGCATCGACAGCCCCTTTCGCGTCCCCTTTTTCGCTCCGGGTCGTTCCCAGACCCTGGTACAGTTCCGCCCGCTCGCGCCTTGCTGCGTCGCCGGCGTCGGGCGTCAACTCCAGCGCCAGCAGAAGGCTTCTCTCCTGCGCGTTCGCCGCGCCGGTCGGATCATTGCTCAGATAAAGGAGGTCGCGCAGGCGTTCATAGAGCGTTTTCAGGCGGCGGCGCGCCGGTACGTTACTTTTATCTTCGGCCAGCGGCTCCAGGACGTTCAGGCTTTGTCGACAGGCTCGTAGTGCGCCTTTCGGATCATTTTGCGCCACCCGCAGGTCGATAAAGCTGGCGTAGCAGGCGGAAAGGTCGCTCTGCGCCCGGAGGTTGGCGCGGTCCCCGGCCAGGGTACGGGCCAGCGACAGGGCGCGTTCGTAGGATCGTTCCGCGCCGGACAGGTCGTCGGTACGCCGCTGCACGTCGCCGATCCGGGTATGCGCGGCGATCAGGTCCCGGCGTATCTCGGGGGAGGGGGGTCCTTTTCCCGCCGAATCGAGCAATTTGAGACCCGTCCGGTAGGCATCGCCCGCGCCGGGAAGATCGTTCGCGGCCAGGCGTGCATCGCCGAGTTTCGCATAACCGATCGCCAGTTCGCGCGCGGTCGTGGCTCCGCGCGCCGGCTGTCCCTGCGCCACCTCCAGGCTTTGCCGATAGGCGTCGAGCGCGTTCCCAACATCCCCGAGCGCCATGTGGGCGTCGCCGACCTTTTCGTAGGCGACCGACAGGTCGCGACGCGTCGAAGCGTCGGGTCGCGGCAGGGCCAGAAGCCCTTCGAGACTTCGGCCGTACAGTTCCCGGGCGGTCCGCGCATCGCCCTGCTGTAACAGAGCGTCGCCGAGCCTCTGGCGGCAGGCGGCCAGCGCTTTTTGCGATGCGTCGTCCGCACGGGTTTTCGCCTCGGTTTCGGCGAGCGACAGACTGCGTTCGTAGGCGGTTTTCGCCCGGTCGGTATCCCCGAAAAGAAGCCACATATCGCCCATGTATTGATAGTTCACGCGCTTCTCGGACAGCGCTTTCGCATCGGCGATCCGGTCGAGGAGCGTCAGGTTATCTTCGAAGAGGGCGCGAAGCACCGGACGGCTGCCGGGGACGTCGATCAACCGGCGCGGCACATCGTAGGTCAGTTTGTTGACCGCTTCCAGGGCCAGCGTCTTTTGCCGTTCGGACCGTTGCCACTGACCGTAACTGAAGAGGCCGAACCCCAGAATAACCGCACCGAACACAGCGGCGATTCCGGAACCGATCCACCAATTCCGGCGGCGGGCGGCGAGGACGGCATGACGGCTCGCTTCGATATACTCCCGTATCGAGCGATCCAGATCCTCGCGCCGATGCTCTGCCAGGTCGAGGGCATCGGTGAGAGGCTTCCCTTCCGGGAGCAGATATTCGCGCCGTCGATCCTCCTCGCGCCAGCGTTGAGCGGACGCCGCCACCCGCTCCCGCGTCTGCAGGAACTCGATGTCCTCCGCCAGCCATTCCTGGAGTCGCGGCCAGTGTCGGAGCAGCGCTTCGTGCGCGACCCGGACGACCGGTTCCCCGCTGTCATCGCGGTCGGTCACCAGCAGCCGCGCGGCGATAAAGGCGTCGATCAGTTCGCGGCGTTCCGGAGAGGAGGCGAGGAGGGCGCGCGGGACGCGTCGGGCGGCGATTCGCTCCTCCCCGGACCTCCCGACCGTCACCAGGCCCCGCAGGATGGCCGGAAGGGCGGCCTGCGCTTCCGACGATTGTGCGCCGAACACCTCCTCGGCGCGGCGAGCCAGAGCGCCTTCCGGACCGCCGAGCTGCTCATAGGCGGCAAAGGTCAGCAGTTGGTCCGGGGTCCGTCGCCGGAACAACTCCTCCAGGGTAAATTCGAGCAGGGGCAGAGCCTCCGGATCGCGCGAGGCGGCCTCCTGCAACGTTTCGTCCAGTTTCTCGCCCGTATCGGCCCGGACCTCGAAGCGCAGTCCGGCGGCGCGGGCCGGATACCGGATCATCTGACCGATCTCCGTGACATTGGGCGGAAGGACATCGAACTGGCCTTCGCCTTTTTTCAGTTCGTTTAACTCGGGGATGTCGGCGCAATTGGGGTAAAAGTCGCTCCGCATGGTAGCGAGGACCCAGACAAACCCACTGCGAGCGAGTGCGCCCAGAGCGGCGGCGAATCCGGCCCGGTCCAGGTCCGTCCGATCGACCAGCGTAAAAATCTCCTCCATCTGGTCGACGATGACGAGAACCCGGGTCTGCGGCGGTTCGGCGCGGCCTTCGGCCCTGGCGACCGCGTCCGCGACACGTTTGACCGCCATACGAAGCGCCGCGATGGCACGTTCGGGCGATTCCCGAAACAGGGCCGCCAGTTCCCCGGGGTCGAAGCCGATCTCTGCCAGTTCGGGAAGAGCGGTCCGCTCGAAAAAAGCGAAAGCAAGTGCGGCGAAAAGGTCCGTCGGCGCGTCGGTGGGACGGAACGCGCCCCATCGCCAGATGCCGATTCCCTCCACGATGCCCGGCTGCAGGAGGGTCGGCAGGACACCGGCGCGAACCAGCGACGATTTGCCGCAGCCGCTCATTCCCAGCACCAGAACGAAGGCGCAACCCCGGGCCGCCTGGTGCGTCAACGCCTCCTTGATCCCGGCAATCGCCCGGGTCCGTCCGAAAAAGACCGGCGCGTGTTCCGGGTCGAACGCTTCCAGTCCCCGAAATGGGGAACCCTTGTACCAGAGGATCGGCGTCGGCCCCTCCCCGTCGACGCTGAGATGGGTCGGCAGTTTCTCCCGGATCAGGCGGCGCAGATGCGATTCCAGAACGGTTTCAAAGGCGTCGGGAGCGTCGAACGTGTGAAAGGCGGCGCGAAACGTGTCGCGGGCGTTCCCGAACCAGCGATCGATAAAGGTGTCGAGCGCCTTTTTCTGCTCCAGTCGTTGCATCAGGGCCGCCTCGTCGCTCATGCTCGCGCGCGGTTCGGCGGTCTTGCGATAGACCATCAGGTCCGGCGTCCCCCGTTCCCGGAACGAGCGCATCGCGTCCTCGAACTCCCACTCGGTTCCGGAGGCGAAGGAGGAGCCGTCCTCGCGCCGGAATTGCTCCGGAAGCCGTGTCCCCAACCGGGACCAGAGGATGCAAACGACGATATCGGTCTCGGAAGGGGGGATGATCTGCTCCTGAAAGTGCGAGGTCGCCCGCAGCGGCTCATGCTCCCAGAGAATCGGCTCCAGTTCGACGTACCCGGCGAACTCTCCTTGAAGCCGTTCGATGACGCGGGTCGCGATCAATCGCTCCTGTCCGACATCTCCGGGCGAGGAGATGAAGATACGCAGTTTGCGGATCATAACGCCTCATCTTAACACGAATTTCAACGGATTGAAGACAGGTGCGTCGAACTGCGGAAGCGTCCCTTTCCGTCCGGCCTTGTTCAGTTGCCGGAGACGCTGTCGACGCGTGCGAAGAGGGTGCGCAGGCGTTCGAGCAGGGCAGGGGAGAGCGGCGGGCGGGAAAGGGAGCGGAGATTCGCCGCCAGATGCTCCGGGTTGCCGGTGCCCGAAAGGACTACATGAACGCCCGGTTCGTCGCGACAGAAGCGATAGGCGGCGTCCGGAAGGCTATCCGCCTCGGAAAGCAGAAAGCCCAGCGGGTCGTCGGCGTCGAACGCCTCCGGATCGACCTGCCCCCGCTCGACCAGTTCACGCATCAATTCTTTCAGAGCGTCCGGGTTGCTCAAAGCGCGACGGACGGCGAACATGTCCAAAACGCCGATTCCTTTCGCCAGCGTCGTCGGCAGAACACGAACACGGGCGGACGGATTGAGCAGGTTAAACCCCACCATCATCACGTCCCAGCAGTCATCCCGGATCGCCCTCCGGAGCATGACATGGCCCGGGTCCGGGATAAACGCCTCGGTAATGCCGAGAAAGCGGATCTTCCCCTGGTCCCGGAGCCGCTCCAGAGCGGGGACCAGTTCGGTCCGGCAGTAGTCGTACTCGTCGGCGGTGACCCCGTGTAACTGCAACACGTCGACATAATCGGTCCGGAGGCGGCGCAGTCCGGCCTCGGCCGCTTCGCACAGTTCGTCAGCGGTGCGTTTGCCCTCGCCTCCTCGTCGATCGACCGACACCTTGGTAGCCAGCACGACGGCGTCGCGCGGTGTGTCGGACGATGCCAGCGCTTGTCCGACAACCGTCTCGGTACCGTAGGCTTCCGCCGTATCGATAAAGTTGATTCCGGCTGCCAGTGCCTGACGGACGATTCCGATCGCGTTCTCCTCGCCCCGCTGCTGACTCAGCCCGAGTCGGCTATGCCCGCCGCAGCCCAGCCCCATTACACTGACGGAAAGACCGGTGCGTCCCAGCGTTCGATATTCCATAGGCGAATGATACCTGAACCGCATCCCGGTCCGATGGCTCGTTCGAGGACGGGGCGGTTCAGGGAAGCGGTGCAGCGGGACGTAGCACCAGATGTTCGATAAAGAACTCCATGGCGCGCAGAGTATTCAGGCCGGTGTGCTCCAAGTCCGGTCCCACCTGAAGGTCGAAGCTTTTCCCGGCCCGCTGCAGGGCGGCGACCAGCTGCATCGTGTTGGACGGGTGCACATTGTTGTCGGCCGTCCCGAAATAGAGCATCAGGCGTCCCTTCAGGTTGTTCGCGTAAGTCATTGCCGAACCGGCGTCATAGCCGGCGCGGTTCTCCTGCGGCAGCCACATATACCGTTCGGTGTAGATCGTGTCGTAGTTTCGCCAGTCGGTCACGCTCGAGGAGGCGCAGGCGGCCTGAAAGACGTCCGGATAACGGAGCAGCGCCATCGCCGACGCATAGCCACCGTAGGACGTTCCCTCGATACCGACCCGGCCACCATCCACGTAGGGACGCTGACGAAGGAACCGGACCCCTGCCGCCTGATCGTCGATCTCGACCGTGCCCATCTTCAGGTACAGGGCGTCCTTGAACGCCCGACCACGGCCGCGCCCGCCCCGCGCATCGAATCGCGCCACCAGAAAGCCGAGTTCGACGAGACTCGGAGGCAGAGAGTAGTTTTCGCTCGCCCCCGTCGTCTCCGGCCCGGCGTAAACGAACACGAGCAGGGGATACTTACGGTTCGGGTCGAAATCGGACGGGAACTGCAGGGTCCCGTATAGATCGGTGGTGCCGTCGCCCGCCTTGAAGGTGAAAAATTCGGTCGGCGGGATACCCGTGGAGCGCAGCTTTTCGCGGTCGGCCTGCGCCAGCGTCGTCAGCAGCTTGCCGTTCGCGTCCAGCAGACGGGTCGAGGGCGGGACGTTGTGCGCCTGCGCGATATCGACGATATGTTTTCCGTCCGGCGCGATATCCGTGGCATGATGCAGCGCGGGATCGGTCAGGCGGACGTCGTTTTTGCCGTCAAGGCCGACACGATGCAACTGGAGCTTGTGCGGGTTGTCGCCGTTGCGGGCGGTATAAAAGATCGTTCCCGCCGTTTCATCGACGCGAACGACGTTCTCCGTTTCGAACGCATGCCGGGTCACGGTGGAGAGCAGTTTCCCGCTCAGGTCATACAGGTAGATATTTCGAAACCCGTTCCGCTCGGAGGTCCAAAGAAACCGTTGTCCGTCCGCCAGAAAGGTGATTTCCGGATGTTCGCTGACCCATCCGTTGGGGTTCGTCTCCTCGACAATGTTACGGCACCGGCCGGTCGTCGGATCGCAGGCGGTCAGGGTCACGCGGTTCTGGCGGCGGTTGGCGCGGTTACAGAGAATCTCCTTGCCGTCGGGCGACCAGCGGACATCGTAGACGTAGTGCCCGAGGACGTTATCGGTGAACGACTGGCCGTCACGAACATCGATCCGGGTCGTTTGCTTCGTCGCCAGGTCATAGACGAAAAGATCGACGATCGGGTTGGGCGCACCCGCTTTCGGATACGGTTCGATATCCGGTTTGGACTGAATCTGCAGTTGATCCAGAGCGAGATAGTAATCCGGCACCCGGCTCTCATCGAAGCGGTAGAAAGCGAGTTTCTTTCCGTCGGGCGACCACCACATCGCCGTCCGCTGATTCAACTCCTCGCCGTAGACCCAACTGGCCGTTCCGTACTTGACTCGCTTCTGCGCGCTGCCCTCGGTCGTCACGGCGACGGCCCCGTTGCCCTCGGCATCGCCGATCAGGACGTTATTGTCCCGGTAGATCGCTCTGCGGGTCCGGTCGGGCGAATCGGCGAAGGTGAACTGACGGCCCCGGGCGGGCGCGCCGAATCGGCGGCGTGTCGGGCGCGTGTCCGCGGCGGTTCCCGGCGGCAGTTCGACCGTCGTCGCGGCGGCGAAATCGTAGCGGTAAGCCTTTCCCTGGCGGACAAACCGGTACGCCTTGCCGTTATCGATCCAGGCGCCGGGAAGAGTTCCGGTCGAAATCGCCTCCTGGGCTTCGGTGTAACGCGGGCGCATCCGCTGGTAACGATCATAACCGGGCAGTGCGGGCAGCCGGTCCTGTGCGGTAACGGAGGACACCGGGAGGACCGCAAGCACGAGGGACAGCAGAAGCGGGAGGGAAAGGCGGCGAGAGAGTTGTGAGGACGGGAAAGGAACGGTAATCGGCATGGAGGGGATTTCGACAGGGAACCGGTGGATTCCTTGACCCGACCGCTTCGTTCTCTCCGGTCTCTTCGGCCTCTCCGGCCTCTCCGGTCTCCCGGCGAAGGAGACCGGAAAGGACCGGCAAGGTTATTCCGGGCTGTCGGCGCGGAGGTCGAGGTAATCGATCTCCTGCGCGGTCAGGGTCAGGTTGGCGGCGGCGACATTGGCGTCCAGTTCGGTCTCATTTGCCGAGCCGACCAGGGCGAAGAGATTGAGCGGGAAGTTCAGCACCCAGGCCAGAGCGACCTGCGGAATCGTCAGACCCTTTCGTTCGCCGAGTTCCTTCACGCGATCCAGTCGCCGGAAGTTGTCCTCGGAGTTGTAGCACTGCTGAACCAGTTTGTTGAAGTAGTCGGAATGTTCGTCGCCGATGTTTTCACGGGTGAACCGTCCCGACCAGAAACCGCCCGCCATCGAGGACCAGGCGAAGATCGGCATCCGCGTTCGGGCGTACCAACCGCGTTCGATCTCATTCCGGGGGCCGGAGATGCTGATACAGTCGGCCCAGGGTTCCTTGACCTGATCGGCCAGGGAGAAGTTCGGGGAGGAGACGGCGAACCCGATCTGCCCGGACCGGGCGGCGTAGTCGTTGGCCTCCTGCAGACGGGCGGCGGTCCAGTTGGACCCGCCGAACGCCCGGATCTTGCCCTCGCGGACGAACTGGTTGAGCGCATCGACGATCGGTTCGACCGGGTAGTCAGGGTCATCCCGGTGCAGAACGTAAAGATCGACGTACTCGACCTGCATGTGGGCCAGGGTGTCGTGCAGGTCGGTCCCGATATCGTAGGGGGTGACGCGTTTCCGGACGTCGTTATGGTGCGAACCCTTCGCGAGAACGGTGACCTGTTCCCGGTTGTCGCGCGCCTTCATCCATTTGCCGATGAACCGGTCCGAAGTGCCATAGATGCGGGCGGTATCGATCGCGGTGATTCCGCGTTCGAACGCGGCGTCGAGAAGGGCGAACCCTTTGTCCTCCTCGTTGACCTTGACCTGAATCACGCCCTGAACGATGCGTGGAATCTTCTTGTCCACGCCGGGCACTTCACCGTATTTTTCCAGTTTCGCCATATCTGCTATTCCTTCTTGAAGAAACCTGAACTATTCCATCGGGTATTTGATGCCCATCTGCGCCCGGAGCGCATCGAGCGTCCTCATGACGGCGACCGTATCGCGATGCGGGATGATGTCCGATTCGGTCTTCCCGGCACGCAGGCAGTCGGCCACATGCATCGCCTCGTACTGGAAGCCGCCGCCCTCGAAAGGGAACTCCAGCGTTTCCGGGTCCTTGCCGTTGCGATGAACGGTCAGTTTCTTCGGGCACCACCAGGGGCTTGGAAACTCGATCTTGCCGTCGGTGCCGAGGAGGGTCGCCGTCCAGGAGGTCGTCACCTGAATGGACGTCGACAGGATGCCGATCTCGCCGCCGGGGAAGCGGAGCAGCATGCCGGAGTTCTCATCGACGCCGGTGTCGCCGAGTTTGGCCGTACCCAGGACGGTGTCGGGTTCGCCGAAGAACATATTGGCCAGGGAGACAGGATAGACGCCGACATCCATCAGCGCGCCGCCGCCCAGAGCGGGATCGAAAAGACGTCCGCCCGGATTGTAGCCGGTCAGCTTACCTTCGTCGGTGGTCGCGCCGGCCTTGAATCCGAAATCGGCGATCAACTGGCGGGGCTTGCCGATCTCCCCGGCGGCGACCAGTTCGCGCGCCTTGACCATCACCGGGAAGCAGCGGGTCCACATGCCTTCCATCAGGAAGAGGCTCTTTTCCCGCGCCGTCCGGAGCAGAACCTCGGTTTCGGCGAGGTTGATCGTGAACGGCTTTTCGCAGAGTACCGCTTTCCCGGCGTTCAGAGCCAGCAGCGTATGCTCCCGGTGAAAGTTGTGCGGCGTCGCGACATACACGACATCGACCTCGGGGTCGTTGGCCAGCGCCTCGTAGGAGTCGTGTCGGTTCGGGATATCGTATTTGTCGGCGAAGGTATGGGCCTTTTCGCTGCCGCGCGAACCGACGGCGATCAGGCGATGGTCGGCCAGGTTTTTGACGTCATTGGAAAAACGGGTGGCGATGCCGCCTGCGCCCAGAATGCCCCAGCGCAGCGGCGTATGGTTGTCGGACATGGGATTTGTTTCCTGTGTGGTTGATCGATCCGCAGAGACGAGGGGAAGGTGTCAACCCCGTGGTACGTTCTGCTCAGAATAGCACAAAAATTCCGACGATGTCAATTGGCCTCGGGCGGGACGTGCGGCGGGGACGCGAGTCGTTCGAGGGTAGCCGCCATGATATCTCCGGTCTGGGCGGTCAGGGTATAGAACATCGCTTCGCGAAAGCGTCGCTGGGCCGGATGATCCAGGGCGTTGGCACCGCCCGAGGCGGCGGCGACCGTCATGTGCGCGGCCCGCACTCCCAGGGTGATGGCCCAGGCGCGGGCTTTCAGGGCGTTCGGCCGGTACTCCGGGCGATCCTTCGGGCCGTCCGCCCAGCGGCGCGCCTCCTCTCGACATGCCTCGATCTCGGCGTCGAGGGCGTTCGCGGCGTCGGCGATAAACGACAGATGCGTCCGTTGCCCGGCGATCCGACGCAGCAGGCGGAGGGAACCGGTGGCGCAACCGAGGGGCAGGGCCACGACCCCGGCGATATTGTTGGTATCGCCCTTCGCCATCTCCTCGCGGGAGGAGTAGCGGACGAAGTCCCGCTCCGGAACGAATACATCGGTCAGGCGGATTTCGACCGTCGCCGACGCGCTCATCGCGCAGAGTTCCTGCCAGTCGGAGACGGCGATACCGTCGCGCGGTTCGGCGGAGGAATAAAGATAGATGTGGCGATTGTCGGGCAGGGTCGCGCCGTAAAGGACGCCGGACAGAGCGGGCCATCCGGTCACCCAGGGAGCGACGCCGTTCAGCCGCCAGCCGCCGGGGACGGGCTCGGCGCGGAGGACGGGGTCGGGTCGGCGCAGATGTCCGAAGGAGACCCCGATATAGTGTCGTCCGGCGGCGGCCTCCTTCAGGTAACGCTCGCGTAACGAAGGATTGGCGCTGTTCGCAATCTGGCCGCACGCGCCCAGATGCTGGGTCAGGATGAACCAGGTGGTGCCGCAGGCGGCGGTCAGCGTCTCGGTGAAGCGTCTCTGGAACGCGCCGGACAGACCGAGTCCGCCCCATTCTTTCGGGGTGGTCACCCCGACGAGACCGGCCTGCGCCAGGGCGTCCAGGTTCTCGCGAGGGAAACGCCGATTCCGGTCAATCTCCTCGGCGCGTGGTTCGAGCACGGTATCGGCGATACCACGGGCGCGGTCGAGATATTCTTCCTCTTCGGCGGTCAGAGTCGGCGCGGGCGGCGCGGAGAGTTCGGCGGCGTTTTCCATGATCGTACGGCCGATTATACCCGTTGTACCCGGTTTGCCCGTACTGCCGTCGATATCCGTCTCCGGCAGGAGCCCGCCGGTCCCGGCGTGAAAGAAGAGAGATGAACAAGGCCGAACTGCGGCAATGGGCCATCGCCCGCCGCAACACCCTCGATATCGAACGCCTGTCGGCGGCACTGTGCCGACGGGTGACGGAACTGCCGGCATTTCACAGCGCCGAACATATCCTTATATATAGGGCGATGCCGCAGGAGGTGGACCTGTCCTCGCTGACGGCCGATACCGGGCGGCGCTGGTACCTGCCCCGGTGTGCGCCCGGACGGCGACTGGCGATCCACCCGTTCGTTCCCGGCCGGACCCCGTTGCGGCCGGGACCCTTCGGTATCGCCGAACCGGACCCCGAACGGACGCCCGAGGTCGAACCGGACGTTCCCGACATCGTTCTCGTTCCCGCCCTGCTGCTCACGCCGGACGGTGGGCGACTGGGCTACGGCGGCGGGTACTACGACCGATTTCTCCCGCGTCTGCGTGCCGATGCGGTCACGGTCGGCGTCCTGCCCGCGGCGATGGTGGTGCCGCATCTGCCGCTGGACCCGTGGGATATCCCGGTAGGTTACGTTGTCACCGAGGAGGCGACCGCCGGCCCGAAGGAAACGACCTCCGGCCGAACGGGTGGCGTTTCTTGACGACGCTTCCGTTCCCGTGCTACAATCCGCGCAGATTCGCGCAGACCGCGTCAGGTAGAGAAGCAGGCTTATGGCTCAGGTGAAGCGTCGGTATACCACGACGGACGGCAGGAACGACTGGATTGTCACCGTTTCCTATGACGAACGAGGGCTGTCCTCCGCCCACTGGTTCGAGGCCGGGGTCGCCGCCGTCAACGAACGGACCGGCGCGAAGTATCCTCTGGCTCCGGAGATCGCGACCTACCGGATCGGCGAGGTGGAACGTCCGTTTCGGGATTTCGTCCGGCTCGATTTCGACGGCGACCGGGAAGCGGCCATCGATCATCTGCTGAATACCATCTACCGCCGGGTCTATTCCTACATCGAACGAGGTCACTGACCGTCGACCGGCACCGGCAAGATCGGCCAACATTTCCGCCGTTACCGGCAAGCGGGACAGGCTCCGGGCAGGACGGCGGGAGCGCCGCGCTTTTGAAGAATAGATCAAAATTTCTCGGAACCGGAAGGAAAAGAGAGAGGTCGCGACGAATGAGTAGGCCGTAAAACGCGGGTTTCCCGTCAGGAAAGCCCGGGGAAAGCGGGGTATTGCCCTCTCTTTTTCCGTTATGCTATAATCGCGGCGGTTGCCCGGTTGAATCTCCGGCCCGCCCGAATGCAAACGCGCAATCGCGTGTCGATCAACGGGCAGGGTGGCCCGGACGGTGACGGAACGAGGACGAAAACTTTTAGGTTACGGCGGACATGCGCTAAATCGGAATTGTCTCTAAAAAATCCGCTCTAACCCCGAAACAATAAACAATACCGTACCTGCCCGCCGGAGGAACGCCCCGCAGGCATCGACCGACCCGGAATGCCGGGGAATGTCGATGAAAACGGGCGAAAAAACGTCGCTGAAAAAGGTGAAATCTTTTGAAGGGCGTTCTGAAGGACAGGTACAAAGCAGGTGAAACGACCGATGCGGAAGCGGACGCCCGAAATGGAAGGTCGCCCCCCGTCCCGTTCGTTTTATATGTCGGACTTCGGAAGACACACGACTCCGAAGGACCGACCGGATAGACCCGAGTGCGCTCCGGCCGTGGCAGCAAAAGGATGCTGTTGCGCCGGGTCCCGTTGAGGAAGGCGAATCGCCCGAATCCATGGGTACCTTGAGGAGGTTGACCCCATCTTGATGTTCGTGAACATACGCCAGCGGGCAACGGTGTTTGCCCTTTTCGCAACGCTCGTGCTGGGCCTGTCTCTGCCCGCACAGGCGCAGAACGCCAAGTCGACTCCGACGAAAAAGACGACGGGTCGGTACACGGCACCGTTACCGGTACCGGTTTCTTCTTATCGTGGTTCCGGGCGCACCCGGCCGGTGGATAGCGGCGCTTCTACCGGCATGGCGATGGTGCCGACCCGGCGCGGACCGATGAAGGGGAACGGTATTTTTATTCCGTCCGATGTGCCCGTGCGTTCGACCGTCGGAGTCACCGGATTCAAGAAGGCGACCAGCCGCGTTCGGATCGGTGGCGCCAACGGCGCGTCCGTCACCGAAAAGGTGGTCAACCTGACGCAGACACCGGTTCCGGACGAGCGGGTGCCGGTCTGGACCGTCGACGAGCGGTTCCTGTACTTCGCGGGAAATTCCGCCGCCAACCCCGGTCGGTACAACATCTATCGTATCGCCTCCGATGAACCGACCGATGCCGGTGCCAACACCCCGGTCGCCATCTCCAATCCGGCGAATACCGGTTTTGACTACTACTTCCCTGTTATCAACCTGAACCAGACCCGCGTTGCGTTTGTCAGGTCTTCCGATGGCAAGGACGTGGATGATCCGACCAAGAAGTGGGATCTCTATGTGGCCGACCTCCCCGCCAACGGCCAGTTCCTCGATACGGAGGAACTGGGGGCGAACAACCTGCGAAAACTGACCGAGGGACGTGACTTCCCGAACGGACAGGGTGGACGCGCCCGATTCGCTACCGTCGGTCGGCCGGCCTGGGTGGGCAGTACGGATGTCGTCTTCTCCGCGCAGCTGGAAGGCGATCCGAACTTTCACCTCTTTTCGGTCAACATTCAGACCCGTGTCATCTTCCAGTTGACGGCGGGCGCGGGCGACGAACGGAATCCGAGCGCCTCGCCGGATGGCCGCTATATTGCGTTCGACTCCAATGCCGAATCGAATACGACCGGCGGGACCTACGTCAGCGCACCGGCCGATCCCACCCGACGCGTGCGTACCGAGACGGATCCGGCCGCAACGCCGGCAGGTGCGGGTGCCGTCGGAAATACGCGAAACATCTTCATTATGGGGACACTCGGGCAGAACGTCCGGCAGTTTACCCTTCAGTATCCGGGTGCGCCCGCGGTCAGCAGCTTCCATCCGACGTGGTCTTCCACCCAGAAGAATAACTTCATCAATCCGAACGGTGACGACCTCTTCATCGGGTTCGCCTCCGATCGTATACCTACTTTCGCCAGTGGGGACACAACGCAGAACACCGTCACCGGTTGGAACGCCGGACCGGCGAACACCAGCAGCATCTACTACGCGGTGGTCAGCCGCAACCAGGGGAATACTCTGCTTGGTGAAGCGGACCCGACCAATCTGGATGGTGTGGACGCAGATGGCGCGCGCCGTCTCGATACCGCCAACGATACGCTGCAGGGTGGGATTCTGAACGACCAGACCCGACCCCGCTTCCGGGATCAGTATCCGACCTTCGCGCCGTTCGTCCGCGTCACGCGCATGTCCTGCCAGTCCAACCGCGTCGGCTCCTACGCCAAGGATGGGATCGGGACGGGGTTCACGGTGACGAACGCCAAGGCGAACAACCTGTTCATTGCTTCCCTGATCGATATCACCGCGCCGACCCTGATCCGGTTCGACACGAGCAGTCCGACCGGCGAGGTCGTCCATATCAATCTGGTAACCAACGACGCCCAGCCGTACAACCCCGATCTCGCGGCCAGCGTTCGGAACCGCTCCGATGGAATTACCCCCGGCTCGAAAGTCCACTTCGCCGTCCGTTTCGAGGATCGCGAGTCCGGAATGCGCCCGGAGAATAGTTCCGACGGAAAGGCGGTCTACCTTCAGATCAAGAACCCGAACTCCCGTTACCAGAGTGCCGCTCAGGGGGCATCCGTCCCGGATAACACTCACCGTGGCGAGCATAAGGAGTTCTACGACAACTTTACCGAAGCCTACGTGGAAGGGCAGACCTTCATTTCCTGGGCGAACCGGGCTACCGGGTACAACGTCGGCACGGAATTCGAAGCGCAGGCCATCAGTGCCATCTCGACCACCGATGCGGCTGCCGGAACCAACAATTTCCCCACCGACGTCGCCCGTGGAACGCCGTACTACAGCCACGAGTTCAATACCTTCGGTGACGGTCCGCTTTACGTCCCGAGTTTCAACGACCGGGTCGCCTTCAGCGGAACCTTCGGTCATTTCGGTCGAGCGGTCGCGCCGCTCGATGGTGGTACCTATACCGTTTACACAGGTGCCGGTGTCGCCCAAACGATTACCACACCGAATGTCTGGCTCCACCTGCGTCCGCTTGTTCAAACCGATGCCAACGGACAGCCGGTAACGGACGCCAACGGCAATACGGTTCCGGTCCGTCCTGTCGATGGCAAAGGCGGTGTCCTTTATGGCGCTTCCTGGGTAACGCCTTCCGACGCCTCAGACTGGTATATCGACGTCATCGCCTACGATAACGCCGTCAATCCGTACAACCCCAATGAGCGTTCGAACGTCATCATCTACGATAACGTCTGGGGATTCTCGACGGCCGCTCCGATCTCCGGTCTGCCGCAGGATATTCTGGTCGTTTCGGATTACACGCTCGGGCAGAAGTTCTTCGCCTCGCGTTTCGGAACGCCGACCACCGACGACCGGTCGACGCGCAACCTCCAGCCCCTCTTCTGGGGAACCGAGTCCTATTTCACGGACGTCGACCTTCAGCGCTTCCCCTCCGAGCAGGCAGGACAGGAAGCGCCCTTTACAGGAACAACCCCGCCCAACCCGCCGAATGTCTGGGACCGCGATACGCCATTCCAGTTGTCCATCAGGACCAATTCCGGCGTTTTTGGTGGAAATTTCTACAACCGATCGGGATACCCGAACGTTCTGGGGGTTTCCTCCTACAACGACGAAATTCTGGACTCCAGTGCGGTCTTTGTCGATGCCGCCGGAGGGTTTGAAGGATACAAACTTCCCGTAA
Source organism: Capsulimonadales bacterium (assembly GCA_033762295.1). Classification (GTDB taxonomy): domain Bacteria; phylum Armatimonadota; class Armatimonadia; order Armatimonadales; family Armatimonadaceae; genus JANRLW01. The sequence continues at coordinate 42,348 of JANRLW010000083.1, forward strand.
CCGGGCGCTACAGCATCTATCGAGTCCTCAGCCGTGGACCGGTGCCTGCTGCCCTCCTGCAGGACTACCTGCCCCAGCAGACGGTCGCACCGGCAGACACCGCCCGGGGCGAAACCGTACCGCGTACCGTTCTCAGCGTCAACCGAATGGTCGTCTGGGCGTCCCCCTTTACGGGGAACCTTTTCACCGGGGCGGGTAGCCTGACGGACATTCAGACCCAGAACGATTTGACCAGCTATGTCCAGTCGGGCGGACGGCTCCTGATTTCCGGACAGGATATCGGTTTCGCACTCGCCGGCAACGGTCAAAACAACTTCTTTTTCAACAACATCCTGAAGGCAAGCTACCTTACGGACGGAGGTGGCCAGTTCACCGGAATCCAGGCTGCAACCTTCTCCGGTAACTCCGATTATGTTCTCCAGTTGACGCGCGACCCCTGGACCCCGGCGACCGGGACCCACGCGTATGGTGCTTTCACCGGTGGCACCCTGCCCTGGCAGTACCGTCCGCTCGATACCGGCGCGCCGGGTGGTAACGGAATCGTTCGTTACGTCAGCAATACCGCGACCCTTGGAGAGCGTGTCGGAGACGCTTCGCAGTCGGCCAACAGCGACGCCGGTTTCGTCGATCGCATTCGTGCTAATCCGGGCGTGACCCCGACAGGAACGCCCGCCGGATCGCCGCCCGACTCGGTCGACCTGTTCCTCTTTCCCGGTAGTCCCGCCCCGCCCGCCTTCCCTGCGCCCGGAGCACAGCCAACGGCCAGTGCAACCATCGCAGCCATCATCGGTAGTGCCGTGCCCTCCGGTTACAGCGCGATCGGACGAACGGTCTACGATCCCGCCCGGAGTGGTCAGCGCATCGGTAAGGTTGTCTATGCCGCGGCCGGTTTCGAATCCATCAGCCAGGGATGGTATAACTACGCGACCGGAACGCCAAGCATCACCTATCGAGCAACTCTCGGACGGCGTGCGGTTCTGATGCACAACATCACCTGCCACTTCCGCACCGGTTCCATCACAGGTCGAGTTCTCGACAATGAAGGCAAGCCCGTCAACGATGCCCTCGTTCGTGCCGTGCCGGATGTGGTCGACGATACGCAGGTCGCTACCGGTACGGCCCTGACCGACGAAAACGGAAACTTCCAGATCATCGGTCTGCCGCCCGGATTCTATGTCCTCTTCGGGTACAAAGCCGGGTTCTATACCCAGCATAACCTCGGGAACACCGTCCATGGCGGATGGCGTGCAGCGGCCGACATCGCCCTGAAAGCCGCCGGACCCGGAGCCCTCAGCGGAGTTCAAAGGGGGACGGGCCAGCAGAACCCGCAGGGCGGCGTCTTCTCCGAGGACGGAGTCACTCCGATCTCCGGAATCGAGATTCAGGTCCGCCGGCGAGAGGTGAACGGCCTCTATACCAAGGTCGTTTCCTACTCCTCCGACGGAAGCAACCGTGTTGTCCTTCCCGATGGTAGCTCGACGCAGCTTCCGGCGGGCGCGTACCTGTTCCCCGCCCTGTTGATCTCCGATTACCAGGTGGTCGCGAACAGCATCTTCACCGTCCGGGACGGAAGAATCGTCGAGAAAGAGATTCGGGAGTTCCGCGACGCCAACGGCGCGATCTTCCGCGCTCACGTGAACGACGACGGCAGTCCGGTCAAGGAGCAGTACGGCGAGGTTCGCATCGGCGTCTCTCCGGCGAGCCAGTACCGGCTCGGAACCGGCGTCCAGGTGATTCCCGATCCGAACCCCGGTTCGGCCCAACCGATCGGACCGACCGTTCGCATCTCCGAGAACGTCACCGCTCAGGTCGACTTCCTGCTGCCCGCGCGGCCACAGCGGATCACCGGCCGCGTCCTGAATCAGGATAACAACCAGCCGATCGAGGACGCGATCGTCACCGCCACCCGCAAGAGCGACGGGACTCTGGTCGCTCAGGGAACGACCGACGCCAACGGCGTCTACACGCTGAGCCGAATCAACCCGCCGGCGGGCGATCCCGATCCGACGCTACTGCCGGGCGCCACCTATGTCGTCTCGGCAAGCGCCAACGGATTCAGTCCGAACGTGCCGCCGTCCGAAGCCAATAATCTGGATGTGGTCGTCGGTGGCCAGCTCGAGCAGACCGTGACCGCTCCGGATATCCGTCTGAAGACCCTGCCGCCGGGTTCGGTTTCCGGTCTGGTTCGCCGGTTCGCCGGTTCCCAGCCGACCACCTCGGCGACGGAAGGCGCGACGGTCGACTTCTACGCGGTACAGGTGGTCGGCGGACAGCAGGTCCAGTCGCCGAACATCTCCTATACGGCGACGGTCGGCGCGGTGCAAACCACGTCCGACGGGTACCAGTTCAACTTCCGAATCGCGGAAGTGCTGCCGGGTACCTACAATGCCTACGTCTCCAAGCCCGGCCTTTCCGGAAATCCCTCGCCCTTCGCCAACATCACGGTGACGACCGGCGCGGAAACCCGGAACATCAACTTCATACTCGAACCGCCGAAGATCTACGGCCAGGGCCTTCAGCTCATCTCCGTGCCGCAGGACTACTCCGCGGTCGTCACCCGGGACGTCTTCGGTATCACGGCAAACGGTGATAACGATGGCGACGGAACCGCCGGTTCCGCCAACGATACGGCGATCCACAATATCTTCAACGTCGCCGACTGGTCGGGAACCAGCTACCAGACCTCGCCCGACCTCCGGCTCCGCCTCGGAAAAGGCTACTTTGTCCGGTTCGGAGACCAGGCGGCCATCGCCACCAGCGGCGCACCGACACAGGCCACCTCCTTCCGGATCGACCTGTCGCGCGGCTGGAACCTGATCGGGCATCCGTTCTCCAATCAGGTCAATCCGAGCGACCCGGCGGCGGATATCGACATCAGCGCACCCTCGATCGTCACCTACAGCTACGTGACCGTGACCGGCGTTCAGAGGACGGAAGTCTCCCTGGCGCAGGCGGTTTCCGATAACGCACTGCAGGGCGTGCTCTACAACTACACCGGTTCGGAAAACGGCAGTCTCTATCAGCCGGGTTCCCGACTGAAACAGTGGTTCGGCTACTGGATCCGGGCATTCGTCCCGGTCCGGATGACCCTGCGGTATCCGGGAACGGGAACCCGCGCGGTCAAGGCCGGAACGAAGAGCGGCGGGGTCTTCAAGTCGATAACCCGAGCGGAACGCGAACTGCACGTGCCGCTGGCGATCGCCTCGAAGAATGCCACCGACTGGCGACTTCAGATTGCCGCCCGCCAGGGTAACCTGGCCGACACCGAGAACAGCGTCGGTGTCGCACCGGACGCGCATGAAGGGTTCGACAATCAGTACGACCATGAAAAACCGCCGATGGTCGGCGAGGCCCCTGCGCTGTACGTGGGAATCCTCGGCAAGGACATGGCCGGCCGTGCGACGACACTCTCCAGCAATGTCGCCGCTCCGGCGAACGCCACCACGTTCGAGTTCACCGTCCAAACAACGGCGGACGGACCGGTGACGGTCTACTGGCCCAACGTTTCCCGCTTGCCGCGCGGACTCGAACCGGTCCTGGTCGATACCGCGTCCGGTAAGCGGGTCGCCATGCGGAGCGGCTCCTCGTCCTACACGTTCACGCCGAACGGACGGGCCGAGCACCGGTTCCGTGTGGAAGTCTCCGCCGGGTCCAGCCTGCCGCTCGACATTCTGAACCTCCGGACGGCGTCCCGCGATATCAGCGGTGGCGGCAGCTACCGGTTCAGCTTCACGACCACCCGTGCGGTGAACGTCAATGCGGAGATTCGCACACTGACCGGCAAACGGATCAAGCGGTTCCAGAGCCGGGCGGCGGGCGGCGTCGAAACCTCCGTCGTCTGGGACGGACGGGACGAAGCCGGGCAGATGCTGCCGCCGGGACCGTATGTCCTGACCGTCACGGCTCAGGATGATCGCGGAGCCAGTGTCAGCCGAAGAGTATCCGTGCTGAAGAACCAGTAGACCGGCAACCTGTGCCGCCGTCAAAAATCCCCTCCTGAAGCGGAATGTCAGGAGGGGAAAACGGCGGACCTGATGAAAATACGAAACAGAACCAAAATCCGAATTGGCTAGTCACCAATACGTTGCGATTGTAGGGGGCTGTCAGGGAACTGCGCCCGGGCCGAGCCTACGATGAGTGTTAACGGAGGAATAACGCATTGAGACACTTAGTGCTTGGAAGCCTGGGAAGGCGTGTTAGCTGGACGCTGGTCGCGCTCTGGCTGCTGCCTCTCTTTCTCCTGGCGATGCCGCCCCGACAGGCATACGCACAGTTGAACCGTATCCCGACGGTTGCTGTTCTGGACTTCGGCGTTCTCGCCACGGCTCGCTCCGGCGCTATTCTGGGGCGAAATGCAACGGACGCCGTCGTGGTCGAAATGAGCCGGACCGGAAAATACGATCCGTTCTCCCGGACGCAGATCAATCAGCAACTGCAGGAACTCGGCCTGACCCAACCGCTGAACAACAACAGCCTCCAGAAACTGGGGCAGGCGCTGGGTGTCGAATATATCGTGACGGGCGACGTCACCGGCGTTTCCTTCACGTCCAACCCGCGACGGGCCAAGGTAACCCTTTCGGTCCGCCTGACCGACGTCGTCTCCGGCGACCTTGCGAACGGCGCGATCCAGACCGGTTTCTCCCCGGCGCCTCCGGCGGGAATGCAACCGGATGATGAGACGCTGATCAATCAGGCGCTCTCCGATGCGGCGTTTAATGCGATCAAAACGATCAATAACTACACCCTCCCTGAGGCGACCATTCTTCAGACCCGCGATACCACCGAAGTGACCCTGAACCGGGGTGGACGCGACGGTATCACCCCCGGTCTGGAGATGACCATCATTCGCGGACGGGATCGTATCGGACGCGTTCAGGTGACCAGCGTCGGTTCCACCGACTCGATCGCCCGTGTTCTCGACTACGGTAAGGGCATCCGACCGGAGGACCGCGCCCGGGCCGTCTTCAAACTGCCGGGCTACAGCGTCGCAACCGACGGTCTCATCACCTCCACCGTTCCCGACACGACCTCGTACAAGCCCCAGGGACGACGCGCCAAGCCGATCCTGACGACGATTCTGGCGATCGGCGCGGCCATCTTCCTCGCCCACCTGCTGTTCGATACCAAGTCCCGAACCAATGAGGCGACCGGTATCGGAAAGATCGTCGCCCGGGCGTATGCCGAAGGGTCCGCTCCGGCCGCCGGCGATCCGGCCACCGCACGCGTCCTGGTCACATGGGAGCAGGCGTCCGATATCCCCTCGCGTAACGTCATCGAATACCATGTCTGGCGCAACAACCAGATCATCGGTGTCTCGACGAACGCCAACCGGACGTTTATCGACGTGCCGACCCCGAACTTCACTCAGTTGACCTACACCACCGTCTCTTTCGGGAATCAGCCTCCCGGAAACGGTCCGGGTAACGGTGGGAACACCGCCGGAACGACCACCGGTGGAAATACGGGTGCGACGACCGGCGGAACCACGACCGGTGGTGGTGTCGGTGGTGGTGTCGGTGGTGGTGTCGGTGGTGGTGTCGGTGGTGGTGTCGGTGGCGGAGCGAACGCCGGTAACGGCAACTCCTTCCCGATCGGGTTCCTGTCGACCCAGACGGCGAACGTCACCGGCCTCCCCGTCGGTGTTACCAGTACCTACCAGATTAATATCGTCTACCAGAAAGTCGTTGCTCCGACCGTCACGACCGGCGGTGGAGGTGTCGGCGGCGGTGTTGGTGGCGGCATCGGCGGCGGTGGTGTCGGTGGCGGCATCGGCGGCGGCGGTGTCGGTGGCGGTGTCGGTGGCGGTGTCGGTGGTGGCGTCGGCGGCGGTGTTGGTGGTGGCGTCGGTGGTGGTGTTGCCGGCGGCGGAACCCTCCAGTACCAGGAAACCGCCGTTCGTGCGAGCAGCGGACCGGTCACTCCGATCGCCCGTCCGGCAATCAGCGGTCCGACGACCGACCAGGACATCCGACGCGTCGTGGTCCAGTTCGGAACCGTTCAGGGTGCGGACCAGTACGTGTTCGAGTTCGCCAGCGATCCGAGCTTCCGTAACAAGACGGTTCGCGGCCCGTTCTTCTTCCCTGTCGCCAGCGGAACGACGAACACCGATCCGCTCGACATCTCCGGAGCATTCGCCTCGCTGAACAGTAACTCGCCGATCTACTTCCGGGTGGGCGCGAGATCGTCCAACGACCAGCCGGGACCGCTCGGAACCGGTACGCCGAACGGTGGGGATTACATCTATTCCGCCACACCGTTCTCGTTCAAGAAGACCCTGACCCCGCCGAACCAACCCTAGTCGGATCGGCTCCGCAGGAGGGAAAGGGACGCCGGTTGGCGTCCCTTTCCCGGAGAAGGCGAAATAACGCCTTCGGTCTTTCGGATACGTTTTCGTGTGCCATACAGGAGGACCGAAACGCCTGGTGGCAAACGCCATTGTCGACAAACTGAAACCCTGGCCCGGTGAAGGCGGGTTGATCAATAGCAGGCACACGACAGAAAGCCTACTGGTAACATTACATGAGAAAGAACCTACGTCGTATCAGAGCCAATTCCTCTGCTACACGGATGCTGGCAGGACTGGCTGTTACGTTATGCCTTGCCTCGCTGGCCTTCGCTGGCGACCCGCCCGTTCCCAAAATCCAGGCGGGCGAAATCATCGTCAAGGTCGCTCCGGGCACGACGATCGACGCCGCCCGGCAACTGGCCGCCGACTCGGGATGTGAACTCCTGCGCTCCATTCCGTACGCCCCGAACTACTACGTGTTCCGGGCGGTCAAGTATGGGAACCTTACCGAGAAGCTGGTCGCCGAGGTCGATGACGATACTCGGACCGCGATCGGGAAACTGAAATCCGTTCCCGGAGTCCTTGCGGCCGATCCCAACTATATTATCAACAAAGCGTTCGTCGAGAAGCCGGTTGTCCCGCTGCGCCCACAGACGGGCAACGCCACGACCGCGGCGTCCCGGGCGACCGCGCCGCCCGACCCCTGGCGGTTCACCCCCAATGACGCTCTGTACGGGCGGCAGTACGGTCTGCCGATGATCCGAATGCCGGAGGCCTGGAGTATCCAGTCCTCCGCGCGACGGGTGATTGTCGGGGTCGCCGATTCCGGTATCGATGTCGGACATCCCGACTTCGCCACGGCGGACGGAACCGGGACACGTATCGTCGGAGGCCGGAACTTCTTCCCGGACGGCACGGGCGGAGCCGTCGATCCGAACGATATTCAGGATCGCGGTGGCCACGGAACCCACGTTTCCGGTACGGTCGGAGCCACGACCAATAACGCGATCGGGGTCGCCAGTGTCGCCGGGTACAACGGCGGCGGGGTCGATGTGCAGTTCCGGGTCGCCCGCGTCTTCGGTCAGGCGGTCGGCGCGACCACCGATGTCGTGGTCAGCGGCGTCGGCTACCTCGTTGACCAGAACGTCGATGTCATCAACCTCAGTCTCGGCGGGTATGGCGACGTAACGGCCATGCGCGACGTGATCGCTCGGGGTATCGCCCAGGGAATCACCATCGTCGCCTCCCTGGGGAACGACGGATTCGATACCGCACAACTTCCTTCGTTTCCCGCCTCCTATCCGGGAGTGATCGCCGTCTCCGCGGTCAGCATTGACCGTCGTCTGGCCTCTTACTCCAACTTCGGCGGAGTGGTTGCGATCGGCGCCCCCGGCGGCGACACCGCCAACCCCAACATCAATCTCTTCGATCAGCAGATCTGGTCGACCTGGCCCCGAACCGAACCCAATTTCGGCGGCGTGGCCGGGTACGAAGCCATCAGCGGAACGTCGATGGCCGCACCGCACGTTACCGGTGCCGTCGCTCTGCTGCTGGCGGCCGGTGCGCCCCGCAATCCGGCGACCATCAAGGCCGTTCTTCAGGATAATGCCCAGCGACTTCCGGATGACGTCCCGAACAATGCGGGTGGCAACAAATACGGCGCGGGTCTTCTGGACGTCTACTCGGCGTTGCTGAACTACGCCGACCCCGCGTTCCGCATCGGATTCGTCGGGGACCTGGACCTCGGATCGTTTTATTCCTCCCAGCTTCCCGCTTTCCAGGTGCGCGCCATCGGTATCACCCGTGCCCCGGCGGCAGGAGCGGTCCGAATCGAGATTCAGAGCGCGACAATCCCGGTCAGCGTGGTACGAACCCTGGTCGAAGGGACCGATTTCACGATCCCGCGGACGCTCGGACCTTCCCAACCGAAGGCGACCGTCGTGACGGTCACCGCCGGAGGAGCGAACCTGAACCTGGCTCCCGGACGGTATAAGGCCGTTCTGAAAATCGGCGATGAAGTCTTCGGCAACCAGTTCTTCGAGATCATCTCTCGGACCCAGACGGCGGTGCGTTCGCTTTTCTCGTTCCCCTTCAAGGTCCGGTCCGTCATTCCGACCAATCCGGAGCAGGCGGTGTTCAACCCGGCTGTCTTTTCGCTGGCACGGTACAACTCGCAGCGCTCCGCGACCGGTCCGGACTACCTGATCTATCGCTCGAACGGCAGTTCGAACGATCCCGGCGCCCGTTTCTCGGCGACCTTTACCGACAACTCTCCGATCGTTTTCGAGGTGACCGACCCGACGACCTCGATTGCGCCGGTCGGTCTCGGGTACTGGCTCGATCTGGATAGGCCGGTGACCCTCAATACGGTCGGTCCCGTGGCCGCCAATGCGGTCGGAATCCGTCTGACCTCCGCCGCCGGTGGCTGGAACCTGATCGGTGCGCCGTTCACCAAGCCGTCCGCCTGGGGGACCGTGTCGGTTCTCTACAACAACACGACCTACAGCCTGAACGACGCGATCATTCAGGGGGTCATCTCCAGCGCACTGGTCGGCTATGTCAACGGCGACTATGTGTATAACATTGCGCCGAACGGGAATCTGGAGCCGTTCCAGGGATACTGGGTGCATGTCCTCCGGGACTGTACGTTGATCATCGCGCCGACCAACGTCGGACGGTCCGTTACCGGACTGGTGCCGACCCGCCAGGCGATCACGCAGGACAAGAGCGGATGGCGCGCCCGCTTTATGGCGACCGTGGCCGGTGACCGGGATGGTCAGAACTACTTCGGCCAGGCCTCCTCGGCGTCCGAAGGAAACGACCTGCTCGATATTCCCAAGCCGCCGACGGGCTCAGGACATGCGTATGTCCGGTTCCTGACGCCGGTTGGAGAAGGGCGCTCGGTTCCGAATGCGTTCGATATCCGCCCGCTCGACACCGGGTCGAAGACCGAGTGGACGGCGGCGGTCAGCACCGACCGGATCAACGCCGATGTCACCGTGACCTGGGACGGACTGGGGAACGTGCCGCGCCGCAATATTCTGACTCTGACCGATACGGCGACGGGACGCAAGATCGATATGCGGAACCGGTCGTCCTATACGTTCAAGTCGGGCGAGGCGGGGACCACCCGGAAATTCACGATCACTCTGTCGTCCGCGCGAAGCGCCGGTCTCCTCGCGATCAATAATGTCGCGGTCTCCGGCGGACGAAGCACGGCGCAGGCCGGAATCGCCGTTCGTTTCAGTGTCACTGCCGAAGCGGAAATCACGGGAACGATCAAATCGCTTACCGGGGTGAAGGTCGGTTCTCTGACCGGGGTCAGTCGTGCAGTGACAGGGGGGACTAACACTCTGCGCTGGGACGGCCGATCTCAAAGCGGAGCCGTACTGCCGCCCGGACCTTACCTGCTTGAAATCACCGCCCGTTCGGCAGACGGACAGACCGCGACCTTCAAGCAGCCGGTCCAGATGATGCACTGAGGACGAGTCGCCTTCGCCCGGTCCTTCGCCTGACCTGTCCTGCCGGACGGGGAATGCGCCGATCGGGCGATCCGAATCAACAACAGGAGATGCTTTCTCAATGGCGATTTTCGCTGCAACCATAAAAGGCCGTTCGGAGAACCGACGCGTCCGGCGCGCCGGGCAAGCAACCGGTCGGGGTCGCGCCCTCATTGGCGCCCTTGCCGTAGTGCCTGCCCTCGCCCTTGCCGGTCCGGCAACGGCCCAGACCGTCGGCAACCAGGGAGCGGTCAGCGGTTCCCGGGTGCTCTTTGAGTTTTTCGGATATGGTGGCCTGGTCCAACCGAACAACACCGATGCTACCAACCCGACGCTGGTTCCGATCCAGGATGCCGTTTTCGGGTTTATCAAGAACCCGTACCTGGGCGTCGTCGTCGGCATCGGCGGCACCTACGGAGTCAGCTGGCCCGCCGGAACCAGTTCGGTTACCGCCACCCACAACGTTGCCGGGATGCTCACGTTCGGAAACGTGGACGGTAGTTCCCGGTTCTCGACCGATAACCTTCAGGCGCTGAACGGGTTCAACTATTTCGCCGGGGCCTACGAAATCTATGACACCGCCTCCGGTCGGCCGTTCGGCTATGGCGTCTGGCCGCTACCCGGTTGGTGGGAAATCACGAGCGGCGGTTTCATTACCTACGAATATTCGGCCTATACCCGGATTCAACTGGACGATACCGTCACCAATGTGATGGGGTCCAACGGGGTCATCACCGAGCCGCAGATGATCAACAGCGTCCTCAGGACGCCCTATGATGTCGGAAGCAACGTCCAGGTCGAACAGCAGATTCGCCTCTACCGGGCGACGGCCCAGTTGCGCTGGCGGATTACCAACAACGATACCGCGCCGCATACGGTCCGTCTGCGATTCACCGTGAACGTCCGCCCCGGCGTCCTGGCCGGTTCGACCGACACATCCAGAACCGGGTACTACTTCCTCGATGGGAACGGGCTGGTCTCCGATAACGCCCGTATCCTGACCGCCGCCGGTATTCCGGACCAGTTGACCGTCTACGGGAAGCGGTACGAGGTCGACAGCACGATCGACCCGCCGTTCGCCGCCCGCCATACGCTGCGTGGGTTCGGCGCGACGATTCCGGAACGGGTGGTTCTGGCGCATCCCTTCGAACTGCGTCCGAATGTCGGCGGATTCTATCTGAACAGCTTCAACCGACCCAAACTTTCGGACGGCGTGGCGACGGCGGTCTACTTCGGGCCGTACACGCTGGCCCCCGGAGCGACCCAGGAAGTCGTCACCTACTACGGCAACGGATCGCCGACCGAAATTCCCAACAACGACTTCGTCATCTCCGCCGATGGGCCGGAAGCTCTGGCTTACAATGCGAACGCCGTAAACGATCCGACGATCGCCGGGAACGTCGCCAAAGATCCGAACCAGGCGATTCCGAAATTCCTGTCGCCGAGTCCGTTCACCCTCTACGGGTCCATCTACAACTGGACCCCGCGCGACCCGCTGAACGCCGTCGGCATCACGAACGTCCGCGCCTCGCTGACACTGCCGACCGGCCTGGTGCTGGTGAGCGGAGAGACCGCCGAAAAGCTTGTGAACGGGAACGGAAATCTGGCCGCCGACACCGGAGCGGATATCGGCTGGGCGGTTGTTCCGACCGGAGACGCGTTCGGAACTCTGGCCTATCAGATCAACATGGCCACGAACGAATTTGGCTCCCGCCAGATTACCCGTTCGATCAACGTTCCGGCCACACCGTTCCGACGTGTTACCGAGAACACCTTCCAGATGATCGGCTTCCCGTTCGAGTTCGACACCACCACGTCGAATAACGCCGATCCATCGACGGTTGTCAACGGTCTGACCAGCCCGGCCGATGATCCGGTCGTGTTCTATCAGTATGTCCCCGACCCGCAGAACGCGAACGGCCTGGGACGATACGTCGTCGCCAATCGGCTCCAAACCGGCATCGGCTACTTCTACAAGCCGAACCTGACGCGAACGATCTACGCCAGGGGCGTCAAGCCGCTCGCCGGGCAGGCGAACACCGGGGTTACGGATTTCAGCAACGCCAACCAGCGACAGCTAAACCTGGCCCGCGGATGGAATATCATCTCGAACCCGTATCTCTACGATATTCCGCTTCGCTCGCTGCGGTTTGTTACCAACATCAACAGCAACCCGGTTTCCCAGAACTTCACTGAGGCCGTTCGCAACGGCGTGATTCGGGGCGGCGTTTTCTACCTCTCCACCGTGACCGGCAGCTACGATTTCTTCGAAGACACGGCGTTGCCGCTGAAGCCCTGGGAAGGTTACTGGATCTTCACGACCCAACCGATTACCCTGATCTACTCCCTGCCGACCCAGCGTCAGTCCGCGATTCTGCCCGCTCCCGGTGCGGACCCGAACCCGCCGACCCGCGGGGTCATCGCCTCCGGGCGAGCGATGGTCGCCCGGCCGACCGATGAGAACTGGCGGCTCCAGATTGTCGCCCGGAAGGGGAACGAACAAAACGACCGCGCGACCATCCTGGGGGTCAATACGGACCGAAGCGTCACCGACGCGGAGCGAACCGTCCCGAAACCGCCCGCCGGTGTCTCCGATTATGTGTACGTCGGCGTGGTTCGCCCGGAGACGTCCACCACCCGATTTGCCAAGGACATCCGGGCGACGGGTCGGACCAACGAATGGGAACTGGAAGTGTCCGCCGACCAGGATGGCCCGGTGACGCTGACCTGGCCAAACATCGGCACCCTGCCCCGCCGCCTGACGCTGTCGCTGAAGGATAAGGAGACCGGACGCGCCTACGCGATGCGCTCCTCCTCGTCCGTCACGATCAACGTCCGCAAAGGACAGCCGACCCGCGTCGTGGTGACCGCGAAACAGGCCTCGGCCCAACCGCTCACGATCACCAATGTGCAGATTGTCGGAGGCCGTGGTCAGGCGGGTGGAAGCCGTTCCTTCGCGTTCAGCCTGAGCCGCGCCGCGACGGTCACCGGGAAGGTCAAAACCATCACCGGGAAAACCGTGGCGACCCTGGCGGTAAGCCGGGCGGCGAGTTCGGGAACCAACCGACTGCAATGGAACGGACGAGCGGAGAACGGATCGATGATTCCGCCGGGGCCGTACAAGATCGAAATCGTCGCTCAGGACGATTCCGGCGAGACGGCTTCGCGCACCCAGCCCTTCATGACTATTGAATAGGAGGACAACACCGGGATGGAGGCGAAAAATACTCCATCCTGGTGTAGCCATTTCGGAAGGACGTCGAGCGGGTTTCAAGCCAAAACCATCGGAAAACCGATACGAAAACGAACTTGAGACCTTGCCGGGACGGAAGGACGGACATCAGGCATGACGCAAACTATGAAAAAAACCTCTCTTGGAGCGACAGGGATTCTGGCTGCCACTCTCCTGTTGACGGCGACCCTTCAAGCTCCCGCATATTCACAGCAGACAACCGCTTCGTCGCAATCGGCGAAGTCCATGACCGCCGGAGTCAAACCGCTGCCGACCAACGTCCTGTTGTTCCCGGCGGTCATCATCGGCGCGGATAACGCCGTGGCCAAGGAAACGCCGGCGACCAAGGTGGCGGGCGAAATCGTCACCGAAGCGGTCCGCAAATATCTCACCCTCGGCGGCGTCGGGGTTGTGGTCTACAGCAACCGCCTCCCCAGCGTTCAGCGCGCGGTCAACGAAGGCCAGGGAATCTCGCCGACCGATGCGGTGAAAGGACCCGCCGACGATGCGCGCGTCGCACAGAAGCTGGCGGAGGTGACCGGAGCGTCCGAGTACATCACCATCTCCGTGGATAACTACAATTTCGATCCGCAGACCCGCCGCGCCACGTTCAACCTGAGCCTCGAACGCAAAGCGGCAGACGGCTCCGCCATCTCCTCCGCCGCCGAAAAGGCGGTGGGCGAATCGCCGGCCGATGTCTCCGGACCCCAGCAGCAGGAATCGGCGATTGCCCGGGCGGCCGAGGAAGTCGCCGAAAAGAGCGTCATCGACGTCTTTCCGCAGTCCGCCGTGCTGATCAACCCTCCCAAGGTCGCGGAAAAGAAGAAGAAGCGATCCAACCTTGGCTGGCTGATTCCCGTCGTCACTCTGGGCGGCATCCTCGCGGCGCCGCGCTGATCCGACCGAAAACCGTCCGGGGCACGTTCATTAGGATGGCTGCCCCGGGCTGACCCTGTCGGGACCCGCCCGGAGGCGGTCCGCCCCGGCACCTCTCCGTAAAATGCGCCGTCGTCCTGCTCATTTCCCGCTCCTTCTTCCCCTCACTGCGGCGGCCCTCGTCACCGTAAACACGGACGCACTCGCGGCGGATAACCTCGGCGCCATCCGACTGGATGCCCAGCCGTCCCTGATCAAGGCGGATGGCCGAAGCCTGACCGTCATTTCCGCCCAGGTTTTCGATGAACGCGGCAATATCGCGGCCGATGGCACCCGGGTTCGATTCACCACGACCGCCGGTCGCCTGGACGCCCCGGAGGCGGTAACCAGAAACGGCGTCGCTCGCGTTACCCTGACCGCCGCCGATCAACCCGGCACCGCGACGATTATTGCCGTTCTCGATACGCCCGGTCGGGCGGTACCCGCGCGGATTACCGTTGTCTTCAGCAAGGAAGCGGAAGCCACCGACAGCAAAACCGCGTATGTTCGCATCGATGGAACCCAGTACATCGGCTATGCCGCCGAAAAGGGAATCGTTCAGGCCAACGGTAAAAACGGGGGGGCATCGATCCGTTTCCGAAACATCGCGGTACAGGCCGACGTCCTGCAGTTCAACGTTCGAACGAACGCGGTACTGGCCCTGGGGAACGTACGCCTGTCCGTGGCCGGACGCGAACAGCGTTACGATCACCTGATTCTCAATCTTCTACAGGGGAACGGGACCGCCGAACGAATCGCCGACGCGCATGTCGACGCCTTCGAACTGACCGGTCTGCGGTTTGATCCGGTCCCTTACCCCAAAGGTCGGCAACTGCCCCTCGGTACTACCTGGAATCTGACGGACCTTTCCGATGCCAGCATTATGGTCGTTTCCCGGGCGATGCTGATGGATCCGGGGAAACGCCTGCAATTTCGCCGGGCGACCTTCTTTGTCGATGGCAACAAGGTGTTTTCCACCCCGCTGCATGTCATGGGCCTGAACCAGGACAGCATCTTTCCCGAGCAGGTGGTCGGCTATACACAGGACGGGTTCATGGTGGATTTCCCGTTCTACTATCAGGCCGACCCGAGCGGGATCGGAACGCTCAATATTCGTCGTGCCGCCCGCGTCAGTTCCTCAGCGTACTCCGTACGTCCCGGCTGGTCGCTGGACCTGACCCAGAACTATTCGGGGGCGCGGAACGCCGGAGGGACCGTCGAGGTCAACGGGTTGTCACGTCAGGACTGGGGCATGCGTTTCCGCCATGCGCAGAATCTCGGCAAGGACACGACCGGCAATCTCTTTATCGATTTCCCGAACCATCGCAGTCTTTTCCTCAACTCGCAGGCATCGCGCACCTACAAAACGTTTTCGCTGAATACGACCATTTCCGGTTCGCGATCTCCGGGGTTTCGGGATGTGGTCACGGGGGCAAGTTCGCCCGCCAGCGGCGAACTGCGTCAGCAGGTCTACGCCGAGAGTTTCGCCCGGCCCGTCTCCTTCCTGAAACAGGTGCATTACGCCATCAATGCGAACGCGGGGCAACAAAATCTGTTCGGTCAGGCCGAGATACCGGGCCAGCCGAAACCGCCACGGAACCTCTTTTCCCAGGGAGTCGGGAGCCGTTTCTTCACGGATGCGTTGCCCGTGGCGCGGGCGACGACGGTTCGGCAGTCCGTTTCCGTCGGGCGGGCATGGATTCAGGGATCGAAAACGCCGGGTTACGGGAATTCGGGTTTTACCCTGCTGGGAACCACGACCCTGGCGCGAAAGTTCGGCAATCTGGGTAGCGCCGAGGTCAACTACGACTACACGCAAACGCCGCTGGCGTCCGGTGTGAATGCCGCCCTGATCAGTGGAAAACATCGTCTGGGGATGAGCGGATTTCTGGGCGGTCCGGAATGGGAGTTGTCGTTCACCGGCTCCCATAGTCTCGATAGTCCGCAGTCCAGCATCTCCGGCACGATGCAGTTTCGGATCGCCGGCCCGTGGCGCGGCCGTGTCATCGGGTCCGTTTCTCGATTCGGCATACTGACGTATCAGGAATATGAGTACGCGTTGATCCGCCGCGTCGGGTCTCGCGATTTTGCCCTTTACTACTCCACGACCTCACGTCGATTCCAGCTGGACCTGACCGGCGCGCGCTTCTGACGAACGGCCTGGAAAAGCCCGGTGTTCGCCGAAAGCGCACGCTCGTCCGAACGTTACTCCGCGGTTTCCGTCTCGTCTTCGACGGCAATCTCGCCTTCGGGGTTCTCCACCGCCTGTTCCAGCGGACCCATACGACGAAGTTTTTTCAGGGCGCGTAGCTCGATCTGTCGAACCCGTTCCCGGGTGACATGAAAGAACTGCCCGACCTCCTCCAGCGTTTTGGGAGTTTCACCGTCGAGGCCGAAGCGCATCCGGACCACATCCCGTTCGCGGTCCGTCAGTCGGGCGAGAACCTGTTCGAGCTGCTCCCGTCGGATCATATTGACCGCGACATCGGCCGGCGTCATGCCGGATTGCGCCTGAATGAAGTCGGAAAGCTGGGCGGATTCCTTGTCCCCGACCGGCGTTTCGAGCGACAGAGGTTCCATCGCCACGCGCATGATCTCGTTCACGCGATCCGGGGTGACATCCATGGCGTGGGAGACTTCATCGAGGGTCGGTTCCCGATTCAACTGCTGCCGGAGCATGCCGCTGGTTTTGACGACCTTGTGGATCATCTCCGCGACGTAAACGGGAATTCGGATCGTCCGACCCTGATTGATGACGGCCCGGGCGATGGCCCGTCGAATCCACCAGGTCGCATAGGTGGAGAATCGGAAACCGCGCGACGGGTCGAACTTTTCCACCGCGCGGATCAGTCCGATATTGCCTTCCTGGATCAGGTCGGCGAGAGCGATACCGGGCACCGAGTAGCGTCGGGCGATGGAGACGACCAGCCGGAGATTGGCCTCGGTCAGGATATCCTTGGCGACTTTGTCGCCTTTGGCTACCCGGCGGGCCAGGGCGACTTCCTCCTCGGCGGACAGGAGGCGGGTCGACTTGGTTCGCCGCATCCACATCTGCAGGGTTTCGGACTCGGGGACCGCGTCGGCGAGAGGGTCAGCGGCGGTCTCCTCACCGGAAAAGTCGCCTAATTCAAGTTCGTCATCAATCGGAAGGGAAGGGGGAGCGGGAAGATCGTCGGTGGCCAATCCCACGAAGGCGAAAACATCGGATTCGGAAGAAAATTCATGGTCGGAATCATGGTCAAAGGAACGAGTGCGGTTCTTGCGGCGAGGGCCTACATTGGAAAGGGAACCGAAACTGTTGCGGCTGGCGTTACCCCAGGTAAGCGAACCGGACGCGCTTGCCATCTTGTCTACCCCCTTATTGCTCGATTCCATAGCATAGGCCGCCGTCTCTTCGGACGACTGGCTGCCGGATGGAATGGTACGGGTCGGCACGCCCCATTGCTCCAACCCGGACAGAGCGACGCACGGGAAACACCCCCGGTAACCGCCCCGCCCATCATATAACCCAATGGGAAAATTCGCCGTTTTGTTCCATTTTTCCTCCGGGGATCAGCGATCGACAGGAAAAAGGACGAAGGGCGATCGCCCTTCGTCCTTGCCTGCAGATCCGGCGTTTCTCCGACCCGCCATCATGCCGGGACCGGTACGCCCGATCGTTCGGTCTCGCCGGTCGGTCGCCAGGAGAAAACCGCCCGCCGGACACGCTCACGCCCGCGCGAAAGTCGCGAGCGAACCGTGCCGATCGGGATGTTCAGGCGATCGGCAATATCCTGGTACGGCATACCCTGAATGTCGGCCATCGCCACCACCTGCCGGTAGTCCGCCGGAAGGTTTCGAACCGCTTCCAGCACCGCGCTCCCCTCCATCTCCGAAATGACCTGACGTTCGGGCGAGTCGGAGGTCGGCTGGTTCGGTGCGACACGGCTGGCGATACCGGCACCGCTCCCCGAGAGGTCGCTGGTGGCCGGGTCGAAAAACTCCAGGGAAACCTGCTTCGGCTCGCGCGACCGTTTTCGATACGCATTGAAGAACAGATTTCGCATAATCGTGTGCAGCCAGGCGCGAGGTGACCCGTCCGCCCGGAAAGTGTCAAAACGATCGTACGCTCGAACCAGGGTCTCCTGTACCAGATCCTCGGCGTCGGACGCGCTGTGGGTCAACGCCATCGCCGGAGCATACAGCGACTGCTCATGCGGCAGAATCAGTTTTTCGAATTGACGCCGTTGCGCCTCGGTCGGATGGGTCCTTCGGGCGGTAACGGGCGCATGATGAACGGCCGTCGCGTAAGCCGAGGCGGCGCGGGCGGTCGTCGAAACCATCGCACCCGGGTTCATTATCGTTTGGACTGCCATGCTTATCTTCCCTCGTTCCTCAAGTACTCTTCCCGTTCCGGTCCATGGAACGATTCGTTATTTACTGATGACCAATTTATTCTTTCGGTCAGCGATCGCGATACCGGTTCAAATCCGCTCGCCGCATTTCGGACTACCGGAACGAAGCTTCCTCCGTTCCGGGTTACCAGCCTCGTGTTATTGCGGACGCGGTCGAATCCCGTGCAAAATGAAGTCCATCATCAATTCCGCCCGGGCTTCCAGTTCTCCCCGGCAGGGCGCTTTGCCGTGGCAGGGGGTCATATAGGGCGGATAGAACGAAATCATGGCCAGCATCAACAGACGCGCGGCCACCGTCGTATCGTCGTTCAGCACCGTAAAATCGCCCCGCTTCACCCCTTCGGCCAGAACCTGCGCCAGCAGATCATACTGCGCTTCCTTCTGTTCGAGACCACACTGCATGATCTTCGGGCGCAGCAACTCATCGACCAGTTCCACCCCGTGCGCGGTCGTGTTCACCGCGTCGTGAACCGCCGTAATCGATGCCAGGACCATCCGTCGCAACTTCTCTTCCGGGGTCGCCGACGAGTCGGCGATCGCTCGCATTCGTGCCGTGATGCTCCGCTTGACTTCCGCCGCAATCGTCAGCAGAATCTCTTCCTTGCCGTCGAAGTACAGGTAGACCGTTCCCTTACCGATTCCGGCCTCCTGCGCGATATCATCGATCGTCGTCTTTTTGTAGCCGTAATGAAGAAAGAGACGCTGTGCCGATTCCAGGATCAACTGCCGGGTGCAGGGGTTCGTTTCGGCCACGTTTCCCACCGCTGTCCGTCCGCCGGCACGTCCCCGCCGGGGGGGCTCCTCCGCAAATTTGTCAGGCTCCGTTCGCATTGTTTACGTCATTTCCCGGTCCGTTACTTTCAACGCTTCCCCCGAGAAAAGGTTCCGCTTTCATTGAACAACTGACCAAAAAACCATTTCAGTCATATTTTATCGCAATCCGGACCGATGTCAAGGATAAGGCATGAAACTAAAACCCGACGGCTCTACGGAAGGCGCGGCGATGGGCCGGTCGACTGCCGAACATCCAGGCGGACCGGAAAGCGGGTCACCTCCGGTTCGATGATCTCTCCGGAAAGGATCGACACCACCCGCTGCATGGCGCACAGGCCGATCTCGTGAAGCGGCTGCCAGACCGATGTCAGGGGGACCGTGGCTCGCCGGCAGTTTTCAGTGGAGTTGAAGTTTATGACGGACATATCCTGCGGTACCCGGATATGCTGTGCCTGCAGGCCGTTCAAAACCTCCTGGCTGATTCCGTCATTTGTCAGAATCAGGGCGGTCGGGCGCAGACGAAGCGCCTGCCGGACCGTTTCCGTTGCCCCCTGAGCAAAAAGAATATCCAGACGGCACTGAGATCCGGATCGGTCCAGAAACTCCCGGATGCCGTGAATTCGATCGTGTTGCCAGTCGGTGATCCGCGGGCTCGACATTTCGATCGCGAAGGCGATATGCCGGTGTCCGAGTTGTATCAGATGGGCGGCCACCAGACGACCTGCCTCCACATTGTCACAGTCCACGACATGGCATCGGAGTCGTTCCTCGCTGTCCCGCGCCAGGGGCGTATGCGAGAGAAAAACCGCCGGAAATCCCGACTCGATCAGAGCGGGAGCCAGTTCGTCGTCCGGATGACTGCCGACCAGCAAAACGCCGTCCGCACTGCCGCCGACGATATCGGTATAGAGCGCGCGCCAGTCGGGATGGTGGGCGGCGTGAAACAGCAGATTATGGTTGCACTCGACCGCGCCGGCGAAGACTCCTTCAAGTACGGCCCGGTGGTAGTCGCCCTGCCGACGAAAGCCGTCCGGGTGATTCAGGGCAACCCCGATGCGCTGGGTTCTGCCGGTGACCAGGGCATGCGCCCGATTGTTCCGGACGTAATTCAGTTCACGGGCGGCCTGCAATACCCGTTGACGGGTATCGGGCGGAATACGGTCCGTTTCGCGCCCGTTCAAGACCTTGGAAACCGTGCTCCGTGAAACCCCGGCCCGGACGGCGACGTCACTGCTGTCCGCGCGGCGGGGGCGATTATCCTCTCTTCTCATCCTGGATCGAACCCAATTCGTGGTCGTTTCGGAACCGCCGCCGCCAGGGACCGGGGACGGGCAGGTGGCAACGGAATTCGCGTATTTGGTTTCCAGTATACCGGTAATCCCACGTTCCTGAACTGTTTAACGGGATTAACGATGTGGAAAATTACGATGTGAAAAGGAAGGGAAGGGGTGGAAAGATATAGACGGAACGGAAACAAGAAGTACGTGCAGAGAAAAGGCGAAACGGGCAGCCAGAGCTGCCCGAAACGCACGAAGAGAAAACACCATCCTAACTCATCAGTCCGCAAAGTCGGATGTTCGTATATAGCCGAAATCTGTTCCCTGCGGCCACCATTACCATTTCGGTCGGAATGGTGGCCGGCCTTTCCTCGTATTTGTCACAGTTTTGCCGCCGTCGACCCGCCGGAGGAAACGTGCCGAAGATCGTCGGACGTGACACAATGAAAACGTGACGCCGGAAGAACGCATCCGAGAGGTCGCCCGGGAGATCGGCTTCGACGCCGTCGGATTCACGGGTGCCGAACCTCCCGACCACGCCGACTATCAGAGAGCCTGGCTTGCCGCCGGAATGCAGGGCGCGATGGGCTACCTGAAGCACCGCGAGGAACTGCGCGCCGGCGCCCTCGATTCCCCGAACCTCCTCGCCGGTACGCGTTCGGTCATTCTGCTCGCTCTCTCTTACGATCGCCCGCGCCAACCCTCGCCGGTCGGGCGGCACGGCGTCGTCGCCCGCTACGCGCGGGGCGAGGACTACCACGAGGTCATGCGCGAGAAGTTGCGCCTCCTGGCAACGCAGATGGAAACGCTCTTCCCCGGAACCCGGACGCGCGGTTTTTGCGACAGCGGGCCGATCCGCGAACGTGAACTCGCCGCACGCGCCGGGCTCGGATGGCAGGGGAAGCACACCAACCTGATCTCGCTCGATCTGGGCAACTGGTTCTTCCTTGGCGCGTTGCTGACGACCCTGCCGCTACGCGCCGATGCGCCGGTTACCGCCCACTGCGGTACCTGCACCCGTTGCCTCGCCGCCTGCCCGACCGGCGCACTGGTCGCGCCGCTCACCCTGGACGCCCGTCGCTGTATCTCCTACCTGACCATCGAACTGCGCGGCCCGATCCCGCGGGAGCTCCGCTCGCAGATGGGGAACCGTATCTTCGGCTGCGATGACTGCCTGGCGGCCTGCCCCTGGAACGACCGGGCGAGGGAGAGCCGGGAACTGCGTTTCGCCGCCCGAGCGGACGAACTGGCGTTCCCCGACCTTCTCGACTGGCTGCGCCTTCTTGGCGAGGAGGCCGCCTTTCGCCGGAAGTTCGCCGGAACCCCGCTGTTGCGTCCGAAACGCGAGGGGTTACGGCGCAACGTCTGCATCGCTCTCGGCAACATCGGGGAGGAGGACGCCGTCCTGCCGCTGACGGATGCCCTGCGGACCGACCCATCACCGATCGTCCGTGGCGCGGCCGCCTGGGCGCTGGGACAGATCGCCCGTCGCATGAACTCGCAGGCCGCGCGGGCGGCTCTCCGCGCGGCCCGTGCAGCGGAACCGGACGAAACCGTTCTGGAGGAGATCGCCTTCGCGTCGGACGCCCGCTCGGACGCCCTGTGAGTGAAAACGACGGGAGATGCTCTATTCCCCGGCCGGTTCGGTCGCCTCCTGCCGCTCCTGAATCGCTTTACACGAGCGGAGCCAGACATCCTGCGGCGGTGTGTCGTAGCCGGTCCAGGCGTACGGATCGACGCCCGCGACCGGGACGACGTTTCGCCGGTCGGCGGTCGCCGGGGATTCGCCCTCCCGGAGCGACCAGGGCAGACGGGACCAGGCGTTCATGTAGTGGTTCACCAGAACGCGGCGGTAGATCGTGCTGCGGTTCTTGAACGAGCGGTGCAGCAGATAGCCGTTAAAGAAAACCACCGTTCCCGCCCGCACCTCGACCGGCACCTGCGCCGATTCGTCGAACCCGTAACTCTCGCCCGCGAAGTCGAACTCGTCGGGGTTATTGTGGCCGCGCTGCGGATACAGGTAGCCCGTTCGGTGAGAGCCGGGAACGACGTACAGGCAGCCGTTGGCGACGGTGGCGTCATCGACCGCGATCCATGCGCCGATCAGCGAACGGTCGCGCGTCGGAATGTAGATCTCGTCCTGATGCCACGCCTGCCCCTGGAACTGCGGCGGCTTGACGAACAGCATCGACTGCATGCACTTGACGCTGCCGTCCCAGAAGGGGAGATGGGCCGCCGTGATCTGGCTGAGAATGCCGCAGATCATCGGGTGTGCGACGAACTTCCGCATCACGGGGCTGACGAAGTGCGGCTGATGGATGCACAGGATGTTTTGCAGCACCTCGTCATCGGAGAGCGTGTCCGGCATCGGCTTCAGGCTGTTGGTCGGATAGACGCCGCGCGCCAGTCGGACGGTATCCTCCTTGATCTCTTCCAGTTCGTCGGGAGAGATCAGGTCGGGCGCGATGTAAAATCCGTCGTTGACGAAAGACCGAACCTGCTCTTCGGTAAGCGGCGCAGGAACTTCGATACGATTTTCCGTTCGGGGGGTCGGGTCGACCGGGGATTCGGAAGACATGGGCGTTCTCCTGGAAAGCGTTGCCCCTTTCGGTTCCACGGACGGAAGCGCGTTTCCTGCCGCACCTTCGGGCAGGAAACGGATGACCGGACGAAGGAATGTATCCCAGCACTCCGGTAAGCGAGGAGAAATCATGGCAGACACGTTTTATGTGGGCACCTATACGGGCAAGAGCAAGGGCATCTACCTGTGTCAGTTGAGCGCGACCGGCGCGATCACGATCGTCGACACGACCGGCGGGGTCTCGAACCCGTCGTTTCTGGCGTTGCATCCGTCGAAGCGGTTCCTCTACGCGGCCTGTGAAACCTACGCCGCCGGCGGCGGCACGATCGCGGCGTTCGCCATCGAGGGGGCGTCGGGGAAACTGAGTCCGCTCAACACGCAGTCGGCGAAGGGGCAGGGGCCATGTCATGTCGCGGTCGACCATCATGGCCGATATGTGGCCGCCGCCAACTACGGCGACGGGACGGTTGTCTGTCTGCCGATCCAGCCCGACGGGCGTCTGGGACCGGCGACCGGATTTCAGGCGCATAAAGGTTCGAGCGTCAATAAATCGCGCCAGAACGAACCGCACGCCCACTCGATCAACTTCGACCCGGATGATCATTTCGCCGTCGCCTGCGACCTCGGCACCGACAGGGCGTATATCTACCGGTTCGACGCCGGAAAAGGGACGCTGACCCCGAACGATCCGCCGTCGGTCGAACTGACGCCGGGGGCCGGTCCCCGCCACTTCGCGTTCCATCCGAACAAACGGTTCGCCTATGCGATCAACGAACTCAATAACACGGTGACGGCGTTTCTCTGGGACGGATCGAAGGGACGGCTGGAGACGATCGAATCGGTGACGACGCTTCCGGACGGGTTTTCCGGGGAGAGCTACACGGCGGAGGTGCAGGTGCATCCTTCAGGACAGTTCCTGCTCGGGTCCAATCGCGGACACGACAGCCTCGCGGTCTTCGCCATCGACGGTCGAACGGGCAAACTGAAACTGCTTGGCGTCACCCCGACCGGCGGCAAGAACCCCCGGCACTTCGGCATCTCTCCGAAGGGGGACTTCGTGCTGGCGGCGCACCAGAACACGGATAACATCACCGTTCTCCGTTTCGACGCCCGCACCGGCAAACTGACCCCCACCGGCCAGTCCGTCGAAATCCCCGCCGCCGTCTGCGTTCGCTTCGTATAGCGATGCCGCGTAGCGATGCCGCGACAACGTGCCGTCGAAAGGGAACCGGGATTCAGAAGGCGGCGGTGAGGTTGGCTTCGAAGCGGGACTGCGTTGTCGTCGTGCCCGACTGCGGCGAGAGGCGTTCGTTCTCGTAACGTCCGCCGAGGAAGAGGTTGGAACGCAGGTCGTACGAACCGTACAAGCCGAACCCGGTGAGGTTCGGTTCGTTCCGACCGGCCAGCGTCGCTCCGCGCCGACGCGTCCGAAACTCCGCCGACACCCGCGCCTTCTCGCCGATCTTCGCCTCCGCCCGCCCGAAAAGAACACGGGCGTTCGGACCGAACGGATGCCCGATACCGAGGTTGTCCCGGTCCCAGGCGGCCGGAGGCGAATAGTTCGAATACGTTTCCCGGTCCGTCGTCACATATTCCAGCCGAAGCGCGTACCGTCCGACGCCGCCGAGATCGGGCAGAAACACCCCGTACTGCTGGCCCAGTTTGCGCGGGGTCGTGGTGTTGGCCGGATTCCCCAGGCGGAACGGCGCCTTGATGTCGTCCAGAACGTAGTCCGCGTACAGGGTCGTCCCGCGTCCGTCCGCCCGGTAGGTGAGCGAAACATCGGCCAGGTAGTTCAGCCAGTTCGTGTTATCGTAGGCGTCGTTCGCCAGGAAGCCGAACAGGCGTCGGCGACTGCTGGTCGTCCAGTCATTCTGGTATTGATAGTAGGGCAGGATTTGCGAGAAGATCGCCCCGGGCAGACGGGTGGATTTGAAGGCTTCCCCGACCGAAAAGCGGAACCGTCCGTCCCCGGCCGTCTCCAGGCGGCGTGCCGAAAGATGCCGTCGTGTGCCGCGCGCATTCTCGGGCGCGGACGGGTCATCCGCCTCGAAGAACTGACCGTACACCTGCGTAAAGGCCAGCGGACCGAGACGCCGACCGAACGTACCCGGCACCCGGAACGTCTTTTCGATACGGATCTGCGGCAGACTGGCGATGGCGTCGGAGAGAAGCATGCCCCCCGTGTAGCCCGGTCCCCAGCGTAGCGGAAGAACGCCGACCGAAACATCCAGCGCACGCCCGTTGACCCGAACGTAAGCGGTTTCGATAGCCGGATAGGACGGTGCGCCGACGATCGGTAGCGCGAACCCGGACGTCGGACCGGTGGTGGCTCCGGTTCCCGAAACCCGGAGCGGACGGGGCAGACCCGGCATCGCCCGATACCACTCTTCCCGGTAGTTTCCTCCGCTCAGAATGGCGATTCCGTCCCGGCCGACCGGGAACGTCGCGGCAAGGCGCAGGGTACCCGTCCCCTGTGCCGGTCCCGACAACCCCCGCACCTTGAACGAACCGACCGACTCGCCGATCGCGGCACGGGGGGCGGAGTTGGCCGAACCGGAAAGTCCGAGCGCGGCCAACTCCGGCGCGAATTCGACGAACAGCGTCCGGCGAACGGCGACAAACGGTTCGTCCGACGCGTCCCCGGTCAGATTTTCGGCGTTCGCCGCCAGAATCCGGGCCACCTCCCGTCGGGTGAACAGGCGGTCGCCGCGCAGGAAGTCCGAGGCACGGTAGCCCGACAAACGGGCGGCGGCGGCCAGACTGCCGAGCAGATCATAGGCGACGGAACCGCGCGGAACGAGGTCGTCGGGGCCCGCGAGGGCGGGACCGACCAGAGACGGGAGACAGAAAAGGCTGAGGAGTCCGCAGACCCCTGCTCGCCGGAGAGGACCGATCATGCGCCCATTGTAACGGAAATGGCCTCTATTGCACAAATCCGGCTCCGCGGCGACGTTCCCAGGCGAGCGTGGTGCTGATGATGACATCCAGATCGTCGTAGGCCGGGGACCAGCCGAGCGTGTTGCGAATCTTCTTCGAACAGGCGGTGACCGCCACCGGATCGCCGGGGCGTCGCCCCTGCTCGATGATGGAGAACCGGACCTTGGAGATGTCCTGCACATGGGACAACACATCGCGAACGCTGTACCCTCGACCGTAACCGCAGTTGAAGATGTCCGATCTTCCCCCGTTTTCCAGGTAGCGCAACGCATCGATATGGGCGGCCGCCAGATCCTCGACATGGATGTAATCCCGGATACAGGTGCCATCCGGGGTGTCGTAATCGGTGCCGTAGATGCTGACCGAGGGGCGTCGACCGAGGGCGGCGTCGCAGGCGGCCTTGATCAGGTGCGGCGCTCCCTGGTAGCGAGGCCCGAGTCGACCTTCCGGATCCGCGCCCGCGACATTGAAGTAGCGAAGGATCACATATTTCAGGTCGGTCGCCGCGGCCAGGTCCTCGATCATCTGCTCGCTCATCCGTTTGGAGCGTCCGTAGGGGTTGACCGGGCGGGTCGGGTGGGTTTCGTCCACCGGGTTCCCGGTCGGCTCGCCGTAGACCGCCGCCGTCGAGGAGAAGATCAGATGCTTGACGCCGAAACTCTGACAGCACTGGAGCAGGTTGAGCGTGTTTCGGGTGTTGTTGGCGTAATATTCCAGCGGTTGCGTCACCGATTCCGGGGCGACGACCGAGGCGGCGAAGTGGAGAACGGCATCGAAATGATGGCGGGCGAACAGACGCGACAGGCGCGGCATATCCGCCAGATCGCCGAGGACGAGCTGACCGTACAGGACGGCGGCTTCGGAACCGGTCGAGCAGTTATCGTAGATGACCGGATGGTGTCCGGCCTCGCCGAGTCGTCGAACGACATGCGAACCGATATAACCGGCGCCGCCGGTCACGAGTAACTGTGCCATCCGCTCTCCGCCCTTTCCCGGACCGGTGATAAACGCCGGTCAGCGTCCTTTCCTAAACAGCACCACCAGGACGGTCTTCCACGTAATCAACAGGTCCAGAAATGCGGAGCAGTTTTTGATGTAATACAGATCGTAGGCGAGCTTTTCGCGGGCATCGTCGACGGAAGCGCCGTACGGGTACATGACTTGCGCCCAGCCGGAAAGACCGGGTTTGATCGCGTAACGCGCCTCGTAATGAGGGATCTGCTCGGAGAGCAGACGGTCGAACTCCGGTCGTTCGGGGCGTGGACCGATCAGGCTCATTTCGCCGCGCAAAACATTCCAGAGTTGCGGCAGTTCGTCCACGCGGGATGTGCGAAGAAAACGACCGACGCGCGTGATACGGGGGTCCTGTTCGCTCGCCCAGCGTGCGCCCTGCTTTTCGGCGTCCCGATACATCGAACGAAACTTGAACACCCGGAACGGCTTTCCATCCTTGCCGGTACGGATCTGGCTGTAGAGGATCGGACCGGGACTGTCCAGGCGCACGGCCAGGGCCGCCAGAAGCATCACCGGAGAAAGGGACACCGCCAGCAGGCCGCCGAACGCGATATCCGTGACCCGTTTGGCGGCGACGTCCGTCGGGTTGGTGCGCAGTCGGAATCCCCGCTCCGAGACGAACCAGGTTTCATCGATGCAGACCGACGGGATCTTCTTCAGTACCTGCTCGTAGAACGCTCTCAGCCGGTAGATTTGAACGGTCGTCCCGGTCGCCGTCACTGCATCCCGGACGAACTCCTCCGTACTCTCCCGATCGCCGGTCAGGAACAGCACACTCACCCGCCGGGTTTGGATCAGGGAGGGAAGGTCGCGAAGGGAGCCGAGAACGGGAGGCACGGGACCGTCCGGAGGGGGGAAAGCGATCTCCGACGAATCCTCGCGAACGAAGGCCACCGGAAGGATGCCGATTTCCGGATGTTCCTGCAAATCAAGGGCAAGCCGGATGGCCGCACAGTGGGTCCCGATAATGAGGGCCTGCTGCGTTTGCACGCCATCGACGGTTTTCCGTCCTGATTCCAGGACTTTGGGCAGACTGGTTGTTGACATACAAGGAACACTGTCTCTGCAGAATGTAATTTCCTGCCGGGTGTGATTCTGTCTACCAAATTTCGTTCCTGCACGGGATCGAAACGGCAGAGAATAACGGCGATTCCAGCCTGCGCGAACCGACAACGCCATTGTGCGGGGCGTCGGGCCAAACATACCGACCGTGGCACGCTTTCTGATGCCGTCCTTAGCCGGAAGAAGCGTCCGTTTTGACCGCATGAACCCTCGTGCCTGACCGATTCCGCGAACAAGACGATGGTTTCCGCTTCGGGTTCCCATTCACTGTACCCAAAACGCATTGAATATGACGCGGCACCAACGGAAAAGATTCAATTTTCCGGGGCCGTATCGGCCAATAGTTGGCAGTAAATTTCCTGCCAGTGCAAAACGCAACGTAAACGCTCGAAGTTATGAAGCATCTTCCGGCGTCCGACAGCCCCCATCCGCCGCTGCTGTTCCAGGGAGAGAGACAGGATATCGCAAACGCCCTCGGCCAATCCGGCAATATCCCCGAGCGGGGCCAGACGGCCGCACGAGGCGTCGACCAGGTCACGGCAACCCCGGACGTCGGTGGCGACGACCGGGAGGCACATCGCCAGCGCCTCCTGAATCGCGCAGGGAAGTCCTTCCTGCTTCGACGGGAAAAGAAATATCTGGGACGACGCCAGAATGATCCGCACATCCCGTCGAAACCCCAGGAAACGAACGTGCTCCTCGATACGGCGAGTCCGCGCCTCCGAACGGAGGCGGTCGGACATCGCTCCGTCGCCGACCAGCACCAGAAGGCTGTCCGGAAACCGTTCCCGAACCCGGGCGAAAATCGCCAGGGCGTCCTGCGGACGCTTCCGCGGAATCAACTCCCCGACCATCGTGATCACACGGGTCTGCGGGGACGCGCCGATCTCGTCGCGAAAACGGGCGATCTCCCCGGCGCTTACCAGAGCCGGATTGAAGTCCTCATGGACCGACACGCCCACGCCGCCGGTCAGAAACAGACGATCCGACGGAACGACTCGGGCGGTCAGCGCCGCCTGATAGTCCTCGTCCGTGATCGTGAGAACCGCGTCCGACCAGTGGTGACCGGCCAGCCGTTCGGCGGCGCGATAGATGGTGTTGGAAAGCGGGTTGCCGTGCCGGTGAAAGTGGAAACCGTGGGCGGTATAGACACGTCGCGCGGACGTCCGCGCCAGGGTCGCTGCCAGACGGCCGACAAACCCGCCGGTCGGGTTGTGACAGTGAACGACGGTATAGCCGCCACGGCGGATCAGGGCGACCAACCGGCGCAACGCGGTGAGATTGGACGGATGGAGCGGAAATCGCCGCATCGGCACTTCGTGCACGGCGTCGGCGTAACGCGCCAGTTCCTCCCGATAGACCGTCGGCTGACAGGCCACCTCGACGCGCCATCCTGCGGCGCGTGCCGCGGTCAGATGCGGCAGCATCACACTGATGATGCGGTCCAGCGTCGACACGTACAGAAGGCAGGGCGGGTGCGCCGATGTCCGTGGGAGACGACCGAGCGGATACGGAGAAACCGACGATGAGGCGTCCGATGAAATCTCGGTTTCGACGGCCGGCGCGACCGGCGGGGCGGAAACAGCCATCGGATTACCTCGCTTCCTTCTCCGGGAGAACGGTTCCGGTTCGCAGGGCGTGCCGTGCGGCTTTCGCCATTGCCAGGTGCCGGATCGTATAAACGTCGCCCGGCTTGCGTAGAAGGTTCCAACGCAAAAGCATGATTTTCAGTTCCATACCGACCCCGTGGATATAGTGTACCGATTTCAGAGCGCGGGAATGATGTTTCTCCATGTACTTCATGGCGGAAAGGTGGCTGTTGGCGAAGGTGACGATCGGTTCCTGCTTCCAGGAAGAACCGCCGATATGCGTGATATGCGCCTCCGGCCAGAACATCAGACGATAGCCGGCATCCCGCGCCCGTTTGCACCAGTCCACATCTTCGTACATCAGGAAAAACCGTTCGTCCAATCCGCCGATCCGCTGCAAAGCCTCCCGCCGGATCAGCATGAACGCGCCCAGCAGGCACTCGACGGCACGCGTATCGCGCCGATCCCAGCCCAGGTCCGGCTCCGGATTGAAGAGACGGGAACGAGAGAAGAGGCGGTCCAGCAGCAGCGCGCGACAGATCTCCGACCAGGGCGTAATCAATCGGCGACTGCAGGTCCATTGCAGGGAACCGTCCACGGACTGCACCCGGCAGGACATCGCGGCGACGTCCGACGGCTGTCGGGCCAGAAAATCGACGCACTTTTTCAAAGAGCCGGGCGGCACCAGCGTATCCGGATTCAGCAGGAGAATATAACCTCCGTGCGCCGCGGCGATCCCCTGGTTGTTTCCGCCCGAAAACCCGACGTTATTCCGGTTGGCGACGAGCCGTACCTCCGGGAATTCTTCCTGAACCATCTCGACCGTGCCGTCGCCGCTGGCGTTGTCGATCAGCAGCACCTCCGCCGTCAGGCCGTCCAGACCCCCCCGGCGCAACAGCGTGATCAGACAGTCGCGCACGACGTCCTTCGCCCGGTAGGTGACGATAACGAGGGAAAGATCGATCGTGCGCGGCGAAACGGTGGCGGTCAAACGCTACAATCTCCGTCAGAAAGTCCTCGCGTCCGTCGCCGACGCGCGCCCGGACGGCAACGCACGGGCCGGGCCTATTTTACCATGAAGGTCCGCGCGGACGAGCGATAGGCCGCCCTGCACGTAACGGCCGACGACGAGACCTGCCAGCAGCCAGAACAACTGACCGAGAAAATAGGCGTCGAAGATGTTCCCCCCGATATTCTGGACGAGCAGCCCGCAAAAAAAGGGCAGAACCGTATAGGTCAACGCCCGGTCATCCGCTTCGATACGGGTCCGGGGCGGCCCGACGGCGGATTGATGCCGTGCGATCGTCACCAGGACGACGATCAGTCCGCCCGCCCCCGAAAGAAACAGAATTATTCCCGGCAAACCCTGTTCTCCCAGAATCTTGAAATACCCTCCGTCCGCGACAAAATCAAAACCGTCGCCCGTCCCGTGGTACATCGCCGACCCGCCGACCCGTCCGAGCCCGCGCCCGGCGGGAAATAGCGGGAACGCGCTCAACGCCCTGGTCCACTGGCTCACCCGACCGTAGGCCAGGTCGCTTTTGCTGTCGGCCAGGGAGGTCGTGCGGGTCACCAGCCAGTTCACCCGCTCGGCGGTACCGAAGAACGAAAAGGCGACCAGAAGGGTCAGGAGTCCGAGCGCCAGTCCGATCGCCAGAATCCGACGGTGACCGCCCCGGAATCCGAACAGAACGACACAGGCGACGATCCAGCAGATATGCGCACCCCGCGACAT
Organism: Capsulimonadales bacterium; assembly: GCA_033762295.1. Lineage (GTDB taxonomy): Bacteria > Armatimonadota > Armatimonadia > Armatimonadales > Armatimonadaceae > JANRLW01. The sequence continues at coordinate 73,647 of JANRLW010000083.1, forward strand.
CGAGAAGATCAGCCCGAAAAGAGCCAGCAGGAAAACCGCCCAGAGCGCACGGCGTCCGACCCGGTCCCGGGGATCGGGCAGGGCCGGCTGTCCGATACGGGCCATACAGAACAGGCCGACCAGACCGCAAAGCGTCCCCCAGTTCTGTTCGGCGAACAGCAGCGACTGCATGCGCGGATACCATCGGAAAAACGTGTGCGGTTCGAAATTCCCCCAGAACTGTTCGCGGACGACGATAGCCACACGGATCACGAAGTCCGGACGGAAGAGGAAGTCATAAATGGAAGCGATCGCCAGCAGGCAGAAACCGACAAGCCAGTAACGCAGTATCCGGGGCAGGTCCTCCGGGCGCTGGTGCAGCCAGCGAGCGAGCAGATAGAAACAGAGCGGGGTCAGAGTGGTATGAACGCCATACATCGTCGCCCGGGCGTCCCCCTCGATCGCCGAAAGGACCATGCCGTAGAGGCCGCTGGCAATCAGGAGGACGACGGGAAGATCGAACCGGTTCAGGCGCAGACGGACGCCCGTTCGAATGCCGGTGACGATCAGACTGACCCCCATCAGGACCAGCACGACCTCGGGCCACATGCCCACCAGCGTGAGCGGGAGCGGCAGATGGTACAGTTCGCAGACGCCGCGCAGAAAGGTATATTCCGGAAACAGACAAAGGGCGAGCAGGAAACCGCAGATTGGTCGTGCCAGGATCGCCCGAACCGCCATCAGGCCGCCGAGGCCCGCCGCCAGGAGAAACGCCGTCTTCGGGTCCGCGATCAGAACGCCTCCCAGAACGGCGGCTCCCAGCGCCAGCGGCCAGACATACCAGGGCACCGGACGCGCCGGCTGGCGGAGAACCTGCTCCCAGGAAGCGATCGGGCGGACGCTCATGGCCGGTCTCCGTGCGTGGGAACGGTCAGCGCCTCCTCATAGAGGGCAAGATGACCGGCGACCATGGCATCCCGGGTGAAGCGGGCGGCGGTTTGTCGGCCCGCCGCCGAGAGCCGCTCCCGGAGATCGGCGTCGTTCAGGATGTGCAGAATCGCCTCGCCGAGCGCCTCGACATCGCCTACCCGAACCGTCAGAGCGTTCTCCCCGTTGCTCAAAATCTCATCGTTGCCCTGACAGTGCGTGCTGACGATCGGGCAGCCTGCGGCGAGCGCCTCGATCACGGCCAGACTGAAGTTTTCGCGGGCCGACGGAAGAACCCAGACGGTCGCCGCCGCCAACCAGTCGGGAATATTGTGCTGATGACCGGGCAGGTGAACCCGGTCCCGTCCGACCGGCAGGGCATCGATGGCCGCGCGTACCTCCGTTTCGAGCGGTCCGCTGCCGACCATGGCGAACCGGACGTCCGGATGGGTTCGAGCGACCTTGCCGAACGCTCGAACGGCGTCCACCGGGCGTTTCTGCGGATGGAGTCGGGACGCAAAGAGAATCAGCGGCGTATCCGGGCCGATCCCCAGCGTTTCGCGCGCCTTATGTCCGTCTCCCTGTGCGTACCGGGTCGTTTCGACGCCATTACGGAGGGTCACGACACGATCCGCCGGAAGACCGTAAGCCTCCTGGGTCCGCTTGCCGTGCGCCGACGGGCAGATGACCCGGCGAATCCGGCGAACGGCAACCTGCCGCCAGAACCGTGCGCGGGCGGAACCGGGCACCATCTCGGCGTCCGCGCTATGAATGGTCGCGAAGACGCGCCGGGGACGTAGCAGGTCGAGCATCGCCAGTGTGATCCTTGGCAGGCAGATATCGCCGGTATGGAGATGCAGGATCGGGGTCGAGCGGTAGGGGAGCATCAGCTTCAGGACGTCGAGCGGGTTCTGGGCTCCGGTATCGAACCGGATGACGGCCGTCTTCAGGGTCAGGTTGGGTCGGTCGCGGTAGGCATCCAGAAACTTTTGCAGTCCTTCCAGTTCGGGGACGACGACGGTGGTCCGCCACCCCTGCGCCGCGACTCCGGCCGCCAGTTCGAACATCTGCATCGCCTCGCCGCCGAGACCGCCGGTATACCCGATATAGACTATCTCCCGCCGCATCTCCTACACCTTACCACATGGCGTTCCCATACCTGGCCGATGGATTCCGGCCCGAAGCTACTATCCGGGGCTTCCGGAATCCGTTGAAAACCGGCGAGAGTGGATGCGAGAGGGACGGATGGATCATTCGTCGATTCCGAATGGTATTCCGACAGGGTACTCTGATTCCGGGAGGAAAGGAATGCAGGCGGACTATACGGGACTGGGAGCGCTGGCGTGGGAAGGGTATGCGAGTGATCCGAATCCGGAGATTCATCCGGATATCCCGATGTGGCTTCAGGTGGCGAACGAATTGGGCGGACCGATCCTGGATGTCGGCTGTGCTACCGGGCGAGTCCTGATCCCTCTTGTGAAGGCGGGTTTTGAGGTCGATGGCATCGATCCCTCGGCAGATGCGCTGGCGATCTGCTCTCGGAAACTTGCGGAGCGGAACCTTGCGGTGAATCTTGCCTGCCAGACCATGCAGACCCTCAATATGGCGCGGCAGTACCGAGCGATCTTCGTCCCCTGTGGCACCATACAACTGGTGGTGGGGCGTGACGCGCAAAAGGAATCCATATCCCGGTTGTTTGCGCATCTTTTGCCGGGGGGCACGCTCGTGATGACACTCTATAACGAGAGCGGCGGTGTCTCCGAAAGCGATGTGGGCGTCCGGAAGATCCGTTCGCGTCGCAAGCAACCCGATGGCACCGAACTGGAGAAAGCGGTGATCATCCACTCCTGGAACCCGGACGAGCAAACCGTGGTGCAACAGGTGCGCTATCGACTGTATCGTGGCGAAGCGATTCTTCAGGAAGAGATTTGCGAAGCGAACGAGCAATGGTATTCCGTGTCCGAACTGGCACAGATGCTGGAAAGCGCAGGCTTTACGGTGGAGCGTGTCACCGGAAACTATGGCGATGCCCCCGCAGACGCTACGCATTACGTTTACACCTTCCGGGCAAAAAAGGAGAGTTTACGATGACGGTTACCCCTTGCCTTGACACGGTTCGGAGTTGGGCTGCACAGAAACGATATAAACTGCTTACGCAGACGATTGTCAGATAACTTTCCCCTGCGTACAATAAAGACAATCTCACAGGAACGGTGGCACAAACGGAATAGGGCTGCCACATCCTCTGTTGAAGGAGCATGGACGCTATGCCACGAAAGATCGCCATGATCGGAGCCGGTTCGATCGGCTTTACCCGACGCCTGATGGCCGATATTCTGACCATCCCGGAAATGGCCGACACCCATTTCGCCTTCACCGATATCTCACAGCACAACCTGGATATGGTGACGCAACTGGCCGAACGGGACATCAAGGGCAACAACCTCCCGGCGACCATTACCGCCACCACCGACCGACGCGCCGCTATCGCCGATGCCGATTATGTCGTCTGTACGATCCGTTGCGGCGGACTGGAAGCGTTCGCCACCGATATCGATATCCCGCTGAAGTACGGTATCGATCAGTGCGTCGGCGACACCATCTGCGCCGGGGGCATCATGTACGGGCAGCGTGGCATCGCCGCCATTTTGGAATTCTGTAAGGATATCCGCGAGGTGGCGAAGCCGGGAGCGCTTTTCCTCAACTATGCCAACCCGATGGCAATGCTGACCTGGGCGGCCAACGAGTTTGGCGGCGTCAACACCGTCGGCCTCTGCCACGGGGTACAGGGAGCGCAGTGGCAGATCGCCCGCTGCACGGAGGTCTGGGCGCGTAAAGAGGGGATGATCGGTGAGGACGAAAAGATCGGCAAGAATGATATCGATTTCATCTTCGCCGGGATCAACCATCAGACCTGGTGTGTCCGAGCCAACTGGCGCGGTCACGACCTGATCCCGATGATGCACAGCCTGTTTATGGGGCATCCGGACTATCCGCGCACCGAGAAGGTCCGGATCGATGTCCTGAAACGGTTCGGCTACTACTCGACCGAGTCCAACGGGCACCTTTCCGAGTACCTGCCCTGGTATCGCAAGCGGCTGGATCAGATCGAGAAGTGGATCGATCTCTCCTCCTGGATCAACGGCGAGACCGGCGGCTACCTGCGCGTCTGCACCGAGGGCCGCAACTGGTTCGAGACCGACTTCCCGAACTGGCTGGCGCAGGACCCGCCGAAGTTCGTGCCGGAGAAGCGTTCGGAGGAGCATGGTTCCTGGATCATCGAGGGGTTGGAGACCGGTCGGGTTTATCGCGGGCATTTCAATGTGGTCAATAAAGGCCATATCACCAACCTTCCGGATGGCTGCATCATCGAGGTGCCGGGATACGTCGACCGCAACGGCATCAACATCCCGACGGTCGGCGACCTTCCGCTGGGCTGCGCCGCCACCTGCTCGGCATCGGTCCGCGTGCAGGAGATGGCGGTAAAGGCGGCGGTCCATGGCGATGTCGACCTGCTGAAACTGGCCATGCTGCACGATCCGCTGGTCGGGGCGGTCTGCGACCCCGAAGAGGTCTGGCAGATGACGGACGAGATGCTGATCGCCGGGGAGAAGTGGCTGCCGCAATACGCCGCCAACGGCAGCATCGAGGCGGCGAAGAAGCGTCTGGCCGAAGCGGAGGCGAACGGAACGCGGGTGAAGACGATGGAGGGCTTCCAGGGGATGGCGCGTCTGCACACCAAATCGGTGGAGGAGATGCAGGCCCAACGCGACGAGGCCCGCGCCAACGCCCAGGCCGCCGATAAAGGGAAGATGACCAAAAACGCCTGACGGTATGGGGAACGGCGACGCCGATAAACGGCTCCGCTCCCGAAGAAAACCGCTCTCCTTCGCCGGGAGCGGTTTTTTTCATCGAAACACAGGGAATTGCCGACTGCGGAACGCCGGCATTCCACCGATGATTAAAGCGTCGACAAAAATGCGGCGAACTCATGCGCGGGAAGAGGACGTTCGATCTTCCTTTGACCGACAGGGCGAATTTCCGAACGGGAGGAATACCATGACTCTGACACAAACCAATCGACTGACGACCCAGGAATGGGAAGACCTTCGGCGAACCCTGGAAGCGGTGGCGAATGCCATCATGGTGGCGCACCCCGGCGGCTATGCCGAAGAGAAACGGATGATCCGCCACGAATGGGCGGAAGGTCCGCGACGCTTCCCGCAGAACGAATTCGTGTTCCAGCTTTTCTGCGCCATGCCCGACGAACTGCGCGCCCTGAACGAGCAAAAGACCGCGCACCCCGGCGGCGGCGTCGCGGAAACGATCGATGAAGCGGTGGAGATGTGCCGGAAAGCGACCGATCTGGTACGGGCGAAGGCTCCGGAGGAACAGGGAAATTTCCGGGATGTCGTGCTGTATATGGCGAACAAGGTCGCCGGGGCGTCGAAGGAGGGCGGATTCCTCGGTTTTGGCGGTAAAACGATCAGCGATGCCGAAAAATCGGTGATCGATCGCCTGATCGCCGTCCTGCCCGCCGCGCCGTAGACCACGAAAAGCCGACGCCGGTCAGGTACGCTACACCATCCTTCCGCCCGCCTGACCGGATGGCTCCCATGATTACCCTGCACCCCGTCCTTCCCGGCGACTGGCCCGATCTATGGCCCCTGCTGGAACCCGTATTCCGCGCCGGTGAGACGTACGCTTTGCCTCGTGATATCTCGGAGGAGGAGGCACGGCGTCTCTGGGTCGAAATTCCGGAAGCGACCTTCGTCGCCCGGAACGAGGCCGGAAGTGCGGTCGGCACCTATTTCCTGAAGCCGAACCAACTCGGACCCGGTTCTCACGTCGCCAACGCCGGATATGTCGTGGATGAGAAGGCGCGCGGTCGGGGGATCGCCTCCCGACTGTGCGAGCATTCGCTGGAAGAGGCCCGGCGGCGCGGTTACCGGGCGATGCAGTTCAACCTGGTCGTCGCCACCAATACGGTCGCCGTGCATCTCTGGCAGAAGCACGGCTTCCGGATCGTCGGCACGCTGCCCGGCGCGTTCCGTCATGCCACCCTCGGTTTCGTGGATGCGTTCGTGATGTATCGGTCCCTGACGCCGTAAGTGACGAGCCATGCCCGCCCCTCCCCAGGTCCCTCCTCCGAACGTACCGGGAACGGGTGAAGGCATATCCCTCGGAGGTTGCCGAATTCTCAAAGGAAGTTTCACAATCCGCCCGTTTTCGCGACTTTTTGGCGTAAAATGGGAAGTGTCGATAAATCCATGGAGGATAAACCAGTGAATCTTTCGGATCGAAATAGGAATCGGGCCCTGACTCCGGTGCGAGCCCACGGCTTCACCCTGATCGAATTACTCGTTGTTATCGCCATCATCGCCATTCTGGCCGCCATCCTGTTCCCGGTCTTCGCCCAGGCGCGGGAAAAAGCCCGGCAGACCTCCTGCCTTTCCAACCTGAAGCAGACCGGGACCGCGACCCTGATGTACGTTCAGGACTACGATGAGTCCTTCCCGATGTCGATCTATCTCTCGGCGGAGAACAACGCTCCGTGCAGCTTCACGTTCTACAATGCCGTCGCGCCGTACCAGAAAAGCGTCGATATCATGCGCTGCCCGTCCAACCCCCAGGCGCTGGACATGAATCTTGCGTGGCAGAATCATGGCCTTCCGCCGGTCTGCACCTCCGGAACGGCGCCGCTCCGCATCCTCAGCTACGTCTATAACTTCTCCATCTTCGAGGAGGGCGTCGGGAACGCCCTGTTCGGCGCGGGTGCGGCCCCGGTCACGACCCTCGCCGAAATCGAGTTCCCGGTCGAAACCTCGATGGTCTATGATGGAAGCCTGCTGACCCGTACCTCCGGCGGCTGCAACCTGTTCGATTCGCCGGTCGATGCGCGCCATTCCAATCTGGTGAACGCCAACTGGGTCGACGGACATGCCAAGCACGTCAAAACCCGCCCGGTCGCCGCCGACGGCAGCGAAGGACCGGCCACCTGCTTGACGATGGACGGCAAGCAGCAGAGGATGTTCCGGATCACCGAT
>JANRLW010000084.1:0-68934 GCA_033762295.1 Capsulimonadales bacterium
TCTGGTCAACCACCTGAACCATTTCGGCGAGGAGTACGGTCGCGCCGTCGAACGCGCCTGTCACACCGTACTTACGGCTCGGTGACCTTTCGATCATCTCCTTACGGATCGAGCGGGTCGATCGGGTCGGCGTAGAGGGAATCGATCTGCGGCAGGAACTCGAGATCGAACGGGGACAGTCGCTTCAGCGTCTTGTGCGGCTGGTAACCGAAGATATTCTGACAGCGTCGAAAGAACCCTTCCCCCGCGATATCCGCGCTCTGGTAGGTATTGGTCGTGATCAGGCCGGGACGGTCGAACGGAAAGCCGTATCGGTACATCAATCGCGCCGCGTTTCGCAGGTTGGTCGTCGTATGCCGGGCGTGCGGATCGATCAGGATCGCGTTCTCCGGAATCGAGAAATCTTTCAGCAACGCCTGTTTCATCTCGTAGGCTTCGCAATACGGGGTCTGCTTCGGATGGACGTATCCGCCCGACACCAGCAAAAACGGCGCTTTCCCCTCACGGAATCGACGGACCGCCAGAGTCAGGGCCAGTTTCGCGATCGGCGACAGGCGAACGCCCGGCTCCTCCGGCCCGTATCCCGGCACGACAATCACCGTGTAGGGGTATTTGCTCCAGTCGAGGGTCGCCGCCCGCCGGAACGCGGCCCGGTTCTCCCCCTTCTCCAGCGGTTCGAACCGGCCTGCCTCATCACGCCGGTTGGCATCGAGTAACGCCAGACCGAAGCCCAGCACGGCCTGAAAAAACAGGGGACGCTTCGGAAGCGTCTCCTGTTCCGCGCCCAGAATATTGTGGAGCAGTGCGCCGTACAGAAAGGATTTGGCGTCGTAAGAGATGGAATCGATCTGCGGCGAACGGCCGTTATTGCCCAGACCATAGACGGAAATCAGGTTATTGATTCCGCGTGCACAATCGCCCCAGGCGGCCGCCAGAAACGTCGCCCCGTTCCCGTCATCGTGTTTACGGTACAGTCCGCAACGACGTAACGGTTCGTCGGTCAGCCGTCGCACCGCCGGTTGCGTTCGATAAAGGTCCGTCAGGACCGCCCCGACCTGTCGGATCTCCTCCTCCGAAAACATCAGATTCGCGATCTCCCGCGCGTCCCCGCCGAGGCTTTTTTCGAACGCCTGTTTCAGCGCGTCCACCTTCGCTTCCCGCAGTTTTCGCAACGGTTCGGAGCGCATCAGGGCCTCCGAGACGCGCGTATCCCGTTCGATCAGCGAGAGCAGATAGAAATTTTTATCCTGTACGGGCGAGCGCAGAACGAGCGGTGTCCGTTCGGGCACGACAACGGCGGTCTGGCCGAGCGCCGGGGAAGGCCCGACGATAGCCGCAAGGATAAGCAGCCGGAGGTCGAGGAGCGTTTTCATAGGTTTGGGACAAACGAACGGCCCGGAGGGGATTCTCCTCGGGCCGTTGGTCAGGTCAGGTTACGGGGTGACGGTCGTCGTCGGTTTCTGCAGCTTGAAGAAGTAGAAATCGTTTCCGCGAATGCGGCCCCAGGTCATCCACCGGGCCGAGCCGTCGGCGAAGACGAAGTTCGAACCATTGGCATGACCGACCGTCGGAATGCCGTTGTGCAGGCCGAGCTGGGTGCAGATGGCCGGGATCGAATCGACTCCGGAGGTCGCCCCCGGTCTGCGTCCGGCCAGTTTCCAGGTGTCGCAAAGGACGAACCCGGCGGCATGCGGCGCGCCGACATAGGAGGAGTCCGTCGGGTCATTGCTCTTGCCCCAGACCTCGACAAAAACGACGGTGTCGGAGGGTTGATCCACCGCCGCCATCGACCGTCCGCGACCGGAACCGCTCGGTTCGTTCAGAATCGGGTTCGGGTAGGTGCTGACGCCGGTATTCAGATCGACATACGGCGCAACCCGCCCGCTCGAGTCGGTGGCGATCGTGCCCACGTACTGGTAGGAGCGAATAATGCTTCGAGCGCGATAGGACTCATCCCAGAAGGTCAGGGCGGTGCTGGAGGCAGGCACCCGGTTGCCGGGGGAATCGCTCGGGCAGGCGAAAATCTGAGCGTTCTTGATATACGGCATCAGTTGCATGTCAAAGGGTTTGCGCAGCGATCGGTTCGGGTCCTGCGGGGTTTGCTCGTTCTGGAGGTTGCCCGGATAGATTTCATCGTAATCCTGGACATACATCATCAGGGCGATTCCCATCTGACGGTTGTTGCTGAGACAGGAGGTCTGGCGGGCCTTGTCGCGGGCCTGAGCGAAGACGGGGAAAAGAATGGCGGCCAGAATGGCGATGATAGCGATCACGACGAGCAGCTCGATCAGCGTGAACGCCCGACGCGACCGGGCGAAGAGGACGGACATAATAACAGGCTCCCTGAACGTTTCTCCGATACCCTCGGAATTTAATATTCATTATACCGAAGCATCCTGTCTGTCACGTTAAGGCAAGGTTAAATTCTCTCCGCGTCCATTCCCTCCGGCGAACGGTCCGCACCGTGTTTTGCGCTATACTCGAGTATGAACCCCGAAAGCCCGGTGCTTCTGATCTCCTCCGGTTCCCTCACCGTCATTTGCGGTTCCATGTTCTCCGGTAAAACGGAGGAATTGATCCGTCGGATTCGCCGTGCGCTGTACGCACGCAAAAAGGTACAGGTCTTCAAGCCCGATATCGATACGCGAAACGAAAATACGCAGATCCGTTCGCATAACGGCCTGTTGTTCGATGCCGTCACCGTGCGATCCGGTCGGGAACTATGGGAGCGGACGGACCCGACGACCGATCTGGTCGCCCTGGAAGAGATTCAGTTTTTCGATCCGGAGATCGTACCGGTCTGCCAGAAGCTGGCAGACCGGGGGCATCAGGTGGTGGCGGCGGGCCTGGATATGGACTTTCGCGGTTGCCCGTTCGGGTCCGTTCCCGCCCTGATGGCGGTCGCCGACGAGGTGGTGAAACTGCACGCCGTTTGCGCCCGGTGCGGCGCGGAGGCGTCGCGCTCCCAGCGGCTGATCGACGGCCGTCCGGCCCCTCTTTCCGCGCCGACGGTGCTTATCGGGGCATCCGAGCATTATGAGGCCCGCTGTCGGCGCTGCCATCAGGCGGGGGAGTGATCGGGGCCGTGATTCCGGCGGCCCGCCCGCCCCGCCGCTGACGGATCTGTTCGAGTTGGGCGCGAACGGCCGGCACGTCACGGTCGTCGGGAGCCAGGGCAAGAAAGGTCTCCAGCGCGGTCTCCGCTGTCCGGTACGGCTCCTCGTCCTCCGTCACCCGGGCCAGCTTGATGCACGCCTGCGCGAGATTGAAAAAGGCGGCGGGATCGCTTCGACGGCGGCGCGTCGCCTCGTTCAGAGTGGCGACCGCCTCGGCATAGTCCGGCGCGGCCCGCGCATCGTCCGCTCGCTCCCACTCCCGGTCCGCCCGGCTCATATAACAGAGCGACAGTTGGAACCAGGCGTTTCCGTCGTCGGGGCGCAGGCGGGTGAATCGTCGCAGATCGGTAATCGCCCGGTCCCATTTTCGCAGTCGAAGGTACGCCATCCCCCGGTTGAAATACGACTCGGCGTCGTCCGGAATATAACCGATATGGACGTTCAGGCAGTCGATGGCGTCGGCGAAGTTCTGCGCATGGAGCAATGCCAGGGCGCGGTTGCGATAGGAAGCGGCGTCCGCCGGTCGGATGCGGATGCACTCGGCGTAGTCATCGGCGGCTTTGGCATAGTTCCGCAACAGGTAGTGGCCGAAGGCGCGGTTCCGAAAGGCGTCGAAGGATTCGGAACGTACGCCGATGACCCGGTCGAAGTCGCCTATCGCCTCCTCCGGCCGTCCCAGATGCAGTAACGTAACTCCCCTCAGATAGCGCAGTTCCGGTCCGTCCGTACGGGTTCCCGCACAGGCATCGAAATCCTCCAGCGCGAAGGAATACTGCGCCTGCGCCATCCGGATCTGCCCCCGCAGAAAACAAGATTCGGGCGAGGGCGAAAGGGCGATCAGGGGGGTCAATTCGCGCAGGGCCTCGGCCGGCATCCCGCGTTGATAGAGGGTCCGACTGCGCTCAAAGCGGCTCGACAACCGGTCGGTCGTCGGCGCATTATCGAGCCGCAGGCCGGTCGCCCAGGTCATCACCGCCCGCACGGTGACCGGAACCGGATGAGACATCTCGATCGGGTCCTCCGCCTGCGCCGACACCGCGGGCACAAGAAGGCACCAGACGACACCGGACACGCGCGATCCGCGCCCTCCGCTCCGATGCCACCAGGAACGATACCAAAAAAGAAGGGGGTTCTGCAGCATCCGTTCCGCTCCCGTCCGTTCCGGACTATTACGATGGCCGCTCCGTACGTCCGATGTTTAGTCCCGTCGTCCGCAAGGAGGCTTCAGAAATCTTCGAACTCTTCTTCACGATTACGATCGAAACCCGCACGAGATTCCGTCCGCCCATCGCGAAAAGTCATAGGAATGCTATAAAATCCATCGAGGGAGAACCGTGGTCCATGAAACCGGGATGGGATTATCTGCTGAACGCGATCGGGCATACGCCGGTCACGCTTAACGCTCTGCTGTCCGCACGAGACGGCGGCGATCCGGTCTGGGAGGGGCGGACGGACCCCGATCGGTTCCGGCTGCGCGAGGTCGTCGCGCATCTGGCCGACTGGGAAGCGATCTTCCGCGAGCGGCTGGAGCGAATCGTCACCGAGGAACATCCCCTGCTGCTGCGCCCGGATCCGGACGAACGCGCCCGTGCGCAGGGGTACGCGACCGCCGACCCGCACGAATGTCTGCTCCGGTTCGCGGCCCGCCGAACGGAGACGGTCGCATGGCTGCGTACCCTCGAAACGGAGCGGATCGAGCGCACCGGCCATCTTGATCGCCTGGGCGACCTTTCGCTGCATACCCTCGTCGTTCTGATACTCGGCCACGACGCCTATCATCTGCGGCAGACCGCCGAATCGCTTCAGGCCGCAACCTAAAGGAACAGACGAAGCACGTTTCGGAGCATGGCGATCGCGGCGGCGGCGACGAGACCGGCGAAGGCCAGACGCAATACGCGATTGGGAAGGCGATGGGTGGTCAGCGCGCCCAGTTGCGCCCCGACCGAGGAGCCGACCAGCAGAGTCATTGCCAGCGGAAGCGAGACCGTCCCGGCCAGCGCCGCCTGCACGGTCCCCAGGCAGACGGTGAGAAAAAGCAACAGTACCCCGGTTCCCGCCGCGTTCCGGGCGGAGATGCCGAAGCCATACATCAGGACCGGCATCAGCAGAACGCCCCCACCGACGCCCATCACCCCGGAGAGGAACCCGAGACCGAACCCCATGTATGCCAGTAACGGCACGGAGACCTGCGACAATCCGATGTTCGGCAGGTCGATAAACGGCGGCAGGCGGACCTCCGTCGCCAGCGGACCGGGAATCGTCCGATCGCCGCGGGGCGGATCATGGCGCGCCCGCCAGGTTTCGAGGAAGATGAACAGGGCGATCGCGGAGAGGATCACGACGAAAAGGCCGTCAATGACCGCGGTCGCGAGCGGAATCGTTCGTCCGGACGGCAGGCGCAGGGGCGTCTGTCCGGCCAGGTGCCGCAGAAGGCGTCCCCCGGCATCCACCCCGATCAGACTGCCGCCGACCATCACCAGATCGATCCGCGGTTCGCCACGTTTCAGCATCCGGTACTTCAGGAAGGAGGCGAGAGCGGTGCCGATCTGCTGACAGAGAGCGGTGCCGACGGCGATCGCAGGCGGCACGCCAAAGCCGTACATCAGTACCGGGGTGAGAAGAAAACCGCCTCCGACACCGAACATTCCGGCGACGAATCCGACCGCCAGACCGACCAGGATCACCGCGACTGGCGAAACCTCCGGCCCGATACCGTTCGCGAACCGAATCCACTCCATCGTTCAGATATGGTACTCCGGCGAGATGCCCTCGCGGTCGGTCGGCGCGTTCCGCCCCTCGCTCCGTCGACGGCGCGCCAGCCGCTCCTCCACCCATGCCGTCGCCCGGACGACGATCATACCCCAGGCGATCGGCACGATCACGCATAATGCCGCATAGAACCATCCGTTCATCGAAGCAGGGAATTCCTCCCGAGAATTACCTCTTGAAAGGTACCCTCGATCGGACGGAATCCGATTGTCCGTCTTATGCCGGGGAAGGAATAAATAGGCGGCTATTGCGGTATAAAGCCGGAAAAGATACATTCAACCAGGATTTGATTTCGGTCGATGGCAGACGAAACTTCACCTTCGGAAAAGGCGATCGAGGACAACGATTTCGGGAGCGGCGGGAGCGGAGAGGCGAACCGCTCCTCCCATTCGACCGCCAACCTGCCGGACTTTCTTTTCCTGGCGGAGCGAAGCGATGAGATGATCGTGGCGTTCGACTCCGCGTTTTGCTATACGTACGTCAACCCCGCCGCCGAAGCGTTGATCGGACCGCGGGAGACCGTTCTCGGACGCAACCTGTGGGAGGTGTCGCCACAGACCGAAGGGACGGTGTACGCGCAACAGTACCGGCGTTCGATGCGGGAACGGGCCATCATTGAGTTCGAGGAGTTCTACCCGCCGCGTCGTCGCCGGAACCGCGTTCGCTGCGTCCCGACCCCCGATGGCGGGTTGATCCTCCAGGCGCGCGACGTCACCGGGCAACATGAGGAGGAACAGCGCCGAGCCTTCCTCGCGGAGCTGTCCGAACGAGTCCGAAACCTGACGGACCCCGATGCCGTGGTTATCGAGACGGTTCGCCGAACCGGGGAGTTTTTCGAAGCCTCCCGCTGCACCTACGCGGAAGCCGACGAATCCGCCGCGACCCTGACCGTCCGCCAGGACTGGACGCGTAGCGACCTTCCGGCGATAACCGGCGCCTTTCCGATCGGAGAGGCCGATACGTTCGTCGTCTCCAGTCTCCGCTCCGCCCTCCCCCTGGTTTCGGCGGACATCGAGACGGACCCCCGTTTCTCCGAAGCGGAGCGGCGACAGTTGATCGAGGTCGGCACGCGCGCCCTCATCAACATTCCGATCCGTCGGAACGGTCGTCTGGCGGGAACGATGACCGTTCATGATTTTCAGCCTCGATTCTGGTCCGAGCAACAGGTGATCCTGCTCGACCAGATCGCCGAGAGAACCTGGCAGGCGGTCGAGAGAGCCTCTCTGCTACGCCATCTCGAGCAGTCGGAAGCCCGGCAACGCCGGATCGCGGAGACGCTGATCCGGTCGCTCCTGGTGACGCCGGCCCCGAATGCCTTTCCCGGCTTGGAGGTCTGCGCCTACTATGAGGCGGCCTCGCGAGACGCCCAGGTGGGCGGAGATGCCTATGATTTCGTCCGCCTGGCCGACGGTCGTATCGGGCTGTGCGTCTTCGACGTCACCGGTCACGGCACGGACGCCGCTCTGTTCTTCGCCGATATCAAATATTCCCTGCGAATCTACCTCCGCGAAACCGGCGGCGACACGGCTCTTGCGCTGGGCCGACTCAACGACCATCTTCTCGACGGACAGCGTCTGGATGGCCATCCCCCGGATGTCTTTGTCTGCGCCATTGTCGCCGTTCTGGACCCGACGTCCGGAGAACTGAACGTTTCGATCGCCGGGATGGAATCGCCGCTATTGTTTCGGTCGGCGACCGGCAGGACGGAACCTCTCCGTTCGCCCGGCGGTCTGCTTCTTGGCGCGCTGCCGGACTGGCGGGGTGATACGGTCCGAACGTTTCTGGGAGTCGGGGATGTGCTCCTCTGTTATACGGACGGGATCAGCGAAGCCCGCTCCGACCCTGACCTCGGTCTTTTCGGCGAACAGGGTATTATCCGGGCGCTTGCCGGGTCGCTTCCGTCCGCTCCGCTGGAACGTGTGGCCGCCGCCGTCGTCGAGTCCGCCCGCGCGTTCGCCAACGGTGTCACGTCGGACGATATCAGCCTGCTGGCCGTCCGGCGGACGCCGTATCCGCAAACAGGAGACACCGAAAATCCATGATGCCACCGTCCCTCCCGGAACTCCCGGACCATCTCACCGCGCTCCGTTTGCTGGAAGAAGCGGACCAGGCCATCATTCGTTTTACCCGCGACTGGCGGTTCGCTTATTTGAATCCCGCCGCGCAGCGCATGATCCGGCGTCGAAGCGAGGACCTCCTGGGCCGCGTCGTCTGGGAAGAGTATCCGGATATCATCGGAACTCCGTTCCGGGATCGCGGCCTGCAGGCGCAGGAGGAAGGCCGTGAGATCACGTACGAGGAGTACTATCCGCCGCTCGCGACCTGGTTCCGGATTCGCGCCGTCCCCGATCCGGGAGGGGAAGTCACTTACTTTCTACAGGATATCACTCCGGCGCGTATGAAACGGGCGTTACGGGTGATCGATGCAGGTCTGGTCGGTATTCTTCAATGGACGCTGGATGGGGGTGTTACCGAGGCGAACGACACCTGTCTGAAGATGGTCGGCTACGACCGAGCGGACCTCCGGGCCGGTCGGATCAACTGGCGGGCGATCACCCCTCCGGAATGGACGGCGCGCGATGAACAGGCGCTGGAGGAACTCCGGCGCACCGGGCGACACGCGGCCTTCGAAAAGGAGTATATCCGCAAGAACGGCACCCGTGTTCCGCTGCTGGTCGGGGGCGCGTTGTTCGAGGGTTCCGACCGCGAGGGAGTCTCTTTCCTGCTCGACCTGACCCGTCTGAAGGAGACGCAGGAGCGTCTGCGCCTGGCCTTGCTGTCGGGCGGACTGGGCACCTGGGATATCGATCGGTTGACCGGTCGGATGACCTTTTCGGAGGAAGTCCCCCCGTTTTACGGGCGACCGCGAGCCGTGACGACCCTCGATCCGGAGGAATGGTTTTCGCACTGGGTCCATCCGGACGATCGGGATCGGATGCGGGCGGTTCACGCCAACACCGGGCCGACCACCCCGGAAGCGCAGTTTCGAACGCTCTGGCCGGACGGCTCCACCTACCGCTGGGTCGCCTCGTACGGTCTGAATATCCGGGACGAGGCGGGGAACCCGGTGCGTTCGGTCGGTTATACACGGGACATTACGGCGGAAAAGGAGCGGGAAGCGGAGCGGGATACGATGTTGCGCCGGCATCGCCTCTTTATGCGCGATCTGGTCTCCTCCCTGACCGAGGGTAAGTTCCGGCTCTGTTTTTCGGAGAGCGAACTGCCGGAGCCGCCTCCGGCGACCTCCCGGGCGATCGAGTTGACCCCTCCGACCCTTAGCCGGTTCCGTCAGGAGGTGACCGACGTGGCCCGACAGCTGGATTTTCCGGTCGAACGGACGTACGACCTGCTGACTGCGGCGGGGGAAGCCTCGATGAACGCGGTGACGCATGGCGGCGGCGGACTCGGTTGGGTCTGCGTCGGCGAGGATGGCGACCTTATCCGGATTTGGATTTCCGATCATGGTCGGGGAATTTCGGAGGAGGCGCTCCCACGGGTTCTGGAGAAGGGCATGTCGACAACCGGCACGCTCGGGCATGGTTTCTGGCTGATCCTGCGCTGCGCCGACCGCTGCTATCTTCTGACCGGCCCCGGAGGAACGACGGTCGTGCTGGAGCAGGAGCGGAACGCTCCGGTCCCCGGTTGGCTGGCACGGGTCAGCCACCTTTGAACCTCCGATCCGTCGCGGAGCGGGGAAAAAATCGACCGGCCACCCGTGCGAAATCGGGCGGCGTATGATAATCTATTCTCCGCGATATGTCGCCGGGACCGACGTATCCCTCCCTTTGGCAGCTTAGCTCAGCTGGTTAGAGCAGCGGATTCATACCCCGCAGGTCCCCGGTTCGAGTCCGGGAGCTGCTACTCCCCCGTCCCCGTCTCTTCCCTTTTCCGCAGGATCGGTCCCCTCGACGTGTAACGATCCGATCAGGCCGATCAGGGCAGACGGTGTATCTGCGCCAGGTGGGCGTAGGCGTCGGCCTGGGTCAGGTCGCGGGTGAGGACGAGCCAGGAGAGGACTTCACGGGATTCGTCGGGCGCGAGGTCGCCTCCCGCACCGGCAACCAGGTGCGGCCCCTCCGCACCGTAATGCTCGACCTCCGCGGAATGCCCCGGTTCGGCGGAAATCAGCAGAAGCGCCTCGCCCGTCGCCCCGTTCTCGACCGCCGTCCAGGAATCGCTCTCAAAGTGGGCAGGAAACCCGCCGGGGTGGCGATAACGACGCGCCTCCTCCCGCTTCCAGTGCGCCGTCGATCTCTCCCGTGAACCGCCGGGCTGGCACCAGACGGCGAACCCGGCGTTCACCCCGGTACGGGCGTTGGTCCGGTTGATCCGGCGGGCGATCAACGCGACCAGATTGCTGCCGGGCAGGGTCAGGTACTCGGCTTCGATCCCCAGCCAGCGAAGGTCTTTGTGCTCCGGCTGGCACCATACACGCACACCCTGCCAGACCAACCCCCGCTCGCCGGTGCGAGTGACCGGTTCCCCCCGGAACGTTTCGCGCGCCAGACGGGCATCGCACATCCAGTCGAGGTAGAGATGGACGCCGCCAAACCAGGGGTTCGCCCAGACAAACGGACGCGCCGTCGGATAGGCCGAAAACAGGTGATTGACCCCCTCGGTCTCCAGCTCCACCATCGCCCCCGCAAAGGCCGACGCAACCCGGAAGGTAAGCCATCCGTTGGTGACGGTAAACAGCCCGTTTTCCCCCGGTTCCACCGTCAGCCGATCGCCCGCGCCGACCCGAATGACCGGGAGGGGGAAGGTCCGGACGGCGGTCGGCGTCTCGAGGGCGACCGTCAACCGCTCCGCGGACGGCGGCTCGGGAGCGGTCAGTCGCACCGGGAAGGTCGCCTCCCGGTCCCAGCGGACGCCGTCGAGCGTCAACGTCTCCGGCTCGATCCGGAAACGGTCGCCGGTCACTTTCAGAACGCCGCTCTCCGCCTTGCCGCGCCGGTTTCGAACATGAAGGACGGTCTCCAGTGTCTCCCCGGTCAGCAGCGTCGGCGAGGATGTCCAATCGATCTCCAGTACGCGATGCGTCTCGGGCCGGTGCGTCTCCCGGGTGCCGGACGGCTGCACCAGATGCCGCCACCAGTTACGAACGACCGCCCAGTCGCCCGCGCCCCCGGTCAGATAGATTTCGGGCAGGTCCGCCGTGCCGTTCGCCGGAATCTCGCCCGCATCGTAGCGCAGAACACATCCCCAGCTGACCTCCACCTCCGGCTGCCCCTGCCAGATCAGCCCGGCAACGCCGGTTTTGCTCTCGGTCGCGAGCCAGGATTCGGCGGGCTGACGCTCCGGGGAGACGGCGTCTCTGTCGCCGGTCGGAAAGTGTTCCCAGTCCGTTCCCGGTTCGCGAACAATCCCGTCCGCATACGGTACGACGAAAAATCTCTCTTTCTCAAGACCGGCGCGGATTTGAACCTTCGACTTTTGCGGGTAGCTGGCCGTGTTGATGACCCGATGCCGTACCCGCGCGACGGAATCCCCCAGAAAAGAAACCGTACGCTCCATGACCAGACCGGGAAACTCCGGCGAAGCGGCGCTCATGACCAGACAGGTCTCGCCGTTCCGCGTTTCAAATCGGGTCGAGCAGATCAGCGGTTTACTGCGCCATTCGACGAAGGGCGGCCCCGGCTCCGGCATCGGCAGGCCCCAACACCCCTCGTCGGGATTGGTACTCCGCAGATGGAGCCAGCCGCCGCGCAGGTAAGCATGGGCGCGCAGTCCGGGCATCTCCAGCACCGCTTCCTCGGCCACCTCCGGTTCCAGGCTGGCCACCGGACCGCTCCCGCTCAGGCCGCGAAAGACGACCGGGCGCGTCCCGTGGACGCCCTCCGCCGCAAGCCGCAGGGTGGTGGGCAGGGCGCCCGTTACGCGCGCCGTCACCGT
This sequence comes from Capsulimonadales bacterium, assembly GCA_033762295.1. Lineage (GTDB taxonomy): Bacteria > Armatimonadota > Armatimonadia > Armatimonadales > Armatimonadaceae > JANRLW01. The sequence continues at coordinate 11,778 of JANRLW010000084.1, forward strand.
AAACTCGCATTGCGTCCTCAGGCGGGGCTGCAGGACGAAAGGTTGGACAGCCGCCGGAACATCGAGACCGGGGTGGGCATCGAGGGTCAGGACGCCGGCGAGCGGGTGGTCCACCTGGCTGCGCAGCCGCACCTCGATCTTCCGTTCCCGTCCGACGAGCAGCCCTTCCCCTCCGTAATCGATGAGGACCGGTCGAACGACGTTGACTCCCGTTTCCAGCGCGACCGGTTGTCCGTCGATCAGCAGTGTGGTGCGGACTCGCCGCTGCTTTTCTCCCCAGCGGGTCGGACGGGCATCGGCGGCCACCTTCAGATCGCGCGTTACGGCGGTCTCCCGATCGACGGTCAGGCGTTCCAGTACGCGCAGTTCCAAACCGGGATCGGTCTCCGTCATCAGCAGAACATCCAGCGATTTGCCCCGTCTCGGTGTAATTTCCCAGGTGAACGGAACCGTCTCCCCGGCGGGCGCTTCCTCGACCGGTAGGTAGCACCCCACCCTGTACTCTTGCGTTTCCAGTGCGGTCAGGCCACCGGAAGTGGCATCAAAGGTGAACCGCAGGAAGTCCTCGCCCTCACGGAAGTGATAGACGAAAACCTTCATCCCTTTCCATCGGATATCGTCCGGAGCGACCTCGAGGTCGCGCTCGAAAACCTGATACCAGTCGCGGTCGGCAAAAAACGTCCTGCCGACCGGGTGGGTCAGGCACGAAGGGAGGAAATTACGCATGAAGACCTGGGTCTCGGGTACCCAGTGGAATCCGGTCTTCTTGTAGAGGGGAACGGCTTTCAGGTTGCCGGCCCAGGTGTGGAGCGTGAGTTCGCGGAACCCTTTCTCGGTGACACGGCGGACCATCTCGCGCAGGAGCATTTTGCCGACGCCTTTGCCATGGTGGTCGGGATGCGCCCCGAGCAGAGGAATATAGGCAACTTCGGTTTCGCCCGTTTCGGATTTGAGATCGCAGTACCCGGCAAATTCCTCTTCCGCCTCGACGATGAGGATCGCGAGACGCTCCATGCGCTCCCCTCTTTGTCGTATGCCTTCCGCCGTCTCCGGAACGCCCCGGGTAAAGCCGCCGGGCCAGACGGCATCGAACGTGTTGAACATCGCCGCCAGTCGGGCGGGGTCGTCGGGCGAGTTATTATCGTAGTCGCGCACGGTATACGGCATCCGGGCCATCCTTTCCTCGACGCAGGGGCAACCAACCTCTTCTATCGTTTTCTATCGTTGCGGACCACCGCCTTGCTCAATAGTACCCCGGCCGCCCCGATCGGATCGTTTTTCCCGCGAGCGTGAACTTTTTAAGGTTTATGCGTCTAAAAGAATGGAAACGGGATCTCCCTTGCGAGATTCCGACATGACGAAGAAGGAGATAAAACAATGTTGCCGAACGAATCCGCGACCGATCTCAACCGGGAGACCGAAAACGATGACCATCGGGAAGCCGACAACCTGTACAATGACTACGAGGGCCTGTTGTTCCGGTGGAAACGCCACGACGTCCGTCGACCGGTTTCGTACGGTGTCGCTCCCGTGAACGGTTCCGCTCACCCGATCGAAATCTCCCGCCCGCTCGACCGTCGCCCGTTCCGGGACTCGGTTACGTACCGATTTGAGATAACCGGCGAATTACACCTCGTCGGCGAGTCGAACGCTCCGGCAGGGAACCTTGCCGTCGGGTTCGCTGTACCTTCGGTATGCAGCTCACGGGAATCCACCACCTTACCGCCGTCTCCGGCGATATCCGGACGAACTACCGATTCCATACCGGCGTTCTCGGTATGCGCCTGGTAAAGCGAAGCGTCAACCAGGATGATGTCACCGCCTACCATCTTTTCTACGCGGACGCGGTCGGTACACCGGGAACCGACCTGACCTATTTCGACTGGGCGGTTCCGACCGAAGGGCGCGGCACGCACAGCATCACCGAGACCGGTCTTCGCGTGACCGGCGCGGAGACGCTGGAGTGGTGGCAGCAACGGCTGACCGAGCAGGGCGTTCGAATCGACCCGCTGGGGGTTCGTGAGATCGACGGCCGACTGACCCTGCGTTTCGAGGACCCGGAGGGCCAGCGGCTGGCCCTGGTGGATGATCGCGGTCTGGGCGATCCGCCGACCCCCTGGACCGACAGCCCCGTTCCCGCCGAACGCCAGATTCGCGGCCTGGGCCCGATCCGGATGAGCGTTCCGGAGATCGAACCCACCGACGCCGTTCTGACGCGGGTCATGGGGATGCAAGCGGTGAGGGAGTATCCTCACCCGAATCGGGCCGCGCATCGCGTCCGGGTTTATGACATGCTACCGTCGGGCGGCGGTCCGCATTCGGAACTGCATGTGGCCATCCAGCCGGACCTGCCGATCACTCGCCCCGGCGCGGGAGGCGTCCACCACGTCGCCTTTCGCACGCCGACCGAGGAGACGTATCATGCCTGGACCGAACGTCTGCGCGCCTTCCGCATCCCGAACAGCGGCGAGATCGATCGTCACTATTTCCGCAGCCTGTACTTCCGGGAGCCGAACGGCATCCTGTTCGAGATCGCGACGGACGGGCCGGGCTTTTCGGTGGATGAGAATCCGGCGACCCTCGGCCGGCAGGTCGCCCTCCCACCGTTTCTCGAAAGCCGCCGCGCGGAGATCGTCGCCCGTCTTCGCCCGATCGATTGACCTGTTTTGATACGGGTCAACGATGGGCTTACCTCCGTTGTCGCGATGCGGGCGAAAATCTTTCCAAATTTCCTGCCCGCATCTTGACTTTTATGTTAAATTTGTGTTAAAAAATGAATTGAACGGCCTCACGCGTTTATCCTGAACCGGAAGACCGGTCCATCAGACCAGTTCGTCGGGTTCGAACCGCAGAGCCGCTAAAACGTCGTTCCATTTGCAACCATTGCGGCTCAACACTGCAACTAAGGAGTACCGGCAACCATGCTGACATCATCCCTTCGCCTTCGGGCCTCTCGCTCCCGAGCCGGGGCGGCCTTCACGCTGATCGAACTGCTCGTCGTCATCGCCATCATCGCCATCCTCGCCGCTATCCTGTTCCCGGTCTTCGCCCAGGCTCGGGAAAAAGCCCGACAGACGTCCTGCCTCTCCAACATGAAGCAGATGAACACGGCCGTCATGATGTACGTCCAGGATTACGATGAACGCTTCCCGAACCCGGCCATGTTCTGCAACCGCGTCGCGAACCCCCTGAACGCGAACGACACCCCGGGCGGAAGCGCCGGTATCGGACGCTGGCCGACCTGGCTCTGGTGCATCTACCCCTACATCAAGAACTGGGACGTCTACAACTGCCCGAGCGACGGTAACTCGATCGCCGGGACGGACTTCGTCAACCGCTACTACTATACGAGCTACGGCTATAACTACGGCTACTTCGCCGATTTTACCAGTGAGTACATGTGTCCGGGTGCATCCGCAACGACGCACGGCTGGCCGGGCATCTCCCTGGCGTCCGTCCTGCGACCGGCGAATATCATCACCTTCGTGGACAACAGCGGCAAGGAGCCGGGCACCCGCAGCGCCGGCGGTTACTGGCTGGCCGGCAGCACGATCAACCCGCCGGACGCCAACCCGAGCGAGAAGACTTTTTATGCCCCCTCGGACACCGGCTGGGGCAACGGATGCAAATCCTACCACGGGTTGGATGAAGGGAACAAGTGGGACCAGCTGGGCGGCGTTCATCCGCGCCATAGCGACGGGGCGAACGCGGCGTTCTCCGACGGTCACGTGAAATGGTTCCGGCTGTCCGCGCTGGCGAACGGTTACTCCAACACCGGCGGAGCGGGAACGACCTGGTCGCCCGCCGGTCCGTGTGAACCGCCGGTCGGCGTTCTCGACTACGGCACCTATATGTGGGACCCGCGTTACGAATCGGGTACCCAGCGCCACTGGTAGAACCGTTGCATGACCGGGCGGGTTCGTCACGGCGCACCCGCCCGGCACGTTCTCGATCCACTCGATCCACTCGATCAAGGAGACTTCTGCCCGTATGATATTCCCACGGAACGGAAAATGGCTGCTGTCCTTCGGCGCGTTCCTGCTTGTCGGCTGCCAGTCCGGCGAGGACCTTTCGAGCAAGGTTCCGGATGCGCCAGCGGCGAAACCGGCGGCGGAACGTCCGGCGACCGCGGACGGCAACCCGAACCCGGTCGGTAAAAAGGGCGCGGCCCCGATGATGCCCCCACCCTGAGCCGTCCTACGGCACTTCGAGACGAAGGCGCACCGTTCCGGTGCGCCTTCGTCTTTTCATCCCGTTCCCCGACACACAGTTCCCGCATGCCGTAAGGAACCTTCCCCCCGGTTCGATCGGTCTTCCGTTTAGCGGAGATGATCAAGACCAAACGAACGCTGGGACCGTATACGCTGCACCGCCTGATCGGGCGCGGCGGAATGTCGTCCGTCTATGAAGCCACCGATGAACGGATGAGGCGACGGGTCGCCATCAAGGTGATGACCACGCCGCCGGATCTGACCGAATCGGCGGAGCAGGCCTATCTGCACCGGTTCCGACGTGAGGCGCGGGCGGCGGCACGGCTCTCCCATCCGAACGTCGTGTTCGTCTATGATGTCGGCGAGGAGGGCGACGACCACTACCTCGTGATGGAATACCTGGACGGGCTGACGCTGGCGCAGTGGCTGGCGGAAAACGGACCGCTGCTGTCGCCGGACGCCGCCGTCGTTCTGGATCAGATCGCCGCCGGATTGGATGCCATTCATGCCGCCGGCATCGTCCATCGAGACCTCAAACCCTCGAATGTGATGCTGACCGACCTCGAAAGCGGGCGGCCGCGTGTCCGTATTCTGGATTTCGGTGTCGCCCGCCCGACCGACGCCACCACGATGACCCAGGTGGGAGCGTTGATCGGAACGCCGGCCTATCTGGCTCCGGAACTGGCGCAGGGAGCGACAACGGCGGCTTCGGCCGACCTCTGGGCGCTCGGCGTCATGGCGTACGAAATGCTGACCGGTCGGTCGCCTTTCCCCGGCGACCGGCTGCCGGCGGTCGTCTACCGGATCGTTCACGAACCGCCCGACCCCGCTCCCGAACTGCCCCCCGCCGTTCGCGAGGTGCTGTGGCGCGCCCTGGCCAAAGACCCGACGGAGCGATTTGCCAGCGGTCAGGCATTCGCCGGGGCGCTGCGTCAGGCGCTCGCCACGCCCGTCACCGCCCCGACTCCCACCGAGATGTCGGAATCGCGCACGCTGATGGGAACGCCGCTGGTGTCGGCGCGTTCCCGGACCGCCCTCGCGAGATCGCGACGCTTCGCTCCCTGGTCGATCGCGCTGGCGGTTCTCCTGCTTCTGGGACTGGTTTTCGCCCTCTTCCGAATGAACGGCCGAGCCGGTTCCGTCACCGGCCCCAGCGGCTCGACGGACCCTTCGCTGCCCGTACTCAACCCGCCGCCCATGGCGCTTCCGCGTGATCCGGAACCGAAAAAACCGACGCCGACGCCGGCGACGACCCGGACGACCTCAAAACAATCGACACGATCGACACAATCGACCGCCTTGGCCGGTAAGGAGCGTGTCAGGAAACGTGATCAGGCACGGGTTGCGGCACGTGTCGCGGTTGCCACACCGGCGGTTCCGAAAAGAAGGGTTCCGAAACCGACGCCGCGCCCCGTACCTCCGGTCGTAACAATAACACGGTCGCCGGTGGTTACCGTGGCGCAGGCGACGCCCCGCCCACCCCGTCCGACGCCCCGTCCGACGCCCCGGACGCCTCGTGTGGCCCTGCTCTCGACGCCTCGCCCGACACCGCTCGTCGGCTTCGTTATGCCGGACCCGACGCCGCGTCCGACGTCGCGTCCGACGCCGCCGTTGTCCACTCCCGCACCGCTGCCGTCCTCGGAGTCACCGGTCTCCGGGAAAAAGACCTCAGAGGACGCGATCGCCGATACCGCAGCCCCTACCCCGGATTCCTTTATCTCCGATGAGGAACTTCTGGGGGATCTTGAGGGGTTCGTCAAGGCCTGGATCGAAGCGTCGGAAAAGCGCGATGTGGCCTGGATGATGGAGTTTTATCCCGAACAGCTCGACCGCTACTATACACTGGTCGATGTTCCCTTCGAGCACGTCCGGCGCGACAAGGAAAGGATCTTCTCCCGTGCCCGCCGGGTCGAAATGCGAATTCGGAACCTGCGGATTACGCTGTCACCCGATCGCCGGGGCGCGACCTTGCGGTATCGTAAGGATTACCGGATTACGGGCGGACCGGGAGAGCGAGAAGGCGCGGTGGAGGAGGAACTACGGGTCCGCCGGGACGATCCGGACGAGGATTGGAAAATCCTTTACGAACGAAACCCGCGGGTTCTTTCGCGTTAGGCGTGGTGAGTAGTCATTTGCCGCCCCGATTGCTGACCGCGACCGCCACCTCCGCGCTGCGCGTCTCCTCGCCCGCTTTGACGCGAACGGTCAGCAGGTGTTTTCCGTTCCGGACCTCCGTACTGTTCCACCGCGCCTCCCAGACGCCGTCGGTTCCCCGGGTCATCGCGACCGGCGTTCCTTCATCACAGATCCATTCCACGGTTTCCGGAGGGGTTGGCGCGAAAACACGGGCGCGAATCCGTATCTCCCCGGCCGTAAACGCGCTGCCACCCGGCAATCGCCCCCCCGGTACGGAAACCAGTACCTTCGGCCATTTTCCGGCCTGTGCGGCGACCGAGGCCAGCACCCCGTCCTCCCAGGAGTACACCCGGTACTCCCCGTTCTGCGCGGCTCCGCTGACGAAGCAGGGAATGCCGGTCAGGTCGTCCTCGACGGCGTAACTGCCGTGCGTATGTCCGGCGATATAGCCCGTCACCCGCGCGTTGAAGAGAAGCGAACTGAGGCGGAGCGCATGGGCCCCGGTGTACTGGAATCGGTTCCGTCCCTGGCCGCTGTTTTCCCAGCGATCCGGGATATGCAGCGGGTAGTGCGATGCGACGATCAACGCCTGCCGCGCCCCTCGCGGCTTCGACAGTTCGGCGTCCAGCCAGGCGAACGTCTCCTCCGGTCCTTCGTTCCGGATCAGGGTTCGTCCGTCGAAGCCGACGATTCTCCAGGGACCGTGCTCGATCGTCCGTCGGATCGGACCGAGGTACTTCTCGAACCATCCCTCCCGGACACTGCCGTCGTCATGGTTTCCGGGGAGGAGATAATACGGAACGCGGAGCGACCGCATCGTCTCGGCGACCAGGCGTACGGACGGTTCATCGGTCGTGCTGACGGTATCGCCGGTGACGAGGACGAAGTCGGGACGGATCACCGTATTGATCTCCTCGATGATCCGTCGAAGGTTCGTCAGATGCCGCTCCATCTTCTCCGGCGTTTCGTAGGGAGCGGGTTTGCCCAGGTGAGTGTCGGTCAGTTGCACGAAGACTCCGGACTGCGCCCCGGCGGCCAGGGCGGACCATATCCAGAGGAGGACCAGGCAGATCAGGCGGTTCATTGGCAGTGCCCTTTACCGACCCTCCCTGCCCGGCAACGCCGGAGCCGGGAGTGGTCTATTGTCGGATTAATCCTCGATGTTGCGGAACCAGCCGGTACAGGCGGCGTACTTCGCGGCGCGTACGGGCGACTGCCAGCAGACGCCGTTCAGGGATTCGGCGGTCCAGGGTTCGGGCGCTTTGAACCACTTTGCGTGTCCGTCCGAGAATGTGAAATTCGCGCCTCCGTTATGGCGCGTCCGCGCGTTACGGTACTGTTTGCGCTCGTTCGGGGCGGTCTCATAGGGTTCGTCGTCCTGCCCTCGAATCGCGGTGAACTCCCCGGTCTGTTCGGCGAAGAGTACGAGCGAGACGGGGTTGCCGATATTGGCCAGGGTTCGCGCGACCGTCGCCGAGCCGACCAGGTACTCGTTCGGCCCGTAACTGTTGGTCGGGCGGACGCCGCGGGCCGCGCCCAGCACCCCATCACGGTAGGAGTTGGCGATATCCGGGCAGGTCTGGATCGAAACGGCCTTTGTCCGGTCGTTGGCGTTCACCAGCCCGGTTTTGATATAGGGTTCCAGCTGGATATACCACCAGCCGAGGTTACCACCGGTTCCGTAACGACGCAGGAAAAAGGTTTCGTCGTAATCCTGAATATAGAGCATGGTGGCCGTTCCGAGTTGACGCAGGTTCGAGAGACAGACGGATTGACGCGCCTTCGTTCGGGCCTGTGCGAACACAGGAAAGAGGATCGCAGCCAGGATGGCGATAATGGTGATTACTACAAGCAGCTCGATCAGGGTGAAACCGGGGTTTCGGGACGATGCGGCGTACATAAGTGGGATCCTTTCCGGAGTTTACGGACGGTAGCGAACGGACCGATCGGAGACGGAGCGGTATCGGCATCGGCTCCGCCAGGTTATGACACCGACGGTATGCGCGGTGAGCGTGCCGACCGGCAGCCACCAGAGCAGTTGACAGAGAGCGAACAGGAGTCCTTCGGACGCGGGCAGGGTATAGACCCCGAGGACGAAGCTGGCGCAGGTCAGAGGGAAAAGGACGTTTCGGACCGCGCGCACCGGGTGTACGGGGACATAATGCCCGACGAGCGCGCCCGCCAGAACAGGTCCGAGCAGCATAATTCCCAGGAGCAGTCCGAGAGCGAGATTGGGTTCGGGAATCGGCAGGGGTTCGGGTATGAACTGTCGTACCTGCCCGGGACTGAGTCCGGCGAACCAGAGCGACCTCTCCTCCGGGTGATGGATTCGCCAGAGGACGAGCAGCATCCCCCAGAGCGTCGCCTGCCCGAAACAGATCAGCCCGATGGCGTTACCCAGTCCGATGTATCGCGCCAGGGGTCCGCAGGGCTGGTGTTCGAACCAGCATTCCACCACTCGCTGCCCCACTTCACGCGACTCCCCGTACCGTGCGATGGCCAGGCGGGTCGCCTCCGGTTCCGTCAGTCCCTCGATCAGATAGGCGTTTCGCTGGCGACCGATGACGTAGAGCGCGTCCTCACGGACCCGCTGTCGTTCGCGAAAGGGAACGATCCCGGCGAGCGGCGCGCAGAGATAATCGAGATAGTCCTGAATCATTTCGTCGGCGGTCGCCGGTTGATCCGGTTCGATCTCCGGGCGAAGGAAATCGTTCCGCGGTTCGGTCGGACGACCGGGCCGAGGGGGCGCGGCCTTTCGGAACGGCGTTTCGGGAATCATCTCAGGCGCTCCGTTCCTGCGGTCGCCGCCGCCGGATCACTTTGTCCATGGCTTCGGCAAACGACGTCCAGGAGTTGAGCGCGGCTTCCGCCGCTTCGGTTCCGCGGTCGGTCAGCTGGTAAACGCGCCGTTCGAGTTCGCCGGGGGGCCGTTCCCAGACGCTCTGCACCAGTCCCTCCTTTTCCAGCGCACGGAGATAGGTATACAGGGTTCCGTACGGCAGGCTGAAGGCTCCGTCGCTGCGTCGTCCGACTTCCCGGGCGATATCATATCCATGGCTGGCTCCGTCCCGAAGGATAATCAGAATCAGGGTCGTCGGGTTGCTGCGGAGGACGGATCGATCACTCATAATTCGCGGTCGCCTTTTACTTTTCGGGCATTACGTCATGCCCTGATATATCATGTGATGTAATGAAAAGAGTATACGCCGTTCTCCCCGGCTTAATGTTAAGCCCCGGTTAAATCTTGTCCACAGGCGCGCCAATAGAATCACCGGTCTGCCGGACAGAACCAATAATTTTTCCGGGGTGGGAAGCATTCGTTCCTAAGGTCAAGACCGGTTGCTAGAGCCGTGAAAGTTTTCGGTGCTCATTTAAAGCCTCAGCATCGGGTCGAAGCCCCTTCTTCTCAGGAACCGAGATTTTTCGCCCTGCCATGATCCCGTATTCAGTGTCTTTGAGCGAGGGACAAAGTAAAACTGACATAGAGTTCACATCGACTGCCAAACGTCCCAAATCGAATAATGTATGAATATCAGCTCGCAATAAAAGGCCATTGGTAGGATCGTTAGTCTTTGGTCCACGATAGGGGATAATATGGGCGGCTTCTAGCGCTTCAGGCACTTCGGTTCCTGAAAAGCTACAGCGCCCCCTGTAGGCGGATAATAGCGTATATCGAAAACCATGTTGTCCTTGACGTTGAACAACTTCAATTTTCCGTCGCCGTCGGGCATCCTGTATATTGAGTAAATCAATCGTTTCTGGCTTGGACTCAACTACATATCGATTAAGTTCTCGTGCTTCCTTAAACATGAACGAGTGCGTTTGAATCGAAACGCTACCTTGATCAGGTTCAAAAAGTTCCCATACCACAGAGACCGGTTTTGTGTCAAAAACCGTGCGAGCGATGCCACATCCGACGAATACGAAAGGCGACCGCTGATCCGAGCGCACGAAAATATAAACCTGTCTTTGGCCGTCAACGAGCAACTTAATGGTAGGCTGGTTTACCGTCGTACCATTCTTTCCAAACCAGAGTAGATCCGTGCCAAGCCACTGATTATCGTAATCATGACCGGTTCGGCCCGGAGTTCCAATATTACAAAATATAAACCAATCGTTTCCAAAGCGATTATAGCCGGTATCCCAATTACCCCCTTTTGTGTCTTCAGGAATACCTATAACCGAATAGATGTCCTTCCTTTTATAAAGCTTCCCCACCGTGAACGGAAAAAACATCTGTCCCATTTCAAGTTATTTTGGCGGATTTTCGGAAGATTCCCTCCCTTAAGATCCGGGTGTTCATCGTAGCAAAAAGCCTTCAGAGGTACCATATTGGTGGAAAGGTAATTTCATCATGCTTTTCGGAACCAGGGACACAAAACTGCAGGAGGGGCCGCCTCCCGGCCCGGAGGCGGCTCCGGCCGATGCCATTATCTCCCCCGACACACGACGCGACAACCGGATTCCGCTCAATCAATCGCGCACGAAGAAGTGGCCGGTCCTAGATACCGGCGTCCATCCCTCGTCCGAGGAACTGGCTCCGAACGTCTGGCAGTTTACCCTGTCGGGTCTGGTCGAGTCACCGCTGGAGTGGACCTGGGAGGAGTTTCAAAACCTCCCCCGGACCCGTGTCTTCGCCGATATGCACTGTGTCACACGCTGGTCGCGCCTCGGCAACACCTGGGAGGGAGTCAGCACCCGCGAGGTGATGAAACATGTCCGCCTGAAGCCCGAAGCCCGGTTCGTCCTGGTGCACGCCTATGATAAGGCGTTCGGCTTCTTAGGCGGGTCCGCCCACTGGACGACCAACCTGCCGCTGGAGTACTTCCTGCATGAGGACTGCCTCTTCGCCGACACGCACGACGGGGAGCCGATCCCGCTGGAGCATGGCGGTCCGTTGCGACTGGTCATTCCCAAACTCTATGCCTGGAAATCCGCCAAGTGGGTGAAAGGCGTCGAGTTCCGCGCCACCGACACGCCCGGTTACTGGGAACGCGGCGGCTATCATATGCTCGGCGACCCCTGGAAGGAACAACGCTATCGCTTCTCCGATGGCGGTGACGAGTAGGAGAACGGGTTCGGCGGTCAGTCCGTCGGTGCGGGCCAGCCGAGCGATCGGTAGAAGGCCGCCCGCGCCTGACGGACACGGCGATTGTCGGGAGCCAGCCGCGCCGCCTGATCGTAGGCGATGACCGCGATCCGGTAGTCCTTCGTCTTTTCCGCGAACTCCGCCTCCGCCAGATGCGCCGCCGGGGACAGCGGACTGTTCGCACGGATACGCGCCAGATCGCCCCGCTTCTCCTGCTCCGGGTTCAGGCGATCGTACTGCGCCTGCGCCTGCGCCGCGTACTCCTTTTTTCCCAGCTGGCCGTACGCCCTGGACAACCGGTACCATCCCGTCACGTTCTCCGGGTCCGCCGTCAGGAGCTGGACGTACGATACGACCGTTTTCGGCCAGTCCCCATCCCGTTCCAGCAGTCGACCGCTCGTCATAAAGTCCTCGGGCGTCGGCTTTCCGCTTTGGAACACTTCCACGAGCAGACGCCCCGCCGTCTCGACCTCGGAGGCGTCAGCCGGATTCTCCGCGATCGAGGCGGCGAGCCGTCGCCTGGCCTCGATGTTCCCCGGATCGGCCGCCAGAACCTCGCCGAGTTTGGTCCGGTAAGCGGCGGTCTCCTTCGCGTCCTGATGGAGGATCGCCTGCTTTAACAGAATGTCCGGCGATTTCGGCCGCAGGCGCAGGGCGCGGTCCAGCAACGCCCTCGCCCCGGCGGCATCCTTCAGAATGCGGAAACGCTCGGCGAGCAGCAGCATTCCCGGTACGTTTTTCGGATCGTCGGCGAGCGCCGCCGCGCCCTTCGCGAGATAGGACCGGGCCGCCGCCAGATCGCCGCCCAGCCGTCGTTCCTCCGCCAGTCCCATACAGGCAAACGGCGATCCGGGGTCGCGACTCTGCAACTCCTCATACAGTTTCCGGGCTTCGCGCAGTTTCAACTGCCGCAACAGGACGTCGCCGAGCCGGTATCTCAGGGACCGGTCCGTCGGCTTTGCGTCCGCCATCGTTCGCAGAATCGCTTCCTCCTTCGCCATATCGCCGATCGCTCCGGCCAGGCGTAACGCTTCCGGAGGCGGCGGACCGGGCGAGGCATAGAGCGCTTTCCGCATTTGCGCCATCTCTTCGCGGGTCGGATGCGGTTCGGGCACGTCGGGCGGAGGAGGCACCTCCTCGACAGCGTTATCGGCGGGTACGGCAGGTAAAGCGGGTACGGACGGCGACGCGGAAACGGCGGCCGATGGGGAGGCGACACTCGGAGACGAGGTCGGTTCCGGGTTCTCGCACCCGGTCACTGTGAGCCAGACCCATCCGACCAGCCAGGAGACGGCGAAATAACGACGGCGTTTTTCCATTCGGCTTCATCTTACCATGCAGTTGAAAAAGCGTTCTGACGCGGCTTTTAACGTTTCCTCCCGCCCGACGATAGAGAGGACAATCATGCATTGGGATGCCGCCCGTCGCTTGCATCAGGAGGCCGACGGCCTGATACGCGCGATGTATACGGGCAAGGTCGGATGGTCGGCGCGCGAACGGGCGATCGATCTCAAACGACGCGCGGTCTTCGCCACCCTCCGTGCGGACGACGAGGCGACCGCCGCTCTGCACCGTCTGATCTACGGCCTCCCTCTCGCGGACCGCTTCCTCTCGCTCGAACCCGTTCTTTCCACGCTCGGCCCGCAGTCCGGCAACACCGGTTTCGATCTCCTGCTGCACCTCGCCCGGTTCCATCGGGAGTGGCTACGGGAACCGGAGGAGTGGCGGGCCGATACCGACGACCGGGGCGAACTCACCTCCGCCCTGCTGCGCCATCTCTTCTCGATCTATCCTCTGCCTCGCTTCCTGGACGCCGGCTGGATGAGCGGATTTACCGAGGACGCGGAGGCGCAGCGAGGCTGGTTCGCACATCTGGGTCTGGGCGGGAAACTGGAAGCGTTGCGCTTCCCCCTGCCGATGACGCACCGGGCGGCGCACCATTTTTTGCAGTCGCCGGAATCGTTCTCGATTGTCGCCGCCCTGCGCCGGGGACAGATCGTCGCTCTGGGCGGTTCGGAGGCGCTGGCTCGAACCGTGGCCGAGTCCTTTCTCGCGGAGCGGCAGTCCGACGAGGAGTTCTGGCTGTCCGTCGTCACGTTTCTGGTGCGGCATCCGGAACTGCCACCGTCACAGATCGGCCCCGTTCTGGACTTTATCCGGTTCCGCCGGTTCGGTTCGGGCAAGAACGATGCCCCGGAACCCCGGTTCTCGATGAAGGGCCGCACCGTCGATGCGCTGCTCCGGCGCATGGAGGAGTGGCATGAAACCCTGGCGCGTCTCGGACAAAAGGTGCGTCAGACGTGGGAACCGACCGGGATTCCGCCGCTGGACCGGATCGAACGGGACCGTCTCTCCTCGGCCACGTGCCACTGGCGGATCGTCGAACTGACCGACACGCTCTCTCTGGCCGAGGAGGGACGGGAGATGCGGCACTGCGTCCGCTCGTATTCGGAGGGCTGCCTGAAGGGCGATAAATCGGTCTGGTCCCTGCGGCTGACACTGTCGGACAATCCTGCCCTGCGCCGCCTGCTGACGATCGAGGTCAACAATCACCGACGCAGCATCGTTCAGGTGCGCGGCAAATGCAATCGGACGCTGTCGGCGATGCGGGGTAACCACCGGATGATGCTCGCCCGGGACGTTCTGAAACAGTGGGCGTATTCCAACCGTCTGGGGATCGGCTGCGGCCTTTGACGCGGATCAAAATCGGTCGAACGGCGGATTCCTTCGGTGGGACAATTTGAAAGGATAAGGGTAACAACGGCTAAGAAAGAGGTGTGCTATGTTGCCCGATCCGCTTTCCCTTCCGGTAAAGATGGTTCTGTTCGCCTGGGCCGGCTTCTGGTCGTTCTTTGTGGTCGCGTCGGAAATCGGCCAGCCGGATGATCCGCTCACCAAGATCCTGATCTGCCTGGGCGGCCTGACGTTCTTCCTCGGCACGGTCCTTCTGGCTCTGTGGCAGCCGAAAAAGGGCGGGGTGGTTTTGCTCTCCGAGGGAGTTGCCTTGCTCGTCGCCAACCTCATGGTGTTCCATACCTCGCTGGAGACCAAGTGCCTGCTGATTCTGACGCTGGCTCTTCCGCCGCTTCTGATCGGTCGTTACCTGATAACGCCGACCTCGCAAAACGGCCCGCGTTATTGTTGACGGCAGGTTGAGCCTTCGGTTCGCCGGTCGTCCTTCCGGAATCCGGCGATCGAAATAATCCGGCGAACCGACGGGCTTTCGTAAAAATCGGTCTTCCGGTTTTTGCCGGTCGGGCAGTGGAACGGTTATGGCGAGCGACTACCTTATTGTAAAACTCGAACCCTTCTTTGGACGCGATACCTTTCTCTCATGCGGAACCCACGACGGGCAGGACGCCGTCGTTGAACAACCAATCCATATCGTCGTCCACGCACGGACGGGCAACGTTCTTGATGCAGGCTACCGGTCGCGGGAGGAAGCGACATCGGCATGGAGTCCTCCCTCGCTTATGGTCGAAAAATTTCCGAGTTATGATACGCCAGAAAATCCGGGTCAGGAGGAAACCGTTCCGGTCGGTTGATCTGCCGTCCTTCGAATCGGAGGAAGGTTTCCTGCACGAACGGAGAATCCGAGGCTCGCTTAATTTCCCCTCCCAATCGTACGGTTAACGTCGGTAATATCGTCATCAGTCCGCGATCAAACGCACGGTCCAGTGTGGCGTTCAAGCACAGTCCGTTTCGAGGATTCAGACGTTCCTGAGGTTTCTTGCTCCAGGGCAGAATATGGCTCGCATTCAGCAATTCCGGGATTGCCAGATCGCTGATACAGCATCGAAAGCGGTAGTCTCGCAGAACGCTGTTGCGGAAAAGATTCTGCCCGATACGCACCCGAACGGTGGCCTGTCGCTCCTGACCGGCATAATCGGTAATGGGTTCTTCGTCCTCAATTGAGGAATGACTCGCTCCGTTCCACCGAATCAGAATCCGCTCACTTTCCCCGGCAAGAGTTCCCCAATCGTCGGCATACCTGTCCCAGACCTCACGATCCGCTTTGCCGACGTTAGCCATCCCTTTCACTCCCCGTTCCCGTAATTCCGGATCGAAGGAGGCGAAATTCACAAGTTTGAAGGCGACCGACGATGGGGTTCGACGGAGAGTGGCGGCCAGGGCGATAATTTCAGGGTTGGTTTTATACATTCGTCCGAACGGCAAGGCCCGATAGAGTGCCAGCGTGACGATCAGTTCCTCCTGTGTCCAAAGGCGTCCGGCCATCAGTACGCCTCCTTTCGACCGATTGTACCCCGTCAATGGGGCAGGATTTCGGAGCGGGGCGGACGAACCCTTCGTCAGAACGGTGGAGGGAGAGAGTCATGGGGACGAACGGGCGCGAGAGAACGGGAAACTCCGGAGGAAGGGTGCTGCGCACACTGCTCGATGCCGAACGGTCCCCGGCGATCGGAGTCGTCGGATCGCCGTCCGATACGCGTGAAATCACGATCGATATTCTCGAAACCGCCGAGTCCGCACGTATCGTCGGGCAGATGGTCTATCTCGTTCTGTCCCATGAAGGCGGTAGCGGAAAGATCGCCGTTCTGGGACAGATCTCCCGCGTGGAGACCCGGAACCGGTGGCATGAGGACCTCTCCTTTCGCGGAATCATCAAACGGCAGGGCGGTCTTCCGCACCTGTCCGCCCGTGCCGATGTCCGCACCGCGACCCTGACCGTCCAGGCCGCCTTCGCTATCGAAACCGACGAATCCGACGAGGAGCGCTGCGTCGAGGACATGCTCGGAACGTCACCCGCCACCGGCACCCCCGTCTTTCCCGTCCGTGACGAAGTGCTGAATGTCCTGCTCGAAAAGCACCGGGACGAGATGGTCTTCCTCGGCAACGTCTTCGGCACCGACGTGAAGATGCCGTTCACCCTGCGCCACTTCGGGCGCGGATCGGGCGGCGCGGGCGAGGCCTATCATATCGGCGTGTTCGGTAAGACCGGTTCCGGCAAGTCCGGACTCGCCGCCTATCTCCTGCTCGCCTATGCCCGCCATCGACAGATGGGCCTCCTCTTCATCGACCCGCAGGGGCAGTTCTCCTCGGACAAGGACCTGCCCTTCCCGATGCACCTCGCCATGCGCCGCATGAACCGGACGGTCCGCGTCTATCGTCTGGCGACCCAGGTCCGGCTGCGAGAGAGCGCGGAGGCGTTCGCCGAACTGCTGCGCAAGGTGAACTTCTATCGGTTCCTCGGCATTCGCAACGCGGATAACGTCGAAGTCGCGATCGAGGTCCTGCAAGCCTGCGTTCGCAAGGCCCTCACCGACGCGCACGTCAAACTGGACGCCGCCCCGCCCGACCTGCTTCGCCGTACCCTGCAGGCATTGCTGGACGATGCCCGCGCCGCCGAACGCATCTACACCGGCAGGGAACGACGCGAACAGCTGATCGAACGCGTTCGCTCGGTGCTGGCCGACTCGACCGGCGAGTTCGAGGAACTGCAGAAACTCTGGCGCACCACCCTCGACCTGTTTCAGCGAACCGACTCGCAGGGCAACGACCGGACCGGCCTCTGGGAGATCGTCGGTTCGGTGATCGGAGCGGGCGAGAACGATACCCAGCCGATCGTGTTCCTCGACATCTCGGGCGAGGGGACGGCGTTCAAGGACAGCGAGGAGATCAAGGCGCTTCTGCTGAAGGAGATCGCCAACGATCTGAACGTTCAGGGCGGTAAGGCGTTCCAGAGCGGCAAACGCCTCAACTGCCTGGTCGCGCTCGATGAGGCTCATCGTTACGTCAAGACCTATTCCCGCTCGGACGACAACAGCGAGATGGCGGAATTGACCCGCAAGTTCACCGATGCCGTTCGGACGACGCGCAAGTACGGACTTGGCTTCATGTTCATCACGCAGACGCTCGCGTCGCTGAACCGGGAGATCATCGGTCAGCTTCGCCTTTGCGCCTTCGGGTACGGTCTGACGATGGGTTCGGAGATGGCGCAGCTGCAGGAGATGATCGGCGACGAGGAAGCGCTGTCGCTCTACCGGTCGTTCGTCGATCCGCAGTCCTCAAAGCAGTACCCCTTTATGTTCACCGGCCCGGTGTCGCCCCTTTCCTTCACCGGGTCACCGCTTTTCGTGCGGATGTTCAACCGCTTCTCCGACTTCCGGGAGGCGAACCGTCGCTGGGCCGGGGGCCTGAGCGAGGATGCCGCCGTGGAATTTTCCGACCCTCTTTCCGATCTGCCGCCGGGAATGCCAGTGTCCCCCGGAATGCCACCGGGCGCTCCCTCCTCGAACCCCTCTGCTTCCTTTACCGCCAACCGGGGCTTCGTCGATAAGGAGACGTTCCATCAGGCGAAAAAACGGGATTTCGATTGAGCGGGGTGTGCAAAACTACCGCCAACCTTTTGGGCCACCTGCTCGTCTTAATACCAGGGAAGATTGTGAAGAGTCCGCTTCCCTTTTTCTGTCTCACCCTTCAACAAAGGAGACCTCTACCGATGCCACTGGAGATGATTGCCTGGGGGGCGATTCCGGTTGTCGGGATCTGCATTGCTGCCGGAATCCATCGTCGTGTCCGCGCCGAACGTGATGCCCGACTGGGATCGTTTCGCTCGTTCCGACGGACGGTCGAAACCATCCATCGTCAACAGAACGACCTGCTGCAACAGGCGATGCAGGATGCTCGCCATAGTCTGCACTGAGCCATAACCCGATATCCAACCTATCAAACGGCGTCCTCCCATTCGCCCAGAAACCGGAGGACGCCGTTTTCGCATTTCGGACACGGTTCGTTTTCGGCGTTCCAGGTCAGCACGGTTCCGCAGACCGGACAGGGACCGACCTCCGTTCCGGTGCAGCCGAGCCGCTGCGCCTCGGCATAGGCGACGACCGCATGATCCGCCGGCGGGTCCAGGACGACAAAGGCGAAGTCCCGCGGCGCGCGGCAGCCACGGCACCAGAGCCGGTTCGCCAGTCCGCCGATCAGCCCGTAACCGGGATAGGGTTCCCGCCCACCGCCCGGTATCGGCTGCCACTCCAGAGCGTGAATCAGGACCGCGTCGAACTCGCACCGGTCGCAGGCGAACAGTTCCGACACCGCCATCTCAGTCGTTTCGGCTCCAGGGAATATCCTCGATTTCCGCCCGCCGGTTGGCGACCCGCGCCAGGACAAAAAGCAGGTCCGCGACCCGGTTCAGGTAGCGCAAAACCTCCTCGTTGACGCTGTCCGGCGCGGCATGGTAAAGAGCCACCACCTGACGCTCGGCGCGACGGACGACGGTCCGGGCGTGGTGAACGGTCGCCGCGGCTACGGACCCACCCGGCAGGATGAACTGCCGTAACGGTTCGAGTTCGTCCTCGTATCGATCGATCAGTCCTTCCAGTTCGACGGTCTGCGCCTCCCGGACACGCGGGACGATACTTCTCCCGGCCTGCGCCTCCCGTTCGATCGGAGTCGCCAGATCGGCACCGACCGTGAAAAGCTCGCCCTGCAGCCGCAGGATCAGGGCATGCAGTTCCGCATCGGTCGCCAGGGCGACGGCGGCCAATCCGAGGACCGCGTTGGCCTCATCGACCGTGCCGTAGGCTTCGACCCGGATATCGTCCTTGCCGACACGCTGCCCGCCGTACAATCCGGTTTCTCCGGCATCGCCGGTTCTCGTGTATATCTTCATGCTCGATGTGCGTCCTCCGTTTTTTCGCGCCGTCGGTTCAGTGACTCCTCCGCTTCGGCGAGCGTTTTTCCACCGACCAGTTCCCTGGCCACTCCGCTCATGGCGAGTTCCGCCAGGGGACGGGCGGTCGCTTCGAACGCCTCCATCGCCTCCCGGATGGCGGAATGATCGGGCGCACGGTCACGAGCGTCCACGAGCCGTCCCAGCGCCTCCTCGATTTTTTCCCGCGTCTCGCGGTCGAGGTCCGCGCCGTGGCTCGCCAGCAGCTTGTTCGCGCCACGGATCGCCGCCTCCGCCTCGTTGCGCATATCGGCGATCATCCGGGCCTTGAAGTCGTCCTCGGCGAACCGGAACGACTCCCGCACCATGGTTCGGACCTCGTTCTCGGTCAGTCCGTAGGAGGGTTTGATCCGCACCTCGGTTCGGACGCCCGAGCGGACCTCGACCGCGTTCACCTGAAGGATGCCGTTGGCATCGAGCAGGAACGTCACTTCGATCTTCGGAATTCCGGCGGGCATCGGCGGGATGCCGCTCAGTTCCAGGCGGGCAAGGCTGCGGTTGTCCCCGGCCATCTCCCGTTCGCCCTGAACGACGTGCAGCAGGACGGTCGTCTGACCGTCGATCGAGGTCGTGAACTCCTCCTTCGCGGTCGAGGGGATCTTGGCGTTGCGGAAGATCAGTTTCTCGGTCGCGCCGCCCATGGTCTCGAGTCCGAGGGAAAGCGGGGTGATATCGAGGAGCAGCAGGTCGGTACGGTTTCCGGACAGGATATCCGCCTGAATCGCCGCGCCCAGAGCGACGACTTCATCGGGGTTGAGGTGGGTGTGCGGAACGCGTCCGAACAGATTGCCGACCGCTTCCCGGATCGCCGGAATCCGGGTCGATCCGCCGACGAGCACAACTTCGTCGATCTGATCGGGTCTCAGATCGGCGTCCGCCAGCACCTGCCGGCAGGCGGCGAGTGTCCGTCCGATCAGAGGGGCGATCGCCCGTTCGAGTTCGGCGCGATCGAGGGTACGGGCGAACGTTCCGCCTCCCGGTCGTTCCAGGGTCACGACGGCCACGGGGTGATCGGTCAGCCGACGTTTGGCCGCCTCGGCGGCAAGTCGCACCAGACCGCGCAGTTCGGCGGAAACGTTCGTCTCGCCCATTTCGGCCAGCAGGGATTCCACCAGCAGGTTATCGATATCGTCCCCACCCAGATGGGTATCGCCGCCGGTCGCCAGCACTTCGAAGATACCGTCCTCCAGACGCAGGAGCGAGATGTCGAACGTCCCGCCGCCCAGGTCAAAGACCGCGATCGTCGCGGCGTCCCGGTTCTGCAGACCGTAGGCGAGCGAGGCGGCGGTCGGTTCGTTGACGATGCGGACAACCTCAAGTCCGGCGATCGTCCCGGCGTCCTTGGTCGCCTGTCGCTGGGCGTCGTTAAAATAGGCGGGGACGGTAATCACGGCTTTCTCGACCGGTTGCCCCAGCACGCGTTCGGCCCGCTCCCTGAGGGCTCGCAGCACAAGCGCTCCGACTTCCGGCGCGGAAACGGCGCGTCCGTCTCCCAGATCGATCCGTACCGTTTCGGCGTACGCAGTGGAGAGGCGATAGGGAAGGAGTTCGGCTTCGTTCCGCAGGTCGTCCGGACCGCGCCCCATCAGGCGTTTGGCGGAAAAGATGGTGCGGAGCGGATGAGTGGTCAGGAAGGGACGCGCCGGGTCGCCGACCACCGGGCGTTCCTCCCCTTCCGGAAAATGGACGACGGACGGCAGCAACGCCGCCTGCGTTTCCGGGTCCCGAATCACCACGGGAACCCCTTTTTCCATACAGGCAACGAGCGAGTTGGTCGTGCCGAGATCGATTCCGACAATCATGGACATAGATACAGGACGGAGAATCCCGCCGGAGGATTCCTTTCGTCACCCCTTTCCGTTCGGGCGGTTCCACGGTTCGGAAACCGCTTCACCGTCTCCGAGGTCAGTTCAAAAATTCGCTACCCTTACGAACCAGAAAACGCGCGGAACGTTCCAGTTCCTCGATTCCGGATTCGCCATCCTCGATGGAAATCCACCCATCGAATCCGATCGCCTTCAATACCGCGAAGATTCGGTCGTAATCGATGATTCCGGTACCGATCTCGCCGTGAATCAGCTGGGTATAATCGGTGAGGCTCTCGGTCCCGGCGGTGACTCCGGCGCGGGGACGGCGGTCGCTGGCATGCATGGTGACGACTCGATGCTTGACTTTCTCCAGCAGTTCCATGTAATCCTCGCCGGCCAGCAGTGTGTTGGACGGATCGAAATTCACTCCGAAGAAGGGGCTGTCGATCCGTTCGACGATCGCGAGGAACCGCGCCTGTTTCTGGGCGAACTCGGGCAGGGTCCAGTAATGGTCCTTGAAATGGTTCTCCATGTTGAGAATGACGCCGAGGCGTTCCGCTTCGGGCAGCAGGGCGGTGATGCACTCCACGGTGTAGCGGATGCCCTCCTCCTCGGAGACTTCGGGACGTCGCTGCCCGGAGAGCACCCGGCAGAACCCGGAGCCGAGCGTGGCGGCGGTCCGGATCATCCGTCGATGGCGTTCGACGGCCTCGGTTCGTTCCGCCGGGTCGGGATGGGTGAAATCCGGCGAGGCACAGAACATCGGCAACGTGAAACCGGCATCCTCGGCCGACTTTCGAAGACGGATCAGGTATGTCTCCTCCAGGGATTCGAGAAATCCGGGATGCATTTCGAGTCCGGTCACCCCGAGAGGTCTCAGGTGATTTCTGGCGATCTCGATCCATTCGAAGACGCTCATTGTCCGATCGATCCCCATCGCATCCATGAAGCATTTCGGCATCGCCGCGAGTTTCATCCGTTCCTCCTCGTTCCCGACGTCAGTGACAGTCGAAGAATACCCTAAAACCGGGCAACCCGCTTCGGAAGAACGGCTCCGGGTTGCAACTCCTTTAGTAGCAGAAATTTTTATGTATGTTAAGGGTAAATTTTCTGACATTTTTACTTAAATTCGGAACAGCCCGGAAAATTACGGTGTCAAAAAAGAGTAAATAAGTGAAAAACATTGAAATCCGATCCCTATATATGGTATGTTTGACAGGAAGACGCACAAAATATCGGTGACGGTATCTACATGTAGTGATTGGCTCGCACTTTTTTACTAAATATGGTGTTTTTCCGGTGGATTTTGCTTAAGAATGGTTAAGGGTCAGAGATCACCACCGGAACGAACATGTAGACATTTTTAGTAAAACACGAGGCGTCGGACCCCGGTCGAATC
Source organism: Capsulimonadales bacterium (assembly GCA_033762295.1). Classification (GTDB taxonomy): domain Bacteria; phylum Armatimonadota; class Armatimonadia; order Armatimonadales; family Armatimonadaceae; genus JANRLW01. Next base: position 34,117 of record JANRLW010000084.1, read on the forward strand.
CGGGAGTTCCGGAACCTCCGGGAGATTTCATACGGTGACGAACGATTCTCGTCCATCCTGTCGGCGTCCGGCCGCAGGTCTTCCCTTTTAAGGGCAGGGCGACGTTCGCATCGCCGGTTATATTGTTACTAAATTTTTAGGTTTTTGCGGTCGAGGGGTAATCCTTCCGCAGCATACCGCCGACAATAAAACCACACAAATGCGGATTTTCGGATCTGCGACATCCGACAACAGCGGCGGGGGGTTCTTCGGAATCCGAGATGGAGGGGGGAGACCATCGGGCGGCTCTTTTCAGAATAGAGAGCGCTACGGATTATCGGAAACCAAGTCAGTGTGCTTACAAGCCGGTTCTGCATCGGGATCGATCCTGGTCCCGGTAAAGAGTTTGGATGGGAGAATGGTATGAAAGTTCGTTCGACGTTGAAGGATGTTGCTACCGCCGCAGGCGTTTCGCCGACCACGGTCTCGCTGTATCTGAACGGATTCAATCAGGTCTGTTCCGATGAAACCGCGACCCGGATCCGCCAGGCCGTCTCGCAACTCCAGTATACGCGGGGTTTGAAGGCGCTGAACGCGCTGCCCCCGACGACCGCGCCGGCGTCGGAACCGTCCCGCGAAACATCCCGCCGCGCCTTCGCCGAGATGGCCGAACGCCGGCCCAAATCGCGCAAGGATGTCGTTCTTCCGTTCGCGGATGCCCTTCCGCTTCGCCCTTCTCCGGGACGTGAGGGCGAGACGACGGCGGATACCGAAACCTTTTTCGCCACGTCGCGACGCCCGGTGGCCCCGCAAACCGAACGTCCTTCCCTCGGAATGGCCCGCCGTCTGCGCACGATCGGTGTCTCGCTTCCGACCGCGCCGTCCCCGGCCGAAGGCACCGAACTGTCGCATCCGGCGATGGAACGGTTTGCCGCCGATATCTGGGCCGGCGCCTCGGAGATGGCCGAGTGGGAGGAGTTCCGCCTGCTCAGCTTTCCCCGGCGCATCCGTACGCTTGCCTCCTCCGAGGCGTTCACCGATGGTTCCATCGGCGGTCTGATTCTCGAAGCCGGGTATCAGGACCCGCGCACCGACGAACTGACACATTTCGGTCTGCCCGTCGTTCTGCTCAACCGGTTCCTGGATATCCCTTCCGGATGCGGCGCCGTCTACCCGATGGAGCGTAACACCGTGGAAACGGCCCTCGATTATCTTCGCAAGAAGGGACATCAGCGGATCGCCTTCTACGGAGGCCCGATCGTCCGGGAGGAGAACGAAACCCTGGCACTGACGCAACCGGCGACCGCGGAGGATACCGTCTCCTGGAGCGCCAGCGACTTTGCCACGATGCGGTACGAACGCTATCAGGCTTCCATGCGTCGCAACCAGCAGCTCAATCCCCAGTGGGTCTACGGCGAGGATTCCTGGGACGGCAATCATGCGGCGGCGGTTCTGCATCGCTGGCGTTCACTGCCCGAAGCGCCGACCGCCGTTTTCTGTGCCAGCGACTCCCTCGCCATCGCGCTCTGGGCCGCGGCGGAGGAGATGGGTCTGTCCGTCCCGGAGGACCTGAGTATTATCGGCGTCGGCGACTCCCCGGAAGGGTTCCGCCAGAAACGACCGCTAACGACGATCGCTCTGCCCGGCATCGAAATCGGGCGGGAAGCCGTGCGTTTGCTTCTCCAGATGATCGAGGGTCTGCCCCCGCACTACTGCCGCCAGGCGGTTCCGCTCGACCGAAACTGCCTGATCGAACGAAACAGCGTCGCCCACATCTGACCGGCGGTCTGACGGACCTCTGACGGACAGACGACAACGCTTCAAAGCTTCAAACGTCCCGCGCCCGATTCGGGCGCGGGACGTTCCGATTGTTCCGATTTACGGACGGACAAAGTGAAGCGAGGCGGAGTTGATGCAGAAACGAACCCCCGTCTCCGTCGGCCCATCGTCGAAAACATGCCCGAGATGGCCGCCGCACCGACTGCACAGCACCTCGACCCGCTTCATTCCGTGGGAACGATCCTCGCGCAGGGTGACGGCTCCCTTTTGCACCCGATCGAAAGACGGCCATCCGCAGTGGGAATCGAACTTCTCGTCCGACGTGAACAGGGTCTGCCCACAGCCGGCGCAGGAGTACGCCCCCTCCTCATCGAACCGCCAGTACCGCCCGGTGAACGGACGCTCGGTCCCTGCCTGCCGGAGAATATGGTACTGTTCGGGGGACAGCGTCGCCTTCCACTCGGCATCGGTTTTGATCACTTTATCCGTAGATTCCGTGTTCGACATATCTTTTTCATCCTTTCCGCACTCCATATACACCTGACGGAAACCGGAAGTTCGGCGTTCGCGGTACGATACGACGAACGAAAACACAGGGCAAATGGCTGATACGATCCAACTCCTCGCCGAACGGTATCCGCTGACCGAGGTGACAATCGCCGCCGCCGGGCGAGACTGGCGGATCGTCGCCGTGACCGATCAGGACGCGCTGGCCAATCGCATCCGAACCGAGGAGGATCTGTGCAACTTCCCCTACGGGTTGATGCTCTGGGCCTCGGCGATCGGGTTGGCGCAGAAGCTCTCGGCGGAACCGGAGCGCATTCGCGGTCGGCGGGTGCTGGAAATCGGTGCGGGCATCGGGGTCGCCGGACTGGCGGCCGCCCATCTCGGCGGGGTGGTGACGCAAACCGATTACCTGGAGGAGGCATTGATCCTCTGTCGGCATAATGCCCGGGTCAACGGCATCGCCGGAACGGTCACCCGTCGGGGCGACTGGCGGGCCTGGCCCTCCGATCTTCCCCCGTTCCCGGTCGTTATCGGTTCCGATGTTCTGTATGACCGGGAGATGCATCCCGTTCTTCGGGAACTGCTGCCCTCTCTGGTGGAACCGGGCGGCACGGTTCTCCTTTCCGATCCGATTCGACCGCAGGCGCTGGATTTTACGGAATCCCTGGAGAGGACCGGACGCTGGTCCGTCGCCATGGAGGGACTTCAGGTCCGTTTCGAGAGTCAGGTGAAGGATCTGGCGCTCTTCCACCTGACTCTCGAAACGGACCCGTCGTAGGGCACGGAATCGGTTCCGTGCCCTGCGAACGAGTTCGGCGGATCAATGGGAGGTCGGAGAGGCGGGCGGCGTCGCCGGGCGACGCAGCGCGACGAAGGTTCCGATCGTGACGATCAGACCCATGCCGATCCAGAATACGAAATCGGGCAGAGCGATGGGCATCGGACGATGGATGCTGTGGCCGAACGACTCGATCGCTTCCAGGCTGAGTTTCAGACCGGCCCAGGCGACCAGCAAGTAGGCGGTATCGGCGAACGCCGGGTATTTCTCCAGCAGTTTGATGAACGCGGTGGCGACCAGACGCAACGCGATGATCCCGAGGATGACGCCGAGATAGATCACCCAGAGTTTGTTGGTCAGGGCGACCGCCGCCAGGATGGAGTCCACGGCGAAGGCGACATCCGTCAGTGCGAGCGCGATAACGACCTTTCGAAACTCCACTTTATCGGCTTTATCCGGCCGCTCCGGCGAGGCGCCTTCGGCGGAAACGGTCGGTTCGCCGCCCTCCTTGGCCACCGTTTCCGATCCGGTTTCCGGGTGCCCCCCCTGGAGTTTTTCACGGAAATGGTTTCCGGCCAGATAGAGAAGATACGCCCCTCCCGCGGCACGCATAAACCAGAACTTGATAATCAGGGATGCGAAAAGCAGGCCGACCGCCCTGAACAGGAAGGACAGCATGATCCCGATGTTGAGCGCGGTATTTCTCTGACGTTCATCCGGCAAACGCCGGGCGATCAGCGCAAGTACGAGCGCATTGTCCGCGGAGAGCAAGCCCTCCAGCAGCATAAGAGTTCCGATACTGGCGATATCCTGCGGTGACAATTCGGCGATTCCTTGGTGAAGGGTAGTGACAATATTCCCTGCTGCCAAGAACGCTTCCTGGAGCATAACACGGTACCTTTCCATTTCAGGAACCGGGGCAACGCTTGAGGGCTGTCAACGGCCGCTGACAGCGACAAAAAGACCCTCGACTTTTCGCTCCCCCCGGTGTTGACGAACCGTCCGGCAACGGGTTGCCGGACGGTCCGAACTCGGAGCAAAAAGTCGAAGGTCTCGCGCGTTTCATCTCAGACCGGGAACCGGACGAACCGATTCCGTATTGACGGCCTGCAGATCCTCAAAACGTCATGGGACGGCTACTCCCCTTCTTGTTGATTGTACCACAGGGTCGTCTTTTGTGTTCCTATCTTTTGGAGTTATAATGAGTATTATCCTTTTCCATGCCTACGGACTCCCGCCCTCCCGAAACGATGACCTTTGAGGACGCCGTTCAATACATGTCGGGTCTGGTCGCCTTCGCGCCCCGAACCGATCGGACGCCCTTCCGGCGTTTGCTGGCGCGCCTCGGAAATCCGCAGAATCGACTGCGCTGCCTGCACGTCGCCGGCACCAACGGCAAAGGCTCGACCGTCACGTTCCTCGCTTCCGTTCTGACCACCGCCGGTTACCGCGTCGGTTCCTACCTGTCGCCCTACGTTTTCGACATGCGGGAACGATACCGGATCGACGGCGAAATGATCCCGAAGGCGGAGTTCGCTCGTCTGGTGACCGGGATTCGTCCGCATCTCGAAGCGGTCACCGCCGGGGGCGACGGACCGATTACCGAATTTGAGCTGAAGACCGCCGTGGCGTTCGTCTGGTTTGCCGAACAGCGGACGGATTTCGCGGTGATCGAGGTGGGAATCGGCGGACGCCTGGATTCCACCAATGTCATCCCTCCCCCGCTCTGCGCTGCGATCGTCAGTATCGGCTGGGATCATATGAACCTTCTGGGCGACACCCTGGGAAAGATCGCCGCCGAGAAGGCGGGCATCTTCAAGCCGGGGTCGGTCGGCGTTACGGCGGTGGAACCGGGTGAGGCGTTGACGGCGATCCGGTTGAAGGCGGACGAGACCGGTATCCCACTGCATCTGGTTCGCCCTGCGGCGGCTCCGGACGCGGACAGCGCCCTGGTCCGCTATCGCGGTCTTCCGGGCAAAGGCCTGACCCTGCACCTCCCGTCGGAATCCCTGCCCGATCTCTCCCTGACATTGCGCGGCGCGTATCAGGCTCAGAACGCGGCGACCGCCGCAGGCGTCCTGGAAACGCTGCGTCAACGGAAACTGGCGACCGTCTCGACCCGGGCGTTCCGGATCGGGCTGGAACGCGCCCACCTTCCGGGTCGCTTTCAGCTCGCCCGGCGAACGCCCGCCACCTTGCTGCTGGACGGGGCGCACAACGAAGATGGCGCACGTACGCTGGTCGAGGCGCTGCGGGCCGAGTTCGGTCCCGATGTTCGCTGTACGTTCGTTCTCGGGTTCAGCAAAAACCATGACCCGGAACCGTTTCTTCGCGTCCTCGCTCCGCTGGCCGAGCGGATCGTCGCCACCGAGCCGACCTTCCGCCCCCGGCCCTGCGATGAAATCACCCGCGCGGCGGAACGCCATGGTATCCCCTCGACGGAAATACCGGTCGCCCGGGACGCGATCGGCGACACTTACGCGGCGGCGACACCGGATGCGATCGTGGTTGTCACGGGATCCTTCTACACGGTAGGAGAGACGCCCGAGGAGCTGAGGGGGTAGGTACCGACCGGGCAAGAAAAAAGCGGCGTAGGACTGGATGCCTGCGCCGCTCCCACTACAGCACGTGGAGAGAAAAGGAGATCACACATGATGGACGACGGTAGGTTAACCATTGTTTCCGTCCGGGCGTGTGTAAAAGCTCACAACCCTCTCCTTATTTTTGAATTTTACAGTCTATTTTGTCTACTTTTTGTTCCTGTGGCAGTTCTTATATTTCTTGCCTGAACCGCACGGGCAGGGATCGTTCGGCCCTACTTTCGGGACGTTGTTCCGCTGTGAGGCGGCCGTAGCGGAGACCAGTTGCTCCACTTCCGGCGTCGGTCCGATCGGCTGCGGCGCCTGCTGCGTCTGTGCCTGCGCCTGCATTTCCGCCAGCAGTTCGGGCGGAAGCTGGCTCAGGTCCACTCCTTCGAGGTCGCCGCTGCCGAGCCGCTGCATGATCTCGAAGAGGTTCGCCTCGTCCGGCTGCTGGAACTGCACCTGGGCGAGGAAAATGTTCCGGACGACGGTGCTGCGGATGCTCGCCTGCATCTGTTCGAAGAGTTCGAGCGCCTCCTTTTTATAGGCGACCAGCGGATCGACCTGAGCGTAACCGCGCAGACCGATCCCCTCCCGCAGGTAGTCCATGTCGGCGAGATGATGCTTCCAGGCCTGGTCCATCTCCTGCAGGGTAATGTAGCGTTCGACGTCGCGCATGACCGGGGTTTCGCCGTCCTCGCCCATGCCGAACTCCTCCTCCTTGGCCGTGTACGCCTGATCGGCGGCATCGTGGAGCTTTTCCTCGATCTGCGGTCGGTTGAGCGGTTCGAGTTCTTCGGGTCGGACATAGTTGGCGAGCGGGAACAGTTGATTGACGTTCTCGAACAGTCCCGCCCGGTCCCACTCTTCCGCCGGGAGATTGTCCGAACAGTAGTGTTCGATGGCGGTATCCACCGCCTCATGCAGGTAGGTGATGAAGGTCTCGCGCAGGTCGGCCCCTTCCAGAATGGTGCGGCGGTCGGCGTAGAAGCGGGCGCGCTGGACATTCATGACGTCGTCATACTCCAGAACATGCTTGCGCGAGTCGAAGTTGAACTGTTCGACCTTTTTCTGCGCTCGCTCGATCATCGGAGAGAGCATCGGCATATCGACCGCCTGATCCTCCTCCCAGGCGCGCATCATCAGGGAGTTGCTGCGGTCGCCGAAGACGCGCCACAGGTAATCCTCGAGCGAGACATGGAACCGGGAGTAGCCGGGATCTCCCTGCCGCCCGGAGCGTCCGCGCAGCTGGTTATCGATCCGGCGGGATTCATGGCGTTCGGTCCCGAGAATGTACAGGCCACCGAGGGCGCGTACCTCCTCGCGTTCGCGGGCGAAATCGGCGGTCTCCTCCTCCTCGGTCAGAGAGATGGTTCCCGCGCCGGCCGGCCCCAGGGTCTCCGGATCGGCTGCCTGATCGCTTTTGCCGACGACATGGGCGATCGCCATCGGGCCGCGCTTGCTCGCCGGTCGACCCGCGCCGCCGCGCCGGTAGGAGAAGTCGGCTTTCTGCAGGGCGTCCTCGCTGGTCTCCTTATAGTGGGTTCCGCCGAGAATGATATCGACGCCGCGTCCGGCCATGTTGGTCGCGATCGTGATGGCGCCCTTTCGTCCCGCCTCGGCGATGATTCGCGCCTCCTGCTCGTGATACTTGGCGTTCAGAACGTTATGCTCGATGCCGTAGGTCAGAGCGTCCCGCAGGCGGGCTCGCTGAGCATCGGCGAACTCGGTTTTCACCTCCCCCTCCGGCTTTTCGAGAACCTTTGCCAGATTGGCGATCACCGGCGGATCGAGTGCGGGAATGCCGAGAGCCGTGCCCAGGTTCTCCAGCACGGTTTCGTCGAGCATCTTGATCGAGACGCCCAGTTCGCGAGCGATCCCCTCCAGTCGCGGGATGGTCAGTTCGGTGATCGGTCGGTTGATCAGGTCGCTCATGGACTTGTACTTGTCGCCCAGCGACTTGCGATCGGCTTCCAGCTTGTTTCGGAGCAGGATGACCGCGCCCAGCACCTCCAGCGCCTGGAACGTCAGGCGAGAGGACACCCGTTCGCTCATCTCGATGGAGCGGGTTCCGACCAGGGTCGGCTGCCGACGGCAGTAGACCTGCAGAATCTCCATCGCGATCCCGCGCAGTTTGGCCTCTTCGGACTTATAGATGACATCGGCCAGGTCGCGGCGCGCCATCGGCTTGTTGGTCGGCACCTGCACGACGTCGAGGGCGTAGATCTTTCGGAACTCGTCCTCCTCGGTCTTTGCCGTTCCGGTCATTCCGGCCAGTTTCCGGTAGAGGCGGAAGTAGTTCTGGATCGTGATGTTCGCCAGGGTCTGCGTCTCCTGCTCGATCTTGATTCCTTCCTTCGCCTCCACCGCCTGGTGCAGACCGTCGGACCAGCGTCGCCCGAACATCAGACGCCCCGTATTCTCATCGACGATGACGACCTCGGGCTTGCCTTCGTTGTTGGTTTTGACGACATAATCCTTGTCCTTGACGAAGACGGCATGCGCCTTCAGAGCGGACGTCGCATACTGCATGGCCTCGCGGTCGGAGGAGATGTCGTAATCGGGTTCCTGGGCGGGCGGATAGCCGGCGGTACGCAGGGCGGATTCGATCTTGTCGAATCCGCGCTCGGTGTAGGTCGCGGTCTTCGCCTTCTCGTCGACGGTGAAGTCCTTCTCGTCCGTCTCGGTATCGTACTTATCCTTCTTCGCCTCTCCCTTTTCCAGTCGCGGAATCAGTCGATCGAAAAGATAGTAGAGATCGGACGGCTTTTCCGCCGGGCCGGAGATGATGAGCGGGGTACGCGCCTCATCGATCAGGTTGGAGTCACACTCATCGACGATGGCGTAATGGTGGCCGCGCGCCTGTACCATGCGCTCGAGGGAGGGCGACATGTTGTCGCGCAGGTAGTCGAACCCGAACTCGGAGGAGGTGCCGTAGGTGATATCGCAAAGATAAGCATCCTTCCGGTCGAACAACGGTCTGGCGAACTTGTACCGGGCGTCCAGTCCGTCCACGGACGGGTCTTCATACTCCGGATCGTAGATAAAGGTACCGCCGCCTTCCCCGGTCTCCGGCGAGTGTCCCTGCAGGATACCGACGGTCATTCCCAGCAGGTGGAAGAGCGGTCCCATCCAGACGGCGTCCCGCTTGACCAGGTAGTCGTTCGCGGTGACGACGTGGACGCCGCGTCCGGCGATGGCGTTCAGGTAGGTGGCGAGCGTACACATGAGGGTTTTGCCCTCGCCGGTCTTCAATTCGGCGATGCGCCCGTCGTGCTGTACCATGCCTCCGATCAACTGAACGTCGAAATGGCGCATTCCGAGCGTGCGGCGACCGGCCTCGCGGCAGGCGGCAAAGGCCTCCGGCAGAATTTCGTCCAGCGACTCATTGATCGCCACACGCAGGGCATTGGCTTCGCGGGTGCCGCGTACGGCTTCCCGTTCCTGACTTTCGAGCGCCTCCTCGTTCCCGCGCGACTCCAGGTTCTTCTTGAAGCGTTCGCGGAACTCGTCGGTTTTGGCGCGAAGCTGTTCATCGGTCAGTTCCTGGAACTGTGCTTCGAGCGCATTGACCTTGTCGACGACTTTTCGATAACGATTGACGTCGCGTTCGTTTCCATCAAACAGTTTTTTTAATAGTTGTAGCATTTTTCTTCCGGCAGGCAGCGTAACAGGACCGGCGAGAACCGTTCACGAAGGCGATCCGTGACGGCGTCCCGTCGGCGACGAATGGCGATAGGAAAGCGTGCAGCAGGGGCTCCGCTTCGAAAGGGTTACGCGGCAGCGGGGGGTGCGCGGGGCGGCAGCGACGGTCGTCCCTCGGGCGACGGGAGGGCATTTTCGGGCGCAGGCAAGGCGGCCAGACGCAGATCATCCGGGACGAGAAAAACCACACGGCGCGTCAGGCGCAGCGCGATGTCGGTCAGAGGACGGGTATCCGCGCCGGTTCCCTCGATCGGTTCCTTCTCCGGCGCGGGAAGAAACCGTTCCTCCTCGGATTCGCAGGGTTCGGGCGACTCCTCCGGGCGGCGCGGCTGGCCGTTGGCCCGGTCACCGGACGGACGTTCCGGACGCGGTGGGGTTTCCCCTCGTCCTTCCGTCAACAAAAAACCGGCGGTTCCCCCATGAGGCAGCGTGCGAATCAGGGCGTTCAAAACCACGGACGCCATCACCGGCGACAGTAACAGCGTTGAAAGCAAAACCACCGGACCGAAAGTCCGGGCAGGCTGACGATGCGAAAAGCGGCTCATAAGCGGTCCCGATAACGGGAGGTTCCTCCGGGAACCCGACTATTGTACCATGCGCGATTTCCGAACGTTCCCGCCGTTTTCACGGTCGGACGAGAACCGTCCGGGATTTCCCACTGCCGCTGTGAAGAAATACCAATAAAAATACTTGTATAATTTTCAACCACTCATATATAACAATCACGGCTCGCCGCATTTCGGCCGATTTCGAGCAGTTAAAATTACCAGACTAATGTATGTATTTAAGGCTGGTTTTGCACGTCATTAGCGGGGAACATTGCGTGCTATAATCAGTCGATTCGATTGAGGACGAATTAGCGACGCCGATGAAGTGGAAAATCGAACCGGGGCGGGCCAGGTTTGTGTTCGTCCTGACCCTTCTCACCGCAGCCCTGATCGAAGGGACCGGACTGGCGCAGCAGCGTGACCGTCCCCTGCGCGCCGCCGCCCGCCGTCCCTCGATGATCGATGCCTTTCTCGACCGCCCGGTGGACTCCACCGACGAGCTGGTCGCCGTTCTGCGCAAGGACCTGCGGCTTCGTCGGCGTTACGCCCGACACTTCAACCTGCCGGAGGATCGGATCGTCGACTTTGTGCGTAACGCCCTGATCGTCGATTACCTGAAGCGGGACCGTGTCGTGACGAACTACTGCGTCACCGGAAACGGCCGTATCTACCCGCTGCGTCAGGTGTTCAAGAAGGGCACCAAGGTCTGGGCATTACGGGACGGCACCCCGGTGTTGCGCTGGGCGTGCGCCAACCCGCTGACCAAACGTCTGCCGATGACGCTGACCTCGCGTCGTCCGACGCTCTCGCCGATTCCGGAGGTGGGGGGTCGCCGTCCGCAGATCGTCGAGACCGTTCCTCCGCCCCGGCTACCGGAGGTCGCCGCCGCGACACCGACCCTTCCGCCGAACGAACCGCTCGAAGCCAGTACGGAAAATCTTCTGTCGGGGCCCGATCTGGTCGGTTCGTCCGTCGTGATTGTCGGTGGCACTCCCTTCCCCAGTCGTCTCCCGCTGGCTCCCCTGACCCTGATCACCCTTCCGATCATCGGCAACCTTCCCCACTCCGGGTCCGGCGCCACTCCGGTGATTCCGGAACCGGGAGGTATCTGGCTGCTGCTGACCGGAATCCCGTTCCTGCTCGCCCGCCGTCGTTAACCGCCCGCCGGGCGGACGGTTACGCGATCACCTCGGCGACCCTGGGCTTATCGGGCAGTGACGCGGTCATATACGGCAAGTACGTCTGGTATGTCAACGCCACGCGGGCGGCGGGCGGTGTCTCGTACGGGAAGCCGCGCCCCTGACCGGCGGATCGATCCGGTCGAGAACGGCGATCCGAGCGGTGCGGAGGGAGCGATCCGGTGTATACTGAAATCACCTTCCACGTTGCCATGACCGATCTTCCCGCCGTTCCCGACCAACCGCCCGTGTCCGAAAGGCACGTCATTGTGTGCGGTCTGGGCCGATTCGGGCTTCGCATCGTCGCCCATCTCCGGGAACGTGGGATTCCGGTTACGATCATCACCGAGAACTCGCGTCAGGATCGGAAGGACGCCGCCATCGCGCTCGGGGCCAACATCGTCGACGGCAACTTCCTGATTTCGGGGGTTCGCGCGTCCGCCGGGATCGACCATGCCCGCGCCCTGATCCTGGCGACGTCGTCGGATGCGGTCAATCTCGAAGCGGCTCTGGAAGCCCGTAACGTGTCCGCAAATCTTCGTATCGTCATGCGGGTGGACTCGGATAAGGTGGCGGGTCGGCTCTGCGCGGATTTCGATATCGATGCCGCGCTGTCGCCGCCGGTGCTTTCCGCTCCGGCGTTTACCCGGGCGGCGCTGGAACCGCCGCCCGCCCCCGCGGAATCGACGTCCCGACACAGTCTCCTGCCGCGCCGCATCGCCCCCCGCCGGTTCCATTACCAGCCGGTTCCCGTAGCTCTCGTCACGGCGCTGCTCGCGCTCTTCCTGTCGGGGGTTTTTGTCTTCCGCTCCACGCTCGATCTGGGCTGGATCGACGCCATCTACTTCACGGCCACCATTCTGACCACCGTCGGCTTCGGCGACATTCATCTGAAGGAGGAGGCGGACAGCATCAAGATGTTCGGCACCCTCCTGATGTTCGGGGGGGTGACGCTGATCGCCGTGACCTCCTCCTTTCTGACGAACTTTTTTCTTTCCGGGGCGGCGACTCAGCTTCGGGCGGAAAGCCAGGCGTCTCGCCTGCGAAATCATGTGATTCTGTGCGGACTCGGCAGCGTCGGCTTCGAGGTCGCGGAGGACCTGATTGCCCGTCGTGTCCCGCTGATCATCGTGGATGCGACTCCCGATGACGCACACGCGCGCAACCTCTCGGCGCGAGTTCCCCTGATTGTCGGTGACGCCACCGACCCGGTCACGCTGACACGCGCCGGAATCGACCGGGCGCGCGCGCTGATCGCGGCGGTGTCCAGCGACCCGCTCAATCTGGAGATCGGTTTCACGGCGAAATCGCTGGTGCAGGAACGCCGACCGGACCGGCCCCTGCGTATCGTCCTGCGCTGTTTCGACCCGGAGCTTTCCCGCCGGATCCATCGTCTTTCGAACGCCTACACCGTCCTCTCCTCGGCCGAGATTTCCGCGCCGCTCTTCGCCGAGGAGGCGTTGAAGACGTCGGCTACGGTTCCCAGAGCGTACTCGCAATAAAGTGTTCGGGGTGATCGGCCGAAGCCCAGTAGTAGATGGTGACGATTTTTCCATCCGGACGCTGAAACATTTGCGGATAGCCGAAATCGGCATCGCCGAATCGGTCCGGCCGGAAATCCTCGCGCAACGTCCGCTCCTCCTCCCAGGTTCGTCCGTCATTTCGGCTCAGTCGGACCACCAGTCGCTTTTGCGCGCGGTTTCCGTAGGCGCAACAGAGCCGACCGTCGGCCAGACGGATCAGTGCGGGAGGATTGCCGTTTTCGTTGCCGGTTTCGCCCACCCGTGAGAGGAAGCCCCAGGTCGTTCCGGCGTCCTCGGAACGGTACAGATCGACCCAGCAGACATCCTTATCCATCCGGCGGCGACGGACGGCGGCGACGATCGCGGAATCGGAGAGCCGCACCGGCGAGGGCATGACGGCACGGTAAGGGTCCTGCGGCGAAACGATCCAGCCCAGAAACTCGATCCGGGTGCCTCCCGCCGTCATCCGGGCGGCGAACGCGCGATCCGTGCCTCCCTTGCCCGGAAGGCGCGCCGACAGGAAAAGGGTCAGAGAATCGCCCGCCGAACGGAGATAGGCGGTCCGCGCCGTCACCTCCCAGTCGCGGGCCGCCGTTTCCTTCAACACCTCGCCGAGCCGGAACGGCCCCTCCCATGTCCTGCCGAAGTCACGCGAGACGGCGAACGCGCCTTTTCCCTCGCTCGAACCGTGGTACCCCTCTCCGAAGAATCGCAGAATCACCCGTTCGTCCTTCCACGGGAGAGCCTGGGTCAGGTCACGAACCGGGGTTCCCTCCGCCGGAAAGGAGACGGGGTTTTCGAGCGTCCAGGTCGTGCCCCCGTCGGTCGTTCGGGCGAAACTCCGGTCGTACGGCTTGAGCAGGTTGTGTCCTTCCTGCTCCTTGAACCGTCCGGTAACGAACCCGACCAGCGCTTCGGAACCGTTCCGGACCCACAGGCCATTGTTGGCCGGCCAGGCGGCAAAGATTCCGGGACGATGAAAAACCACGCTATGGCGGAAAATGAACAACGGTCAACCTCAGCGGAAATAGCGTTGGGCCGCCGGGTTCAGCAGCACGATCAGCGTGTAAATGCCCAGGATCTGGGTCCAGCCGAACGAGGAGACGTTGATCAAATGCAGAATCGAGATCACGATCCCCAGCGTCCGCGCCCAGGACGCGCCCTGAAGCATACCGATACCCGACAGTACGCCCAGTATACCGTAGAAACCGAGGGGAACGGCGAGCAGCGCTCCCATCCCGGAAAGACCGAAAAAGGCGGTGGCATCCCCGGAGGCCAGCCCGAGCAATGCGCCTCCGAACAGAAAAACCGCCGCGAAAAGAGCCGTGCCGATATTGGTGAGGATATTCAGCCAGGCGGCGATCCGGATGTGCGTTTGAATGTTATAATCGTCCATGTCGACCTCGTGTCCTTGAAATGGCGGCGAATATATACTGCCACCCGGTAGGACACGCAGGGAGACGCTCCGGTTGCCACTCCCTTTCCTCAATCCCGACTCCGCCGCCTCCGTCCCGGGATGTATTTTCCATCGATCGAACGTCGTACCGAAAATCGGACTTGCCGCTCAGTTCAGGGTTCGGAAGCCGACATAGAATGTGGGCGTTGCTCCTCAGGAAAGGAATATCGTGATGCCCACTCATTCCGGTTTACGTCTCTCCACCGGACGCCTGTGCTGCCGGGCGGTGTCCCTCTGGCCCCTGATACTGATGATCTTGCTGAGCGGATGCGGTAGCCATCGCTCCTCCCGTCGAACGTTCGATACCGGGCGGGCTACCCGACTGGTCTCCGAGTACGCCACCGCGACCCGGCGCAGCGGCGTTTCGTCCGCCGTCGTGCGCAACGGTTCCCTTCTCTGGTCCGGAAGTACCGGAATCGCCAACAAAACGCTGAACACCCGCGTGACCGACGACACGGTCTTCGCCATCGCGTCGATTTCCAAGACGGTCACTGCGGTTGCCGTCATGCAACTGGTCGAGGAGGGAAAACTCGATCTTGACGCGGATATCAACCGTTACCTGCCGTTTACCCTTCGGAACCCGAAGGCTGCCGGCAACATCACGCTCCGGCATCTGCTGACCCATACCTCCGGAATCAGCGATACCCGTTATTACGCCCTGGCGGAGGCGAGCCCGGAGTCCCCGGCGTTCCACTATTACCGGGACTCCGACCCGACCCTGTCCCTGGCGGACTTCTGTCGGGCGTTCTTTTCGGAGGACGGCACGTACTTCGGCCCGGAATCATTCAACGGCAGTGCGGCGGGCACGACGTTCGAATACTCCAATATCGGTATGGCGCTGGCGGGATACATTGTCGAACGCGCCGCCGGTGAATCCTTTGCGGACTTCACCCGACGCCGCATCTTCCAGCCGCTGGGTATGACCCGCACCGGGTGGCGGGTGGCCGAATTTGCCACGCGGGAGTTGGCGATGCCGTACGGCCCGGAGGGTGAGGCTCTCGGCAACTATACGTTCGCGGACTATCCCAATGGCGGCCTGCGCACCACTGCACGGGACCTATCCCGCTTCCTTCGGGCGTTCATTCAGGACGGCGTCCTGGAAGGCCGAAGGATCCTGCAGGCGGCGACGGTCCGGGAGATGAAGCGCGTCCAGTACCCGAATATCCCCGAAGCCGAGCAGCAGCGACTGGGCTGGAACGGCGTGATGGTCGGCTCTCAGTTGGCGATCGGACACTCCGGCGCGGAGCGGGGCATCTCGACCGGAATGTACTACAGCACGGCGACCGGTTCGGGCGCGATCGTCCTGACCAATGGCTCGCTGACAAGTGTCGAAGACCTGAACGCCCAGAGCGCCCTCCTTGAATCGCTCATCCGGGAGGCGGACCGGTAGCGGGAAGTGCGGAAGGGCCCTCGACGGAGGGCCCTTCCTTTCAGCGGACGGCGACCAGTTGTTCGAGGATGGTCGGGTCCTTGATCTCCGAATCCCGCGCCAGGAGGAGCGTCTTGGAGACGACCTCGGCGCTGCGCGGGTCGTCGTCGGCGAACGGCAGGAAAAGCCGTCCCCGATGTTGCGCATGCGACGGCACGATACAGACGAAGCCGCCGGGCTGCCGGTGAACGATCGCGCTGCCCAGGTGGATCGAGTAGGAACCGAGGGTCCCCGCGATCAGGACATGCGACTTTTCCACGCGGACATTATCGAGCTTCAACAGGGTCGAAGCCTCCCGGACCAGCGCGGCCCGCATCTCGACCGTGGACGCCGACGCTTCGGGATCGACGCCGCCCATGTGCGCGACGCTGACCACCAGATCGAGGTCCCGCATCGTTTCGGAGAACAGGCGTGGCGGCACCTCGGCCAGCGGCAGCCACCCGTGCCTGTCCGGTCGGGTGAACCGGAGGTTCTCGATCGTGAACCCTTCGACATCGAGCGGTGACAGGGTCAGGCCGACCGATCCGAGCCAGGCGGTGATCTTCGCGTCATGGTACGTCTTCCGCGCCCCGTCCTCATAGGAGTTCACCCAGCCCCGCTTGTTGAGCAAGGCGAGCGCCTGCTTCGGATTGACCTGATGCCCGGAGTAACGCGCCGAGAACGTCGCGTCTGCCCGCTCCTGATCGGTCAGGACGTACAGTTCGCGGAAGACCTGTTTGAACGGCTGAACCCGTTCCCGGAGGAAGCAGTCGCGCTGCCAGCGGTCCCATTTTCCGGTATGCAGCAGGTCCCATGGGTGCGCCAGTCGCAGCATCAGGTCGTTCCCCAGGGCGAACCGGGTTCCCTCGCAGTCCTCCAGAACGCCTCCTTCGTCCTGAGGATAACCCAGTATCGGTTCTCCGCCCGCCTCCTCGACAAACACGAGGGACCGCAGCATCGGCGTCAGCACCGGATGATCGAACAGCGCGCGCAGTTCCCGCCCCGAAAATCGGTCGCCCCGGATCATGGCCGTTTCGAGCGATTCCTTCATCCGCGATGCCTGCCGTTCGATCTCCTTTTTTCGGGCGACCAGCGCGGCGACGGCCTCATTTTTCTTCGCCTTCGGCGGGATCGCGGCCAGCACACGACCTTTCTTCACCGTGACCAGGTCCGGCCGTCCCAGAGGATTGACCGAAAGCGTCACGGTGACGTCGTCCGCCTCCACGGTAACCGGGCCGGCTTTCAGGTCCGCGACCGCCCGGGTCTCCATCGCCCATTCGAGACGGATCGGATCGGGATAACCGACCGTCCTCGCCAGGTTTTCCATACCGATCCGTGCGGCGATCTTTTCGTTCTCCTGCCGAATCGGGCCGAACTGCTTCGAGGTGCGGAGAAACTCCCGGATCGCGGCATACCGCAGGAGGGTTTCGTCCTGTCGAAGCTCAGGATCCTCCGGCAGCGGTAGCAGACCGAGGGCGCGGACCGAGTCCTGATGCCGCTTTTCCGTGATGCGCTTGACCAGGTCCTCCTTGGCCGTTCGACCGAGCATGGCGTCGGCGAACAGCTGCGCCCGCTTGTGTCCGAGGCCGGAGGAGGCATACCGGGCGGCGGCGTCGAGACGGCCCCAGCGGTCCGCGCCCAGTCCCGCGTAAACGCGCCGGAACCAGGCGACATCGACGGCTCCCTGGGTCAGATCGTCCGCGGTCAGCGGTGTCTTGTCGGAAATTTCCGCCGCCCAGGACTCGCGGATCTCCGCTTCCACGCTCCATTGATTGTCCTTCGTATGGGCATGGAACCACCAGACCGACTCGGCGAACTCCGGCCAGCCGATCGCCTGCTCGATATGTTTCGCCCAATGGGGAGCGAACAGGGCGAGGTCGATCCATTTCTCTTCCGGAATGCCCGACGCCCGCAAAGCGTCCGCGAACCGTTCGGGCGTGTCTTCGGGGTCGGGGAAGGTCGACCGGATGATCTTGCTGAAGACATGGACCCGGTTATCCCCACCGTAGTAGGAATAGCCGCGCGCCAGCGGCTCCTTTCCGAGGGCGGCGAGAAAATTCAGAAGGACCTCCATCCCGCCGGTCCGGATCAGGGTTCGCGCGGCGTTCGTGACGACGGTCGGCGTATCGCCCCGGCGAATCTCCACCTCCAGCACACGCCGTCGACACTGATCGACGATCTCGGCCAATCCCGGCGTCGACTCCATAATCGGTGTCGGCTTCCGCCCTGAGAGCGACGCCAGGTAATAGAAGTTATTCTGGTAATATTCCCCGGCGGGTCGCGGCCCCAGGAGCAGGTCGAAGATATCGTCCCGGTTCAACGCGCCGAATTTGAATCCTGCCACGGCGGTTTCCGGAGGGAGCCGCTGGCGGTCGGCTTCCGGGCGCGGCTGCACCATCCAGACCCGAAGATTCCACAGACGGCGGAGGCGGTCCTCGGTCCAGCGACCGGGAAACCGGCGCAGATCGTCCTCACAGGCGTAGAACCATGCCTGAAGCCGCCCTCCCTGCCGCCAATTGCCGCATCGGTACTGCCGAAGGTATTTCACCTCCTCGTCGTCGTTCGGTGGCCGGATCGAGGCTTCCGAACTCGCGGCGACGATAGCGGACGGAACGATTATCCCGAGTTCCCCGAGTTCGCTGAGAATGCTTTCGAGTTCGATTTGCACGTCCTGTTCGTCGTCAGGAACCGGCATCGCGGCATCGCTCACCGTTTCGCCGGAGGCATCGACGCTCGGGCTCTCGGCGGGTCCGAGGGATTCCCGGAAGGCAAGCGTCTCCTCCTCCCGGATCACCACCCGGGCCAGTGTGGTTTCGGCGGCGGCGAGGAGGAAATCCGGTGTCGTCTCCTTCGTCCCGGAGAACCGCAGCAACCAGTCGATCAAACGGTTGACGATGTTCCGCC
This sequence comes from Capsulimonadales bacterium, assembly GCA_033762295.1. Lineage (GTDB taxonomy): Bacteria > Armatimonadota > Armatimonadia > Armatimonadales > Armatimonadaceae > JANRLW01. Next base: position 52,464 of record JANRLW010000084.1, read on the forward strand.
GGGTCAACTTCAGGTCGGAAAGATCATCGACAAACTCCTTCCAGTACTCCCGCAACATCGATGGCAGGTTGTGACCGCTATTGACGTTCAGAATGGCCAGCATCGTATGGGTGCGAACCAGTTCGTGACCGTCCGGGTCACGCATCGTCGCCGGTCGTGCGTCCCACCAGGCAAGGACGTCTCCGATCCAGGGGAGTCTTGCGCGGTTTTCCTCCTCCGTCAGATCGCATTCGACCGCCGGAAAGCTATGCTCCCCATCGGCCAGAAGCATTTCCCGGCTATCGCCGTTCCAGAATTTGGCGACGAAGGTTCGCTCCCGGTTTTCCTCCACCCACTGATCGATTCCCTTCAGGATGGCGACGACCGTCGGCGATTTCAGGATCGGCGGATCGGCGACCGGTTGTGGGGCGGTTCCCCGGCTCAGCGCGGCCGTGTTCAGCAGGCCGAGGGCGTTCTCCAGGGTCGGCTTGTCATTCCGCTCGTCGAGCAGCGATTCGAGCAGGGCGGATTCCGTTTTCGACGGAGCGGACCGGTGGGCGGCGAACGAACGGGCTTTCTCCCGGACGGTTTCCGTCGCGCGTTTGGCTTTCGCCATCTCCTCGAGGAGGCCGAGTCCGGCCACCCGCTGCGGTTCCTGTTTGCTCGCCATGAGTCGATCCGCCGAGGCCAGGACGCCTTCATCGGTCTGCCGGAGCAGAAGATCGATCACGCTGCGACGCAGCCCGGCGGCTTTTCGCGAAAGGGATTTTTCGTATTCGGCGACGATGATCGGATCGCCGGCGGGGTACCGTTTCAACCCCTCCAGCGCCTTGTTCCGCACCATGCCGGACGGATCCGCCAGAAATCCGAACAGGACATCCCGATGCTGATCGTTGATCGGGTTCGGATCGGACGCATAGGCATTTGCGACGGCCAGCCGTCCGGCGGCATCCATCTGCGAGAGGTAGGGAAGAAGACGGGACAGCGGGCGATCTCCGCGGACACCGACCAGTCCGACCGCCAGATTTTTGGCCTGGGCGACCGGCGCAATCCAGGGGAACAGGATCGAATCCAGCGGCTTCGCCTCCTTCGGGAAGCGCGGCAGATTTCGCTCCAGCCGTTCGAAGAGGTCGGAACTTTTCAGTTCGTCCGCGACCCGGTCGATATTCATATAGTACAGGTTGGAAAGGTTCAGGGCATCGATCGCCAGGGTGGCGATGCGAAGATCGGGATCATCGAGCGCGGGAAGCAGAGCGATCCGCGCTTCCGGAAGGCCCAGATGCTGCAGAACATGGACCGCCGCCGCCCGTCGGACGGCGATTCCGTCGTTCAGCAGTTCGCTCGCCCTTCGAACGGCGACGGCGGCATCCTCGAATCCGAACGCCCAGAGCGCCAGATAGACCGTCTCGCCGTCGTCCGACCCTGCCAGCGCCTTTTCCCGCGCCTCGGGATCGAACATAAAATCGTGGGCCAGATTCAGCGCACGGTTCGCCTGTTTCAGGGTCGGCGCATCCCAGCCAAGGGCGAACCAGACGCCGACGGCGCGGATGGTCGCCGAAAACCGCATCATTTCATGCTCCGCCAGCAGTCGGAGCATTCGACGGAACGCCTCCGGGTGCCCCTCATCGATCGCCTCCAGGATCTGCTGGCGTAACCCCTCCTGCCGCTGGGCGGCCAGCAGCAGCTTCTCCACGAACTCCCAGCCCTCCCGTCGAGAGGCCATCAGCAGGGCGCGTGTGACATGTCGCCCCATGGCCGCCTCGCCGTGCTCTCCCTTTCCGGTCGCCAGCAGCAGGTCGAACAGGGCGTTCCCTTCCTCCCCGCCGCCGTCGATGACCGCCGCGAAGAGCGGCCCGAACGCCTGCGCAAAATAGCTCATGTAGCCCGTATAGGCGCCGAACCACAGGATGTCCCGGTCCGGATACGGAGCTACGGCGCGGAGGATCGCTTCGACGGCATCGAACCGATGGGCACGCGACAGTTCCGGGCGATCGGTGATCCGAAACGCCCGTCGAAGATATCCCCCCTGATAGATGTCCCGTCGGAAATTCCAGTACAGGGCGAGCGCCCGACCGAGTTTCGGAGCGAACGCGGAAAACAGGGTCTCCCGTTGCGTCAGGTCCAGGGCATCGAGAGCGGCGGCCGCCCGCGCCTCCATTTCCGAGCGGCGATGCCAGTCCACGATCGTTTTGCCGTTTTCGTTTTTTCCGCTCAAAACGAACCCGATCGACCGGAGGGACTCCGGCAGGGCCATCAGTTCGCTTTCCAGACGTTTTACCCGGTCGGCCACCGGCATCTCGGCGGCATCCAGCCGCGCTTTCGCCATTTCCGCGCTCAACATGAGCAATGTTCTCCTTTTTTGTTCGGTTTAGCCACCCGCCAGGGCGACGAGACGGAGGAACAGAACCCGGCTTCCCTCCCGGAGCGGAATGGGATCGTCGAGTCGCTCCTGCTGAACCTCATCGACGAACACGAAAAACAGTCCGTCCTCGAACGCTCGGAGGGCGTTCTCGATGGCCGTGCTCTCGTCGGCCTCGGTGACGGTTTCCGGCCGTCCTCCCAGATCGATCTTGCCCTTTTCGACCCCTTCGGCGATCTGCGCGGCCGTCAGAGCGTTCAGCACCGAACGGCGCTCCTGCCGCTCCCGGTAGGCGGTCACCTCCTGGCGAACGACCCGGGTGAGAAAACCGCGCAACGTCACGGGTTCGTCGGGAAGCGCCATCTGCCAGGTCGGGAAGAGTTGCTTACCGCGACCGAACTGTTTTCCTTCGATGGTAATTTGCGGAATGGTGGTTTCGACGTTTGTCATGAGTGTTTGACTCCTGAAGGTTCGGATAGCCCTGCATATTATAGAATAGGGGAAGTTTTTGTCCGACATTAGACTGCATTTTCGACGGAATAACCGGAAACGGACGACCGCTTTACCCGGGTATTTACCGGTGGGGAGAGAAACCGGTCCGATCCGGGATCATTTACCGATGCCGTTGTCGCCGATCATAGCCTATCCACCGGTTTTGGCGGTACAATCAGATAATTGTGTGGCCGGAAGCGGAGAGCAGGCGGCAGCACCGGACGGGTATCCTTCCAACGGATCCGGCCCGGAGGGCTGCGGCCTTCTGTTTCTGTCTCGTGAAATCTGTCGTGTCTCAGCCCACCCGCGGGCGGACGGAGTCCACCCCGCCGTGCTTCGGTTCTCGTGCGACGGGCGGCGGTTCCGATGCCGACAAGGACATCGGAACCGGAAAAGGTACCGCGCGTCCTGCCCTCCGGGGAGCCGGGGACACGCGACAGTTCGAATAGAAAAAACAGGTTGACTGTTCCATGAGCGAAACGCATGAATACCATGGGCTGAACGCCGGATATATCGAAGAGCTTTACGAGCGGTACCGGCAGGACCCGGCGCTCGTTGACGCGGAAACGCGGGCCTACTTCGATGCCGGACATCGCCCTGCCACCGACGTCCGTGCCGACGTCCCCCGTGCCGATATCGGCGCGTCTTCGGACCCGACGAACGTCGTGACGATCACCGAGCATGAACTGGCGAAGGTCGTCTCCGCCGCCCGTCTCGGAAGGATCATCCGGGAGTTGGGGCATCTGGATGCCCACCTGGACCCCCTCGGAAGCGCTCCGCCCGGCGATCCGGCCCTGCTTCTGGAAACGCACCACCTGACCACCGAGGATCTTGCCCGCCTGCCCGCCAGCGTGATCGGCGGCCCTCTTTCCCAGGGTGCCGCGAACGCTCTGGAAGCGGTTGCCCGCCTGCGCAAGGCCTACTCCGGTTCCATCGGTTACGAGGACGATCACGTTCAGGTCGCCGAGGAACGCGAATGGCTTCGGAGTTCGGTCGAGTCCGGCGTCTTCTTTCATGATCTGGATGCCGAGGAAAAGAAACATATTCTTCGCCAGTTGACCGACGTGGATACGTTCGAACAGTTCCTGCACCGCACGGCGCCCTACGCCGGTCAGAAGCGGTTTTCGATCGAGGGTTGCGACATGATGGTGCCGATGCTGGACGCCATTATCCGTTGCGCCGCGCAGGCCGGAACGCGCGAAGTCGTCATGGGTATGGCGCACCGCGGACGCTTGAACGTTCTGGCGCATATCCTTGGCAAGCCCTATGACGCCATGCTGGCGGAGTTCGGCGCCTCCTCCTCGAAAACCGCGCAGCCCGCCGTCGCCGGAACGGGCGCTCAGGGTTACACGGGCGACGTCAAGTACCACAAAGGGTATCGCCGCGCCTACGCCCTGAACGGCCCCAACGGCCCTAACGGTTCCACCATGCCCGTCGGCCACGGACGCGGTCATCGGAGCGAGCCGACGGAGATGCCGATCACCCTCGCCCCCAATCCGAGTCATCTGGAATTTGTGTCGCCCGCCGTTCTCGGTCGGGCGCGGGCCGCCCAGGAACGGACCGCAGGCGCGGGCGGGAAACCGCCGCACGACCGGCGCGCCTCGCTGGCGATCCTGATCCATGGCGACGCCGCTTTCCCCGGCCAGGGGGTCGTCGCCGAAACGCTCAACCTGGGCCAGCTTTACGGTTACACCGTCGGCGGCACCATCCACATCATCGCCAACAACCAGCTGGGCTTCACCACCCTGCCGCGCGACGGTCGGTCGACCCTGTACGCCTCCGATCTGGCGAAAGGCTTTGAAATGCCGATCGTTCATGTCAATGCGGACGATCCGATCGCCTGTATCGCCGTCGCCCGGATGGCGTGCGCCTACCGCGACCGGTTCGGCAAGGATTTCCTGATCGATTTGATCGGCTATCGACGCCTGGGCCATAATGAAGGCGAGGAACCCGCCTTCACCCAGCCCCGGATGTACGAAAAGATCCGCTCGCATCCGCGTGTCCGGGAAATCTGGGCCAAAAAGCTGGAGCAGGAACACATCGTTTCGCGCGACGAGGCCGATGCGCTGGTCAAAGCCGTGCAGACTCGCCTCATGGAGGCGAAGAACAACCCGCCGGTCACCTCGGATTCTCACTCCAATAAGCCGGACGTCACGCACGACACCGGAGAGATCCCCGGTCCGCAGCCGGTTTCGGTCGAGACCCTGTCGAAAATCAACCATACCCTGGTGACCGCCCCGGAAGGGTTCAACGTCGACAGCAAGATCGCCCGGAACTTCCTGAAACCGCGGCGTGACGCCTTCGAAGCGGACGAGTCGGCGATCAACTGGGCGCATGCGGAAGCTCTCGCCTTCGGCGCGACTCTGCTCGAAGGCACCCCCATCCGTCTGACCGGACAGGATACCGAACGGGGAACCTTTACCCAGCGGCATCTGATCCTGCACGATCCGACCACCGGCGAGCCGTACTGCTCGCTTCAGAACCTGCCCGGCGCGAAAGCGACGTTCGCGGTGTACAACAGTCCGCTTTCCGAAGCCGCCACTCTGGGTTTCGAGTACGGTTACAGCATTCACGCCATCAATACGCTGGTGCTGTGGGAGGCGCAGTTCGGCGACTTCGTCAACGGGGCGCAGGTCATTATCGACCAGTTCATCTCGTCGGGGAACGCAAAGTGGGGACAGTCGCCGTCGGTCGTGCTGTTGTTGCCGCACGGTTACGAAGGGCAGGGTCCGGAGCATTCGTCCGCTCGCCTGGAACGTTTCCTCGAGTTGTGCGCGGGCGACAATATGCGGGTCGCCTACTGTTCGACACCCGCCCAGTACTTCCACATTCTTCGGCGGCAGGCGGCCTCGCTCGCCGTCGAACCCCGTCCGCTCATCCTCATGACGCCGAAGAGCCTGCTCCGTCACCCGCGCGTCCATTCGTCCGTTCGGGAACTGGCCGAGGGTTCGTTCCGTCCGGTGCTCGATGACCCGCGCGCCCCGGATCGAAAGCCGGGCGTAACGCGACTGATTCTCTGCAGCGGGAAGGTCTTCTATGACCTGACCCTGAAAAGCCCGGAGGAGAAGTTCGCGGACCGGGACGAGTATGTGAACGAGAGCCGGATCGCCCTCGCCCGCGTCGAGGAACTGAACCCGTTTCCCGCGGAGGAACTGAAGGCGCTTCTGGCATCGTATCCGCACCTGACCGAGGTGGTCTGGGTGCAGGAGGAGCCGCATAACATGGGCGCGTGGGGCTTTATGTCCTCCCGCCTGACCGAGTTACTGCCGTCCGGCGTCTCGCTCCGTTATGTCGGGCGTCCCGATGCGGCCTCCCCGGCGGAAGGCTCCAACTCCCGACACCTGCGGGAGCAGGCGCGGATCGTCGCCGAAGCCTATGCCTTTTCGGAGACGGCGACGGGCGCGGGGAAGAACGGGAAAGGCAGAGTATCGCGGAACGGCGACGCGGCTTTTTCCGCGCAGGACGCTCCGGAACCGGAATCGCAGCAGGTATCCGAACCTGCCCGTCACAAATAATCAAATAACAGGATCATCGCGACGATCCTCTCCGGGTCGTCCAATGCAAGGATAGAGGAAACCATGCCCGTTGAAATTCGCGTTCCGCAGTTAGGCGAATCGATCGTTGAGGCAACCATCGCTCAATGGCTGAAGAAGCCGGGGGACGTCGTCTCCGTCGGTGATGAGTTGGTCGAGTTGGAGACGGAGAAGGTCAATCAGGTCGTGGAGGCCGAGGCGGCCGGCGTTCTCGGCGAAATCACCCATCATGTCGGCGAAACCGTCGGGGTCGGGGAAGTTCTCGGTGTGATCGGGGACGGAACCGGGGCGGTCAAGGTCGATGAGGCGGCCGCCTCGGTCCCGCCGACGATGACCCAGGCGGAGGAAGCCCGGGCACGCGAACAGTCCGGGCAGGGCGAGGGGTACACCGCGCCTGCCGCGCCCGCCGGAAACGCGGGCGCCGAGACGGTCACGCCCGCCGCCACGGCCACCCCGGTCGCGGAAAAGATGGCCCAGGAGAACGGGATCGACCTGTCCACTCTCAAAGCCACCGGTCCGAACAACCGGATCGGTAAGTCCGACGTGGTCCATGCGATCGAACAGGCGCGTTCCCAGCCGCAGACCGCCGAAACCAAGCGTCAGGAAGTGGCCGAAGTGAGGACGCCGCCGGTCGCTCCGGCGGCTCCGCCCGTCGCCCCGCCGAAACCCACGCCGTCGACGGCCGGGGGACGACCGGAGGAGCGTCTGCGGATGACCGGCAAGCGTAAGGCGATCGCCAACAACCTGAAACAGGCGCAGAACATCGCCGCCTCGCTCACCACCTTCAACGAGATCGACCTGAGCAAAGTGATCGAAATCCGTAAGCGGCGCAAGGACGACTTCCAGAAGAAGTTCGGCGTCGGTCTCGGCTTCATGTCCTTCTTTACCAAGGCGAGCATCGGCGCGCTCAAGCAGTTCCCGTATGTCAACGGCGAGATTCAGGGCGACGAGATCGTTCTGAAGAAGTACTACGATATCGGAATCGCGGTCGGTGTCGAAGACGGTCTGGTGGTTCCGATCCTGCGGGATGCCGACAAGATGAGTTTCGCCGAGATTGAGAAGAAGATCGGGGAACTGGCCGGCAAGGCGAAAGAGGGCAAACTCGGGATCGCGGACATGCTCGGCGGCACGTTCACGATCACCAATGGCGGCGTCTTCGGCTCGTTGCTGTCCACTCCGATCCTGAACTACCCGCAGGTCGGCATCCTGGGGCTGCACGCCATCAAGGAGCGGCCGGTCGTGGTCGACGGGGAAATCGTCATCCGCCCGATCATGATGGTCGCGCTTTCCTATGACCACCGGATTATCGACGGCTCCACCGCCGTCCGCTTCCTCGTCAAGATCAAGGAACTCATCGAAGACCCCGAAACCCTCCTGCTGGAAGGTTAACCTCTCCGTCCGGCCCTCCTTTTCCACCTGCCGAAAAGGAGGGCCGTTCTTGTCCGCTTTGCTACGGTTTGTCGTTCGAGATACGATAAAACGCCATGCAGATCGATCAGCTGACCGTCCGCAACTTCCGTTGCTTCGACAAGAAGGAAGTCGCCTTACGCCCGGGCTTCAACGTCCTCATCGGCGACAACGGCTCCGGCAAAACCGCGATACTGGAAGCCATCGGAGTCGGCCTTATCCCGTTAATTCGTCGTCTGGCACCGGATAGTCCGGAGAACAACGGTCATTCGAGCAAAACCCGGGATAACAATGACGTCCGTATCGTCACCTCCGGTTCGCCCGAGCAGCCGACCCTTGAGTACGCCTTTCCCAGTGCCGCCGGTCTGCTCTTCACCCTGATGGGCCATTCCTTCCGAATGGGTCAAATACAGATGTCTCTGAAAGACATTATTGTGAACGACGGGGAATTAGTAGATCAGGTGCGTATCATCGTCCGGCAGATATCCACCGAAACCCCTCCGGTCCTGCCGGTCATCGCCTATTTCACGTCCCGACGCCGCTGGCAGAGCGCATGGGATTCCCGTTCGCCGTTTGATCAGGAAGCGCTCGAACGTGAGGTATCCGGCCCCACCACCCGACTCGATTGCTATCGTACCGCCCTGGCAGCCGAGACGAACGAACGCAAGGTTTTACAGTGGTTGATGCGATTTGACATTGCAGCCAGGCAACGCAACGAACTGAATCGAACGATGGAAGCCGCGAAGCAGGCGATGCTTTCCTGCCTGGAAGGATTCCACCAACTCCGGTTCGATGCCATCGAGTGGAATTTGCTGGCAGAAAACACAAGTGGGAATATTCTTCCGACCCGTATGCTCAGTGATGGTCAGCGGAATATTCTGTCGCTCGTCGCGGATATTGCGTTCCGGTGCGTGACGTTGAACCCGGAACTTCGGGAGGAGGCGACAAAGGAAACACCCGGGGTTGTTCTCATTGACGAACTGGACCTGCATCTGCATCCGAAATGGCAGCGACGAATCGTGGATGATTTGCGCCGGACGTTTCCGAAGATTCAGTTCATCGTCACCACACATTCGCCGCTCATCATTCAATCCCTGCGCCCGGGTGAACTCATCGATCTTGGCCCGGAGGTGACCGATAGCCCGGAGGAGTATGTCGGCAAAAGCCCCGAGGATATTCTGGAGAATGTCATGGAGGTGGCGATGCCGCAACGCAGTCAGCGATCACAGGAGATGATCGCGGCGGCGGAACAGTATTATTCGCTTCTGCGCCAGGCTTCGAACCATCCCGATCTCCCTGCCCTGCGAACGGAGTTGGACCGCCTTATGGAACCGTACGAGGACAATGAAGCGTTCATCGCCGCTCTACGCCTCGAACGCGCTGCCAGCGGCATGGATACGATGACGACACACAATGGGCATCCCGCCGGACAGGCGCCATGAGACCGTTACATATCGGTCCGATTCCGAGGGATGTCGACGGGGAACCGATCGTCTTCCGGGAGTATCAGGAAGCCCGTCCCCATCTTCAGGAGCGAATCGGCTTTTACTGTGTGTTCTGTGAGCGGCGCATTCCGACGGGACTGGCTGTGGAGCATAAGCAGCCAAAAGCCCTTCCCGCCTACCAACACCGTAGACTCGACTGGTTCAACTTTGTCCTGGCCTGTAGCAACTGTAACGCAACCAAAGGTACGACGGATACGGGGGCTGATACCTTTCTTTTTCCGGACGAAGTAAATACGGCTCACGCCTTCCGGTATCTCGAAACGAACGAAATCGTTCCGAATCCGTTTCTCTCACCCGATGAACAGGCTGCCGTTGAACGAACCCTCCGCATGGTCGGCCTATATCTTACCGACCGACGCTTTATTGAGCGCGGGCAGGCATGGGAAAAGGCGAAACGATATAAAGCTAAGGTTCTTGCGAAAAATGATTCGGAGCAGTGGGATACGGTCGTGGATCTGGCAGAGGCAACCGGGTTCTGGTCGGTATGGATGACGATCTTTGCGGATCATCCGGAGGTTCGGCGTTTGCTGATCCGGCGCTTTGTCGGCACCCACCCCTTGTGTTTCGATGACGAGGGCGTGTGCCGTTCTCAACTTCGTTTGTGACCAACGCGCACATTCCCCTTGTCTACTGACGACATAACAAATCTATGATGCCTGACAACGGCAATTCCCATTGTTGTGCAGGTCATCCCTCCCTCCCTCTCGAACGGTGAGGGGATGACCGTTCCCTCTGTCGCCCCGGTGGTCCGCTATCGCGGACCGCTCACCGTCCTCTGCTGTCTCGCGATGTTCCTCTATGCGGTGTACTTCGGCGCGATCGGGGTAATTCTTCCCTCTCTGGGCGAGACGTTCGGGCTGGGACCGGCGGTACAGGGGGCGTTGTTTCCCGCCCAGTTCGCCGGGTTCGTTCCGGGCGTCATTCTGGCCGGGTATCTCTCGGACCGGTTCGGACGTAAGGGCGTGCTACTGATCGGGATCGCCGCCTATGCTCTCGGGCTGCTCTGTTTCGGGATCGCGCCGCAGTTCGGTTGGCTTTTAGCCGCCTCCGTGCTGATCGGCGGCGGCAGCGGGGCGATGGAGACGGTCGCCAGCGTCCTGGCGACGGACCTGTACCCGGAGCGACGGGCGTTCGTCGTCAATGCGCTTCAGATCGCCTTTGGCGCAGGCGCGGCGGTCGGTCCCTACGTGGCTCAGATACTGCTCGGCAACGGCCTTTCCTGGCGCAGTCTGTACTTCGGCTTCATGGCGGCAAACCTCGCGCTGTTCGCCATGCTGGCATTTATTCCGCTCGGACGCACGGACAGCGGCGATGACGAAGCGATCGACTTTCGAGCGCTGATTCGCATCCTCCGACAGCCCGCCTATCTTGCCCTCTGCCTGGCGCAGGCGCTCTATGTCGGCGCGGAGGTGGCCTTCGGTTCCTGGATGCCGACCTACTTCCGTCTCCTGCCCGGCGGTATCCCCTTGTCCGGTCCGGTCGTTACCATCTTCTGGATCGCCATGACCATCGGGCGCACCATCGTCAGCCCGCTTGCCGGACGCATCCCCCTGCTCCGTCTGACCATCGTCCTTGCCCTGCTCAGCGCCGTCTTCGCCGTCGGCACCCTCCTGACCGACACCCCGGTTACCGTGACCGTCTGCGTCGTCGGGGTCGGCCTCTGCTTCTCCGGCATCTTCGGACTCATCCTCGCCGAGGCGGGCGAACGCTACCCCGCCGTCTCCGGTTCCGCCTTCGGCGGCATCATGGCGTCCGGGGGCGTCGGCGGCGCGCTCCTCCCCTGGCTTGTCGGCATCGCCGCCACCCTCCCCTTCGGTTGGCGCGGCGCACTCCTGCTCGTCCCGATAGCGTCGCTCGGCGTCGCTCTCCTCGCCTACGCCGTCGGCAGAAAAACGGTGACAACGGTTCCCTGACCGGGGGTACTGGCGATTTCGAGGTGGCCGCCGTGGGCGGTGAGGATGCTTTTGCAGATGGCGAGGCCGAGGCCGGGCTGCCGAAAACGGCACTGGCGGGGGCGCTTTTCCTCTTCAATGTCGGCGTTGAAATCGGTCAGGCGACGATTATCCTGGCGGTCGCTCCTCCGCTCGCCCTTCTCGCATCCCGCCAGCCGAAATACCACCGTCCGACCGTCCTCGTCGCGGCCTCCCTGATCGGATTTGCCGGAGTCCGGTGGCTGGTGACCCGTCTCATCGGCTGATGCACCGGTGGCGTATCAGCGAACACAGCGAAAGCCGACATTGGAGGTTCCGGTGTCGGCTGCGCCTTTGCCCCGCCCGCCCGGGCGATAGCGAGCGCAGAACTGATCGCAGCACAGGAACGAACCGCCCTTCTGGACATGCTTGACGACGCCCGGTTCGTCCGGGTCGAAGCTCTCGGTCGGTCCTTTGGGGTTACGTTCGGGACTGTGGGCGAAATAATCCGGACGGTAGAAGTCGGAGCACCACTCCCAGACATTTCCCGCCATATCGTAGAGTCCGAACGGATTCGGCGGAAAATGTCGGACCGGCGATGTCCGCGCATAACCGTCGCGCGTCTCGTCCCGGTCGGGAAAGCGTCCCTGAAAGACATTCGCCTGCGGTTTCGCCTCCGAGAACGTCCTGTCGCCCCAGACATACTCCTGCTGATCCTGCCCGCCGCGCGCGGCATACTCCCACTCCGCTTCGGTCGGCAGACGTTTTCCGGCCCATCGCGCATAGGCTTCGGCATCCTCATACGCCACCTGGACCACCGGATGATCCTCGCGCCCCGTGAGATCGCTCCCCGGCCCTTCCGGATGACGCCAGTTCGCTCCGGGGACATAACGCCACCACAGAGTCGGATCGTCCATACCGACCGGTTTTTTCGGCGGCACAAACACGACGCTTCCGGGCACCAGCTTTTCCTTCGGCACGCCGGGGAAGTCCTTCGGATCGAGCGGACGTTCGGCCACGGTCTTATACCCGGTCGCCTCGACAAACCGGGAAAACTCCGCATTGGTGACCGGAGTGGCATCCATCCGGAAGCCGTCCAGCGTCACCCGATGCACCGGTTGCGACTCCGGGAAACGCGCATCCTCGCTCCCCATCCGAAACGAACCGCCCGGAATCGCGATCATTTCATCCGACACGGGCGTCGGTGGAGACGGCGAAACACAACCGGTCAAAAATAATCCGAGAACCGCAAGAATCGGCGTATATCGTCTCATTCCGCACCAGGTTTAGTATAACCGTCACTGTTTGCCTGTCATGATGTTTTCGGATATCACGGGCGATACGAGGAGATGGCGATCCGACCTCCGTAAATCTGGCACCACGGTGTCTGTCTGCACCGGGCGAGGACGGGGCCGGTTTACAAGGAAGGCCGGTTCGCGCGACGGATCGACTACCGCACGGAACCCGTCCCTCCCCTGACGCCTCCGGACGCCCGGCGGGCCGACGAGATTCCTCGCCACGTCGGCCTGCGTTCGTGAAACGGGGCTACCACTTTTCCCGATAGACAGGATGCAACAACCCTTCGGCTTCCGGGGCGTTTTTGAACTTCAGCTTCGCGGCATCCCATTCCAGCATCTTACCGGCGCGGTAGGCAACCGTCCCGAGCAGTACCGCCTCGGTCAGCACGGCGGAGTAGTCGAAGCGGCAGGTGGTGGTGCCGTTGGTCTTGATGGCGTTAATCCACTCCGCATGGTGCCCGATCGAGTCCGGAATCGTCCGATCGGGCGGAACAAATCCGGCGAAATCCTTTTCCGGCAACAGAACGTACCGGCCGTAATCGGCCAGCAACATTCCCTTCTCGCCGACGAAGAGCGAGCCGTCCCCCCACTTCGGCAGCTTGCCCTCCGCGAATTGCGGCGGACGCTTCTCGCCGTGGTACCAGGTCAGCGTGACCGGAGGTTGCTTCCCACGGGCCGGATACGTAAAACGCGCCGTGATCCACTCGGGAGCGAGATCGGGATGCACGGGCGGCCCTTCGGCGGAGATCGTCAGCGGTTGCCCCAGACCCAGCGCCCAGTATGCCAGGTCCATGTGGTGACAGCCCATGTCCGCCATCGTGCCGCCCCCGAAAGCCCAGTACCCGCGCCAGTTGGCGGGCACATACTCGGAACGGTACGGACGGAAGGGCTGCGGGCCGAGCCAGAGGTCCCAGTGCAGGTGCGACGGCACCGGCGGGGCGTCGCCCCGGATTTCCGCGCCGCGCCAGACACGTCCGACCCAGTGATGCGTTTCCGTCACCGCGCCGATCGCACCGCTTTGAATCAGTTCGACCACCCGCCGATAGTTGTTCCCGGCATGGATCTGTGTGCCCATCTGCGTGACACGTTTCTGTCGGCGCGCCAGTTCGGTCACCTTTCGCGCCTCGGCGACCGTGTGCGTCAGCGGCTTTTCGCAGTAGACATGTCGCCCGGTCTCCAGCGCGGCGAGGGTGGCGGACGCATGGGTATGGTCGGGGGTCGCGATCACGACCGCGTCCAGGTCCTTGCGTTCCAGCATCCGACGATAGTCATGGTAGGTCGCCGCCTGCGGGAACCGCGCCTTCGCCGCCGCCAGATAGTTTTCGTCGATATCGCAGAGGGCGACGATATTCTCGGTGGCGACACTGTTCAGGTTATACTCGCCCTGATGCGCGACACCGATCACGCCGATGTTGAGTTTTTCGTTCGCTGCCTGCACGTTGGCTGTCCTTCCCGAACCGGGCAGGAGCAGGGTGGCTCCCGCTGCGGAGGAAACTTCCAGAAACCGTCGCCGATTCATCGCCATTTTTCCCTTGCTCCTTCGTTTCCTCCGTCCGGAGCCATCCCCCGGCCGGTTTTTGTGGTATCACAGGAACGGCTTGATTCGAGCGAACATTCCTATGACCCGAATACGACTCTTTCCTCTCGTTGCGTTCGCCGTTCTTGCGTCGGCAGCGCCTCCGCCCGCAACGGCGCAAACGCCTCCCCGCCCGTCCGATCCGCGCGTCAAGGAGTTTGCCGCCTACGCCGATCAGGCGGTCCGTCAACTGGATTCGCTACGCAAGCGATCGGTGACGATCGAGACGGGCACCCGGCGTGGCGGCGTGATCACCGGGTACTATAACGGCACGGCGTTCATGGCTCTCTCCATGACGATACGCATGGCGAACCGTGACGATATGACGCGTTACCTGTTTCGCGGCGGCCGGACGGTCGTCATCGACATCGTCGATATCCCGCTCGATCCCAAACGCAGAACCCCCCGTATCGGGGATCGTCGCCTCAAAGCCCGTTATTTGCTGATCAGTGTCGGCACCCGGTACGTGATCCATAGCCCGACCGAGCGTTTTCAACCGATCACCGAGCAGGAACGTCATCTGCTCGACAACATTATGGCAAATCTTCCCCGCTATCGCGCCCTCCTGGCCGGACGTCGCTATCCGGCCCGATAAACCCGGATAATTCGAGCGGTTACGGACGTTCCGTTTTCGGCGGAATCTCGCGCAGGAAAATATTTTTGAAGTACAGGGTCGCGCCGTGGTGCTGCAGTTCGATCTGTCCCAGCGGATAGATCGGTTTGTCGCGCTCCCAGTAGTTCTCCATCACGACATTCCGGACGATCAGCACCTCATTCAGGTAGATGCTGACCCGTTCGCCGATCATCAGGATTCGGAAACGGTTCCATTCGCCGATCGCCCGATCCGCCTTGACCGTCGGCTGGCTGGGGTTTTTCTGATTGTTGTACAGTCCGCCGGAGCCAATCGGGTTATCCCAGATCTGCACCTGCGGCGAACCGCGCAGGTAGATGCCACTGTCGCCGCCCGGACCGATCTTCCAGTCGACCAGCATCTCAAAGTCGCCGTAATCGCGGGCGGTGCAGAGGCTGTTGCCTTTGCCGTCATAGACCAGCGCGCCGTTCTCGATGCGCCAGTGCGCACGCATCTGCTCATCCGCTTTCGTCTGACGTTCGGCCAGTTCCGTCGGGGTCATCCGGGCGCGGGCGGGCGGATCGGCGACGAGTCCCTTCCATCCTTTGAGGTCCTTGCCGTTGAACAGAGCGACGAATCCGTCCGGAGGGCGATTTTCCTTCTCCGGGCCGGAAAGGTCCCTGATCCGTATGTTGCGGAAACGGACGAGGGAACCGTGCCCCAGAAAGCCGATATGCCCCTTCTCGCGACGCATTCCCGGATGCTCGAACAGCGTTTTCGGATCGGTGATGGTGTTGAGGTCGCCGTCCACGATCACTTTGCCGTTGACGGTCACCTTGATTCGACGGCCGACCGCCCGTATCTCCTCGGTATTCCACTCGCCGACCGGCTTCAGCGCTCCTCGTCTGGCCGGAAGCACCTTGTAGACCGAACCGTGATACTGTCCGGGTTCCAGGCCGGCATACTGCGCGGCGGAGTCGTCCAGCACCTGGACTTCCATACCGTCATAGGCGGCGTCGCCTTCGAGCGGGGCGCGGATACCGACCCCGTTGTTGCCTCCGGGGGACAGTTGGAACTCAAAGCGCAGGACGAAGTCCGAGTACTCCTTTTCGGTGTACAGGTTGCCGCCGCCCTCCGCCGGGCAGGTCAGGATACCGTTTTCCGCGACGTACCCCGGCCCGACTCCGCCCACCAGTTTCCACCCCTGGAGGGTTTTGCCATCGAAGAGGGAGACGAAACCGTCGCGATCGGTCTGCGCGCCGGCCGGCAGGGCCGGCGTCAGGAGAGCCGAAGCGAGCAGGGTAACGATCAGGCAGGCAGTAAAAATCCGGAGGCGAAACGGAAGAGACATGACGGTTCTTTCCTTTCGGGAGCGGAAAATTCCTGCCGGACGGCCAGGAGGAGCCGGCGGAAAAACGAAACCCCTCTTCCGATCGGAGGAGGGGCGACGAGACCGATGGGGATCGATCCGGTGCGGTCAGATGCGGTACGCGCCGCCCTCTTCGTTGGCGTTGTAGGAGAGCAGCCGTTTGACGAACCCGAGCAACTCCTGCGGGTTGAACGGCTTGGTCAGGTACATGTCCGCACCCTTGGTATAACCTTCCATAACGTCCTTATCCTGCGCTTTCGCGGTCAGCATAATGACGGGCAGGTCGGCAAACGACGGGTCCATGCGGACGTTCTTAAGCAGTTCGAAACCGTCCATTTCGGGCATCATGACATCGGAGACGAGCAGATCGGGGCGATTGGCGCGAATCTTCTCCAATGCCTGCCGGCCGTTGTTCGCCGTCTCCACCTGGTACCCCTGACGTTCCAGGTTCACCTGAATCAAACGTACGATG
>JANRLW010000085.1:0-74603 GCA_033762295.1 Capsulimonadales bacterium
GGCCCTGACGGGATACTCCCGGGTAATAAAAAAATGCGCGGTCTGCCGGACCGACGCCGTTAAGGAAAGCCCTTGGAACCGACACCATTACAAGATCAACTGGCCAACATCAGCCCCGTCTGGGTCGTCGCCATCGTCGCCTTTTTTACCATGATCCGCGTCGCGCTGGCGAAGAGCAACAGCTCCTGGGCGCGAACCATCTCCGAGACCTGCGACACCATCAATTTCGTGCTTGTGCTCGCCTTTCTCCTGATCCGTCCGTTCGTCGCGCAGGCGTTCTATATTCCGTCCGAGTCGATGGAAAGCACGTTGCTGGTCAAGGACCGCCTGATCGTCAACAAGTTTCAATACCGCTTCGCGAATCCGCAACGTCAGGATGTCGTCGTCTTCGAGGCGCCACCGCAAGCCACCGGCGATAAGGCGGGCGTCGATTTTATCAAACGTCTGATCGCCCTGCCCGGTGACACCATCCAGGTCAAGGCTCCGGAACTGCGCATTAACGGAGAGCCGATCGATCCGCAAGGTGAAGCGGGAAACCTGCATGATTACCTGCGAAACCGGCTCGGATTGACCGGCGACGACGCCATCAAGATCTTCCCGGATCATGTTCTGGTCAACGGCAAAGTTCGATACTCCCGGGAAAAGATCGCGGAAGCGATGAATCAGCCGGGAGCGAAGATTACCCTGACACCGGGGCGGACCTATGTGAACGGCAAGGTCCAGGAGGAACCGTATACGCGGGAAGACCCGGATTACGATTTCCCCAGCGACGGCTCGGTTCTCAAACTCGCGCCCGACGAGTTTTTCATGATGGGCGATAATCGGAATCGCTCGGCGGACTCTCATTACTGGGGTCCGCTCAAACGGCAGCGGGTCGTCGGGAAAGCGGTGTTCGTATTCTGGCCACCCAACCGTATCGGCGCGATCAAGTAGCCCGGCGAACCCCGAACGATCATTCGCGACCCCGTGAGGCAATCACGGGGTCGCGTTTTTTCGGAAATATGCTATACAAATAGATACTTTATCTTCCAAATAAAGGAGAAGACCATGCGTGGAATTATCCTTCCGGCGGCGACCCTGTGGCTGATGTCCTGTGCGAGCGTGGCGGCGGGCCAGGGGAAAGCGACGAACCAACCGCCGATCAAGGTTCCCCCGCTGACCACCACCGAGTTGGAGGACGGTACCGGCACTATCGGTCTGCCCACCGGGTGGCGAATTGACGGCTCGTATCGCGGCACGGTCAGTTGCAAGGGTCCGGGAGGGGCGGCGGTGGTGATGGGAATGCCCTGGGTCATTCAGCGTCCGGATCATCCGGTGACCAATATGCCGGAGGCTCCTAAAGGCCCGCGTGCGCCGGTCGGCGATCTGGCGGGCGCGCTGCGCGAGGTGCTGGCCCATAACCAGGGTCGCCTGACCCGTCTCCGCTCGAAACCCGCTTCCTCCAACCTGCCGGGCGCGGTTCACTTCCTCTACGAATTCGAGCGTGCCGGAAAAACCATTGTCGGCATGGGTTTTTTCTCGTGTATCGGCGACCCGAACGACACCACGCTGCCCTACTGGCAGTTGTACTCCTCGGCGGTTCTGGCTCCGAGGGAGCGGTTCATGAAGGACCTGCCGACGATGATGGCGATTTGGAACTCCTGGCGTCCGAACGGAAAAAAGCCGCGCGAGGGCAGTAATGGGGCGATGATCGACGCGGTCAACGAAGCCAATCGGAAAATGCGAACGCAGAGTCTGAAGGATCAACAGGAAGCATTCGACCGCATGGCCGCCCGATGGAAAGCGGAGGTTCTGCAGTAGCGCGGGAACCGGGGTCGGTATCGATCAGGGGATCACTCTTCGTCGTTCGCGGAGGACAAAATTTCCATTGCGTTCATCCACTCGCGGAGCCGTTTCCAATTTCTGTCGCAAATTTCCCGGTCGGGGTGTCCGTCGGGCAGGCTTTCCTTCGCGATCCGCACCGCTTCGGCGGAGAGTTTTTCCGCCTCGGCAAGCCGGTTCTGCCGTACGTACACCCCTGCCAGATTGTTGAGGCTGGTTGCGATGTTGGGATGGTTCGGTGGCAACGCCGCACGAAGTATCTCCAGTGCCTCAGTGAAGAACAGTTCCGCCTGGGCAAGTCGGTTCTGCCGTGCGTACACCCCTGCCAGATTGCTGAGGCTTTGTGCGATGTCGGGATGGTTCAGAGGCAACGCCGCACGACGTATGCGCAGTGCCTCGTTATGATGTTGCTCCGCCTCGGCGAGTCGGTTCTGCGGTTCGTACACCGCTCCCAGATTGCTGAGGCTGGTTGCGATGTCGGGATGGTTCGGAGGCAACGCCGCACGACGTATGCGCAGTGCTTCGGTGAAATATTGCTCCGCCTCGGCATCATTTCCTGTGGCGTGGTAGGCCATTCCTAACTGATTCAGGACAAAGGTCTCGTCCGAGCGGTTGCGTTGCCCCCCCGTATCGGAACGAATCCGCGACAGGAGATTATGGAGTTCGCCAATCCGGGCATCCCGTTCCGGTGTGGGGAATCCCTGTAAAGCGGAATAGTCCAGGTTTGCCAGTTCCCCCTGCCAGTTCCGGTGGTCGTCGGGGTCTGCCGGGAGGTTGAAGAGACCGCTCCGCACGGAAAAGAAGTCCGGCGCGGCATCGGCAATGGCTTGCAGGACAAAGAGGGGAACAAAGAAGACGACGGGGCAATCGGTCACCAGAGGGAAGGCATCCCGCGCCGCGTTCAGGTTGCGCAGCAGGGGGATGGAGCGGGGACGCACGGAACCGGAAAGCCAGTTCTCCAACCCGTAGACAAAGACCACGTCCGGGGCGGGTTCGGGCACCTTCTCCTCGAAGACGTGGAACAGGTTGGGAACCTCCTGCGTCACCGGACAGTGCCAGATCCGCTTTGTGGGAACGCATTGCGCCACCTCGTCGAGAAGTTGCTCCCGCTGTCCGGTAAACCCGTAAATCACAAATAATAGTGTGAAGCCCTGCGCCATCTCCAGCGAGCGACACAGGGCTTCTTTTGTCTCTTCTCCATCGGGTTCCGGGTTGAAGGGGTCGAACTCCACACCATTATCTGCCATTTAATTCTCCGCAGGTGTGTTTTTCTTTGCTTCGACGGCACGCAAGAAAGGACGAAGTTTACGAACGATCGGATGAACGGCATACCACGGGAACGTATCGTTGAAAATATCTTCTTCGCCGCCGTTTATGTACTCCATCACGTAAAGTTGTTCGAGTAAACGGCGTTCATCGGGCTTTTGCGTTTGCCACTCCTGTGTTTCACTCAGTTCGAGTTCCGCCAGTCGCTTCCAATCTTCCTCTCCCTCCTTTGGATTGTGGAACGAGATGTTTTCGCTAACAGCCTTCTGTACGGATCTCAGGGTGATCGGGAGTTTGCGTTCCCCGTATAAGGTGGATTCACGAGCGAAACGGAGCAAATCACGAATGTGACCGCCCGAATATTCAATCATAAAGTCCAGTGCAGACGTTTCAAACGCTTTTTCGAGGGTAAGATTGGGCGTAAGACGCTGTTCAATCAACGTTTTAAGCCGTTCGCGTCCTGCTACATAGGGAGAATGCTCGCGTCCACGCTGTTCCGTCTTCACCATAGCCAGCAAAAAGGGTTTATTCCCGTAGAGGTTGGTCAATTCCTGCTCTGCCGCCCGCATGGCGGAAAGCGCGATGGTGAAAACGCAGTGCGCCTTCAGACCGAGAAGGATGGGCGAATCGTCCACAAAGAGGGCACGTTGCGATTCATCGGTGGTTTTCCTGTCGCCATAGCCGTAAAGCCGGTCGAGACCGTCTACAATAAGAACAAAATCGGCATATTTCGCGCCGTTCTGTCTCGGCCTGCAATTACGAAGGGCCGTCCTTGCTTCGATAAAGGCGAGATTGATTTCACTGAGGAGGGTGGACGTCTTTCCCTTCAAGGCTTCGCGAACTTTTTTCCGGGCTTCCGGCGAAGTTTTCAGACGGGTGATTTTTGCTTTCGCCCCCGGTAATTCCAGTTCCGCTTCGTTGACTTCCACCTCGCTCAGCAGGTAGCCACGAAGCTCGTTCACGCGTTGAGTCAGGTATCCCTCTTTGAGGATAATACCTTCGCGTTGCTCGAAAGAGTAAGCGAGTTCGGCGACAATGGCAAGCAGAAGTTCTTCGTGGCTTGCGTCGAAATCGTCAAGGTACTCCCGCATGTCCACAAAGACAGGGAAGAAACGTTTGTAGCCTGTGTCGGGCGTTCTTTTCTCCAGAATCCGTTGCAGTGCCTTCAACTCGGAGGATTTACCGCCGCCCACGTGCCCGGAAAAAAGATAATGGCGGCAGTTCGGCTTTTCGGGGTCGGCTTCATCGGCCTCCGAGAGCGCAAGATGAAGTTTCCGGGCAAAGGCAACGCCACCCCGGACATCGGTGCAGTCCACATAGAAGTCTTCACCCGCCGCCTGCATCGGGTCAAAGTTTTTATGGAGAAGGGTAAGGATTTCGGACTCGGTCATAGCCATATCGAAACCTCTCGCAATTCCGGGTTCCGGCTGTGCGGATTATACCATTCGGGTCTTACGGCAGAATCTCCCGCCAGTGCGGCGTGATTCCGCCCCCCTTCACATTCGTCTGAAACGCGGCGAGCCGCTCCGGGTTTTCACGGACCTCCGCGGGATCGGCCAGATCGTGGCGCACGCAGTAGGCCGCCAGCGCGCCCGCCACCTCGCCGATCAGCCATTCCGTCGGATGCATACGCGCCGAAGCCATCGCGAGACGGGTCGCGCCGATATTCTTGGCCGCCGGAAGGACATTGACCGGACCGCTTTCGGTCAGAAACGCTCCCAGCGGAATATGGTACGGCAACGCGGGAAACAGCAGCGGCGGTTCGCCTTTCGCCGGATGGATATCGACCGCATAAAGGGCGCACCCCACCGAGTCCGGGAACTCCGCCCCCCACTTCGCTCCCGGACGCTCCGGCGACGCCACCAGATGGTTCTCGTTCAGAACAAAACGCGCCTTAAGACGGCGGGATTCCCGCACGTACGGATGAATCGCCATCCCGTCCGCGTCGACTCCGGGCACGGTCTCTCCGGTCACCGGCTGCATCTCCGGGTAACCGACCCCCTTCCCGTCGTCGCGCGGACACTCCGTCTGTAACCAGTGCAAAAAGCCCTGTGCGAACGCCCGCCCCCGCTCCAGCACGCGTACCTGCTCCTCCGGCGTTCGACCCAGGTACGCCTCCTCATGGAAATCGTTGCCGCGCCAGTTGATCAGCGCGATATCGCCTGCGGGGGACGACGGACGCCCCCGAAAGTTGGACGAGGCGACCAGCCGTCGATAGGTCCAGAAAGGTCCGGCGGCGTTCGGCGCTTTGGTCAATACCTTGTACGGAACCGTGCCGCGCGCGTCGGAGTAGACGTAATCCAGGGTGTAGTCGCCAAAGGATCGGAAGTACGCATACTCCGCGGGCGGCGGGACGCGATCCGCGGGCGGCGCGGCCTCCCAGCGGGTCAGGAAGCAGTAGGTAAAACTCTGGATTCGCTGAGGATGCGGTTCCGGCGGCGCGTGCGGTTCGGAGTACGCTCCCTGCGGTTCCTGTCCGTAAACGGTCGGCAATCCCGCCACCTCGAGCAGTTGTCCGTCCTCGGTCGCGTCCAGAAAAAACCGCGCGCCGATGCGGGTGACCGCGCCGGAGTCGAGATCGACGATATCGGCATAGTTCACCCGGCCGTTCGCCAGGGGCGTCACTCCGAGCAGGGCATGCCGCCGATAGATCCGCCGGATTCTGCCGGCGGAGACCAGCGGGAAAAGCCGCTCCTCGATCGCGCGTTCCCAGACGTCCGGCGTCCCGGACACCCGGCTGACCCAGCAGGAGCCGATACAGTTTTCCCGCCCCGGAATCACCTCCGACTGATTCCGATAATGAGCGCGCACCTGGGCGCGCAGGGCGCGGTAGTTCTCGGTAGACGGCCCGAAATGTTTTTCGATATGCGAGTTTTCATCGGGAACGGGAACCAGTTGCGCCGTGAACTGTCCGCCGAGCATACGGGTGGGTTCGACCAGGATGACGGAAACGCCGCGCAGGGCGGCCGCTTCCGCCGCCGCCACTCCTCCGGTTCCCCCACCGATGATCAGCACATCGCAGGTCGGTCCCGTATCGGTCGGACGGGGAGCGGCAGCGACGACACGCCGCTTCTCAATATCGAGAACCCGGCGGGCCGGAGTCGGCGGACCGGCGTCCGCAGGAGGAACAGGGGTTTGGACCATGGAAAGCGTACCGGCGACCAGTAGGGCGCAAAGACAGGCAGGGATCATTCCTGCCTATTGTACCTCCGTACCCGCCTTCTCGTTACCGGAGAAGGCGGGACGGTCCGGCGGGAAGTCGAGATTTCTAACCCGGACCGGCGGTCAAACTGGACAGAATTTGACCGAATCCGGGTGAAAGACTCGCCCAATCCGTTTCCGCGCAGCGCAACACCCCGACCAGACGACGTTCGCCGGACAGCACGGTCGCCCGGTATCCGTGCACCTTGTATTTGAAGATGCCGTCCGCCTTCTCGGCGGTAAATTCGGAAACGCGGCCTTCACCCATTCCGCACCGCAGCATCTGGCTCGGTTTCTCTTCATAGTTCTGATACTTTTTCGCCAGGGAGTTTTTGGCGGCCAGGTGCAGTTTATCGATGACGGGAATGGTCTTCGGCAGGCTGGCCTGCATTCCTTCCGGCAGCATCCCGGCGACGTTCTCGACCTGGGCGTTATTAGCGCGCCCGATATCGGCCATCAAGGACCCCTGAAGATCGGCGGTCAGGCTGACCTGCGCCGTTCCCTGTTCGAAGACCACACTGCTCTGCATTCCGCCCTGGACGCCTGCCTCCGATTTCTTCCATCCGTCGGGGCCTTTGCCGGCAAAGGTTCGATCGGGCGAAACGAAATCCTGGAACGCTTTCGGCGCCGGGATGGGTTCGGGTCCGCCGCAACCCGCCAGCCACATCAAAACGGGAATGGCGACGGCTGGTGAAATAAAACGTTTTACTTTGTCGATCATATGGCTTCCTTTTCGATTGAAATGAGCCTTAAAAAGAATAAATTTGTCGCTTTTACTGAATCCCCTGAAGCACCCTCGGCATATTTCTTGCCTTTCCCCGGGATAGGACGAAACGCAAACGTTCGGTTCCGGAATTTCAGACACCGGCCCCCTGCAAAGGTCGCCGTCCGTGGTCCGTTTTTGCGAACAGGTATTTTCACCAGTTTCTTTTCGGACCTCTCCATACCCGTCAGGATTCTGACCATAAATCTATTGGTATGGTCCCTTTTTACCTACATAATTGGGGGCAAAGCGTTTCTCGACACTGACAAATGTAGCGAAAATAGACGGACAAAGTTAAATGGTATATGCACAAGATCGGGCCGCCGCCACAGATTCCGTACCTTTGCCGGTGAAACGGACGAGACCAAAAGGGCAGCTATCCCCCCCTGCGTCGCCGAGGACGAACTCTTCGAACACGAGCGGAGCGCCACCGACGGCGCCGTCCGCTCTACCCGTACACGTTTCCGAAATCCCCGCGTCGCTGCGAAACCTCGCCCAGTGGATCGTCTGGGAGGCCGACTGGTATGAGGAGGGCAGTTTCGGCGGAGGACGCCGCCTGCGCATGGTGCCGTGCCATCCGAAAACCGGTCTGCCCGTTTCCACCGTCAGCGTTTCCGAACGGTTCGACTTCGATACCGTTCTGACCGCCTACACCGAAGGCAGATTCGACGGCATCGGCTTCCTCCTGACCGAGAAGGATCCGGTGGTCGCCATCCGTATCGGGGACGCACTGAGCGGCGACGGTCTTCCCCGGCTGGACGACGCGCGCGCGCTGCGGCTCCTGGACGGCTACTCGGAAAGATCGCCGGACGGACTCGGGCTGACCATTCTGGTTCACGGTCACCTGCCGCCGGGAGGCTGCCGCCGCGAACTGATCGAGTTAGCCGAAACGGAAACCTTTATCCCGATCACCGGATGGCGTCTGCCCGACTCCCGAAAGGAGATCGGCGAACAGCAGGCAGCGCTCGAACAGTACCATACCGAACTCTTTCCCGCCCCGCCCAAACGGTTCGTCCCGGAGTCCGTGCCGCTGCCTCTGAGCGACGAGGACGTGCTGCGCACGGCGTTCGACGCCTCCAACGGGGCGCGGATTCGGCAACTGTACCGCGGCGATACCAGCATCATCCCCGGAGGACGGAACGCCGCCGACCTCGCCCTCTGTTCGATGCTCGGTTTCTTCACCGGGAACGATGCCGCCCGTCTCGACCGGCTCTTCCGTGGCTCGACCCTGTTCCGTCCGAAATGGGACACCATCGTTTACAGCAACGGAAAGACGTACGGTGAATTGACGGTCGCCAAGGCGCTCGAAGGGTGCCTGGTCTTCCACAGTTATCCCGTGCATCCGCCCTTTGCGGTCGCCGCGCCCAGTCCCGAACCGCTTTCCGATCGTCCGCAGAAATCCCGCCGGAAACCGGAGGAGCGGTCCGCCGAACCGGAATGTGCGCCGGAAACGTTTCCCTACTCGGCCTCCGTCTCCGGTCCGCTCCCCGGTATCTCGCCTGGCATCCCCACCGTTTCCACCGCTTCCCCGATGATGCTTCCGGTCGGAATCAGTGAAAACGTCAACCCGATCGTCTTCGCCGAACAGATGGGGCGTGCCGAAGGATTGGCCCAGCGTGAGGCGGTGCTGAACGCCCGCGAGGCGGCTCACCTGCTGAAAATCTCCCCGAAACTGCTACGCCGTACGGTCAAGCCGTGGCGACGGTTCGGCGGTTCGCCGGCCGGAGATCGGTGGCTTCTGTCCGATCTGCTTTCAAAGATCAACTCCGCGGCCTGATGTCTGAGATATCGTCCGAAAAAAGGTTCATGAAAAAGGTCCGGAAGCCAGCGGCTTCCGGACCTTTTTAACACCTCGTTTTTCGACCCCGCGATCGGTTCGCTCGCCGTGGAGCGCGCGGCGAAGCGGGATCAGGGACAGGGCGAGTCCTCGGAGTCGCCGATGCCGGTGCCCGGAACGCCATGGAAGTCATTGTAGGGGTTGGTGGGCGTGCTGACCGATGCCTGCAGTTCGCCGTCCGACCGACGCAGGGGTTCGTCCGTGCGCCACGAGTAATAGGGAATCCCCGGCCGGTTCGTTCCCGCCGGTGTCACCCCTCCCGGGAACGTTCCGTTCCATCGGTACCATTTGCTGTGGCCGTCGGCGAAGTTCAAAACGAGCCCGTCCGAATGCCGCGCCATTCCCAGGAAGTTGAAGTAGTCCAGCAACGGGCTCTGTTTCATATACCCGTCGAAGAACAGGATGGTGTCCGCCGGAACCGGGACGCCGCCCAGGGTATTGGGAGCCGTTTTTTTGTTGAACGGGGTCCCGCACAGGTTTTCGCCGAACAGCCCCAGGTTCGGGACGTAGCCGACATACTGAAAGGTGATGTTTTGCAATCCGAGGGCGGCGAGCCTTGCCTTCCAATCGTTGCCCGTATATGAGGGGCATTGCAGAATCCCGATGTTCTTCAGGTACGGAGCCACCGTATCATAGACGGAGTAGGCGAGGTTCGGCGGCTGGATGTAGATGCTCATCGGAAACGTCTCGTCATAATCCTGAACGTACATCAAGACGCCGAGGGCGAGTTGTTTCTGATTGGAGAGACAGGTCGCCTGCCGGGCTTTCTCTCGCGCCTGGGCGAAAACCGGGAAGAGGATCGCGGCCAGAATGGCGATGATGGCGATGACGACGAGCAGTTCGATCAGCGTAAAGGCGGTCCGCTGCGCGATGCCGCCCGGCCCGGCCGACGTACGATCGTTCCGCTTCCCTGCGGAACGGCGGTTAATATTCACTCTTTGCCTCCTTACGGAACCTCCGGCAGGCAGAAGGACTGCCTGCCGGAGAATTTCAGTATATTACCTTGTTCAACGGATACTCGACAATGCCCTCCGCGCCCGCGCGTTTCAGGCGGGGAATCAGATCGCGAGCCCGCTTTTCCTCGATCACGATCTCGACCGCGGCCCAGCCCTCCTCGGAGAGCGGAGAGACCGTCGGCTTTTTCAGGGCCGGCAGTTGTGCGATCACCTCCGCCAGATGCGCCCGCTCGACGTTCATCTTCAAACCGACCAGTTCCTCGGCGTGCAACGCCCCGGTCAGCAGCAGGGCGATGTTTTCCATCTGCGCGCGCTTTTCCGGGTCGGCCCAGGAACGATGGTTCGCCACCAGACGGGTCGTGGAGGTCAGGAGAACATCGACGATCCGCAACTGGTGCGCCCGAAGACTCGAACCGGTCTCGGTGTTGACCACGATGGCATCCGCCAGAACGGGCACCTTCACTTCATCCGCTCCCCAGGAGAATTCGACCCGGGCGTCGGTGATTCCGTGGTTCGCCAGATACCGTTCGGTGAGGCGGACATATTCCGTGGCAATGCGCTTTCCGGCCAGATCGCGGACGGATTCGATCCGGGCAACGCCCTCCGGCGGATGTTCGGGGGCGGCGAGTACGACGCGGATCGGGTTGCGTGTCACCTTGGAATAGGTCAGTTCGCAGACCTCCTGAACATCGGCTCCGCAGTCCTCGATCCAGTCCTTGCCGGTCAGACCCAGGTCCAGAATACCGTCCTCCAGATACCGCGGTATCTCCTGCGGACGGATCAGGATCGCCGACAGTTCGGGATCGTCGATCGCCGGATGATAGGAACGTGACTCCACACGAATCGTCCAGCCCGCTTTATCGAAAAGGCGAATGGTCGCCTCCTGAAGACTTCCCTTCGGAAGACCGATTTTCAACATAAGAACGTTTCCCGGATTGCGGTCGGAACCGGAGGAAAGCCGGAAGCCCGCCGTTTTCTGCAGTATACCACCGGGCGAACCGGAACGGACCGTCCCGAGGTCGCACGCCTCGCGCACGAACAGGGAGCGAATCGCCGTCGTTTCGCGTCGTATAGGGGAGGAGGGTTCGCGCCTCACGGAATGTTTCGTGGGCGGGCCGGAACTTCCGATAAGTTTATGCTATATTATGAGTGTGACACACTAAAACAATTTCATAAACCATTCCACTTTGTGCGATCACGGGGACGAAACGTTATGGCCTGGCGAGATTATCGGGATCTGCTTCGACAGATGGACTTCGACATGGAACGCTTTACCGAAGAGGCGCTGATGAGCTTCCTCGATCATCCGATGGCGATGAGCCGCTTCTGGCAGCCGCCGGCGGATGTCCATGAAACGTCGGCCGGAATCGTCATCAAGCTGGAAATCGCCGGGGTCACCGTTCAGGATGTCCAGGTGGCGCTCTCCGGTGACGGGCGGATGCTGACGGTTTCGGGGGTTCGCTCCGAACAGAGGGATGAACGCGGGGAGCGCACCGGCTGCCATCAACTGGAAATCTATTTCGGACCGTTCGAGCGCAGTTTTGCGATCCCGCCGGATATGGAACCGGACCGGGACGCGATTCAGGCGACCTTGAAGGACGGTTTTCTGACGATCGTTCTGCCACGGCGCGAGCCCGCTCCGGCCGCGACACGGCAGATCCCGATCGAGGTGATTACGGACTGACGCCACCCGATACCGGTCGACACCGGTCGACACCGGGCGGGCAGCCGACGGTCACGGAGACTCACACAACCGGGGTTATTGAGGAGAATCGCTGAAAACTATGGAAAAAGATGAAAAAATCGCGGCCGTCGCCGCAACGGACGGAAACGTCCTTTCGCCCGACGGTAACAATATTATCGAGCAGATCCAGCAGCGAGACGGCACGCCGGAGGTGCCGGACGAGCTGAGCCTGCTGCCCCTGCGCGATGCCGTGGTGTTCCCGATGCTGGTCGTCCCGATCGGGGTGGGCCGGGATCAGTTCGTCAAACTGGTCGACGATACGGTCGTGGATGGCAACCGGATCATCGGGATCGTCACCCAGCGCGCGCCGGATACCGAAAACCCCGGACCGACGGATATCTATCCGACCGGCGTCGTGGTGGCCATCCGAATGATGGGCAAGGGCAACGACGCCACACGTCTGATCATTCAGGGCATCCAGCGGTTCAAGATCCTGCAAATCACCCAGACGGAACCGTATATCCGTGCCCGGGTGCGCCTGATCGACGAGTCCGCGCAGATGGCGGAGGGCGATGCGATCGAGATCGAAGCCCTGAAGCGGCAGTTGGCCGGGCTGTTCGTCCGGGCGATCGAACTGTCGCCGAATATGGCCGACGAATTGAAGCAGATCGCGACCATCGACGCCCCGCACATCATGACCGACCTGATGACGGCGCATCTGGGACGGCTCTCCACCGCGGACAAGATGACGATTCTGGAAACGCTGCCGGTCAAGGAGCGGATGAACCGTTTGCTCGGCCTGTTGACGCGCGAGGTGCAGGTGCTGGAACTCGGCGCGTCCCTGCACTCGCAGGTCGCCGGGGAGATGGGTAAAGCGCAACGGGACTACTACCTGCGCGAACAGCTGAAAGCGATCCAGAAGGAACTCGGGGAAAGCGATGACCGAACGGAGGATATCGCCGAACTCAAGAAGCGGCTGGACGAGGCGGGGCTTCCGGAGGAGGCGAAAAAGGAGGCCGACCGGGAACTCGACCGACTGCAGCGCATGTCGCCGGGCGCGCCGGAGTACTCCGTCGCCCGAACCTATATCGACCTGATGGCCTCGCTTCCCTGGAATCGAAGCACCGAGGACAACCTGGACATTCGGGAGGTCAAACGGGTGCTGGACGAGGATCATTACGGTCTGGAAAAAGTGAAGGACCGGATTCTCGAGTACCTGTCGGTGCGGAAATTCAAGAAGGAGGGGCAGACACGACAGCCGATCCTCTGTCTGGTCGGCCCGCCGGGCGTCGGTAAGACGTCCCTGGGCCGCTCGATCGCGCGCGCCCTGGGGAAAAAGTTCTACCGGCTTTCGCTCGGTGGCGTCCGGGACGAAGCGGAGATTCGCGGACACCGCCGCACCTATATCGGCGCGATGCCCGGCCAGATCGTTCAGGGGCTGAAGCGGGCCGAGACGAATAACCCGCTGTTCGTTCTGGATGAGATCGATAAGGTGAGCAGCGACTTCCGCGGAGACCCGTCCTCGGCGCTACTCGAAGTGCTCGACCCGGAGCAGAACGGTTCCTTCCGCGATAACTATCTGGACGTTCCGTTCGACCTGTCGCGGGTGCTGTTCATGTGTACGGCCAACCAGCTGGACACCATTCAGGGGCCGCTGCGCGACCGTATGGAGATCATCGAGATCGCCGGTTACACGGAGGAGGAGAAGGTCGCGATCGCCCGACAGCACCTCGTGCCGAAGCAGATCGGCGAACACGGCCTGGACCCGGAACAGGTGATCTTCACCGACGACGGGTTGCGGAGTCTGGTCCGCGGGTACACGCGTGAAGCGGGCGTTCGTAGCCTGGAACGGGAGATCGCGGCGGTCTGCCGCAAGGTCACGCGCGGCTTCGCCGAGGGGACGATCGAGACCGTGACCGTCGATGCCGGGAAGGTTGCGGAGTACCTGGGTGCGCCCCGCTTCGAGTTCGAGGAGATCGAGGAGCGTACCGGCGAGCCGGGGGTCGTCAACGGACTCGTCTGGACCCCGGTCGGCGGCGATGTCATCTTCATCGAGGCACAGAAGATGGAGGGGTCGAAGAACCTTCAACTGACCGGGCAGCTGGGCAACGTCATGCAGGAATCGGCAAGAACCGCGCTCTCGTTTGTCCGCGCCCATGCCAGCGACTTCGGCATCGATCCGAAATTCTGGAACGATACGGAGATCCATGTCCACGTTCCGGCGGGAGCGATTCCGAAGGATGGGCCATCGGCGGGGGTGACCATGACGACGGCGATGACCTCCTTGCTGTCGGGACGACCGGTGAAGCCGGCGCTGGCCATGACCGGCGAGGTGACGTTGACCGGAAAGGTGCTGCCGGTCGGCGGCATCAAGGAGAAGGTGCTGGCCGCCAAACGCGCCGGAATCCGGACAGTGATTCTGCCGGAGAGGAATCGGAAGGATCTCGAGGAGGATATTCCCACCTCGCTCCGGGAGGGGATGACGTTCGTTTTTGCCCGGACGGTGAACGAAGTGCTGGAATATGCCCTGGAACCGACGCAAAAACCGAAACGGATCAAGGTCACGGATCGAAACAGCGGGGCGGAAAAGGCCGAGGTTCGCTCCTCGACGGCCGGTCTGCCGATTCCCGCCGATCGACCGCAGCCGACCGCACCCCCGGCTTCGGCCCGTGGACGGAAGCGTCCCTGAGCCGACCTGAGCGGGAACACCTGGGCGGTGCGGGCGATGTAACATCGCCCGCACCGCCGTTTCATTGTTTCAGCCAAATTTTCAGAAAATCATTCCGTTTACTGAGACAACAATCCTTGACACCGAAAAAGGCCGGTGCTATAATCCGCGATAAGGAGTAAGACCAACGGCGGCTTTTTTCTCTCCGTTCCTCGCTTTTGTTCGCTCCAGGGTCGCTTTCGGCAGGTCGGATGCATCGATTCGCATTCGGCATTCACGGCATGGCGCCGTTCGACAGGGCTGTCCTTTGATTGAAGCGGGCTGGAACCGTTTCATCCCCTTCCGAACCCGCCTCCCCGTTCGCCGAACGCTACCCGACTTCGGGCGGTTTTCGCCGCCCTCGATGCCATCATTTCGGAAAGGTGCACTATGTCGTCACAAAATCGTCGCTCGCCGCAAGGCGCCTTCACCCTGATCGAACTGCTCGTCGTCATCGCTATCATCGCCATCCTGGCCGCGATCCTTTTCCCCGTCTTCGCCCAGGCGCGGGAAAAAGCCCGCCAGACCTCCTGTCTCTCCAACCTGAAGCAGCTGACTCTCGGCTGGATCATGTACGCCCAGGACTATGATGAGAACTTCCCGCAGTGGAAGTGGGGCGAGAACTTCAAGTCCTCCTGGGGCGATCAGGGCAGCGTCAGCCCCAATAACGCCACCACCCTCTGGACCAACGCGATCTTCCCGTACGTTAAGAACGCTCAGGTTTATTACTGCCCGTCCGATGCTCGTGGCCTCTCCGGTCGCGATACCTTCGGCGGCTGGTTTGTCTGGGATGACACGCTGATCGGCTTCCCGCTGGTGCTTCAGGAGGCCAAGATGAGCTATGGCGCCAATGAACCCATCACCGACGGTCGCACCGGACTCGCCGCCATGGATCGCCCGGCGGAATCCTTCCTGATCGCCGACATGAACACCCCGCTCTCCGGTTGGGCAGGCTTCGATAACTGGGTCGCCGCCGAAAATGCGAACGCCCCCGCCGATGATCCCCGCCGCACCAATGTCATCATGCGCATCGCCTTCCCGAAGGGTCCGGCCTGCCTCGGAACTCCGTTCAGCGATAATGGTGGCGATCTCTACTATAACCAGAGCCCGACCCTGGCCCAGTTGACCCCGAACGCCGATACCTGCGCCCGCCATAGCAATGGCAACAATATCGGTTTCGCCGACGGCCACGTCAAATTCACCCAGGCGAAGGCGACCCTGAACCGCCTCTATGGCGTGAAGTAACCCGCGCAACGACGCGTTAGGCATCCGAATGCCCGTTCCGGGAGGGAACGGGCATTCATACGACCTTCAAGGAAAGATCATGAAATCGGACCACTTCCGCCCGTTCATCGGCGGTCTGCTGATGGCTGCCCTCTGCTTCCTGCCGGTTGCCGGTTGCCAGGATCCGGGGAACGAACCGGTCAAGGATGGCAAGACGGTTACCAGCGACCGGGAAGCGATGCAAAAGATGTATCGAAACACACGCTCCGGTCAGGGGACGGTCACCCCCCAATAATCCGTTTGCGACACCATGAACGACCTGATGCGATCCTCCCCGTCCTCTCCCGCTTCTCCCTCCGGTCGACGGCCGCTCCTCTGGGCACTGCTCGGCGTCGCCGCCCTTGCCTATCTTCTCTCGCTTCCCTGGCAACGTCAGCAGTGGGAGAATACGCGCAAGATCCGGGAGGAGAACGCCCTACAGGAGGCGCGTATTCGGGAGATCCGGAGTCAGCAGGAGAGTGTACGGACCGCGGAAACGCAGATGGCGACCGGCGGGGGCGATATCAATACGCAACTCTCCGGGATTCGTGCCGTTCTCTCCCGTGGAGATACCGTTCGCGCCGGAAAACTCCTGACCGAGATCGAGCGGACAGCCTTCGGAACGCCCGGTGCTGCGCCCAACGGTCCGCTTGCGGCGGCGCTGGCCGGCCTGTTTCAGGATGCGGGATGGATCGACCGCGCCCTGGTCAACGCTCAACGCGCCCATGACACCGACCCGAACAACATCGAGTTTCTTCTGCGACTGGGCGTGATCGAAGCGCAGATCGCCTGGCAGAAGGAGTGCCGCGCCCATATCGAAACCGCGCGCCGGGCCGCTCCGACCGCCGCCGAACCCCGTATCGCCCTGGCGCTTCTCTGTGACCAGGTAGGCGCGCTGAAAGAAGGGGAGCAGGAGCTCCTGGCCGCCGATCGTCTTCGCCCGGACGACGAAAATATTCTGCGCCTCCTGTTCCGTAACCGGATGAGCCAGCGGGAGTACGCGGCGGCGCTGGAAACGGCGGAAAAGGGTCTCCGACGGTTCCCGACCTCGACCGGCTTCCTCGCCGGACGCGCGGAGGCACTGATCGAACAGGCGCTCAGCATCCCCGGAAAACCCGATACGGCGCGTCTGCGAACGGCCCTCGAAGCGGCGCAAAAATACCGCAGGCTCGCTCCGGACAGTATGGAGGCGCGCTTCTTTCTGGGCCGTATCCATCAGGGACTGGGAGACGACGAAAACGCCCGGCGCGAATGGGAGATCGTTTTCGCCTCGCGTGAAAAGAACGCCGCCCTGGCGATCAATCTGGGACGGCTACTGGTACGCAACGGTGAGCGGGAACGCGGTCGACAGTTGATCGAGGCCGGGGAGAAGCAACGCGCCGAGGGTACGGACTATAACCGCCTCCTGATTACCGCCGGCATGATGCGAAACGACGCGGAAAAACAGCGGGAGTTCGCTCGCTGGTGTCAGACGCGCCGCCGTTACTCCCATGCCATCTTCGGCTGGGATCAGGTATTGAAAGTCCGGCCGGACGACGTCGAAGCCCGTCGCGAACGCGAAACCTGCGTCCGCCGACGGGTCGACGGATAACCTGGCGAACGGGGACGTTATCCGCCCGGCGCGGGCGTAAACTCCGTCGTCGGCACCTGCGGGACCTCCTCCGCCTCGCCTTCGGCGGGTGGCTCTTCCCGTATGCTCTTCATGACGCGCAGAAAGACCGGCTTCACCTTACTCCATTCGGCTTCCGGGCAGTGACAGACGACGGAGGCGATATACGCGCCCCCACCGAACACTCCCCGGAAGCCGTGCACCTTTCCGCCCAGCCGGTACCAGGGTTCGCTGGCGGTGAACTCGTACAGCCGGACATCCGGTTCCATATCCACCCGGATATTCGCCGCCGCTCCCATCGCCGCCAGTTCCTTCAATCCTTCCGTGGAGGCCATTTCGCTGTCGACGTCCTTTTGCTGTGTCTCCCGGTAGTGGATGTACCGGCCGGCAATCCCCTTCCTCTGCAGGCGGGCGACCGTTCCGGCGTTGCCCTTGCCGGTCATCGCGCCGGGGGTGATCTCGCCGCCGAAGAGCAGTTGTCCGTGTGCCAATCCGGCCACGGTGCTCATCGTGATCTCCATGCGGGCGCTGCCCGAACGCAATATCAGCCCGTTTTCCTGCGACGACAGAGGCACCCCGGCGGCTTCCCCGGTCGCCTTCGCCTCCCACCCCTTCGGCGTCTCGCAGGTGAAGGAGTGATCGGCAGCCGAAAATGGTTGGTATTCCCGAACGTCGCTCGCCGGCCGGGGCAGTTGCGAGACGACGTACGCGGCGAGGACGATCACTGCCAGCAGGGCGCCGCCACCGAACAGCATTGCCCGGACACGCGGTCCGTTATCCTGCGCCTCCTCCTCTTCGATCACCCGCCGCAGATTCCGGGCGGGGTCCGGCGGGGTGTTGTCCGTGGACGGCGCGGCCGTTCGCAGGTAGGCATCCGCCGGGGGCGTCGGGGCGGGTGGCGTCTCCTCTTTTTCGATCTTCCCGCCTTTTTCGGTCTTCCCGCCGATCGGCTGCAATCCGACCGGTTTCAACAGGTCCCGGGGGTCGCTCATGTCTCTCCTCCGAAAGTGAGGCATTCCTCGTTGGTACGGTCGGTACGGTCGATGCGAGCGGCCATTCCGCTCCCTGTCCGCCGACCAAACGACAGACACGCACTCCGCCCCGTCGGTTACATCGACGATGCTCCGGCAGGATTTATGGTCTCGATGTTCGAAAAGGATTTCGGCGTCCGTTTTGCTGAGTTTCCGTAATGCCGTTCGACGGTAAGTGACGGTAAGGAACCTGATCGTTCCGAAAGGAAGGGACTATGGAAAAGCCAGCAAAGAACACGATTTGTCTGTGGTACGACGGAGACGCCGAGAACGCCGCGCGATTTTATGCCGAGACATTTCCGGACTCAGCGGTCCGCGCGGTACACCGCGCCCCGGGAGATTTTCCGTCCGGGAAGCAAGGGGATGTCATGACGGTCGAGTTTACGGTGATGGGGATCCCCTGCCTCGGCCTTAACGGCGGACCGGCGTTCAAGCACAACGAAGCCTTTTCGTTTCAGGTCGCCACCGCGGACCAGGCGGAAACGGATCGTTACTGGAACGCTATCGTCGGGAATGGCGGCGAGGAGAGCGCGTGCGGTTGGTGCAAGGACAAGTGGGGATTATCCTGGCAGATCACGCCGGTCGCTCTGACGGAAGCCATCACCGATCCGGACCCCGCTGTCGCCGGACGGGCATTTGAAGCGATGATGCGGATGAAAAAGATCGACATCGCGACCATCGAGGACGCTCGTCGCGGTTGAAGGGGCATCGGGCGATCGCTCGGGTGCTGACGACCGCACTACCCGCACCGTTTTTCCGCTCCCGGAAGGAGAACAGGGATGTCAGAAATGTCGGAGTCAGCACCGCTACCGGATCTATCGTCGGAGTATCCGCTCACGGACGAGCAGGTCGCCTATTTCCGGGAGAACGGTCACGTTTTTCTGCCCGGCGTCTGCACGCCGGAGGAGGTCGTGGCTTTCGCTCCGATCATCACGGACGCGGCGCAGCGATTTGCCTACCCGCAAAAGCCGATGGAGGAGCGGGATGTCTTCGGCAAAGCGTTCACCCTGATCGGCGGCATCTGGAATCGGGACGAGAACGTCGCCCGGTTCACCCGCGCCCGCCGGTTCGCCCGGATCGCCGCCCGTCTGATGGGAGTTCCCGGCGTCCGTCTGTACCATGATGTCGCCATCAACAAGGAGCCGGGCGGCGGACCGACTCCCTATCACCAGGACGCCTACTACTGGCCGATGGACACGCCGAACACGGTGACGATGTGGATGCCGCTGGTCGATATCACCTACGAGATGGGCGGTCTGGACTTCGCGAGCGGATCGCATCAAGCCGGCTACCTTGGCGACGGCATTTCGGAGACCTCGCAGGAGTATTATGAGCGGATCATCGACCGGCGGGGCTATGAAGTCGTCAGTCATGCGCGCGACCATGGCGGAATGCGCGCGGGCGATGCCACGTTCCATGCCGGCTGGACGCTGCACGCCGCCCCGGGCAACCCGTCCGGAACCGCGCGTCAGGTGATGACGGTTGTTCTCTACGAGGACGGCGTCCCTACCTACCGGGACATGGGCAACCCCCACCGTGAGTGGGACTTTAAAACCTATATGCCGGGAGTGACCCCCGGAGAGTTGGCCGCCAGCCCGCTGAACCCGGTCGTCTATCCTTGATTTGGCCCACATCTACCGTGTTCACCACTACGGACAGGCAGAACCGGAACCGAATCGGGCGTCACCCCGGAACACAATTCCTCATCTAACGAAACCTATTCCGCCTCGGGCGGGGGCAGAAGGTCCGTGACAGCGATTCGGGAATCGGGTTGGGTCAGCGGCGTCACTGTTTCCCCTTCCCGGAAAACCTGCACGTTGCCG
Source organism: Capsulimonadales bacterium (assembly GCA_033762295.1). Lineage (GTDB taxonomy): Bacteria > Armatimonadota > Armatimonadia > Armatimonadales > Armatimonadaceae > JANRLW01. The sequence goes on from JANRLW010000085.1 coordinate 19,962, forward strand.
TATGCGAAACCGGGCGACAGGTCCGGCACGGCGACCGGGTTACGCCGCACCTCGACCTGTCGGTCGATCAGGTTGATGATCCAATAATCGGCGATTCCCGCCTCCGCATAAATTGACGACTTGCGGTTCCGGTCAAAGGAAAGCGTCGTATCCGAAACCTCAACGATCAGTAAAACATCGTCCGGTGTCGGCTGTCGTCGGATAAAGTCCTGCGGTCTTCCGCGAACGACGCAGATATCCGGTTCCGGTTCGCCGTTCTCCGACAACGCAATCGGAAGTTGCGCACGAACGGAAACCTCCTCGCCGAACGCGTGCCGGATAATATCAGGACTGATCATCAGGCAAAAGGAATGCAATGGGTTCTGTCCCATTCTCGTTATGATTTCTCCCGCGATCAGTTCGGTGCGCTCTTCAGGGCCGATAAAACCCATCTCGTGGAGACGATGGTATGCCTCCCGGGTCCAGCGAAACGGTTGCCCCCCTTGCCCGGGAGTTGTTATGGATTTCACCGCCATATAGTTCCCTTTCGAAACCACGGGACAACCGGTTGCTCCGTCGGTGATGGTCACGGCATTAGAGCATGCTCCTGATGATCCGGCGCTTCGTCATTGTCCCAAGAGGGCATTCCTTACCCCATCGGATAAGCCATTGCCTCGCCGGGAATGATCGCCGGTTCGGTCGTGTGCCCGTTGGTTCCGTTCGTGCCGTTCTTCGGTGTCGGGGCGGGCGGATCATAGGCGAGAACCGGGGCGAGCCAGCGTTCCATCGCTTCGAGCGACATCCCCTTGCGTTCGGCATAATCCGCCACCTGATCCTTCTCGATCTTCCCGATGGCGAAGTACTCCGCCTGCGGGTGCGCCAAGTACAGACCGCTGACGCTCGACGCCGGGGTCATCGCCATGCTCTCGGTCAGCGAGATGCCCGCGTTCTCCTCGGCGTTCAGCAGGCGGAACAGCGTCGGCTTTTCGGTGTGATCCGGGCAGGCCGGATACCCGTGCGCCGGGCGGATGCCACGGTACCGCTCCCGGATCAGGTCCTCCCCGGTCAGGTTCTCCTCCCGGCCGTACCCCCATTCGATGCGCGCGATCTGATGCAGACGTTCGGCGAACGCTTCCGCCAGACGGTCGGCGAGAGCCGCGACGAGAATCGCGCTGTAGTCGTCGTGCTGCGCTTTGTACTCGTTCGCCAGTTCCTCGACGCCGATTCCGGCGGTCACCGCGAACGCGCCGATATAGTCGTCCAGTCCCGTCGCCTTCGGTGCGATAAAGTCCGCCAGCGACTTGTTGTACTCCCCGGACGACTTCTCCGACTGCTGACGGAGCATCGAGAACTTCGTCAGAACCCCGGTTCGGGACTCATCGGTATAGACCTCGATATCGTCGCCGACCGCGTTCGCCGGGAAGAATCCGTAGACGGCCCGTGCCGTCAGTCGCTTCTCCTCGACGATCCGCTTCAGAATCGCCTGCGCGTCGTCGAAGACCTCCTTCGCCTTTTCGCCGACGACCGGGTCCTCGAAAATCTCCGGATACTTGCCACGCAGTTCCCAGGCCATGAAGAACGGCGACCAGTCGATATAGGGCACCAGTTCCTCGAGCGGGTAGCCGTCGAGGACGCGAACCCCGGTGAACGACGGCACGGCGATCTGCTCCGGCTTCCATTCGATCGGGGTGCGCCGGTTTCGCGCCTCGGCGACGGGAAGGATATTCCTCTCTCGCCGCTTGTTCGCGAAGGTCTCCCGCGCCGATGCCTGTTCGGCCTCGATCTGCTCCAGATAGGACGCCCGCGTATCCTCATTCACCAGATTGCTGACGACGGCGACCGCGCGGGAGGCATCGAGCACATGCACGACCCCGTTCGGATAGTTGGGAGCGATCTTGACCGCCGTGTGTACCCGCGAGGTGGTCGCGCCGCCGATCAGGAGCGGAACGGTAAAGCCTTCCCGCGTCATCTCGCGGGCGACATGGATCATCTCGTCGAGCGACGGCGTGATCAGACCCGACAGCCCGATGACATCGACATTATGCTCCCGCGCCGTCGCCAGGATTTTATCGCAGGGGATCATGACCCCCATATCGAGGACGTCGTAGTTATTGCAGCCCAGCACGACGCCGACGATGTTCTTGCCGATGTCGTGGACATCGCCCTTGACCGTCGCCAGCAACACCTTCCCGTTCGGTTTGGCCGCATCGCCGAGGGCCGCCTTTTCCGCCTCCATGTAGGGTGTCAGCACGGCGACCGCCTTTTTCATCACGCGGGCCGACTTCACAACCTGCGGCAGGAACATCTTGCCCGCGCCGAAGAGGTCGCCGACGACGTTCATGCCGTCCATCAGCGGCCCCTCGATGATCGAGAGCGGGGTCGGGTACTGCTGACGCGCCTCCTCGACATCCGGATCGATGTAGTCGGTGATGCCTTTGATCAGCGCATACTCGAGGCGTTTCGCCACCGGTTCGCCGCGCCACGCTTCGTCCGCCTTATCGGCCTTTTTGCCCGTCCCCTTGACCCGGTCGGCGTATGCCAGCAAACGTTCGGTGGCATCCGGGCGACGGTTCAGCAAAACATCCTCCACATGCACGAGCAGTTCGGCGGGAATATCCTCATACACCGGCAACTGGCCGGCGTTGACGATTCCCATATCCATGCCCGCTTTGATGGCATGGTACAAAAACGCCGAGTGCATGGCTTCGCGGACGACGTTATTGCCCCGGAAGGAGAAGGAGATATTGGAGACGCCGCCGGAGACCTTCGCTCCCGGCAGATTCGCCTTGATCCACTTTGTCGCCTCGATAAAGTCGACGGCGTAGTTGTTATGCTCCTCCATCCCGGTGCCGACGACCAGGATATTCGGGTCGAAGATGATATCCTCGGGCGGGAAGCCGACCTCATCCACCAGAATCCGGTAGGCGCGTTCGCAGACCTCGATCCGCCGTTCGTAGTTATCGGCCTGCCCCTTCTCATCGAACGCCATGACGACGACCGCCGCGCCGTACCATCGCACGATCCTCGCGCGGCGTTTGAACTCCTCCTCGCCTTCCTTGAGCGAGATGGAGTTGGCGATGCTCTTGCCGACCGCGCACTTCAGACCGGCCTCGATCACCTCGAATCGGGACGAGTCGATCATCAGGGGGACTTTGTTGATGCTTGGCTCACCCTGAATCAGGTTGAGGAAGTGGGTCATACAGGCTTCGCGATCGAGCATCCCCTGGTCGTCGAAGCAGATATCGAGGATCTGCGCACCGCTGTCCACCTGCTGTTGCGCGACGGTCAGCGCCTCGTCGAACTTCTCCTCCTGGATCAGTTTGAGGAACTTCGAGGACCCGGCGACGTTGCAACGTTCCCCGATATTGACGAAGTTGGTCTCCGGGCGGATCACGAACGGCTGCGTGCCGGAAAGCCGGGTGAGCGGATCGACGGACGCAATCCGGCGGGGCGGAAGCCCCTTTACCGCCTCGGCGAACGCGCGAATAAATTCCGGAGTGGTGCCGCAGCAGCCGCCGACGACATTCAGCCAGCCGTTTTCGGCCCACTGTCGGATATCGGGAGCCATGGTTTCGGGCACCAGATCGAACCCGGTGGGCGCGAGCGGATTGGGCAGGCCGGCATTGGGATAGATACAGAGATAGGTATCGGAAAAGGCGTTCATCTCCTGGACGAACGGTCGGTAGACATCGGGGCCGAAACCGCAGTTCAGACCGACGGTGAGCAGCGGGATATGCCGGATCGAGTACCAGAGCGCTTCGAGGTTCTGCCCGGACAGGTTGCCTCCGGCAAGGTCGGTGATGGTCAGCGAGGCCGCCACCGGGACGCGCCGCGCCCCGTCCTCGAACAACTGCTCGATGGCAAAGAGAGCGGCCTTCAGGTTGAGCGTGTCGAAGGTCGTCTCGCAGAGCAGGTAATCGACGCCGCCCTCGAGCAGCCCTTTTGCCTGTTCGTAGTAGGCCTCGCGCAGTTCGTCAAAGGTGACATTGCGTTCGGCGGGCTTTTCCGGGTTGACAATCACCGTGGCGGAGCGGGTCTGCGGTCCGAGCGCCCCCGCCACCCAGCGCGGCTTTTCCGGCGTGGTGTAGGCGTCCGCGGCCCGGCGGGCGATCTGCGCGGCGGTGAGATTGACCTCGTAGGCGAGTTCCTCCATGCCAAAGTCGGACAGGGAGACGCGCGTGCCGTTGAACGTGTTGGTCTCGATAATGTCGGCTCCGGCGTCAAGATACTCCCGATGAATCTCCTCGATCACGTCGGGCCGGACGAGCATCAGAGCCTCATTATTGTTTTTGAGGTCGATCGGGTGGTTTTTGAAGCGTTCGCCCCGGTAATCGGCTTCCTGGAATTTGTAGCGCTGGATCATCGTGCCCATCGCGCCGTCGATCACCAGAATACGCCGTTCGAGATGCTCGCGAATATCGTGCCGTTCCGACATGTCTACCTACCATCCTGTTCCGGAAGTGAAGTGTGGGTTAGGGGCAAAAGAGGCCCGGACAGTCCCGGCATCGGGGCAAACGCGGCGGTGCGTCTCGATTATTCCCACTTCTACCTATTGTAACACATACCCCTGTATCGGCGGACACGGATACTTTGTCAAACCCGAGGAGCGATTCTCAGGGTAGTAAATCAGCAACGGAGGTACTTGCCCCGGAACGAGACAGCGGCGAAACAGCGTCCTGTTCCGTAAGTTCCTGAACGTTCGCGTAGCCAAGTGCGGTAGGGTTCCGATGGACTATCAGTCGTCGTCCGTTCAGGTCAACGATCCAGTATTCGGCAATCCCGGCGCGAGCATAGAGCGCCGCTTTGGTATGTCGGTCATACCGGAGGGTGGCATCGGAAATCTCGACTATCAGAAGGACATCGGCGTCCGTCGGCGTTCCGCGCAACAGGTATTCGGGACGGGGCAACACCGTTACGGCAACATCGGGTTCGGGATTGTCGTTTGGTCCGAACGAAAGCGGCGAGGAGTGACGGACATGTTCCTGACCGAAGATCAGCGACAGAGCAAAAAGCGCCTTCATATTGGCGACAACATGCGGTTCGTTTTGCCCCACCTTGAGAACGATCTCTCCTTCGACTAACTCATACTTGCCGGGGACAAGAAATTCGAGGGATTCCAGTTTTGTACAGTCAGCCCGGGTCCAGCGAATTCGATGGGGAAACGGATCGTCGTTGTACGGAATCGTTGCGATCATGATTTTGTCGGTCCCCTGTTGGAGATTGTATCATTTCCGAAATGGCGATCACGACATGGCTTCCGTATCAACAGGCAGTCCCGGTTCCGCAACACGGAAAAGGAGTTTCCCAACGGCGATACCGCAATCCTCCTGGCGCATAGTCTTGTTTATTCCCCCGACCGCCGGGATTCTACCGTGGAGGTCCGTCGCAGGGACAAACGTTAGCGGGCAGGAAGCAGAGCGAGGGCAAGCCCGAGGCGATGGCGGACCGTCGGCGGGGTGGCGGGATCGGCCAGACGGGAGCGAATCAGGCGTTCGGCGGCACGCCCCCGGTGAGCAAGTCCGAAAACGGCCAGCTTTCCCGCGAAGCCGGATGCGTCCAGCGCGGCGTCATAGATCGGCAGCGCGTCGTCGCCGAAGCGACCGGCATACCCGAGGACGACCTCCCGCACCAGACCGTCATTGCGCGGGTCGGACCGAACCAGTTCGATCAGCAGGGGCAAATCCGCGCGATCCGCGAACGCCGCCAGAGCGAAGGCGGCCGACGCGCGGTCGTATCGGGCTTTCGAGGCGATCAGCCGGCGCAGCGCGGCACGTGATTCCGCGCCTCCGATCCGCGTCAACGCGCAGGCGGCCCCGATCTTCAGGAAAAACTTCTCATAGTGCTCGGGACCGTCCTTCTCCGGATACGGCCGCGCGGCCAGGGTTTCCAGGCGGCCGACGGTCGACCGGTCACGCCGACGCCCCAGTTCCCAGAGAGCCGCCAGACGCGCCGCGCCGGTTTCCCCGGTCTCCGCCAGCGTCAACAGACGATCGGTCGGTTCGGCTCGACGGAGGGGCGACGGGACGGTCGGGCGGACGGGCGAGGGCGATGCGGAGAACCGGACGAACGGTCGCTTCTCCGGTCGGCGTCCCAGCGCCTTCGCCCAGGTCCGCGCGTCATCCGCCATGATCCCGCACCCCGCGGACGGGATGTTCGCTTTCGCCGCGAGAATGCGTTCCGGGTCCTCCTCGCCGCCGTCGGTATAGTTCCAGCCCCGGAGGAAAGGGCGAGCATCGGGCGAACGGAACACGTCTTTCGGAACCTGTCCCCCGACATTCCGCACCAGCGGCAGACACCCGGCGTCCGTCACCGCTTTCAGAACGGCTTCATAGGTTCCCGCCGTCTTGATATCGAGGAACAGGAGCAGTTCGTTCGCCTTCGCGAACCGCAGCACATCCCCGAGCAAGGGCGTGCGGAGTCCCTTCCATTGCGGCCCGAACCGCTTGCCGACATCGAGCGTCAGCACCTCCGACAGCGGCATATCCTCGATCTTTCCGCCCGGACCCCGGTCCTCCAGCACCCAGTCGTCGTGGTAAAGGACGAAATATCCGTCCTTTGTCCGACGTATGTCGATCTCGACGCCGTCCGCACCCTGTCGGACCGCCGCTTCCAGCGCCGGGACCGTGTTCTCCGGAGCGGCCATCGACGCCGATCGATGCAGGAAGAGCAGGACGTTATCGGATTTCCATTGCGCCGGTCGGTCGGCGGGAGCCGACTGAGCCGACGCTTTGCCCCATGCCGGACACAAAGCGAGAAGGAAAACGCTTCCTCGAAGGCACGATCGTAGAACGCTACGCCGGTCGACGGAGATCATGGCTTTCCTTCCCGCCCGGTCTTTCCTCATCAGTTCAGCGGTTCGCCGGGAATGGGCGCGGGTCGGCAGTTGGTTCCCGGGGTGCAGCCCAGCGGCCAGAACCCGGCATCGAACGCCGCCACTCCCGGACAACCGGTCGCATAGAACCCGACGCCGGAGTTATTGATATCCAGGTAGCCCGGCAGCACCAGACCGTCGCAGAAGGTCGGCAGTCGGGTCGCGCCGTTATCGAAGGAGAAGGTGCCTGCGCGACGTTCGCCCGATCCGCTCAATCGGTACCATTTGACATGGCCGTCGGTAAAGCCGACAACGACCCCTCCCTGATGCCGGGAGACGATTTCCGGCGCGGCCGATCGTGAGGTATTGCCGATCATCGCGCCACGCGCCCAGCCCAGGTAGACACCGCTCGAATGCTGCGTCAACTCGCCGTAGGAGGCCGACTCGACCATCAGCATGGTATCGGCCGGTTGAGGGATCGCGGCCATCGGACGACCGAAGAAGATATTGGTGCTGCCCTGCCGGACCACGCGATATCCGCCGATATTACCCAGCATTCCGTACGAGCGTCGGCTCGGTTGTCCCGAGGGGTTGGCGACTCCCGGAAACAGATTTCCGGCCGAATCGGCGGGCGATTGAAGAATGCCCCAGTTTTTGACATAGGGCTGCAACAGCCAGTCGTAGCTGAGGCGGAATCCGGTCGGCGTCGCCAGAACACCGCCGATCTCCTGAGAACCCGCGCAGAACGTTTCATCGTAATCCTGCGCGTACATCAGGTGCGCGAGCGTCCACTGTTTCATGTTGGAAAGGGAGGACGCCTTGCGCGCGGTGTCGCGGGCCTGGGCGAAAACCGGAAAGAGAATGGCGGCCAGAATGGCAATAATGGCGATCACAACGAGCAGTTCGATCAGCGTAAACGCCGCTTCCGCACGGGAAACGCGGCCTGTCGCAGAAATTCGGTTTTGCATGACGGAACCTTTCTCAGCGAAGCGAGACGCCGCCCGCGCGGCGTCTCCGTCGATTCCTACGGATTTCAATATACAGGAACTGAGAGGTTTTAAGGTTAAATCCATGTTAAATCCAACCTGATCGGCCATCATCGGTCGTGTCCGCTAACCAGGTTTTCGCGTATAATGCGGAATAATCCCTGCCGATAAGGCGTCGAACACCGATGAGGCATCGAAAGATGATCCATCTGACACTGCCGGTCTCGCCGATGCGTCCGTTAATCGCCCTCTGTATTCCGGCGTGCGTTCCCGGAGCGACGGCGGCGCAACGCCCCGTTCCCGCACCGCCCGTCGTTACCATCCGGCGCATCGTCCCGAATACCGACAGCGTCAAGGTAGCGTTCGCTCCGGTTCGTGGGGCGCGCGACTACCGGATCTTTGACCTGTCCCGCCCGGAGAAGGTCAAATACGCGGGTCTTATCCATCGTCCGGACCCGAAAGATCCGGAACGCTTTTTGACCTTTCCGGCGACCGAGATCGAATGGAACGGTATCGCGCCGGGAACCCCGGTACGCTTGATCGTGGAAGCCATCGATCGGGTCGGACCGGTCCCGCCCGCCAACCGATCGGTCGATCCCGTGGCTTCCCGTCCGGTCGAAACGCTCTCCCTGCCGGCGACCGACCCGATGATCTGCGACGAGACGACCGCCCTGATCGGGTCGAATGCCGGTCCGACCCCGGACGGCAGAATCTCGATCAACGGACAGGGCGATTCCGGAAAGAGCGGACGGGTTCTGGCGCGGTCCCGCCCGTTTACCGTCCGTGCCACCGGGAAACCGCCGATTCCGAGCGGCAGGGACGCCGCCCAGATTCTCTTCGATACGTTCGCTTCCGGCGATATTACGGCGTCGGGGTCGGCGGATGCGGCCAAGGGAACCCGCGTTTTTCGCCTGCGGACCCCCGCCGCGGATTGGGATATCCGGTTTCAGGGCAGCGACCTTGCCCGCAGTCAGCCGTTCGTCATGGACCGGCACTATATGGACCTTCTGTTCGATGGGCCGATGGGCCGGGAGAAGCACCGGGGACGAAGCGCGACCGCGCTGTCTCCCGTGCGAACCGCCGATTTCTCCGGCGGACGCATTCTTCATCTGACCATGGAGATCGACGCCCACCTCAACGGAACACGGTGGGTCGGCTTCAACCTTTCGCCCGACGACGATCCGCTGACCGACCTCTACTGGTCCAAACGGGACGGCGCGGTCAACCGGACCAACCGCGCCTTCTTCGTCGAGATCGCCGAAACGCGGGCGCTGCTTGGCGTGATCGATGACGCGACCCGGAACGATCCCCTTCTGGCGGCGACCGGCCCTATCCAGGTGGAACGCGACACCCGGAACGCGATCCTTGCCCATCGACCGTCGGGCAACGGGCATGGTCTGGACAACCGCAGCCGCTTCGACCTGTTCGTCTCCCGGGATCGGGTCGCCCTGTTCGAGGATGGGAAACGGCTCTGCGACGAAAAAATCGTGCCCGGACTGCCGTTCGAACGCGCGAAGGTCTACTTCTCCCACTTCCTCTACCATACGGCCCTGGAGAAGTTCGTCCTGCCGGTCCACGCCCCCCACGAGCGGTACTGGCGGGACCATTTCCCCTACTCGGATGAACGGCACTGGGACAACCTGGGTTTCGAGGTCCTTCCCGCCTCCGTCCGCTGGCAAACGCTCGGACAGCGGCTGAAAATCGGTCAATAACCGATACGGATACCCTTCATGATTCGGGCAGGGTTGTAGTATAATGGTGCGGAAGCGACCACCGGCTCTTTCGTCATTTTTCGTCGTTTTTCGTTGTTTTTCGTCGTTTCCGACAATTTCGTTTTTTCCGACTCGATCTTTCGCCCACCGGCAAGGAGTATCCATCCGTGAAATCCATCTATCTGCTTTATGGCTCGGTTGTCGCCATGGCTGCCGTCAGCCTTTCCGTCGTGGCGTTCCCCCGCACCGCCCGCAGTAGCGCGCCGATCCGGCGCTGCGGCACCTATGAACCGACCGCCCTGGAAGCCAGCCGGATCGAGTCGCAAGTGAAACGGGATATGGCGAAGAGGTTTTCGACCGCCCGGATCGGAGCCGCCCCGGCGACGCAGACGATCGATGTCTACTTCCATGTCATCACCGCCGCGAACGGAACGACCGGTGCGCTGACGGATGCACAGATCGCCTCCCAGATCGCGGTCCTGAACCGGGGGTTCGACGGAACCGATACCCTTCCGAACGGCGTCACTCCCCTCGGCCCCAATGCGGTCACCCGGTTCCGCTTCGTGCTTCGGGAGATCGACCGAACCGCCAACGACACCTGGTTCGCCGGGAACGATGAATTCGGCATGAAATCCCGCCTTCGGAAAGGCGGCGCGGGCGCGCTGAACGTCTACACCTCGAACCTCGGAGCGGTCGGCCTTCTCGGCTTTGCCACCTTCCCGTGGTGGTACCAGGGTTCCCCGATCTATGACGGCGTCGTTATCGCCTTCGATTCGCTCCCCGGCTTCCCCGGCCCGTTCGGACTGGGCAAGACCCTGACCCATGAGGTGGGACACTGGGTCGGACTCTACCATACGTTCCAGGGGGGATGCTCCAAGTACAGCGACTTTGTCGCCGATACGGCCGCGCAACGACAGTCGTTCTCCGGCGACTGGTTCCCCGGAGGCTTTCCCGGCGTCCAACCCGATACCTGCACCGGGCGGAACTATCCCGGCAAGGACCCGACCGACAACTATATGGACTATAGCAACGACGCCTCGTACACCCGGTTCTCCGAGGGTCAGGCCGCCCGCATGAGCGCGTTGTGCCGAACATATCGCGGACTGTAGATTGCTCTCGACTTATCGAAGGGCGCGTGTCCGCCGGACCGCGCCCTTTCCTGTTGCATAAAATCCCGGAGGTTCTTTTCGAATGCGCTCCCTTTTTTCCGTTTACTCGATCCTCGGAGGGCTGATGCTTTCCGGTGTCGCTCTGTCCCTGGCAACGTCGCCCGCACGCAGCCAGAAACGATCGGTCGTTCTCTGCGGCACCTACAACCCGACCCCGGCCGAAGCGCAGCAGATCGAATCACGCACGAAAACCCTGCTGACCAAACTCAAGCTTTCCAAAGGCGTCGCCGCCGCTCCCGCGCTCGCCAACATCGATGTTTACGTTCATGTCATCACCAGAGCGGACGGCACGACCGGAAACGTCACCGATGAAAACATTCAGAAACTGGTGGACGTTCTGAACGATGGGTTCGCGGGGAACTATAAACTTCCCGACGGCGTCACCCCGCTCGGTCCGAACGCGAACACCCGGTTTCGCTTCACTCTCAAAGGCATCGACCGCACCGCCAATGACACCTGGTACGGGGATGGCAACACCTACGCAATGAAGTCGGCTCTCCGAAAAGGGGACGCGCGAACGCTGAATATCTATCTCTGCAGTATCATTCCGAACGGTCTCGTCGGCTACGCCGTTTTCCCCTGGTGGTATAAGAATGACCCGATCGGCGATGGGGTCGTCTACGACAACACTGCGATGCCCGGTTCGGGAGGTTTTTATCAGAGCGGTCGCGTTCTGACGCACGAAGTCGGCCACTGGGCGGGGCTTTACCATACGTTCCAGGGAGGCTGCTCCAAGTACAACGACTACGTCGGCGACACCAACGCCGAATCGTCTCCGTTCCGGGGCGACTGGTTCTCCGGCGGCCGGTCCCCCGCCAGCCAGCCCGATACCTGCACCGGGCGGAACTATCCCGGCAAGGACCCGACCGACAACCAGATGGACTATAGCGACGACACTTCCCGCGTCCGCTTTACCGCCGCCCAGGCGAATCGAATGAGCGAACTCTGCCGCATCTATCGCGGACTTTGAAACGAACGGCGGCCCCGGAAGAGTCCTCTTCCGGGGCCGCCGTTCGTCCGGTTCGTCCGGTTATTTTTTCCGGCAGAGCGTCAGGCCGTCGCCGACCGGTAGCAGACACATATCCACACGCGCGTCGGCGTAGATCTTGGCATTCAGGGCGCGGAAAGCGTTCGTGTCCTCGTCCTGATGTTCCGGTTCGGAGACTCGTCCGCCCCAGAGCGTGTTATCGATCCCGAACACCCCGCCCTGACGCAGCAACACCAGCACGGCCTCGTAATAACGGTCGTAGTTGGGCTTGTCCGCGTCGATAAAGGCGAAGTCGAACGTACCGGCATGCCCCTCGGCGATCAGGCGGTCCAGGGTTTCCGTCGCCGGAGCGATCCGCAGATCGATTTTGTGGTCGACCCCCGCATCGATCCAGTATCGGCGGGCGACCGCCGTAAACTCCTCGCTGACATCGCAGGCGATGATCCGCCCGTCCTCCGGCAGCGCCTGAGCGACCACCAGCGACGAGTATCCGGTGAAAACGCCGATCTCCAGACACTTTTTGACGTTCAGCGCGCGGATCAGAAAGGCCATGATCTGCCCCTGCTCGGCGGAAATCTGCATGCCGCCGTTGGGCATCCCCTCGGTTTCGTCGCGCAAACGACGCATGGCATCGTTCAAATGAGCGGCGACCGACACATAGTACTGATGCAGGCGGTCGGTCATCGCAATCGTGGCACGTGACATCGTGTTCGTTCCTTGGTTTATGCCGGGCGGCGCAGCATCTGTTTGAGTTCGGTAATGTTTCCGGCGGCGCGGAGGGCATCCTCCTCGCTGATGATTCCGGCGCGGTAGTACTTGGTCAGGCACTGGTTCATCGTCTGCATGCCCCAGAAGCTGCCTTCCTGAATCGCGGAATAGATGTTTCCGGCCCGTCCGTCCTCGATCAGTTTGGCGATCGTCGGTGTCACGATCATGACCTCGATCGCGGCGACCCGTCCCTCGGCATCGACCCGCGGCAGAAGTTTCTGCGACAGAACGCCCCGCAGGGAGTTGGACATACGCAGACAGAGCGTCGCGCGTTCGTGCGGCGGGAAAAGGTTGATGATACGGTCGAGGGTTTCGGCCGCGCTTGCGGTATGCACCGTCGAGAAGACCAGGTGTCCGGTTTCCGAGGCCTGCAACGCGACGTTCATGGTCTCGATATCGCGCATCTCACCGATCAGAATGATATCGGGGTTCTGGCGGACGACGTATTTCAGCGCGTCGGTGAAGGAGTCGGTATCGATCCCGATCTCCCGCTGAGAGACGATACACAACTTGTCGGGATGCACGAACTCGATCGGGTCCTCGACGGTGACGATGTTGGCGCGACGCTCGTTGTTGATCTTGTCGATCATCGCCGCCAGGGTCGTGGACTTACCGGAACCGGTCGGTCCGGTGATCAGGATCAATCCCTGTCGGTGCGTGGTCAGGTCGCCGATGACGGGCGGAAGTCCGAGTTGTTCGAGCGACAGGATCTTCAGCGGCACCAGTCGGCACACCGTTCCCATCGACCCGCGCTGCTGATAGATATTGGCGCGAACGCGGCAGAGTCCGTCCACGACGAAGGCAAGGTCCATTTCATGCCGATGCTCGAACCGTCCGATCTGCTCATGCGTCATGACCGAATAGGCAAGCCGTCGGGTGTCATCCGGGGTCAGACGGGGATAATCCTCCCGGGCCGTGATCCGCCCGTGAACGCGAAAACTCGGGGGACTATCGGCCTTAATAAACAGGTCGGAGGCCTTCATTTCGGCAGCCAACTTAATCAGTTCGCGCAAATCGCGGTATTCCACAGGCATAGCAGCCAATCGATCCTTTCCGGGAGAGCCGTCCGCCGCTGTGTCCCACCGGTCGGGCGCTCCGTCTCTGATTATCGGGCGGTCATTCGGGTAAACAACAGATAGGCCACCGTCCCCGCGCCGAGCGCCACCGCCACCGCCAGTCCGGTCCCGATCCACCCCTTCGGCAAGCCGGGCGGGTCGGTCCTTCCGGCCGCCGTTTCGGAGCCCTGGTCGCTTTTGATTGTTTCGTAGGTCGGCAGGCGCAACGATTCCAGGTTATGATTTTTTATATTCAACATATAGGTGAAGGCTCCCTGCCCCTGCGACAGCGAAACCTCCAAATTGTTGTCGGAGTACTCGCGAATGCCCCGAAACGCGAATTTGTCTCCCGGAATGAGATAGGTGATATGGACACGGTCCAGATCGCGGAACGCGCGGGCGAACGGTTCGAGCGGCATCGTTCCATCCGACAGGTTGACGACGTTCCCGGTCGTTCGGAACGTGACCGAGGACATAACGGGCGTTTTCGGGGCGTCCGGCGCACTCGGTTCCAGCGCCCGGTCCTTGAACTCCGGTTCGCTCGCCCGCCATCCGGTCAGGCGTAACAGAGTCCGGACACGGCTCTCCGCCCGCGTCCGTGGCACGGTCTTCGGATAGACCGTCGTCACCGCCCATTCGCGGGTCGGCAGCGGGAAGGCGACCACCTGCACATCCGGAACCCGCCGGGTCGGGATCGGCGCATTGACCATCTGCGCCTGCGCCGCGGCCGTCCCCCCGATCACCGCCGTCATCGACGCCATACAGGCCGCCGTCGCCAAAAATCGATTCATTACGGTTTTACTGTCCTTTACCGGCTGCCGGATCCGCAGCCCGACGGTACAACGCCAGCGCCTTTTCACGCTGCGTCTTATGATCTACGATAGGATACGGGTAGTCCCGCCCCAGAACGCACCCGACAGCCTCCTGTTCCGACGGAGACAGTTCCCACGGACGATGAAGAAAGCGATTCGGAACGCGCCGTAACTCCGGAACGTAACGTCGGACATAGACCCCGTCCGCATCGAACCGCTCGCCCTGAGCGACCGGATTGAAGATCCGGAAGAACGGCTGCGCGTCCGTGCCGGTCGAGGCCGCCCACTGCCACCCGCCGTTATTGGCCGCCAGGTCGCCATCGATCAGCATCCGCATAAAATACGCCTCGCCCAGACGCCAGTCGCACAACAGGTCCTTCGTCAGGAATGAAGCCGTGATCATTCGCGCCCGGTTGTGCATCCACGCTTCCGACTTCAACTGCCGCTGGGCCGCATCGATGATCGGATATCCGGTCCGACCGTCCCGCCAGGCGTCGAAATACTCCTCCCGGTTCTCCCAGGCGATCCCCTCGTAGGCCGGACGAAACGAACGCTCCGCCACAGACGGAAAATGCCAGAGAATCTGGTAGTAAAAATCCCGCCAGGCAAGTTCCGCCAGAAACGTGTCCGGTCCTCCGGCCAGTCGTCTCGCGGCCAAAGCCTCCTTACGAACCTGCCGTACCGCCGCCAGAAGGCGACGGGCGGACAGCACCCCCATCTTCAGATACGCCGACAGGCGGGATGTCCCCTCGCTGCCGGGCGGTTCGCGCCCGGTATCGTAGGATACGACCTTGTCGCGGAGGAAGGCTTCAAGCCGTGACCGGGCTTCACGCTCCGATCCGTGGACGAGCGGGCGCGGCTCCGTCGTCCCGGAGGAGCCGGTCCGTTCCGGCAGGGGGTCCGAGAAGATTTCGCTCGGCGGAAACGGAACCCGGGCGGGAGCCTCCTGCGGTTCGGGGATCGGTCGCTCCCACCACACCTTCTTGTACGGGGTGAAAACGGTGTAGGGTTTGCCGGCGCCGGTGAAAATCTCGTCCGGTTCGATTGTGAGCAGATCCGAACCCGTCTCGACCGTCACGCCCAGTTCGCGCAGGGATTCGGTCACCGCCGCGTCCCGCGACCGCGCATACGGCTCATAGTCCCGGCTGAAAAAGAGCGCGGTCGCCCCGGTCTCCCGTACCAGCCGCGCCAGTTCCTCGACCGGCTGCCCCGATCGGACGATCAGACGGCTTCCCCGCTCGCGCAGTGACGCGTCGATGTCCGCCAGCGCCTCGAACAGAAAATCGACCCGGGCCGGCGCGGTGTTCGGATGCGCCAGCAACGCCGGGTCGGGCACGAAGACCGGAACGACGTACTCGGCGGCGGCCGTCGCGGCCAGCAACGCCTGATTATCGTCGAGCCGGATTATCCGGCGAAACCAGTAGACAGCGATACGGTGCCGTTTCACGGCCTATCATAACCGATCCGCCCGCTTTTTTCCCGTTCCGCTCCGGCCTGCCGAGCGCCGCTCTATCGGAGCGTCTGCCGCGCCGCCCGCCAGAGGTCGCGCGCCCCGTGGTACCAGCCGCGGACATATTCCTTCCATTCGACATCGACCGATCCGCCGGCGGCCTGACGCTCCTCCCGAATCCACCGGTTCAGTGTCTCCTTGAGATCGACGGTCGGAAAGTCATCATCATCGATGTCGAAATCGTCGAGTTCGTCGGCCTCGCGAATCTCGTCCTCGTCCCAGTCGTCGTGCACCCGCTCCAGTTCCTCCAGGGAGGCGCGTTCGATCGCCCACTCCTCGCCGTCGTGTCGTCCGCGCTGATACCAGCGTTCGCGGGACTCTCGTTCGCGCAGAAACCGCTGCACCAGTCGCTGTACCTTCGCATCTCCGGCAATCACCGTCGAACCTTCCAGCATATCAAGCTCCTTCGTCAGCGCGGCGGCGCAGATTTTGGACACATTTACCCGATCGCGCAGCCGTTCCAGTCGTTCGTACAGCGCATCCGGTATCGTGAGGTTCAATCGTGCCACAGCGCCCTCCCATAAGCATTACACGCATTATACGCATAATACGTATCCTTCGTCAAGATCATTTCCCGTTCGGCTCCTACCGTACCCGAAAAGACGGTATAATCCAACGGAGGTTATCATGCTGAAGTTAGACCGGGACAGCGAGTCCACGCTTCCGCATCCGAGGGAGCGCACCCCCTCATCGGTCGCGCCCCCCGAGACGGTCGTCGAGGACTCTCGTCGTGTTACGCCGCAGGAACTCGCCGAAGCGATCGCCGCTTTGGAAAAGAGGAAAAACACCATCTATCCCGGTTCGATCGCCCTCGACTCCGCCCTGCGGGAGATGGAGCAGGAAGCGAACACCCCCCGAATACGAAAAGCGATCGAAACCCGTCGCGAGCGGAGACAGCGAGGGGTCAGCGGTCAATCGCCCGGTCTTCGGGCCGGTTACCTCGGTCTCGGTCTCTTCGCTCTCTTTCTGGGCGTCGTCGCCTTCGCGTACATCGGAACTCTGGCCGACCCCATGCGCGCGGAACCCGTATGGAAGTCGATCGGTCGCTCCCTCGGACTCAGGCCCGACCTCAAACCCGCACCGGCACCGGGTTCCCTGTCATGGCGGTACATCCGACTTCTGGAGCGGACGCCGACGATGGTGCAACTGGGCGACCTGAAAGACGGTCAACCGGTCACCCTCGACCGCGAGCAGGCCCGGAATCTTCAGGAAGCGACCACCGGGAAAAGCCTGATGGACGCTTCCGGTTACCACCCGGTGATCCTTCCTCTCCCCCCGGACATTCTCCTCGAAACCGCTCCGCCCGCCCAACTCTCCCCCGAAAAGGGAGTTTACGTTCGTTACGGAAAAACCTGGTACCGACGGGGATGGACCACGGAAACGCTGGTGAAAGGTGAGGAACCCGTCGTGGAATCCCCCGTCCGGTCGCGTAAAGATGGTCCGCAAGCGGGCACGGTACGGCATAACTTCCGGTTTTTTTCCGACCGTCCGACCGAAAATATCGTCATCCGGCGTTCGAGCCCCATCCCGACTCCGCCCGGTTTGACCCCCGGTCAGATTTCCAAACTGGGAAATCGCATCCGCACGGAAACCATTTCTCTCGGCCCGGCGAAACGGCGCATTCTGATACCCGTCGCCGCTATTGAAACCACGGTCGATCGTCAACTTCACGCCACCGAACCCAATCGATCGTCGGCGCCGGGTACGCCGACGATCGATTGGGTCGACAACGGGCGGGAGTTTTTATTGATCGGCGAGGGGTTACTGGACTCCAATGCGTGGAAGGAACGATGAGGCGCGATTCATGTTAAAACAGCGCACCGCCGACGAAAACCCCTCCGTTACCCCGGTCCGACCGATGGCGAGCGTGCCAGGGTCCGTACCGCGGTCGGAGTCGGACATCCCACAGATGCGTCCCGAGGAATTCCGGGTCCGCCCCGACGAACTCGCCGATGCCCTGACCGTGCTGGCGGAAACGACCGGAAAAACGGTCGGCGGGACGTTGCCACTCGACCGAACGCTCAAGGAGATGGACCGGGCGGCGCTTGCCGATGAGGTCTGGGCGGAAGTGCAGGCCAGGCGTCGTACCCCACAGGCCCGCGCGACCGCTTCCGTCCGACCCCGCTCGAAAAACGCCCGCCGGCAACTGGCTTTCGGCTTTCTGGCGACCTTCGCGCTCTTCGCCGTCACCATTTTTTTCGGCATCCTTTTGAACCAACCGGCCAGTCTGGGGTTCAAGGACGCGTTGCCAGGCGCCGTTTACACACTGACCGCGATCGGTGAATGGACAGGCATCTCCGGAGAAGGGTCCGAACCGATCCCTTTCTCCTCCAATGAGGACTTTCGGTCGTTTCCCCGGCAGTCACCGACGATGAAACCCCTTTCGGAAGTCGGCGAGGGAGAGGTCGTGTCGGTCGACGAGTCACAGGCAAAACGATTGCAGGAACTGGAAAACCGGACGATCGGCAAGTCGGCGACGGATCGCAAGGCGCTGCTCGCCCGAACGTTCGTGGAAATGAAACCCGGTCCGGCCGACCTGCAGACGGTTCGCTTCGGGCATCAGTGGTATCGGCGGGGGTGGACCACCGAGAAACCGGTGACCATCGGCGGACGGACGTGGGTTCCCTTTACCGCGCAGCCGACCGATCGCCTGATCTTCCACTGGCCCCGTACCGACGGAAAGTTCCCGCAGGGGGACCATGCTCTGGGCAATGCCCGAAAACCAATTCAGGTTCCGATCTCCTTAGCCGGGGATTCCGAGTACCTCAACGTCCGCCACGTCTCCGGGTCGACACGGACGTTTTCGGTATGGACAGGGGTCGTCGATCCGTCCCGTCTTGACGGACGCGCCTGGGACCCGTGGACTCCCGCGACGGGCGCGTCCGGGCCGGAGCGACCGAGCGCCGGCCCGTAACCGATCCAACCGATTAATCGGGCAGGTGCCACCGGCCTTTTTCGGCGAACCCGCGACGGCGGATACGGCGCGCGCAACGTTCGACCAGGTCGCGTGCCAGGCGGGCGCGCGGGGTCAGGTCCGGCGGATCGCCCCCGATCTCGTCCCGCGCTTCGAGCAGGCCGACGCGTCGACCGGTCGGTTCCGCATGGCCCAGCAATAGCAGAATCAGACAGGAGTTTTCGTCAGGCTGGCCGGTCGGCGGAGGGTCGAGCGAGGTCATCACGCCCCAGAGGGTCGGTCGAGCGTCCGCGGACAGACGGCGTAGCAGCGGACGGGCGGTTCGGCGCGGACGGCGGTCTTTGGGATGAGGAGGCGCAAACCGGGGATCGGGAATCGGCGGCATCAATGGCATCAGCGATATCTGGGCGTGCGGCGCGCGTTTGCGGATAAACTTGACCAGGCCGGCGATTTCCGTATCTCCCGCCGAAAAACGAATCATTATTCCCACAGCACGTCATTATACCCACATATACGGAGTTCCGCCGAACAGGCCCATAATCCGCAGGAACGGCGCGGATCGACGATGAATCATCGGAAGGAAGGCTTATGTCCGAAGAAACACTTCCCGAACCGGAGACCCGAAAGGTCCGCCTCGTCATTGCCGAGGACGAGACGATGACACGCGAACTTCTGGCCCGACTCATCGGTCTTGAGGACGATATCACCGTGGTCGGGACGGCATCGGACGGCGCGAAGGCGCTCTCCGTCGTCCTGGCGCAGAAGCCGGATGTTCTGCTCACCGATATCGGTATGCCCCAGATGAACGGCATTCAGCTGACCGAAACGCTGCGCCGGGAGATGCCGCAGGTCGGGGTCGTTATTCTCACCATCTACAACGATGACGAGCGGGTCTTCGCCGCAATCAAGGCCGGCGCGCGCGGATATGTCCTCAAGGATTCCCCGCCGCAGGAAACGATCGCCGCCGTTCGCGCCGCAGGACGCGGCGAAGCCCTCCTCCATCCCTCGCTCGTCGGACGACTTCTGGCCGAGTTCGGACGACTCTCCGTCCAGCGTGCCGCCGATAACTCCGTTTTCGCCGAACTCACCGACCGGGAACGCGAGGTGCTGACCGAAATCGGACGCGGCAAACGCAATAAAGAGATCGCCGATACGCTGTTTATCAGTGAAAAGACCGTCAAGAACCATATTTCCAATATCTTCGCCAAACTCGAGGTCAACACGCGCGCCGAGGCCGCGCTTCTCGCCGCCCGTCAGGGACTGGTGTGACGAATCACCGTTCCGGAACCGGTAACCGGCAAAACGCTGTCGGGTATAGTAGAGCGGGTTCCCGACCGATACAGGGATAGACCCCCATCGGGCGGGCGGAAACAGGAAGGCGAAAGCGTTTTGGAATGGTATGAGGGTGAGGTTCAGGCACTGGAGCGGCAACGCGAGGAGAATCCGCCGCCCCCGGAGGTCGTGGCGTTCTACGGAAGTTCCTCCATACGGTTGTGGAGCACCCTGGCCGACGATTTTCCGGAAGTGCCGGTGCTCAATCTCGGGTTCGGCGGGTCGACCCTCACCGCCTGCGTTCACTACTTCGAACGGCTCGTTCCGCCCTGTCATCCGAAAGTTCTCCTCTGTTATGCCGGCGAGAACGATATCGGCGACGGTCGGTCGGTCGACGCAATCGTCGGGTCCTTTCGGGAACTGCATCAGAAGGTCGACCGCGACCTGGGTCCGATTTCGTTCGCCTACCTCTCCATCAAACCGAGTCCCCTGCGCTGGAGCGCCATCGACAAAATCCGGGAGGTCAACGCGCGCATCCGACAGGAGATCCGAACCCGACCGGAAAGCCTGTTCATCGATATCCATACGCCGATGCTGGATGACCATGGCCAGCCCCGACGAGAATTATGGACCGAAGACGGCATCCATATGTCGCGAGAAGGGTATCATGTCTGGTGGCAGGTCGTTTCGGCGCATCGTCGCCGACTGGGATTCTGAGCCGATCCCAATCATGTCCTGACCCTATCGGAAACGATCGAAGCGACGGAGAAAGTCGATATTCGCGCGCGCCGGCGCAATTTCTCTTATGAACCGTGAATACCACAAGTGGCACAGCCCGCATCTCGAGCGCGACATGGAATTGCTGGTCTTCGGACACACCGGAGCCCGTGTCATTGTCTTCCCCACCAGAGACGGTCGTTTCTTCGATTACGAAAACTGGAAGATGGTGGAAGCCCTCCGCGAAAAGATTGTGAAGGGATATATCCAGCTCTATTGCGTGGACAGCCACGACCGTTTCAGTCTTTATGCCAACTGGATGCGGCCCGAGGACCGGATGAAACGCCATCTGGATTTCGAGCGTTATATCCTCGATGAGGTCATCCCCTTTACCCGCGACAGGAATCCGCATCCCTCCCTGATCGCCCATGGCTGCAGTCTCGGCGGATACCATGCGATGAATATCGGGCTGAGACATCCGGAACGGTTCGATAAAATCGTCGCCCTCTCCGGTCGTTTCGACCTGACCCAGCCAATCGGCACCTTCCGCGGGCTGTTCGACGGCTACTACGACGACCTGATCTATTTCAATAATCCGAGCCACTTCGTCCCCCTGATCGAGGACGAAAGCCTGCTACAACGGCTGAGGAAACTCACCATCGTCTTCGTCACCGGCGATAGCGATGTCTTCCTGGCCAATAATCGGGCGTTCTCCCGCGCCCTGTGGCAAAAAAAGATTCCGCACACGTTCGCGGTCTGGGAGGGCGAAGCGCACCGCCCGCGCCAGTGGCGGCAAATGGTTCGGCTTTACCTCTGATACAATATCCACCGTGTCGCGTCGCTGTCCTTCTCCTCGCTTTCGAACGATCGTTTCGCGTCTCCTGCTCGTGGTCGTCGCCGCGCTCGTCGCCTCTCGCCCCGTCGGCTCACGGGATATCGATCTGGAAATTGAGCGGTTTCTGGGAGCGCAGGTCGCCAGCGCCTTCAAAGACTCAGCGGGAGTCGATAACGACCCGCTGCTGGCCGACTGGGTGAACGAGATCGGACGACAGGTGTCGGCCCAGTCCCCCCGCCGGAATGTCCCGTACTCCTTCACGATCCTCGGCACCGATGTCGCCAACGCGTTCGCCGGACCGGCCGGCTACATCTTCGTGACACGCGGCATGCTCGACACGATCGACTCCGACGACGAACTGGCGGCCATTCTCGCGCACGAGACGGCGCATGTCACCAAACGTCACGCCATCCAGCAGGTCGGCGGCAACCTGCTCGTGTTCGCCCTCCTCGCTTCGCTACGCGGAGAGAGGTATCGCGGCGTTCGGACCTTCGCCTCGCTGGCGAACGTCGTCCGGACGCTGGCCAAATCACGGGAGATGGAACATCAGGCCGACGACCTGGGACTGGTCTACTGCTGGAAGGCCGGATACGATCCCGGCGGGCTGGCGCGCTTCTTCGAAGGATACGACCTGCGCGGGCGTTCGCTGCTGGCGGAGTATTTCGATACCCATCCCGCGCCGGCCCGACGTCTGGCCTTCGTTCGAGAGAGCAAGTATGTGCGACGGGAGGATCTTGCTCTGCGGGAGACGACCGCGCAGGGACTGGAGGCGCGTTCGCTGCCCAATGCCGCCCGGAAAGCCCGCGCGGCACGAGATCCCCTGGCACTCCCGGCGACGCCTTCTCCGGCGATCCCTTCCTACCTCGAGAACGAGCGACGCGAGATCGGAGCGCAGGCGGCGGAACTGCGCCGTCGCCTGATGAAAGGGTACCGGGCGCAGGACCTCGGCGCGACCCTCAAACAGGTTCTGCTGATCAACAACCAGGGCGATTTTCGCTGGCTCTACGTCTCCGCACGCGCCTATGCGATTCAGGCGCGGGTCGAGGATATCTTTGCCCGTTCCCTTCGGGTCGCCGACACCGTGCCGGGCATCTACGATGCTCTGGCGGTCTATGCGGACGGTCCCGCCGCCGCGCCCGCCACGATCGACAGTTCGCTGGGACGGACCAATCTGCGCAGCGCCCTTCGGCGAACCGAGGGCGCGGTCGCTCCGATCGAACGCGCCTCACGCGCCGTGACGACGGTTCTTGCCGACCTGAATAACCGTTTTCTCCGGCTCGATAACGAGCAGACCTGGCTCCGGTACGCCGCTCTGGAGGGGTTGTTGCGGTACGCCGAAAGTGAACTGTCACGGGCCGATCGGGCGGCGGGCATCGGATGGCGGCAGGTGTCTCTGGCGCGGATCCGGCGTTACCAGCACTGGCTCAACGAGAACCTGCCGGAGGACCGCCCGGAACGGCGAGAACTCTGGACCCGCCTGACGATCCGGCGGTTCGGCGCCTGGTTTCCCAACGCCGGTCCGGCCGGAGACGCGACCGTCCGGGCCGCGCTGGCGATCGAGAAGCGAAAAAGTGCCTCAGAAGCCGAAGAGGGGCGGGGCGAGACTCTCTGGGCCGACTGGGTTCTGCAACAAAAGGGCATCCCCGAAAACATTGCCACCGCTCTGCGCCTCCTGATTCTGGACCTTCAACGGGAGGACAGCCGCTGACGTTCGCGACGTTCGTCAAATCCCGTGCGACGCCGCCGGAATGCGATAGAATCAACCGATACCTTTTCCCGATAACCGTCCCGGCGCGATCGCGCCCCGAACCTCCGCATCGCTCCGGACCCGAACTCCCGTATGAACGACTCTTCCTGGCATTCCGGCAGACAGCGTCAGGCGCGCCTCCTTCTCTGGTGCCTGGTTCTGATCGGCGTCCTCGCGGCCCTGGTCGGGACGGCGCGTCGCTGGCAGGCGGAAAGCCGCAATCGCAAGGTCGAGATCACCCTCGATTTCGCCGAGGTCGAAAAGCTCGCCGAGGCGGCGCATCAGCCGCTCGACGAGGTTT
Organism: Capsulimonadales bacterium; assembly: GCA_033762295.1. Lineage (GTDB taxonomy): Bacteria > Armatimonadota > Armatimonadia > Armatimonadales > Armatimonadaceae > JANRLW01. The sequence continues at coordinate 43,538 of JANRLW010000085.1, forward strand.
TGCAACGTCTGCGCCGGGCGGGCGTTACCTCGGTCGCACTGCAGGAAGACACGCTGGCCCAGCTGGAGGAACAACGCTCCCTCGCCATCCTGCCCGCGCGAACGGGCCGGGCCGGCTTCCGGGTCGACCTGAGCGACGACCCCGCCGACCCGCTCCGCCGACGTCTGGCCACCATGGCGGAAGCGATACGGATCAAGTCCGGCGTGACGGTCGATCTGTCCCTCCGGAAATCCGGCGACCCGGAGATCGACGTCCCCTATGCGCAGGTTCGCAGCATCGGCCTGGGACTCGACCCGGCGCAGGTCGAGCAGATTCGACGGGCAGGACTCGACGTGGTGGGCCGGATCGCCAACTACAACGGCGTACTGCCGGAGGGGATCGCCTGGTCCCTGGGGCAATTGAAGTCGCTGAACCTCCGGACGGTGATCTTCTCGGGCGACGAAATGCTCGGGTACAAGGGTTACCTGACCGAGGTTCCGCCCTATCCGACCGGAGATTCCACCGCCGCACTCCTCGTCAAGAACGATCTGAACCTCGGGATCGTCGAGTTCGGCAAGCAGAAGGGGGAAGCGGCTCTGGCGAAAGTCGCTCAGGAACGGGTGATCCGGGTTCATACCGTAACCGGCGCGGAGATGGCGCAGGCCGATATCCCGACCAATCTGCAGCGATTCCTGCTGGGCGCGCGGGAACGAAACATCCGCCTGCTCTATGTCCGGCTCTTTCCCGATGAAAAATCGCTCGTGGAAGCGAACGCGACCTATATCGAACAGATCGTGGCCGGACTTGATCGCGGCGGTCTGGCGGTCGGACCGGCGCATGGCTACGCCCCGCTGACAACGCCGTCCTATCTTCGCGCTCTGATCGGTCTGGGGTTGGCCGCCGGGTTTCTTCTCCTGATCGACAGTCTCACCGGAGTTTTTGCCGGGACCGCTCCGCGCGGTCTCCTCGCCGCCTCCGTCGTCGGCGCGATCGTCCTCTGTCCGTTGCCGGTCGCCGGGGAAACCGGAGCGAAACTCGCCGCGCTTGTCGCCGGCTGCCTCTTTCCGACGCTCGCCGTGCTCAACGTCGACCCTCTGCGTCCGAGTCCGGAACGCAACCGGGTCGCCGTGGCCCTGGCACGGTTCGCCGCCATGTGCGCGATCACCGGTGCCGGGATTCTGGCGGTCGTGGGGTTGCTGGCCGACCGGCTCTACCTGATCAAGGCGGAGACGTTCCTCGGGGTCAAAGCGACGTTGATCGTTCCGCTTCTGGTGGTGACGGTGGTCTGCGCTCTGGGCCTGCGGGCGCGCGCCAACCGAACGTTCGCCGAATGCCTCAGCGACGCCCGGGGATATCTGACGGATCTGGCGATGAAGCCGGTCTTCGTCTGGCAGGTCCTGCTGACGGGCGTCTCTCTGGCCGCGGTCGCGCTGATTCTGTTGCGATCGGGCAACGATCCCGGCATCGGTATCTCTCCGATGGAGTTGAAACTGCGCTCGCTCCTGGACTCTCTTCTGTACGCACGTCCGCGATTCAAGGAGATGTTCGGGCATGGCGTCCTTCTGCTCGGGTTGCTGAACGCCGCCGAGGGACGTCGTCACTGGGCGCTGCCGCTGGTAATCATCGGCACGGTCGGACAGGCCTCCCTGTTGAACACGTTCTGTCATCTGCACACACCGCTGGTCGTCGGTCTCTGGCGTGCCGTTCTCGGCATCGCGATCGGCGTGGTCGGCGGTCTGTTCGTCCATTTCGCGCTTCGGCTGGCGCGCCTTCGATCGTAACTTTATGTCCCGAACGTCTCGACCCGCACTTCGCGCCGCGATTCTCGGCTACTATGGCTTCGGCAACCTGGGAGATGAGGCCGTGCTGGCCGGAATCCGCCGCGCCCTCGGCCACCACTTCGACCTCGATCTGCTGGTGCTGACGAACGACCCGGAAGGCACGCCCCTCCTGCATCCGGGCGTCCGCGCCGTCAGCCGCTGGCAGTGGCGCGCGGTCGCCGATTCGCTTCGTGATACGGAACTGTTCGTGCTGGGAGGCGGCAGCCTTTTGCAGGATGCCACCAGCGTGAAATCGGTGCTCTGGTATGTCCTGATGGCGCTGATCGCCCGCCGACGCGCGCGCCGGGTGCTCTGGTGGGGTCAGGGCGTCGGCCCCCTGAACCACCCGCTCTCCCGGCAGGCCGTCCGTCTGATCGGCAATCAGGCCGACGCGATCACGGTGCGGGACGAAAACTCCGCGCGGTTATTGAAGGAGATCGGCGTGAATCGGTCTATATATGCGGTCGCCGACCCCGCCTTCGCCCTGGAACCGGATTCCGGGGCCGATAACCCTTCCCCTGCCGTCTGGTTCGCCCTGCGCCACTGGAAAGAGGATATCGTCGGCCGGGTTCTGGCCGGAGATGCTTTAAAACTGACGTCGGCACGACCGGAAGAGGCGCTCGCTCTGCCGATGCATCTTCCGGAAGATGCCGAATATATGGAACGGGTCCTGCCCGGAACGCCGCAGGAACGCTGGCAGAACGGGAACGGAAGGATCGAACGGACGCTCTCCCGCGTGGCCGGGGCGCGACTGATGGTGGCGATGCGCCTCCATGCCCTGATTTTCGCCGCCCGGTGCGGCGTCCCGTTCGTCGCGATCTCCTACGATCCGAAGGTGGACGCTCTGGCACGGGACGCCGGACAGGAGGATTGTTTGCTGTCGTTGAACAATCTCACCGCAGAGGAGATCGTTGAGACCATGCGGCGAACGCTGGAAACGGCGGAGGGACGGCGAACGCGCTTGCGGGAGTTCGCGGCCGACCGCCGGGAAAAGGCAAACGAACCGGCGCGCATCGCGGCGGGTCTTTGACCGGAAGGCACAACGGCAACACGTCGATGACAGGCAACATGACTACGAGGACCATGCGACCGCGCATCGCACCGACCGCGCCCACGCTCACCGTCACGGGGGCCCTGGCCCTGATGGGGGGCAAAGGGACCGTTCCCGCTCGGGCGCAGGACTCCCCTCCGCCCGTCCCCGCGCCGACACCGTCCCCGGTTCCGACACCCTCCCCGACCCCCACGCCCTCCCCGACCCCCGCGGAGCCGTCACGGAACGACAAACCGTCCTCGGGGTCCAAGAAATCGAACCGGAAAAACGGGAATGAACGTAACCCATCGGATTCCGGGAACGACGAATCCCAGTATGTTCCGGAGCGGATGAAAGGCACCGCCGAACGGTTGTTCGGCCCGCTCTTCCGTGAGATCACGCTTACCGGTAACTTTTCCACCCGGTTTCAGCAGAACTCGGTCAACGGGACGCGCGATGGCAGCGAGCGGTTCGCCGATCAGAACCTGAACAATCCGGACTACCGGAATGTCGGTCCGTTCCAGAACAACGTCGATATGACGGTTCAGGGGCGTATCTTCAACGCGTTCTCGGTCAACGCGCATCTCTCCAACTCACGATTCGGGAACTACGTCAACCAGGCGTTCTCCTTCGACTACAAGAACCGTGATAACACGACCCGGGTCAATCTGGGGAATGTCAACGCGACCCTTCCGGGGAACGAGTTCGTCCAGTTTTCCCGCTCGGTGCAGGGAGTTCGCTTCGAGCGTGTCGGAAAGATCCGGTCGCGTTCTCTCGTCACGGAATCCCCGATTCTCTTCGCCTTTCCGGCGTATACCGGACCGATGACCCGCGCCTGGTGGGACTGGTCGCCGGACGTCCTGCAGCCCGGGCGGCGCGTCTCGGCGGAGACGGCCGAACCGCCCGCAGTCACCGCCTTTGCGACCGATCCGAACGCCGCCGGTCCCTCCTCGCTCGAAAGTAGCGCCGCCGATTTCGGCGTCCTGCCCGACGAGAACGCGTCCTTCGGCAACGGTGCCGTTCCAACGCAGGATAATCGGCTCCGGAACGACGGATTCGGCAATAACGGATTTTCGAACAACGGATTCCGCGGAAACCGTCCGCCGATAAACGCGAACGGTCGCCGCTCCTCCCAGGTCAACGGTCTCCCGCCCGGTAGCGGCAACGGCGGTCCGTCGGATATCTCCGGCCTCGCTGCGGCCGCCCCGTTCGTCGGGGGTAAGGGGGACTGGTCGATTCGGACACAGGGAATCGCCTCGCTGACACGCGCCCTGACCCGACGCGGTTCGTTCCGGGGCACCGGCACCTCCGGGCCCTACTTCCTGAACGCCGGTTCGCTGATCGAGGGTTCGGAGCGAGTCCAGCTCAACGGGAACGATCTGGAATCCGGCGTCGACTACCGGATCGATTACCTTCTCGGTCAGATCACGTTTCTGAACGGTCGCCTGATCAATCAGGAAGATACCGTTAACTTCACCTACGAATCCCAGAACTTCAACACCACTCCGGGCCTGCTGACCGGAACCCGTGTCGATGTCAGCGACCCGCGCGGCAACCTGTACGGAATCACCTACCTGCAGCAGAAGGCGACGGGACAGCGAATCCGGAACGGTCTCCTGATCGAACGGATGCCGGTTCTGGCCGATACCGCCTACCGGTACACTTTGTCCTCCCTGATCGATCCGGCGCACCCGGTCGAGATCAAATGGTTCAATCGCGTTCTGGTCGAGGGGGTCGACTATATTCTGAACCGGGACCTGCGGTATTTCCAGTTGATCACCACCGCCCTCCCGCCCGATAACGCCGCCACCTACAACGGCATCCCCTCGCTGACCATCACCTACCGTCCGCAACGGCAGAACTCCCTTTCCGGAGATCGTTCGGTCATGGGGTTCGATTCGACCTACCGGTTGACGAAAAACGGGACGATGTCGCTGAATATCGGGCGCAGCCAGGGGGAAACCGCCCAGCAGAGCGGACAGGCGGTCTCGATGCGCACCAGCTGGACCGGAGGCGGGCGGAACAACCGCAACACATGGCGTCTCACCTTCGGCGGGCGTCAGGTCGGCGAGACGTTCTCCTCCATCGATTCGACCGCGAACGCCTTCCTGCAACCGGAGCGCAGTTTCAATACCGGGATTCAGTTCTCTCCGACGCCGGAATACACGCTGAGTACGTCGCTGACCCGGGGAAGCGTCGGCACCCGGAACTTCACCGGCACGACGACCGCCGCGGGAAACGCTCTGCAATGGGCGACGAATCAGAGCTGGGATCTGCGCGCTTCGATTCGCAAGCCCGGCCTGCCGATGGTAACGTTCGCCCATCAGCAGACGACCCAGGCCGGCAACGGCAGCACCAATGCGCTGGCGACGACCAATATCGAAGCCGGATGGCAGGCCAGCTCGCAGATTCGTCTGGATGCCGGTCTGTCGCGAACAGGCTCGCGCGGCCGCAGCATCTACGCCGTCGCCTACAACAACAGCGTCACTCCGGCCGGTAACACGGGCAGCACGATCATCGATCAGCTTCAGGACGGGTCCGGCAGCCGCACTATCACCAACTCGACGGCGGACAACATGCGGTTCGCCCTCACCTATACGCCGAAATCCTGGCTCAGTTTCGGAAGCAACGTCGGTCTTTCTCGCTCCCGCTCCGGCACCGGTTCCTATAACTCGCGCTCGACCGGCATGAGCGTGACCGCCTCGCCGACGCAGACCTTTTCGCTGAACGCCTCCCTGACCGATGCCGCCAACGGCCAGAGCACCGCCGGCTTCTACAATCCCGGATCGACCGGCAGCAGTTCGATCATTCCGACCAACTCCGCCGGACAGCGCACGCGCAACACCAGTTTCGGATTCACCTACTCGCCGTCGAATCGACTTTCCGGCCAGTTCAACCTGCTTCGAAGCCTGTCCCTGGTCCCCGGATACGACAATACGGAAACGAGCGGCTACGACTGGAACATCAGCGCCGCGCCGCATGAACGATGGCAGATGGGTTTGACCGGTTCCCAGCAGGGATCGACCTACGTCGGCGGGCAGGGCAACTCCACCAACCGCTCACTGACGCTGAACGTCGGCGCGGGCCCCTTCGGGCGCATGCGGTTCGATACCGCGTTGGCGCACATGAACTTCGGTTCGGCCTCCTATTTCGGGACCGGGACCAACGGCGGAACCCCCGGTACGCGGGCGAACGCGGCCGTCAGCCGTAACACGACACTCCCGGTCGGAACCACCGGGTTCCTTCAGGCCGGAAGCAACCTCTCCTGGAGCTTCAATACGAGCTACGCCCTGGGCAGCCGGTATAATCTCGTCGGGAACTGGCAATCCCTCAATCAATCGTCGCCGACGGCGGCCGATGCGTCCGCCGCCAGCCGAGCGGGCACCAACTTCTTCCAGGGACAGGGAAGCATCGGTTTCGATGTCAGCCTGACGGAAATTCTCGGTTTCACGGTCCGGTTCAACTACATCAGCCTGCGCGACCGGGATGACTCGCGCTACTCGTATCGGGCACGGATGCTCACGGCGGACCTGACCGGCCATTTTTAATCGTTATCGCCACTCACCCTGTGTGCCCCCGCGCCAACCGCCGTACAATGGAACATGGACCCGGTCGAGACGCTGCGCTCATTGAACTCCCCGATCCTGCCCTGCCGAAGGCAGCTGCAGGAGATCGGTATCCCGAACGATGACCTTTCCGAAGAGGAGGTCAAATCGGTGTACATTCACGCCGTCGCCGAGGGTCTGATTCCGATCTATCGTCTGAACGACCTGCCACGGGAGCTGCGGCTCGAACTTGTCGGTCTCCACTGTCAGAAGAACGGCCTCCGGTTTGTCTCCGTCCGTCGCTGGGCAAGGGAGATCATCCGCATCCTGCCCGCCTCCTCTTCCTCCTCGCCGATTCTGGAGCATTCGGACCACCCGTCCGAAACGCCGGGGAACTGTCCCCCCGCCTCACCGGCCGCACGCCAGGATACCGGCAATACCGTCTGACAACGGTTCCCCTAACGTCGGCATCCGAAAAAACCACAATGTAGGTGAACGGATCGATTCGAGTGCGGCGTACCACCCTTCTTGGCTTCTGCTTCGGCCTGTTGTTTCCGATCCTCGGAACGTTCCTGGAATGTCTCCGACGCGGAATGCTCTCCGTAAACGGCTTTCTGACCGTGCAGGCGGACACTCCGCTACTCTGGATCATCGATACCGCTCCTTTCATCCTCGCGGGAGCCGGTTACCTGATCGTCTATGCCGCACCGGAAAACCGGGGAGATATCCGGCAGACCGGACGCGGTCTTCCCTCTCTGTTCGTCGGTATCGGTCTCCTGCCCGCCCTCCTTCTTTCGCTGGCGCTGGTCCGAAATCAGGATGCGGCGACCGCGATCACGGATTCCAATCGCTGCACCGCGCTTTCCATCACCGCCATGGAAGCCTACTTTTTCGCGCTGTCCGACGAATCCGGCAAGGTTCGTCTGGCGATCGGGGCGATGACGCAGGAACGCGAGGACCTGCGACGACGATACGCTCCGCTTCTTGCTCGATCGGACGCTATCTGGGCCTCTTATGTTCGCCTGCTGGCACGTCCCGACGTCGACGCGGCCCTCCTGCGATCCGAACAAAACTGGCAGACGGTCGAAGCGCTGGTCGTCGCCTACCGCCATCTCGCCGGAGAGATCGAGACCCGCCAGCGGCGCATCCTCTCGGAAGCGAGCGCGGTCTTCGTCGCGGGACTGTTGATCTCCTTTGCCCTTCTTCCTTTCGGGATGGGGCTGATTCGGCGCGTCCGCCTGACGGAGAAGCAGTTGCGCGAGGAGCACGATCTGGTGGCCGCGATTCTCAAAACGGCCGGCGCAATCATCGTCACGCTGGACGCCGAAGGCAGGGTACGCTCTTTGAACGAGGCTGGGGAACGGTTGACCGGCTTCGCCGCCGCAGATCGGATCGGCCACCCGTTCGGTGAGTTGATGCGGACCCCGGAGGAGCGGGAGGCGACGGAACAGCGTTTTCTGCGCCTGAAAGCCGGAGACCCGATCGGGCAAAATGAGGAGGACTGGACCGACCACCGGGGACAACGTCGACGGATCGCCTGGTCCGATACGGCGCTCAAAAACCCCGACGGCACGCTGCGACTTCTCATCTGCGCCGGAATCGATGTCACCGAACAACGGCAGGCCGAGGAGACGTTGCGACGAAGCGACGCCCGGTTGAACGAAGCGCAGAGGATCGCCCGAATCGGTTCCTGGGAGTACGATATCGTCGCCGATCGTATCACCTGGTCGGCGGAGATGTTCCGTCTGCTGGAATTCGCCCCTGCCGACGGCGAACCCGACCGCCACCGGCTCCTCGATCGTTACCACCCCGAGGATCGGGAAATGTTTCGATCCGTCTTCCGGCAGGCGATGCTGGACGGCGCTCCCTACGAAATCGAACTCCGCACGGTGAGCGAGGACGGAGACAACCGATGGTTTCGCGCCCGTGGCTACGGCGTTCGGGACGGGGCCGGCAAGGTCATCCGCCTGATCGGAACCGTGCAGGACGTGACCGAGTATCGCCGGATTCAGGATGAACTTCGGCAGACCGCAAGCGATCTGGCCGATACCGCCGACCGCCTGCGGCGCAGCAACACCGCCCTTCAGGAGTTCACGGCGGTCGCCTCGCACGATCTTCGCAGTCCGCTACGGCAGATCCGCCATCAGGTGAAACAACTGAGTTCGGCGAAGAATGCCGACCCGACCGTCCGACCCGAGCAGGCGGACCGACTCCGGAGGATCGATCGCGCCTGCGAGCGGATGCAGCACCTGATCGACAATCTTCTGGAACTGGCGCGTGTTACCGCCCGGGGTGAAACCGTGGTCCGTCGCCCGGTCGACCTGGCGCAGATTCTGGACGATGTCCGGATCGATCTGGGCGTCCGTTTACGCGAAACGGGCGGAACGATCGAAACCGGTCCTTTGCCCGTGTTTTACGGCGACCCCGCCCAGATTTACCGGTTGATGCTGAATCTGGTCGGTAACGGCTTGAAGTTTCATCGGGAGGGCATTCCGCCCCTGGTTCGGGTCGAACGCACGGCGAATTCCGACGGCGGTTGCGTCGGTTTCGTCGTCCGTGATAACGGCATCGGTTTTTCCGCGGAGGATGCCGGGCGCATCTTCAAGGCATTCGAGCGACTCGACAACCACGACCGGGAGGGTTCCGGTATCGGACTGTCGATCTGCCAACGGATCGTGGAAAACCATGGCGGCCGTATCAGCGTCCGCAGCGTCCCCGGTGAGGGCAGCGCGTTTACCATCGTCCTCCCGGGCGGCGACGGCTCGGAACGATTGCCGGACAACCTTCGGAGCGTTACGAACGCGGAAAACGAACGATAATCCGCGCGCCACCCTCCGGTCGATTGCCGTACGAAACGCTTCCCCGAAGATCCCAGCGGACGACGCTCTCGATCAGTTCCAGGCCGGTCTGCGCCGCCGTCGACACATCGAAACCGGGAGGAAAGCCCGGACCATCGTCGTCCACCGTCAGGACCGCGTCCCGGTCCTTCGTGCGGAAATCGATATCGATCGGCCCCGCCCCGTGCTTGATCGCGTTGGAGATCAGTTCGTTGGTGACCAGAGCGAGGGTCGTGGTCTGCTTTCCGGTCAGGCGTACGTCCTCGATATCCGCCCGGACCGGGCGTCCCGCGACCGTCCGTTCCGTCGCCTCCAGGAGACGTTCCAGAACGGCCTTCGCCGAGACCGTCTCCGGGTCATTTCCGGCTTTGGTCTCCTGGGTGAGAATATCGTGAATCACCGCCAGAGCGCTCACATTATGGCTCAGGTTCGCCAGTTCCGAGGCTCGCTCCCGGTTCGGTCCGGCCAGTTGCTGCAGATCGATTAAGGCGGAGATCAACTGCAGGTTGTTTTTTACACGGTGGTGGGTCTCCGTCATCGCCCGTCGCAGTTGGTGATTGAGGGCTTCCACCTCCCGATTCCGCTCTTCCAGCGCTTCCTCGATCCGTTTTCGCTCATCGATATCGAGATGGGTGCCTACCCACTTTGTCACCCTTCCCTGAGCGTCCCAAATCGGGATCGTTCGACAGGCGAACCAGCGAAACACGCCATCCCGACGCCGCAGACGGAGTTCGACCTCGATCGGCTTTCCGAGGCGTATGGCCTCTTCCCACGTTCGTCGGAGGGCGCTCATTTCGTCGGGGTGGTGCAGTCCCTCCCATCCGGACATGACAAACTCCTCGGTCGTCATTCCGGTATATTCATGCCACGCCGGGTTCTGGTAGAGGGGTGTGCCACCGGCATCGGCCATCCAGAGGTGGAGCGGAATCGCCTCGCCCAGCGTACGAAACAGCCGTTCCGACTCCTCCAGCGCCCGCCGCGCCCGAACCTGTTGCGTGATATCCCGGGCGTAGCACACCAGTCCGAATCGTCCGTCGTCGGGCAGGGTAATCCGATCGACACGCCACTCAAAGAATCCGGTCGGCTGCCCATCGTGTCCGAACCCCTCCTCCTCGGCGCAGGCAAAGGGTTCTCCGGTATTCAGGGTGCGGCGAAAGATTTCCACGATGCGATCCGCGAAAGTCCCTTCCCAGAGCTGATGGGCGACCTCCTCGAATCCGCGGCCGATCAGGCCGCCGGAAATCTCTCCGACCGACGCCCGGACAATCGGGTTGGCTTCGCGAACACGAAAATCCGAATCCAGCAGGTAGACGCCCAGCGGCGCCTGATTCAGCAGGGTCTCGAACTGCTGACTGCGGTTTCGGAACGCCTCCTCGGCCCGCTTCCGTTCGGTGATATCGGTCGTCACGCCGGTGACCCGCTCGGGACGCCCTTCCGGGTCCGTCCCGATATGCGACCGGTTGGCAAGCCAGCGGACGGAGCCGTCCGGGCGGATGATTCGGTATTCGTGGGTGAAGACCTCTTTCAGGTCGAGCGACTCCCGGGTTTTTCGCCAGAGTTCCTCACGGTCCTCGGGATGGACCATCGCATCGAATGCTTGCACGGTGGGCACGAACGTTTCCGGATCGACGCCGAAGACCGGGTAGGTTTCCGGCGACCAGCGGATCGTCTCCTCGCCTACCCTCCATTCATACATACCGAGGTTTGCCGCCCGCAGGGCGACGGTGAGTCGTTCGCGTTCGTACGCCAGCGACCGTGCGGTCTCCGCCAGCGCCTCCTCGGTTCGGTGGTGTTCGGTGATGTCGCGGGTATGGACGGCGACATTTTCGCCCTGCGGATAGAAGGTCATCGCGAACCGTCGTCCGAGGGTCGGCGAGATCGTTTCCAGACGAACGGGGATTCGCTCGGAGCGGGTTTGGAGAAACGCGTCCCGAATCGGCCCGTTGGCGGATTTCGGAAACAACTCCCAGGCGTTGCGTCCGATCAGGTCCTGCGGAGCGCATCCGGCCAGTCGTGCCGCCTGAGGATTGACATAGAGGTAGTTGCCCTCCGGATCGAGCAGGACGAACGCTTCCTCCAGAGCATCGACCGTCTCGGCGATGGATCGGAGAACGTCCCCGGCGCTATCGGTGGGGCCGGACGGGTATCGGAAGGCGTTCGGAGTCGGTTCGACTTTCGTCTCGTGCGATTCGGAATTCCCCGTGGCGAAGTGAGACATCGCGGCAAATTGTGTCGAAAACCGACACACCCCTCCCTCTTTGACGCTTACCCAGTATTCTAGCGTCTATAAATATACCCGACAATTGAATATATCTTTCTTTTGCTCCGACGGGCCATTTCGCTCGTCCCCGGTCTGAGCAGGACCAACAGGGGGTGTCCGGAGGGTATATTGGAGATCGACATGGTCGTACATTTTTTCGTCTGTATCAACCGCCGCCCGGATGGGTCACCGCTCCCCTGCTGCGCGGCACGGGGCGGGGAGGATCTGCTGGCAGCGTTCCGACAGGAGTTCGCCCGGCGCGGTTACCCGCATGGCGTCAAGGTGAGCGGCGCCACCTGTCTGACCTCCTGCCAGTGTGGTCCGACGGTCGTGGCCTACCCGGAAGGCATCTGGTACGGCGGCGTTACGCCGGAGGATATCGGTGACCTGTTCGACGCGCACCTTAACGGAAAGGGGCCGGTCGAACGGCTTCGACTTCCGCCGGAGGTTCAGGTCTGGTAGCCTCCTCCGGTTCCTTTGGCGTTCGCGACGGGGCGCGTTCTCCTAATACGGACGGAGCAACTTCACTGTCACCTGGCTGCGCGTTCCGGCACGGTTCGGGTCCCCGAGCAGGATAAAGATATCGTTGCCGCTGCGGACTCGCTGCGAATAGGCCAGGTACAGGTTCGTTCCCTTGAGGACGCCGATCGTCTGCGCCGGATTGGTGTTTTTTCCGTCCTGACGCAGCAGCCGTCCGCTGATCGTTCGAGCGGAATCGAGACGGTACGTTCCGGTTACGATCGTCTGGGAGGTCGTTTCGCTGCCCAGAATCTGTTGACTGGCTTCCAGTCGCACGGTCAACGGCCGTCGCAGCAGGAAATCCTGTTGCACCTGCAGAAACCGGCTCGGCTCGCCCGCCGCTTTCCCGCGACCGATACTGAAGCCGCCTCCCTGAAACTGCGTCCGCTGGTTCCACCAGAAACCCGTCTGCATATCGTAGTCCTGATAGTAGCTTTCGAGATCCTGTTGACGGTGATCGCGCGACCCTCCCAGTTCGATACCGTATCCCCGACGGGTTTGCAGGTAGGAGCCGACGTAGAAGGAACGCCGGAAAAAGCCGCCGTCCCGCCGACGATACAGTTCGATCGCCGTATTGGCCTCGTAAAACTCGATCGGCCCACGGTCGAAGTTATTGAACTGAAAGGCGCTCGCCGACCACCCGCGCCGATTTCGCTCCGGAACGAATCCCAGGTCGCTGATAAAATCCGAGGCGATCGTGTTATAGCTCACACGGAATCCGGGGATTCCCGGCATTCCGTGGAGACGGAAGTGGACGTTTTCGGAACGGCCGCGCGCCGCGCCCGCCACCCAGGATTGCGCGGCATTGCCCTCCACACTGAACCGGTTCCTCCCCTGCCGCCAGCCGTAGGTTCCATAGATCCTGCCGACCCGGTTGGAGGAAGCCGTTTCCCGATTGTCCCCCGCCGCCGAAAAACCGAACCGCGAGAGCGGGCCGACATCCCGGCCCAGATTCAGAGCGTAGGATGTCCGTTCCTTCCCCGCCTGCTGCCGCGCCGACATCACCAACCCGACCGTGTTGACCCCGTTCTTCCCGGCGATCTTGATTCCCTCGTCCAGCGTGTCGATCCGCCGAGAATAGAAGAGTTCCGGCGCGGGGAGAAACTCGGCCCCCTCGGCGAAGAACGGTCGCCGATCCTCGACGAATCGCTCGTTGTACGAAAAGTTAATCCCGGTCACCTCCTGCTCGATCGTCCGGAAGTCCGGATTCACGGTCAGCAGTCCGGTCAGCGTCGTGGACAGCGGGTACTTGACGTCCAGTCCCTGTCGGGCCAGGGAACCGTCGCCGGCGGTCGCCAGCAGATAGGGCAGAATGGTCGGTCGGGGCGCGAAAAACGGCGGATTCAGACCGTGGAAATCGTTCAGATACTGAATCCGGTTTTCCCACGACTGTCCCTCCGGCGGAAGGTAGGGCCAGCACTCCGGGTTCGTTTCCCGCGCCAGTCGGCGAAGCAGCAGGATACCGAAGGCCGTCGCGCCGCGCGGGTAGCGCAGCAGTCGGAACGGAATCGCCACTTCGCAGGTCCAGCCATCCGCCGTTCGGACCGCTGCCGCCTTCCAGTCACCCGCCCAGGTGATGTTCCCGGCCGTTCCGCCTTCCAGTTCCTCCGTCTGCGTGCCGTTGGCGGACACTGCGAAGATCGATGCCTGACGCCGAGTGTTCTGACTGTCCAGCAGAATCGTGATATGGTCGTCATTGTCCAGGTCGCCCCCTCGCTGCGTTTCGTTCGTACGAATCAGTTCGGGTTTACTGTCGAGGCAGTGGAACGCGATATAGAGGTAACGCTGGTCCGTACCGATCCAGGCTTCGGTCTGCTCGGTGACCGGCGCGCTGCTGCCGAACCGGTAAAATCCGCTCGCACGCGTTGCGTTGCGCCAGCACTCCTCCTCGATCCGGCCGTCGAGAACCGGAGCCTCGGAAAAGGTGGCGACGGCGATCCGCTGACGGGTCCAGGTTCCGGTCGGTACGGAAGGCGCGGGGATTTGCTTTGCCAGCAGGGAGCCGGGGGACTTTCCCGCAGCGGAGTCCTCCGCCCGAACGGGCATCGCTCCGAGCAGGATCAGGATTAGCGGCGGCAGATATGCCGACCACGGACGCAGGGACAGGAAACCATGAATTCTCTTCATAACCCACTCTCAGGACCACACCGACCCCGACCGAATCATCCTTTACACTGTCGCGGCGGCCTGTTGAAATGGTAAATACCGCCCGGATACTATATCCGTCTCCCGCCGTTCCGGCACCTTGTTTTGTTGAAAATTGTCTGCTTATTCCCAGGGTTTCTCATGCCACTCTCCTCTCCCCGCCTGATCGTTATCACCGGTATCATGGCCTCCGGAAAATCGACGGTCGCCCAGGGAATCGCGGAACGCCTGCCGCGAAGCGTCCATCTGCGCGGCGACCTGTTTCGCCGCCTGATCGTCAACGGTCGCGCCGAGATGTGTGCCGAGTTGACACCGGAAGCCCTGTCCCAGTTGCGGTTCCGCTACCGCATCGCCGCCACGGTGGCGGAGGAATACCTGGCAGCGGGTTTCGATGTCGTCTATCAGGATATCCTGATCGGCGCCGGGCTATCGGACGCCATCGCCCGCCTACGGCATCCGTTGCTGTATGTCGTGGTCCTCTGTCCGCAAATCCATGCCGTCACCGCCCGTGAGGCCGGACGCGCCAAAACCGGATATCGATCCGAAACGGAAATAGCCGCGTTCGACCGTATCCTGCGTCGGGAAACACCCACCGTCGGATACTGGATCGACTCGACCGACCTGACACCCTCCGAGACCGTGGAGGATGTGCTGGCGAATCTTGATCGTGCGCGCATCGATCGTACTTGACAGCCGCTCCGAAACGCGGTAATAATTAGACAATTGGCTAAATATCTTATCGAACCATGAAGACCGGTATCGCGTTCAAAGCCCTCGCCGACCCGACCCGGCGCGAGATTCTCCGCCTGCTGGATGGCGGTGAGAAGACCGCCGGGCAACTGGCCGCCCACTTCCCGATCGCCGCCGCCTCGATGTCCCATCATTTCAGCCTGCTCAAACAGGCCGATCTGGTGACGACCCGTCGGGACGGTCAGCAGATCGTCTACTCCCTGAACACGACCGTTTTTCAGGATGTGGTTCGTCTTCTGCTCGATATCGCCCCGCGCGCGGCGCGTTCGGCTGACGAGGAAGCAAAACCATGAGCGCACGCCTTGCCACCTATCTTCTGGCCCTGTCGATTCTGCTGACGGCGGGAATCTCCTTCGTCCTGTATCCGATCCTTCCGGATCGACTGCCGGTCCACTGGGACTGGCTCGGTCGGCCCGACGGATGGGCGGACAAGGGGGTCGCCGCCTTTCTGATCCCTAATCTGACCGCCGCCCTGTTGCTGCTGATGCATCTTCTGCCCCGTTTCTCCCCGAAACGGCTTTCCATCGAAGCGTTTGCGGAGACGTACTATTATGTCTTTGCGCTGATCGGCGGACTGATGATGCATCTGCATGCGATGACGCTGCTCGGGGGACTGATGCCGGACCGGGACTGGTCGCGCTGCCTGTTGACCGGCCTGTTTCTCTTCTTCGGGCTTCTCGGAAACCTTCTCGGAAAGGTCCGCCGCAACCTCTGGGTCGGAATCCGGACTCCCTGGTCGCTGGCGAGCGATTCGATCTGGAACGCCACGCATCGTCTGGCCGCACGCCTGATGACCGGGCTGTGTTTTCTCGCCATCCTTCTTCTCTGGCTGGGCGCCTCCCCGGCGGTCGGACTGGTTCTACTTGGCGTCGCCGTGATCGCTCCGGTCGTTTATTCCTATCTTCTCTTCCGACGGGAGCGGGGATAACCGATCTCCGTCGGTCCGGTTATAATAGGGCATGGAACCGCTCCGTCTCGTCTGTCTTTCCCGTCCCGATGCCGGCCTGACCGAGGCTCTGACCGAGGCGCTCGCCGCCCTCGGAGACTCGGTCCGCCTGTCGTTCGTCGCGCCCGAGGACGCGGTCGACGATCCGGAGATCCGCCGTGCCGACGGCATTCTCTGCGGCACGCTTCCCCCCGAAGTTCGGGCGGTGGCCTCCCGTCTGCGCTGGGTCCAGTTCTGGTCCGCCGGGTTGGATGGCAAACTGTTTCCCGAACTGTTCGAGGGAGGTGTCCTGGTCACCAGCGGGGCCGGTATTCATGAGGCGTCCGCCAGCGAGCATGTTCTGGCGATGATGCTGGCGTTCGCCCGCGGGCTTCCGCAGGCGTTCGCGGCGCAACAGCGGAAGGATTGGTCGGCCCGCCGGACGATCTACGACCAGGTCTTCGAACTGCAGGGAAAGACGGTCGGTATCGTCGGCGCGGGGAAGATCGGTCAGGCGATCGGCGTCCGCTGTCAGGCGTTCGGTATGAAAACGGTGGGAACGCGCCGTGATCCGTCCGTGCCGACGCCCGGAATCGATGTCCTTCTCTCCCACATTCAGTACCACGACCTGATTCTGTCGTCGGATTTTATCGTCCTCGCGCTTCCGTTGACCCCGCAGACGCGAATGATCTTCGGCGAGGACGAGATCGAGATTCTCCGAAAAGGCACCTATCTGTTCAATATCGGGCGGGGCGGGTTGATCGACGAACGGTGGGTGTATCGCGCGCTGAAAAACGGATGGCTGGCCGGGGCGGGTCTCGACGTCTTTGCCGAGGAGCCGTTGCCGCCCGATTCGCCGTTCTGGGAACTGCCGAACTGCCTGATCACACCGCATGTCGGCGGACATACGCCGCTCTACTGGCCACGGTTCGCCCGACTGGTCGTCGCGCAGATCGCGCGTCTGCGGAACGGAGAACCTCCGGAAAATCAGGTTCGTCCGACCCTGGGTTACTGAACCGGGGATGCGGCGCCGGACTGCGACGGTTCCCCGCTTCCGACCGATCGGTACTGATCATCGAGCGCCTGGCATGTCTCGAAGAGGGCGATCGCCCGACGAATCGCCGGAATCAGATCGGCATGCGCGATCGGTTTCACCAGGTAGGCGCATGCGCCCGCTTCGATGGCCTCATCGACATGCTCGACATCCCCGTAGGCGGTCAGCATGATAATCGGCAACGGATGCTCCGCCGTCAGACGCCGTGTCGCCTCGATGCCGCTCATTCCCGGCATATTGATATCCATCAGGACGAAGTCCGGCCGCGTCGCCCGGGCCAGTTCGATCCCGGCCTGCCCCTCCTTCGCCTTTCCGACGACCTGAATGCCGGCATTCCGCAGAGTGCGCTCGAGCAGCAGAACCGTCAATGGTTCGTCCTCGCAAATTAATGCCCGTAACCCGGTCTCGATTGAGTCCGTTGTCGCGGGGGCCCCTTCGCTACCGCGTTCTTCCGTTTCCGTCATTCGCCTCATCTCCTTTTGCCTCAGCCGTTGTGATCCCCTTCCACACATAAATATTACGTAATAAATTCGACAAAGGTTGCCTTCTTCACGCGATGCAACACCCCCGGAATCTCAGGCGATCCCTTCCCGGATTCGCGGAAGTGCCGGGACTTCCGCCCTTATCTGCTAAAATAGGCAGGTTCGTCCGGGGAGAACGTTTTTTCTGACGGCCCGTGATCGCAAATCCTTCGACAATTACCGATCCGCATCGATACTCGGGCTTCGATCCGACAAGAGGGAGGGCCGTATGCCAGCCTTTCGCGCAATGACCTTTAATGTCCGACAGATGGATGGGGACGACGGCGCCCATTCCTGGCCGTTTCGACGGCAGGCGCTCGTCCATACCCTCCGTCAGTGCCGACCCACCGTTCTCGGAACGCAGGAAACCTGGGCGGAGCAGGCCGCCTACATCCGCGAGCATCTGCCCGACCTGGGCAGTTTCGGGCGTGGACGGTACGGCGACGACCGCGACAAACACAACACCGTCTTCTTCGATCGGCATCGTCTGACCTTGCGGGCATCCGGGGAACGCTGGTTTTCCGCCACCCCGGAGGTTCCCGGTTCGCGAGCCTGGGGCATTCCCAGTCCCCGCATGGTCACCTGGGGGCTTCTGGAATGGCGCGAGGGCGGCCTTCTCCTCGTGCTGAACACCCATTTTCCGTACCATAGCGGCGGTGAGGAGGCACGTCGCCAGTCGGCCCGCCTGGTCAGAGAAACTCTGGCCGATCATCCGTCCGATGTCCCGGCCCTCCTGCTGGGCGACTTCAATGCCCTTCCGAACGGGGAGGTGTACGACCTTCTGACACAGGACCTGACCGATACCTGGGTGGAAGCGGAGCATCGGACCGGACCGGAAGGCACGGTCCACGGGTTTGGCCGGTGGGACGGTCCGCGTATCGACTGGATTCTGCATCGGAACTGCGGACGGGTGACACGGACGGAAATCGTCACGGCAACGTTCGACGGGTTGTATCCGTCCGACCACTATCCGGTTTACGCCGACTTCAACGACGAATAAGCGTCGACGGTCTTACGCGCCGTCGGCGATCAGCCGGGTGAGAATCGCATGCAGAACCCGTGCGGGCGTGCCGATCGCATCTACCTGAACGATCCTCTCAGGCGCATAAAAGTCAAGAACGGGGCGAGACTCCTCCTCGTAGACACGCCATCGGCGACGAATCACCTCGTCGCTGGCGTCGTCGAGGCGGTTTTCCTTCAACGCTCGTCGACGCAGACGCTCCATCATCAGTTCC
Organism: Capsulimonadales bacterium; assembly: GCA_033762295.1. Lineage (GTDB taxonomy): Bacteria > Armatimonadota > Armatimonadia > Armatimonadales > Armatimonadaceae > JANRLW01. The sequence goes on from JANRLW010000085.1 coordinate 62,158, forward strand.
TCGTCGGAGCAGATCAGGTAGAAAATACGGCTGACGTCTATATACTTTTCGAGCATGCTCGCCTGTTCGACGTTGCGAGGGATTCCATCCAGCACGAGAAAGTCACGGGAGGGAACGAAGACATGGGTGGTGACCAGACCGTCGATGAACGCTTCCCAGAGCGCAATCGTCGTGTCGTCCGGCACCAGCAAGCCCTTGGACGAGTACCGGATGAACTCCTGACCGATCGGGGAGGTATAATCCAGGTTCCGAAAGACATCGCCGCAGGCGACATGGACGAACCCCGGCACCGAACCGAGCGCCTTGCCCACGGTCCCTTTTCCCGCGCCGGGTGCGCCGAACAACAGGATCGACCGATAGCGCGGATGCCTCGGAGGATAGATATCGGGAACGTTCTCCGTTCCGGTCAGGGTTCCTGGCATTACGGGGTCCTCGACGACACCGAGGTCGCCATGTCTCGTCCGATGACGACGGTAATATCCGCCGGGTCTTCTTCCACCTCCGGGCCGGATTTCTCCGACCAGGCTTCCTTCACCGGAGTTCCGCCGCCCAGAAGGACCGCCACCTTTTCCGCCCGCCGCGCCACCGAGGCCGTGTGGAAGACGATCCGGGTTCTTTCGACCTCGTGTCCGCCCTCACCGCGATCGGCGTTCCCGACGCTCCGGACATCATAGCCCTCGGACCGGAGCCGTTCGGCGAAGCGATTGCCCACGCCGACCGTGTCGGTTCCGTTCCGCACCTCCACGACGGTCAGACGCCGGGACGCCGGTTCATCGCCGCGCAGGAGCCAGTCGACCATCGCCTGCTTCTTTTCCTCGTCCACATGGAAAAAGAACCCCCGACCGCCGAGGGCGGAGGAGGACATCTTACCGTATCCCTTCAGCGTTCCGCTCTCCATTCGATCCGACTTGATATCGTGAAACAGGGAAACCAGGGCAAAGATCTGCATCCGATCCAGGTCCGTATCCACCTGATCGAGTCCGACATTGATCAGTTCGTCCATCCTCAGCAGGTTTTGCGGTTGCTGCGCCTTCGCGGCCATCGCACGGATCAGTTGCTGCTGACGTGCCATTCGCCGGGGTTCGCCCTCCTCGCGAGAATGGATGATCTCCCGGCGGGGTTTGCGGAGGAATTCGGTGCGGGAACCGGGTACGGGGATCGGGGAGTGATCGGGATTCCTCTTGTAGATATCCGCTTCCCGGAATCGTGCGAAGCCGATCGCCTGCTCACCGTTGATGGTCTGCCGGCCCTTCGGCAGGTCGACGAACAGTCGAGCCGCCCAGTCGTTGTAAACCAGTCGGTCGACCGTTTCGACCTCCACACCGCCCAGCGCATCGACGATCTTTTTCAGAGCGTCGGGTTTGACCGCCACATAGTAGTCCGGTTTGACGCCGAGCAGATCGCCGACCGTCGCCGCAAGTAACGGATACCCGCCGCGCTTGTAGGTGCCGTTGATCTTTCCCTCGATCATGACATCGCTTCCGAGGGTCTCCGGGGCGCGAACCAGGGTATCGCGCGGAACGGACAGCATGGACACTTTCTTGTTCGCAAGGTCCAGCGAAACCATGGCGATGGTGTCGCTCCGCGTGTTCTTCGAGGTTCGGAAGCCACGCAGTTTGGGATTTTTTGCCGTCCAGTCGTAGTCGTAATCCTTGCCGATCAGCAGAATGTTCACCCGGTTTCTCTCCGGAAAGAGCGAACGCGGGTTGGCGAGCGGCTTCCAGAGAGCCGCAGCCCCCTTTCCGTTACTGACCTTTTCCGCGCTCCGGTAGAGCACGCCGGCAGCGACCCCGGCAATCATCAGCAGGAAAAGAACGATGTAACCAAGAACCCCCATCCGCGCCATACCGCGACGCGCGACCGGAGGACGTGCCGGAGGACGTGTCGGAGGGTTCGGGGTTCGAATCTGTCGCGACGCCTGCTGACGTATGGGCTGACCTGTCTGCATAGGGTTAATGATGGCTCGTTCCTGACGGGGGATCGGATGTGACATGATCGCACCGATTTCCCCGCATTCGTGAAATGCGAACGGATATTAACGGATATTGATGGATACTCTCCGAATAATACACGATTCTTCGGCAGGAATCCTGTTTTCCTGCCTCCCCGGCTCCGAAAACCGGCGGAGTCCTTTCTTTTTTCATCGGCAGAATGTCGTAAATGCTATACTACCGTTATGGCGAAAACGTTTCGGAAACGAGATTCGACCGGGCAAATATTTCCGGGACAAAGGATATCACCATTGGAAGCGCGAGGTTGAGGCGATGAATGGCTGACGGAGTCGTGATTCGGGCGGGACGCGGTCTGTATGTGGTTCACACGGATACGGGCCGGACCATCCCCTGCCGCCTGCGCGGAAATTTGAAGAAGAACCTGACCTACCCGGAGAGCGCGAACCGGGCGCGCCGGGTGGAACGCGCCCGGAAACGTCAGGAAACCGACCCGATCGCGGTCGGGGATCGTGTGACGATCGATATTCCGGAGGTCGGCACCGAGGGAGTGATCGAGGAGGTGCATCCGCGCCGGGCGGCCTTGATCCGGCGGTCGGGCAACGAACGGGAGCGACAGACGCTCGTCGCCAATCTCGAACTGGCCGTCATCACGTTCGCCGCCGCCGAACCGCGTCCCGACCTGTGGCGTCTCGATCGGTTTCTCGTCCTGGCCGAGGAGGCCGAACTCGATATCCTGGTCGTTCTCAACAAAGCGGAACTCGCTCCCGCAGAGGAGATCGAGGAGATCGTTCGTTCCTACTCGCGTATCGGTTATACGATCCTTGCGGCCAGTGCGCGGACCGGAGTCGGGATCGACACGCTTCGTGAACGGCTCCGGGGACGTATTTCGGCCTTCTGCGGGCCGTCCGGGGTCGGCAAATCGTCCCTGCTCAATGCCGTCCAGCCCGGACTGGAACTCAAAACCGGCGAGATCGGGGCGGTCACCTTCAAGGGTCGCCATACGACCGTCTCCGCCGAACTGCTTCCTCTCGCCTTCGGAGGCTGGGTCGCGGACACTCCCGGCCTTCGCCAGGTCGAGTTCTGGGATCTTCCCCCGGAGGATGTGGCTTTTTATTTTCCCGAGATCGCGCCGTGGATCGGAAAATGCAGGTTCCCGGACTGCCGCCATCGCCAGGAACCCGGTTGTGCGGTTCGCACGGCGGTCGATCGCGGCGAGGTCGAACCGCGCCGTTACGAAAGTTACCTGGAAATGACGAAGACCTGACCGTTTTCAAACCGGAACTTCCGTAGGGACTTCAAGCGTAGAATTATTGGAAGTGGAAAGAACAAAAATCGGATGAAACAAGTTTCTTTGAAAAATCGGACCTGGGTCGCCCCGGCGATGGGCTTTCTCGTCCATCGCTTTGTCGGCGAGGGAAAGCCGGTGGATGTTCGCCTGGGAATCGCGTTACTGCGCGACCGTCGCGTCCCCGTGGTATCCAAACTGCTGTCCGTTGGCGCGGGCATCGGTCTGATCGCGTTGCTGGAGGTTCTGGAACTGCCGTCCGAGATGCTGATGGCCTTTCTGCTGCCGTTGATCGGGTTCGGCATCAATCTGGCGCTGGACGGGCTCGAAGCGGTCTTCGGTTCGTTTCTGCTGGCGGCGGCGATACTGCCCCATCTCGCCCCCCGAGAGATCGTCGCCCGAGTCCGCGCCGAACGCGCCGGGCCGGTTCCGGTTCGCGTCGCCGCGAAATAGCGGACGTCCCGATCTCACCCGCTCCCGCAGGGAAGCGGGTGAGATCGGACAAACCTATTCCCATTCGCACAGGGTCTCGATATAGGCGGCGGAGCCATCGCGCAGCCAACCGTCGAGTTGTGCCTGATCCTTGAGCTGCTGCCCTCGCAGGCGGGGTACCGCCACATACCGGACCTGCCACTCGGCCTCTTCCGTCGCAGCCAGAGCGGTCATATCGCCCCAGAGTTTCTCGAATTGCGCGACCGGGAAGACATCCTCCTGTCCCGCCCCCCACCGTTTCTTTACTTCCTTCAGGGTGACATACGTCGGCATTCTCACCCCGATCCGCCGGATGCCCTCCTGTACTCTGCGTTCGTCACCGAGGGACGTTCGATCCAGTCCGAAGACCGCCAGCAGAGCGTCGATCGAAACCCAGGTCGTCAGCGAGTTGTAGTACGTCAGGGAGAACTCGTCCTCCTCGCGGGGCATCGCCAGTCCTTCCACCAGGCGCAGACGCCCATCGACACGCGCCAGTCCGCCGCCTCGATCCTCCAGTCGCCGGGGGATCACCTCGACCGTAAACGAGCTTCCGTCGGCGATATGCGCCCCGAGGATACCCGGATCGACATCCGCTCCCAGGGTATCGATGTTATGCACCATCAGGTAGCGGAGATTCGGGCGTTCGGCCAGCAGGGTCGCCAGCCGTCCGTTTTTGAGGAGGTTGGGCACCTCGTACCAGTGTCCGACCGGGTGCAGGCATTGTGCCGGGGTGTTATCCGTGTAATCGCTCCCCTCGCCCGCGGTCGCCGCCCAGTTCATCAGCGCGGCGCGCACCGAATCGCGCATCTTCTGCGCCTGGACATCCAGCGTCTGCTGCGGCGTCTCCTCCCACTGGAAACGCAGGTCTCTCACCATCGGCACCATTCGCAGACCGATCGCGCGACCGGGAGAGAGACGGACATCGGGACCGTAGCCGTAGTGGTTTTCCGCTTCCAGATAATCGGCGATGGCCCGTTCGGTCAGGTAGGAGGTGGTGAACAGGTGCGGAATCGTGACGCCGTATTGCCGCCCGACGCGACGTGATTTGGCCAGATGGGTTTCGATAAAGGTACGGTGTTTTCCGGCCAGGCGAGCGAAGGGGTGCAGCGCCTTGACGACGCCCGCGCCCTGTGTCCAGCGGGAACCGACGCCCGCCGCCAGGGTGACCACCGCCACCTCACCATGGGCGATCGCCTCCCGACCGCGCCGCCGCAGGTCCTCGTCGATCCCTTCGGTAGCGTCCCGGACATCGCCGGGTTGGACATCCCGAATCACGGCGTTTACCGGCAGACGGTTCTGCGCCAGTCCGATCCGACCCGCCACCAGATCGGCGCGAATCTGCTCGTGCGCCACGGAGTCGAAGCCGTTTTCGCGGAGCAGTTCGGTCAGGGAGCGCGTGTCCTGGCTTTCCCGCGCGGCGGGCGGCATCATCCGATCGAACAGCACCTGCGCCAGGGTCCCCAGATCATCCCGCGTCCGCGTCGCCCGTCCGAGCGCCGCCAGTTCGGCGCGGCGGGCGGATGTCAGCAGGCGCGGGTCGGAACGAAGCCATCCCGGGGCGGACATCGCATAGTACCCGGCCGGCAGCGGCGCATCCCGACCGTCGAGCCGCGAGGCGACGGTTCCGTTCTCGTTGATCGAAAAGTCGTAGACGACCGGCTCCATCGCGAACGGCAGCGAGTTTTCCAGTTTCCGTTTGGCGGCGGAAAGGATCGATCGGAGTTCGTCCTGCGCCTCGGCTTTCCGTTCCGGCGCGAATATGAACCCCATCCCACCGCCGGACATACCGCCGAGCATCCAGAAGCCGTGGAAATCCGCGCCGAACCGGGCACGGACGGCGTCGATCACGGTTTCGGTATACAGGTTGCTCGCCCAGGGAATGATGGTCCGGATCGGGCCGAAAAAGTTGCGTGTCGTCGCCGCGCCGATGGCCGCCACGTCCCCGGTGCGCAGATGGCCGACGATCTCGTCCAGAATCCCCTGGGCGTCCAGTCGCGCCTGCCACTCGTTCTCGGATCGCAGCAGGTACTTTTCGGTGACCATCTCCAGGATCGGCCCGACGTTCTGCGCCATTCCGCCATGGACGAGCACCAGCGAGTTCCGGATCGCCTCTCGTGTCTCCTCGGTCGCAAACGGACGGTCGTCACCGGTCGGGGCGTTCGCAAAGATGCGGTGACCGGGCAGCAGTCGTCCCCGGCTGATGCCGTACTCCGGATCGCCCTCCTGCGCGGTCTGTCCCTCGATCAGTTTGATTCCCGGCCAGACACCGCCGCTGTCCTGCCAGCCGCCGCCCGATCCGGCGATCCACTCGCCGAGGATCGCCCGTGCGGCGACCAGACGCCTTTCGGGTTCCGTCAACGGTCCGGTCAGCGACTGCGCCTGCCGCGTCGCCCGCATACAGACCGAAATCAGGGCGGCCAGAAGGTTGGTGGAGACGGCGAGTCGCGACCCCTTCGGAATTCCGTTGACGTTCGAGATCAGTTCGATGCCACGACCCGGCCCGACCAATCGTTCCAGGAGGTACGGCAGACTCTGCTCCGAACCCTCGATTCCCGGCGGAACCAGACCGGAGGCGATCAGACCGGCTTTCAACAGACCGAGGTAATCGCGAGCGAAGTCGAAGACCTCCGCCAGCGAGGTGATTTCGGCGGTCGCGCCGAGGTCAACCGAGGCCAGACGGAGCACCGGTTGATCGATCACCCGGAAGTAGGCTTCGACCGGTGGGCGCGTCGCCGAATCGCGTCCCCGGACGGCCAGATCGACCGAGATGTTGAGAACGCGCGCGCCTTCCGGGTAATCCATCCCGAGAAAGAAGATATCGGACCAGCCGGAATGCGTCAGGTCCATACGAACCGGGGTTCGCTCGCAAAGGATGGGGAAGGGGGCGTCCTCGCCGGGGCGTTCCCGCAGTTCGGGGCGGACCTGCAACGGTTGATCGTCCGGGTGCCCGACCCGAAACATCCACTGGTTGCCGCGCACGGAACGGACGGAACGTCGGACCTGATCGGCGAGCATTCGGAACGCGAGGCGATGGTAGGCCGCCGCCAGCGCGGAGGAAAGCGTATCCGAGGAGCCGTTGCGCTCCTCGGCCTGACGGAACAGGCTGATCGCCTCCTCGAAACGTCGTTCCAGCAGATGGACATACCCCTCGAACGGAATGCTGCCGCTTTTCGGAAGCCCCGGACGGGTCGGCAGATGGAACCGGTAGATCGCATACAGAAAAAAACAGGCGCGCACCCGCTCATAAAGGTTTCCGGTGGCATGGCGAAACCGTTCCAGCTGTGCGCACTGCTCCCGCAGGTCGTCCGTCGACCGCTCCCGACAAACGGCGTCCAGGGAGAGATGGCGAATCTTCGGATCATCGGACGAGATGATATCGGTCAGGGGAATGTTCACGGTCTTGGATTACACGGCACGCCGGTCGAATCCTGCGTCCCTGCCGTCCCTCCGTCTCCGGGTGGAGTTCCGGAGGGCAAAGGTCAGGAGGAGGGCAAAGGTCAGGATTCGAGCGGAAACGTCACGCGGACACGCCCGCCGCCGTCCGGGCGATTGTCGAACCGGACCTCGCCCCGGAGGTCCCATCGGGCCGCGCTTTCAATCAGTTCCAGCCCCGTGTTGGCCGCCAGATAGGGGTCGAAATCTTCGGGGAAACCTTCTCCGTCATCGCAGATCTCCAGCGCGGCGTCGCCCCCCTCCCGCCACAACGACACATCGATCTGCCCCCGGCTATGCTTGATCGCATTGCTGACGAGTTCGTTGACCAGAACGGCGAGAGAGGTGACCTTCTGCATCGGCAGGGGTATCTCTTCCAGGTCGACCCGTAACCGGCGCGGCGCGATGGACGGCGCGAGTAATGCCAGCAGATGTTCGAGAACGCGGCGGGCGGACACTTCCCCGCCGTCGTGTCCGGTGCGCATCTGCTGGGTCAGCAGGTCGTGAATCGTCGCCAGCGCGCCGATATGCCGCATGATGCGGTGGAGTTCTCGCGCCGGAATGGGTTCGTCGCGATTCAGCGAGTTCATCTCCAGAAGCGCATTGATGACCTGAAGATTGTTCTTGACGCGATGATGCGTCTCCTGAATCGCACGGCGCAGGCGGGCGTTCAACGCTTCGATCTCGTTGAGATGGTGTTCCCGTTCCTCGGCGGCCCGGTACTGCATATCGACATCGACGGCGGTTCCGACCCACTGGCGCACGGTGTCGTCGACGTCGAACACGGGAGCGACACGTGCCTGATGCCAGCGGTAGGTATTGTCGCTCGCCCGACGACAGCGATACTCCAGCATATAGGGCTGACGCTTCCGGATCGCCTCGGTAAAGCGAACGACGACTCCGGGCAGGTCCTCCGGGGCGATGGGCGCCATCCACCCCTCGCGTTCGAACTCCGACGGCGTGACACCCGTGTATTCGAAGAAGAAGGTGTTGGCGTAGGTGGCCTTTCCGGCGGGGTCGGCGAGCCAGACGAAGTGCGGAATCCCCTCGGCCAGCAGCCGGTATTTCTCCTCACTCTCCTGCTGGGCCTCCTCGGACCGCTTCCGCTGGGTGATATTCTCGTGGGCGACGACGGTATAGTGACGGCCGCCGTATTCCAGTCGGGTGACCCGCGCCAGAAACCAGCGTCGCTCCCACGGGGCGTGGCAGGGATACTCGTATTCGAACAGAGGAATCTCTCCGCGCATCACCGCGCGTATCCCCTCGCCCATCGCGCTCGCCGGACGAGCGTCCTCTCCGTGAACCGCGCCACAGACGTTCAGGTAGTTTCTGCCGACGCCGACGACCGCATCCGGGTCCGTCACCTGGTTTTCCCGCGCGAAGGCGTTCCAGGCCTGGTTGACCGTGACGATCGTCCCCTCCTCATCCAGAATCGCAATGTGGGCCGCCAGCGAATCGATTACCGTTCGGGCAAATGCGACCGAACCGTCCAGCGTATCCTGACGGTGCGTGATATCCTCGATCGCCAGGAAGATGCGGGAGGGGTATTCGCCGTCCGGAGGGATGGCGCTCGCGTTCAGCAGCATGGTACGGGCCCCGACATTCGGAAAACGGTGGGTGATCTCGAAATCCACCACCAGTTGATTTTTCGGAAGTTCCTCTTCCAATAGGCGTCGAAGGGCCGGAATGTTCCATTCCCCTTGATTCAGGTCAAACAGCCGGTTGCCTTCCGTTTCGGCCTGACCCATCCGGAAGGTCCGGTAGAACGACAGATTCGCAGACAGAACGCAGAACTCGGAATCCAGAATAAGCAGGGGTTCACGGACCGTGCTGGCGACCCGTTCCGCGAATTCGATCGCCCGTTGTAGCTCCTCGTGCGACCGTCCCTTCCGCTCGCTGATCTCCTGCTGGATGCCGACGAAGTGGGTGAGGACGTTCTCGTTATCGCGAATCGGTGAGACGTTCAGGTGGTTGAGGAACGGCGTTCCGTCGATGCGATAGTTGAGGATCTCCACTTCGATCGCTTCGCCGTTCCGAACCGCCGCACGGATACGGCGGACCGTTTCGCGGTCGGTGTTCGGTCCCTGGAGGAAGCGGCAGTTTTTGCCCAGAATGTCCGCGCTTCGATACCCGGTCAGCCGGGTGAACCCGGGATTGCACCAGATAATGGGGTTATCGGGTTGACGGGCATCCGTGATCAAAATTCCGCTCTGGGAAGCATAGAGGGCACGCTCCATCAGCGCGTACTCCACTCGAAAATGATGTCGATCTCCTTTCGATTGGGTGAAGGTCCCGGATTCGGGGCTCGGATCAGGCGTTTGCATACGTCTCTCGGCAAGATTCGGTAAGGCGCAACCGACGTACCGGAGCCTCCCCGGTCCGGCTACCCGCCGTGTCTCTCCGTACAGGTCGGGCAACGCCGCCCGCAGGTTCCCTTGGAACGGGATGCCTTCGGAAAAACGTGCGGCGGGAGCCGTCCGGGCACCGTCACACAAAAGTATACATATATATACTTTTATTATCTTAATTCGAGAACCAAAACATATATTATGCCATCGAATGGGTCAAATCGTTTGTAAGACGGAAAATTTAACGAAGTCTTAACGAAAGTCGGATATTTCTATGATTAATTGATGGAAGGAATCGTGAGGGTCCTTCTGTCGCGATTCACCAATACCATATGAGGTCAACCATGAAAAAAGCGTTTACGCTGATCGAACTTCTCGTTGTCATCGCCATTATCGCGATTCTTGCCGCTATCCTCTTCCCCGTCTTCGCCCAGGCCCGTGAAAAGGCCCGCCAGACCTCCTGCCTTTCCAACTCCAAGCAGCTGGGTCTCGGTATCGCGATGTACGTTCAGGACAACGACGAAATCTATCCGCAGGCCTACTACTACAAGAACAACACTGCGACCACCAACGGTGGCGCGGCGGGCGGCTACGTGACCTGGACCGTCACCGTGATGCCGTACGTCAAGAACCAGCAGATCTTCGTCTGCCCGTCCGACCGCACCGGCGGTCTGACCCCGGACAACCCGGTCTGCCCGAACTTCCAGGATGTTGCCACCCTCGGCTGCGAAGCCCAGGTGCCGCGCCTGTCCTACACTCCGAACTCCGCGATCATGCCCCGCAAGCGCGGTCCGCAGGACGGACCGAACACCGTCGCGATCGCCGCGGTGGACGCTCCGGCCGACGTCATCGCCCTCGCCGAGTTCACCAACTTCAATAACTGCATCTTCGGCACCTCCTCCCAGCAGGCCAACGCGGGCGAACTGCGCAACAAGTCGCACCGCCCGACCAACGCCCTGATGCTGGCTGATGGTTCCGAATACGCCGCGCAGAGCGTCGCCGATATGGCGGTCGCCCCGTACGCCGTTACCAAGGCCGCCGCGGAAGGCCCGCTCGGATGGGGTGGCCCGTCCGACAACGGCAACGTGACCAACCCGGCCGGCTGCCGCACCACCAACATCGGCTCCGGTCTGCACATCCGCTGGGCCGAACCGGCTCGCCACAGCGGCGGTTCCAACTACACCTTCGCCGACGGCCACGCCAAGTGGTTCCGCTTCGATGCGACCATCAACCCGAACAACTTCCTCTGGGGCAAGCGCTACTTCCCGAGCGGCCAGCCGGTTCTCGACCAGGCGGGCGTTCCGGTTCGCTAATTCCACCGGAAAAACCGACAGGAAAACGGGAGGCCGATTTCGGCCTCCCGTCTTCTTTTGCTATTTTCCTGTCCGAGCGGACACCGGACTCCCGTGACCCGGCCTCCCTCCGAAGGCGTTCATGGCGTTCATAAGGGAAAACCGCGCACCACAAGCACGCCATACCTGCCGGGATACCAATCGATCCGCGTCTGAGAATCCCCATAGAGAGTCGTGATCCGGTCCATGGCATCCCGCAGGGGCAGATTTTCGATCCGGAGGTTTTTCGTCACCTTTTGCCGGTCCTTATACGACGACACATGGGCAAGTACAGGTATTTTATAGGTTATGTGCACCAGTTTGAGCGCCTGGTTCAGTGTCAGTGCGTCCCCACGTACACTGCCCTTTCGACCGTACGATTCGGACCTCTTGTTCGCCTCCCGCGCTTCCACGTCCTGCGGTCGATAGATCGGACGGTCATCGGGCACTTCGTGAACCGGCGCGGAAGGATCGGTGGTTTCCTCACGTCGCATGGGCGGTTGTTTGAGAAAGATCGCAAAGCGGATAAACCCCGTCGGCCCTTCCACCCGGACAGCGTATTCCCGGAAATTTGCCAGGTCTCCCGGTTCGATACTGATTCTTGCTGCGTGGACTTCATCCGCAGGGACGGCCCGAGGCTCCGATCCTCCGTCTTTCTCCTGTCTTCGGTCCATATCCTGATTTACCTGGTCGACCATCCGTTTCAGCCAATCCTCCATCGGTTCGGGGAGGTCCCGGACGTTGACCATTTTGTCCGAGTCAAAGAGGGCCTGCTTACGTTCGGCGGGTAACCGGTCAAAGTGGCGGAAAAACGCCTCCCCCGCCGCGTAAGCGGCCTTCTGTTCGTCGGAGAGGTTCTCGAAAAAGACGCTTTCCATGCTGAGCGGTGTAATGAGTCGGTACTCTGTGGGCGAGTCGCGCCGCCATCCGCATCCGTATACCGAGGCAACCGCATCCATGATGGCGCGAACCGAGACCCCTTCGACGGTCGCATAATAGATCAGTCCGGGACTATTGCTACGGAGCGCCCTTCTCGACGTCCGTCCCGCCGTGAGTAGAAGCTTTTCTTGGCGGCAGATACCTTTCGGCAAACGGACGACTCGATTCAGGGCAGCATCCTCCTCAAAGAGCTTTTCCGTGTCACGTGCGTGATTCACCCGTCGTAACTCGTCCGATCCGCTGATCTGCCCGGTCGCTCGCCGAACATCCTGCCCCGGGGCCGGAGATACACCCGATAAAGTCAGAAAAGCTCCTATCGTCCCCAGTACCGCCGGCCTATGTGTCCACTGACTCCACTTTGTCGGCAAAAAACGCATCGATCCGCTCCTTATGCTGTAGGTTGACTGGTGTATTTGCTCCGATAAAAAAGGCCGAGATTACTCTCGACCTTTTTCCGGAGGATTTGATGACGATGCGAACGTGCAGGTGATTGAGGTTGTAGTGATAACGGCGTGGAGATTGAAGCCGACGCTAACGACTAACAACCGGAAGCTGCCTTCTTTCATTGCGGTTGAGAGGGTTCTCGACTTAAAGAATACTCCGTTTTACCGTTCAATACCAGTAGACTGATGATTTTTATACTGCCAGGAGGGATGTACTGTCGCGTCGTTGCCATGAGACGGGAGGC
>JANRLW010000086.1:0-16325 GCA_033762295.1 Capsulimonadales bacterium
GCCGTTCGAAGATCGGATGTTCGGCGATATCGAAGAAGATATAGAGGTCGCCGGGCGGTCCGCCCTGGCTGCCGCTTTCGCCTTCACCGCGTACCGTCATCTGCATTCCGGCATCGACACCGGGCGGACTTTCGACGAGCAGTTCGCGCGAGCGGCGCACGCGCCCCTGCCCGTTACAGGTCTGACACGGGTTGGTGATGGTACGTCCCCGCCCGCCGCAGCGTCCGCAGGGCACGACGGTGCTGACCTGTCCGAGGATCGTGTTCTGGACCTGCCGCAACTGGCCGGTTCCGCGACAGGAGGTACAGGTCTCAGGCTGGGAACCGGCGGCCGCGCCGGACCCGGTACAGGTCTCGCAGGTTTCGACCCGATCGAAGCGAATGGTCTTTTCGACGCCGCGATAGGCTTCTTCGAGGGTCACTTCGAGATCGTAGCGTTTGTCCGCGCCGCGCTGCGGTCCCTGTCTCCGCCCGCCGGCCCCATTGAAGAAGAGATCGAAGATGTCGGAGAAGCCTCCGAATCCCTCGTAGCCTTCCGCGCCGCCCGTGCCGCGTGGTCCGTTATGTCCGTACTGATCGTAGAGCCGACGTTTCTGGTCGTCGGACAGGATTTCGTAGGCCTCTCCGATCTCTTTGAACCGTTCCTCGGCGGATTCGTCGCCGGGGTTGACATCGGGATGGTATTTGCGCGCCAGTTGCCGGTATGCCTTTTTGATGTCGTCCGGTGAGGCTTCGCGTTCCACGCCCAGGACTTCATAATAATCGCGTTTGCTCGTCACCCAAGCACCTCAGTTCCGGAAAGTCGGATTATTTTTCCTCGCGAAATTCGCCGTCGACGACCTCCTCCGCTCGATGGGCGGAGAACTGCTGCGTCCGTTCGTACGCGCCGGGATTTTCGGCGTCGGACGCCCCGGAGGCGGCATCGGGATCGAACCCGCCGCCCGGAGGGGGAGCGGCGGTTCCGGGATCGTAGGCTCCGTTGCCTGAGGGGGCGGCGGACGCGGGGGCGCCGCCCTGATACTGATACATCGCGGTCGAGAGCGCGTAAACGGCGGTCGTGAGCGTTTCCGTGCGCGAGGCGATCTGTTCGGTCCGGTTTTCGCTCAGGGCCGCGCGCAGAGCGGCGGCGGCCTCGCGGGCGTTCGTCAGCAGGTCCGCGGATACCTTGCCCTCGGCCTCGCGGATCGTCTTCTCGGACGAATAGATCAGAGCGTCGGCCCGGTTGATCGTTTCCTGCTGTTCCCGGCGACGTCGGTCCTCATCGGCATGGACCTCGGCCTCGCGGACCATCCGCTCCACCTCCTCGCGGGACAGACCGGACGACGCCGTAATGACGGCTTGCTGCGCTTTGCCGGTCGCCTGATCGCGGGCGGCGACCTTGACGATCCCGTTCTGGTCGATGTCGAAGGTCACCTCGATCTTGGGGACGCCGCGCGGCGCGGGCGGGATTCCGGACAGTTGCAGTTCGCCGAGCAGCTTGTTCAGCGCGGCCATCTCACGTTCCCCCTGATAGACCTTGACCTGGACGGCGGTCTGGCCATCGGACGCGGTCGTGAAGACCTGGGTTTTGTTGGTCGGAATGGTGGTGTTTCGCTCGATCAGTCGGGTCATGACGCCGCCGAGCGTTTCCAATCCGAGCGAGAGCGGGGTGACGTCGAGGAGAACGATATCGCGGACCTCGCCGCCGAGCACGCCGGCCTGGATCGCCGCGCCGAGGGCCACGACCTCATCCGGGTTGGTGCCTTTGTGCGGTTCCTTGCTGAACATCTCGCGGACCATGTCCTGAACGGCGGGCATTCGGGTCGAGCCTCCGACCAGGATGACGCGGTCGATCCCGCTCGGTTCCAGGCGGGCGTCGGCCAGCGCCTGTTTGGTGGGCCCCATCATCTTGTTCCGGAGGTCCTCGGTCATCGCCTCGAAGGCGGCGCGGGTCAGGTTCAGGTCGAGGTGGACCGGCCCTTCGGCGGTGGTGGAGATGAACGGAAGATTGATATTGGTGGTAACGACGGAGGAGAGTTCGATCTTGGCCTTTTCGGCGGCTTCCTTCAGTCGTTGAACGGCGATCTTATCCTTGCGCAGATCGACGCCGGTCTCCTTTTGGAAGGTCGTCGCCATCCACTCGATAACGGCGTTATCCCAGTCGTCGCCGCCGAGGCGCGTGTCACCGTTGGTCGCCTTCACTTCGAACACGCCGTCGCCGAGTTCGAGAATGGAGACGTCGAAGGTTCCGCCCCCCAGGTCCCAGACGAGGATGGTATGCATACCTTCCTTGTCCATGCCGTAGGCGAGAGCGGCGGCGGTCGGTTCGTTGATGATTCGCAGGACATCCAGTCCGGCGACGGTTCCGGCATCCTTGGTCGCCTGCCGCTGTGCGTCGTTGAAGTAGGCGGGGACGGTAATGACGGCCTTATCGACCGTGTCTCCGAGGAACGCTTCGGCGTCGGCTTTCAGCTTCTGGAGGATCATCGCCGAGATCTCCGGAGGAGAGTAGGATTTGCCGTCGATGGTGACGCGGTAATCGGTCCCCATATGTCGCTTGATCGAGCTGATCGTGCGATCCGGGTTGGTGATCGCCTGTCGCTTGGCCAGCTGTCCGACGAGCCGTTCCCCGGTCTTGGAGAACCCGACCACGGACGGACAGAGACGCGAACCTTCGGACAGGGGGATGACCGTCGGCTCGCCCGCTTCGAGGAAGGCGATGACGGAGTTGGTCGTCCCCAGGTCAATTCCCACAATACGGCCCATCAAACTCTCCTTATTTCCATACGGAGGGAAGCGATCCTCCCGTCCCGTTCGATCGTACGCTATTTCGACTCTCGGCCCCGAATGGGGTCTCGGTCGTCATCAGACCTCGGTCGTATCTTCCTCATCGGCGATGAGGATCGGGTCCTCTTCCTCCTCCTCGGTTTCGTCTCCCTCGGTCATCACCTCTTCCAGTTCGTCATCGTTTCCTAGAAGGTCGTCGAGGTCGGCGCCGAGCGCGGCGGCGGCGCGGGCATAGTTTTCATCCGGTTCGGGGGTGGCCAGCGGATCGATTCCGTCCACTTCCAGGTCGCGCCGTCCGACAACGGCCTGCTGATCGGAAAGGGCTTCCCGTCCGGCGAGGGAGTTTTCATCGAACTGATACCGTACCTGTCCGCTCGCAATCTCCTCCAGGGCAACGGTCAGCGGATTGACGGATTCCGTTTTGATCAGCGGCTTGCTGCCCTCTTTCAACTGCTTTGCGCGTTTGGCAGCAAGTATCACGAGAGCGTATTTGCTGTCAATCTGTTCTTCAATCTTGTCGGCGGCGGGATAAATCATGGAAGCATCCTATTAAACGTACTTGTTAAACGAACTTGGGTAAGGGAACGGTCAGGAGTGACTGCCGTTCGTTTTGACCAGGGCGGTGACTTCGGCCAGGGCGGGTCGGGCGGCCGAACGCGGCGTGTCCGGCGAATCGGGTGTTTCGCCGTCCGTTGACGGTCCCGGGGACGGTGCGCCTTCGCGGGCGGCCCGTTCCATTTCCAGGATCACCTTGATCCCGTTGATATTGACTTTCCGTTCCACCATCAGGTGGTGAACGTGCATGAGCAGGCGGATATCGTTATCGGAATAGAGACGTCGGTTGGATTCGGTACGCACCGGGACAACGATGCCCTCCTGATCGAGGACGCGCAACACCCAGACCGGCAGGTCTGCCAGTCGGGCTGCTACACTGATCACATAAACGGGTTCATCGCCGGTTCCCTGCATGGCTGGTCGTGCGGAATCGGGTCCGCGCAATCCTACCTATTATCGCATTCGGGTTTCTTTGTCAAATCTCCTACCGAAAACGTGCGAATTTTTCGTAGGTTTGTTCCCGCCGCTTACCAGGGGACGATCTCCGCCGCGCAAAATCGCCGATTCGTCCGGCTAACGTCCCTCGCGTTCGGAACCGAGGCGGACCGACGTCTCCTCGGTCGTCCCGGAGGGCGTATACACATCGTTCATCGCCTCCTTATAGGTTTGCGCCGACGCGCTCACCTGCTGCGTCCGCTCCCGGACACGGTCGGAGATCTCCCCGAGACGGATGCGATCCCGGGTCCGACGCGCCTGCTCGATGTCCCGCCCGGTGATGGAGAACGCCTCGTCGATCTCCGCCGCGAAACGCGCGAAATACGCCTCCCCCAGACCCGAGGCTTTGATCGCTTCCAGTTGCGTCAGCAGGAACTCCGGATCGACCGAGGACCCCCGCAGGGTAATCCCGCTATCCGGCGGAATCAGGGTTTCCAGTCGTCCGAATTCCTCGAACCAGGCGCGAAACCGACGACGTATCGTGTCGGGAAAGGGCAGCACGACCCCTTCGAGGCCGACGTACAGGTAGGCCGCGGTCGGCACCAGTCCGAAGACGATATCGACCGGATGGATCAGGGTCAGCAGCACCGAGGCGGCGCCGCCCAGGCCGGCGGGCAGAGTGTAGGCCGGCCGGCGGATCGCTCGCCGGAGGAGGAACAGGCGGTAGGTAAGTTCGTGACGCATTGCCATACCGTTCCCTCGACCGCGTCGAGGAGGGGCGTCGAGAGCGCTATTTCGGCTGGTCCAGACGCCGTCCCTGATTAAATACCCGTTCCCAGGTCCGTTTTGCATCGTTTACATCGCCCACATTTCCGATCGATCGGGTATCGGCGTCGGCTGGCGAGAGCGGCAGACGCTGTTCGAGAAACCGCAGAAAGGCGATGGCGTCGTCCCCGTGCCGCTGCCGTCCGGACTGCAGCAGGATCGCCATCGGCTCCTCGAAGACGGTAAAGGCGGGAATGATCTTACGGAGACGGTCGGGATGTTTTTGTATCTCGCGATCCGCCAGAGTGTTGTGAACCAGAACGAAATCGAGTTCCGTATCCGAGGCGATCCCGGCGGCCAGCGGTCCGGAGTCGAGCAGGCGCGGTACGAACCCTCGCTCTTTGAGGTCGCCAAGAAAGGCGGCAAAGTTTCGCGGACGGTTCGAACCGGTCTTTTTCGACTGCTCGTACGCCCATTTCAGGTACTGCGCCGCGCTGTCACCGCCGCCGGACCGGAGAACATCGGCGCAGGCGTAATGATATTTCCCCGGAGGAAGCTCCGGAAGCGGATTCCGACGGCGCAGCAGCGTCTCGAGTTCGGCCGACCCCTTCCGTACGAGGAATGCCAGGGGCTGGCGCGGGAACCGGGCAATCAGACGGGAGTCATCCGGGTTCATAAATTGGTGTCCGCTAACTTCGCTGACCCGGTACACCAGGTTCTGCGTGCTGGAAAGCCAGATGTCGGGCTGGTCGGAGGAGCCGCTCAGGATAACCTGCATGGTTTTGCGTGACGGACGAACATCGAGCAGACGAACACGGGCATGCGACGGGTCCCTTTCCCATTCGCGGCTGGCTATTTCCGCCAGGGAAAAATAGGTTTCGCTGGTTTGCAGGGTGATTTCGCGCCCGGCCGCCGATCGGTCCGCGGGCGCATCCCCGGTCGGGGAGGCGGGAAGCGGGCCACGGACGAGATTCCGTCCGTAGAGCACATAAAACAGCGCCGCCATGATCAGGAACGCCGAGACGAGACATCCCCAGTTACCCGAATTTTTATTCATTGACTCTGCCCCCGTTATCCCCGGCTTTCGCTTTGAATATTGGACTCCTTTCATGCAGGCGTGGTTTCACAGGACGACCCGCTTTATAACAAGTAAACAAAATATTACCAATAAATATTCCGTATTCGTTCTTCGCGCCTGATCTTCCCCTCATTCACACCCATAATCGTTAATGTAGCATTGTGGTGTTTCACTTCCCGTCGTGCAATCGGTTGAAATCAGTCTTTATTAAAGGGAAACAATATGCGAATCACAATCAAGCCCCTGGGTTACGTCCTGCTGGGTTTCCTGACCGTACTGGCGGTGGTTCTCACCTTCTCTCCGGCGGCCCTGACCCCTCGAAAACGCGTCCGTGCGTCGACCGGATACTCGGTCGCCGTTCTTTCGGCTCCGGCGATCGGTGTGAATGCGGTCCCCGCCGCGCCGACCGTCGAAACGGCGGGTCCGGGCGTCTTCAAGGACACGATCATGCCCGGCTGGCGTCTGGACGGATGGGCGGAAAACATCCGGGTGGAGGAAACTTCCGGACAGGATGGCCGAAAATCGCTTTCGGTCGAGAGTCAGGAGCCGTTTCGTGGTATTCAATTCACGTCCGAAACGTTTCGACCGGGTTTGTATGACCGCGTCGTCTTTTATCTCCACGGCGGATCGAAGGGCGGGCAGCGACTTCGCGCCTCGGCCAAGGCGATGGTCAACGGCGAATTCCAGGGGCGCAAAGGGGTGCTTCTGGCGCCGCTTGCCGGGAAGCGATGGGAGCCGGTCGTCATTCCTCTGGATATGCTCGGACTGACCGGGGTTCGTCAGGGAATCTCGTTCTTCGTGATGGATAATCAGGCAAAGCCGTTTCATCTCTGGATCGACCATGTCCGCTTCCTGAAACCGGGAGAGAAAGCCCCGCAAAACCCGTTGCCGATCCGGCAGATGACGATCGTGCCGGGAACGGAATCCACGTTCCTCGACAACGGTCCCCGTCCGCTGGTGAGTCCGAACCGCTGACGACGGAGACGAAAGACCGTCCGTCGACGCCGACGGCGCCTCGACGGACGGTCCGTCCTTCTCCGGTCGTTACCAGGCGTACGCTTCGGGAGCGGGCTTGCTCTTCGGACCGAAGAGTCCGACCGCCGGGAAGATCTCGTCGATCCGATCCAGCGTCTCCGCACCGAGCGTCAGTTCGGGCGCGCGCAGCGAGCCGTTCAGTTGTTCCAGGGTACGTGGGCCGATGATGGGCGCGGTGACGGCTTTCTGGTGCAGCAGCCAGGCCAGCGCGACATCGGCGGGATTTTCCCCCAGTTCCTGACAGAGCGCTTCCCACCGCTCCAGCGCCGGACGGTGCTTTTCGATCTCTCGCTGCACCCCTTCCTGCGCACGGCGGCCCTCCGCCGCCTTTCGCAACGCGCCGCCGAGGACGCCGGACGCCAGCGGCGACCAGGGAATCACGCCCAGGCCGAACCGCTCGCAGGCGGGGAGCACCTCCAGTTCCGGATAGCGGCAGAGAAGGTGATACTTGCTCTGCTCGGAGACCAGTCCGAGAAAGTTGCGGCTCTTTGCCACCCCTTGCGCCTCGGCGATATGCCATCCGGCGAAGTTGGAGGAGCCGATATAAAGTACTTTCCCTTCGGCGACCAGCTGCTCGAAGGCTTCGAAAAGCTCCTCCCAGGGAGCATTCCGATCGATATGGTGCATCTGGTAGAGGTCGATGTAATCGGTCCGCATCGCCTTCAGGCTGTCCTCGCAGCCCTTCTTGATACGGAGTTTGGACAGTCGCTCGCCGTTCGGCCAATCCGCGACCTTGTTATAGACTTTCGTCGCCAGAACGACCTTCTCCCGGCGTCCCCCACCCTGCGCGAAGAAGTTGCCGATGATTCGCTCGGTGATCCGCTCGCCCATTTTCCAGCCGTAGACGTCGGCGGTATCCCAGAAGTTGATCCCGAGTTCGAGTGCACGATCCATGATCGCGAAGGAATCCGGTTCGGTGGTTTCGGGTCCGAAGTTCATCGTTCCAAGACAGAGCCGTGAGACCTGGAGGCCGGTACGGCCCAGACGTGTATACTGCATGATTTCCCTCCGCGGAGAAACATTGACATTCGTATTGCTCCGGTAAAATCGGGGAGTTGTACCCGGTTTGCGCGACGGAAGTCAAAGGGGCAGGCGAAACAGCGCCGGAAGACCGACCAGCGTCCGAACGGCGGAAAGGAGGATCGCGAGTCCCAGAGAGACGAGGGTCAGCGGGTCGCGGGTTGCCAAACCCTGTCGCAGGGCAAGCAGACCGGGCAGAAACAGGAAAGGCCAGGCGTGGACCGCGAACATGAACGCCTCATCGGCGGCGAAGAACGAGTGGAAGACGACCAGCCAGAGCAGGGCGAAGGCGCACCTGGCGATGAAGAAACGTTCCTCGCGGTCCGATCCGCGAGCGTATGTCCGGGCGATCCCGATCATCCAGCCGGCGGCGGCGGCGATTTGGAGGACGTTCGGCGCATCGCGAAGTATCACGCCCGCATAGGGGACTCCGGCCTCGGACGTGTACGCGAAGACCGAGGTTTCCGGGACGCCGAACGGCGCCATGACCAGGGCGCGGAGGCTGCGCAGGATCGCCGTGCCATCCGGCAGCAGCAGCCAGCGCTGAAACCGGGACAGCACGAACGTCGCGAAGTCGACCGGGACGGACTCCTGTCGATACCGGTTCAGGAACTGGAGACCGCCCAGCACCAGGATACTCGCTCCCATGGCCGCCAGGGCGAACCATTGCCGTTTCGAGGGTCGGAAGGCTCTGCGGAGCGGGACGGCGACCAGAACGGCCGGCACCAGGTTACTGAGAGAGAAACCGGTGGCGATCAGTCCCCAGGCAAAGGCGTGCCCGGTCCATCGACGGGTGTCTCCCTCGTTCCCATAATGTTCGGCGGATTGACGGCGGCGGACACAGACGGCGGTCATCAGCAGGGAGAGTCCGCCGAGGGTGTGACTCTCCGGAACGGGCGCGAGCAGGAGTAGCGGTCCGACGAGGAGCGCCAGCGCAATGATGACGGGAAACCGTTGCGCGTCCCAGCGATACGCCGCCCCTGTGAGGGTGATCGCATGAAACACGATAACGGGAAGCGAGAATAGCGGCAGAAATCGGGCATCGACGGCCAGAAAACGTCCGACCAGGAATCCGTACGGTTTGAGGATGACGAGGGTCGCCGGATGCAGCGGAAAGCGGTGGATGAACCCGGGGAACTTGATCCACTGCAGGTAGTGATTGACATCGGTGCGGAACCAGACGTCGTACTGGGTCGCCATTCGCGGGAAACGCTGCCCGTACAGAGCGGCGAGCACCAGGAACAGAGCGCAGACAAAGAGGACCGAAAGGACGAGCCGGAAGTGCGGGCGGGCGGGTTCGGGGAGCGGAGCGGGGGGCGCCATAGGGATGGAACTGGCAAAGGGATAAAGAAAAGGCTTTCGACCGAAGCCGAAAGCCTTTTCGGAGGCGAGGATCGCTTAGAACCGGACGGTGAAGGTGGAGGTAAGCACGCCACCGTTTCCGTTGATGGTATCGAAGCCGGAATCCTTGTCATCGTAATTGATGATCTGGTAGACCACCTTGAAGCCGGTCTGCGGCGTCAGGAGGTAGCCGAAGCCGAGGTTGTAGAAGATCTCGTTCGGCTTGACGCGGCCGGTCAGGTCACCGCGCAGGATGTCGTAGGCGGTCCAGTCCACGCCGAAGTCGACGCTGTTGGACTGGCTGAAGCCGTACCGCAGTCCGACGCGGTAGTTGGTGATCTTGTCATCGTCGGAGAGACCGCCGTTGTTGACGGCGTCTCCGGTGCCCTCATAGAAGTGGGCGCCGGCGACCGCGGAGACGAACTTGCTCAGTCGGTAGTTCAGGGTTCCGTAGACACCCTTAACGTCGACCGGGTTGGTCAGCGAACCGACGCGGCCCCAGTAGCCGGGAGCGGCGAAGTACGGAGCGATTTCGCGGTAACCGACGTTGGCGGTGAGGGCGGACTGGTTGCCCAGCTTGATACCCGCATCCCAGGCGTCGTTATCTTCGGTCAGTTTGCGTCGGGTTTCGCCGTCGACCACGCCGTTGACCACGCGGTTGCCGCCGGTATCGGACTTGGTATAGGAGGCATAAACACCGATCGAGCCAAAGTAGCCCTCGAAGTCACCGCCGTAGACGGCGACGCGGTCGAAGGACAGGTTATCCGAGAGGTCGCCGCCGTTGGGGTCGACGTTCTCCGGGCGGACGGTCGGGCTACCGGACATGTAGATGTAGGTACCGCCGAGGGTTCCGATTCCCTTGCGGGAGATGGCGACGCGGGCACCGGCCATCTGTTCGACGGACATCGCGCCGTTGGACGCCGGGTTGATCAGCGAGCCGACCGGTCGGTTCCCGGTGCTGACGTTGCGGCCGTACGGATCGACGATCGTCCGGGACTGGGCGCGGAGCGGACCGCCGTACGCGCCGCGACCGGCGCCGGCGAACAGACCGTAGTTGCCATCGGTCGGGAAGGCGCCCGAGGCGTTGGACAGGAAGCGGATCGGATCGACCTTGACGGCGAACGCGGTCACACCGAACGGACCGACGTTGAGGTTCCCCTTGATACCATCGAGCGGGATGTTACCGTTATCGGTCTTGGCGTTGTCGAAGTAGTAATCGACATCGATCAGCTTCAGGGTGTACGGGGTCAGCTGGAACGGAACGCGTCCGGCCTGGAAGGAGACGTTGCCAAGAACCGGAACTCGGGTCTGGGCGTCGATCATCGCCTTGTAGACGGTCTGGATCTGATCCTGATTGACTTTCTGGCCGGTGTAAACGCCGTTCGGGGACGGGCCACGATCGGAGCGGACGCCGGAGAAGGAGCCGATGGAGTTCAGGAACGAGAGGTAGTTACCGAAGTTGATGCTGGAATCGAAGACCGCCTTGTCGGAGACCTGAGCGCGGATGTTGAGGTCGAGGTCATGGAAGACGCGGGTATCGGCGAGGAAGCCGCCGCGGCTGCCGAATCCGCCGGTCACCTGGAAGCCGTTGGCATCACGAACGCTGACCGCCTGGGTTCCCGCACCGAGGGCCGGGTTGATGTCGGTCTTGAAGCGGTTGTTGCTGCGGCTGTAGACATTGAAGTCGCCGGTGACGCGAACCATCTTCTTGAGTTCGTCCTCGATCTTGGCGACGCGTCCTTCGAGGGTATCGAGGCGCTTCTTCACCGCGTCGAGATCGACGCCGAGGGTGGTCAGTTCGGTCTGGAACTCGGAGACGAGTCGGCGCAGAGTATCGACATCGGCCTTGGTCGCGAAACCGGCGAGGTCGGACTTCAGCGCGTAGTTGCCGAGCTGGTTCTGCAGATCGCCCTTGGTCACATAGTTGGAGAGGTCGACCTGCTGCGCGGTGCCGACGGTGTCGAGAAGACGGGCAATGGCGATGGCGAATTCGTAGCGGGTCATGGACCGCTTGCCGCCGTAGGTCTGATCGGGATAACCGATGACGATACCGCGCTTTTGCAGTTTATCGACCGAAGCGTAGGCCCAGTGGTCGGTCGGGACGTCCGCGAACGGCCCTCCCTGGGCGAAGACGGGTGCGGCAGCCATGGTCATCGAGAGGGCTGCGGCGCTCGCGAGAAGCGAGGACTTTTTCATAAGCCTGGATTTCCTCCTTGTTTCGAGGCGACCGCACGGTTTCACGTATCGCCCGAAACGGAACTACCTGCGATTTCCTCCCATCCGCACCGCCCTCATGGCAGCGTCGCAGGCCGAAACCGTCGCCGGAAGCGGTGGTCGGGCAGAGTATCCCTGTTCCCTCTGACCTGCCCCCTCTTCCTCCGGCAGTTTCCGCGCCGTTCCGTCCGCCTTTCGGACAAGTAAACGTATGTCGGGATTGTGAAGAGTGGAAAAAGGCTGCGGAGCACGACACCACCCCTTCTTCCGCGAATTGAGACGGGTAGTGAAATGGCAAGGTTTCAGAAAACTTCGGAATTTAGCAAAAAAGTCCGTAAATCCGGGGATAAAAAATTAAAAAAATGCGTACGGATCGGAACGAAAACGTGAAACGTTTGTTTTTGTAGAGGAACGAATAGATTTCCGTTACCGAAAACCCTCCGAGACGACGATCGCTTCCGTCGCGCGAATCGACGGCGTCTCAGCGGGTGTAGGGGAAAACAAAACGGGCTTCGCCCGTGAACAGGAAGTTCCGACGGGCGGCGAAATGGGCGTCCCGGCCGAAGAATGCCTGCAACCAGTAGTTGACGACCTCCACGTCGAGCGTCCCACCATCCGCGTCGAGAATGGCGAGTTCGTAGGCCCAGGTATTGGTGCGTTCGTCCGCATCCAGAGTTAACTCCAGGATGACGTTGCCGACCCGCCGCCGGTAACGCTCGCGATCCATCCGTCCGAACGGGGATACCCGCGCCAGCGTCAGCGGTTCGTTGCGCGCCAGCGTCCACATCTCTTCCACGATCCGTCGATCCGCCATCTCAGGCATAGAGCATTCTCCTCACAGGCAACGCCTGACACAATCCTGATACAATCGAAACGTATGTTATCTCGTCGCCTGTTCCCAATCACGGTTTTCGTTTTCGCCGCGCTCCCGCTCCTGACCGGCTGCTCGGCGACCACTCCGTCGTTCAACACACCGCCGCTGAACGCCCCGGCCCTCGCCCCGCGGGCGAACAGCCGCACCAGCAAAGGCGCGGAGGCGGCCCGGCGTAGCGCGGAGACGAAACTGCCCGCTCCGGAGAACGTCACGCCTCCGAAGGGATTGTTTACCGTCGAACCCTACCTTCAATGGGGGAACGGCGACCGGACCAACGCGGAGAGCGTCACCCTCTGCTGGCAGACCCCCGACGAAGCGAGCGGAGTGAAGACGGACCGCTTCGTTTCGGAGATACGGGTGGGTGCGAACGGATCGTGGCAGAAAAGCGAGGCCGCGCCGGTCGTCCTGCCGCTGGAAATTCCGAACGAAGCGCCGCAAACGATCTGGAAGTCGACCCTCGGCGGTCTGACGGCGGGAAGCCTGTTCGACTACCGCCTGCTGCAGGACGGCAAGCCGGTCTTTGCCGGGCGGGCGCGGGCGCGGCGCGGGGCGAACGAACCCTATCGTTTCGCGGTGTTCGGTGACTGCGCGGCAGGCACGATCGGCCAGAAACGGATCGCCTTTCAGACGTTTCGGGCCGAGCCGGATTTCGTGTTTATCACCGGCGATATCGTCTACGATCGGGGAAGGGCGTCGGAATACCGGGAGAAATTCTTCCCGGTGTACAACGCCGAAAAGGCGGACCCGGCGGTCGGCGCACCGTTGCTGCGTTCGACGATGCTGCTGGCGGTGATCGGGAACCATGACGCCGACTACGGCAACCTGGGCAAGTGGCCGGACGGGCTGGCCTACTTCTACTACTGGAACCCCCCGCTGAATGGGCCGACGCTCGCGGCGGACGGGCGGAACGCGCCGAAGACGTCCGGCAGCGCGGCGGCGGAAAAAGCCCTGGCGGCGGCGGGCGGAGAGAACTATCCGCGGTCGGCCAGCTACTCGTTCGATTACGGCAACTCCCACTGGACCGTGCTGGACTCCAACTACTACGTCGACTGGAACAACCAGGAGATGCGGGCCTGGCTGGAAAAGGACCTGGCGAACGCGCAGAAGGCGACCTGGCGGTTCGTCGCGTTTCACATTCCTCCGTTCCATTCATCGCGAGAGCATCGCAACGAGCAGTGGATGCGTTCGCTCTGTCCCCTGTTTGAAAAATATAAGGTCGATGTCGTCTGGACAGGGCATGTCCACAACTATCAACGGTCGTACCCGATGACCTTCGTTCCGACCGGTGAGCCGGACCGGGAGGGTCGGGTCGAGGGCACATGGACGCTCGATCAGGAGTTCGACGGCGATAAAAACACCAGGCCCGCCGCGCCGATCTATGTGGTGACCGGCGGCGGCGGCGCGCCGCTTTACAATCCGGATATCCAGCAAAAGCCGTCGGACTGGCAGCCGTTTACGAAAAAGTACGTCGCGGACACGCACTCGCTGACCGTCGTCGACGTCGACGGAACCAAGCTGTCCGTCCGTCAGATTTCGGAAAAAGGCAAGGAACTGGACAGATTCGTCCTGACGAAATAACGTCACGGATCCCGTCCGGATTCCGGGGTGGTGAGGGTACTATACGTCGGAAATGTGGATTCATTCTCTAGGAGTACCTGCATGCGAAGTTTGCTAACCCGCCGTACGCTGCTCCGTGCGGCGTTGATTATTCCGGCGTCCCTGTCCCTTCCCGGCGTCGGTCGGGCGTTCTCCGGACGACCTCAGCCACCGGACACCGGCAAGGGACCGTTTACGCTCCCTCCGCTTCCCTACAAGTTCAATGAACTGGAACCGCATATCGACGCCGAAACGATGGAACTGCATCACGACAAGCACCATGCGGCCTACGTCAAGAACCTGAACGAGGCGATCGGCAAGGCGCCCGAACTGGCGACGAAGTCCCCCGAAGAGTTGATCAAGATGCTCGACATGGTGCCGGAAGCGATCCGGACGACCGTGCGAAACAACGCGGGCGGGCACGTCAACCACACGATGTTCTGGTCAATCATGAAGCCGGGCGGCGGCGGTGACCCGACCGGTCCGATCGCCGAGGCGATCAAGGCCGCGTTCCCGTCGTTCGAAGAGTTCAAGAATCAGTTCAACGACGCGGGCGCGAAGCGGTTCGGTTCCGGATGGGTCTGGCTGGTGAAGGGCAAGGACGGCAAACTCGCGATCCTCTCCACGCCGAACCAGGACAACCCGTTGATGGCGGAATACGGCGCATACCCGATTCTGGGGAACGATGTCTGGGAGCATGCCTACTACCTGAAGTACCGTAACCGCCGCGCGGACTACCTGAAAGCCTGGTGGAACACGGTCAACTGGGACGAGATCAACAAGCGGTTCACCGCCGCGCCCGCCCCGGCCGGTCCGACGGCGGATGTCAGCGGCGCCTGGGTCATCACCGGGGACGTCGCCGGAAACCCGGTCAACGCGACCGTGACCTTCAAGCAGGACGGCGAGAAACTGACCGGGAAAATCTCCTCCCCGGCGGGCGACGCCGACCTGACCGGTACGGTAGCCGGCAATGTCGCCACCTGGAAGTTCCTGCTGAACTACAACGGCGAGAACCTTTCGATCGTCTTCCGGGGGACCGTGGCTGCGGACAACACCATGGCCGGGACCATCGACGCGACCATCGCCACCGGCGCGTTCACCGGCAAGAAAAAGTAAGTCGCCGCATCCCTGCCCCCTCTTCCGTAGAAAAGGAGAGGGGGCAGGCGGTGGATCACTCTCCCATCTCTCGTGAACGTCTGGTAATCAGCGGTCTCGGCAGCGAACGCCTTTGCGAATTGCCCGCTGCCGGGAATATGCCGGACCGACCGCAGGAAATTTCGGCACGGCAACCGAAATAGCGGTCGAAATCTCCACACTTTCCCGGAGGATACCGATGAATCCGTTCCGCAGACCGTCCGTCATCCTGGCGGCGCTTGCCGTCGTCCCATTGCCGCTCGCCACTCTCGCCGTCTTTGCCTTCCCGGCGAACGAACGGCAGGAGGCGTTCCCCAGGCAGGAGCCGAAGGACGATAACCGACCGCCGCATCCGATCCCGACGATACCGGGCGTCGTCGTGCTTTTCTCCGGAAAACCGGAGGAGGTCGCCGCCAACTGGCGCAAAAACAAAAGCGAACAGGATGCCGCCTGGACGGTAGAGAACGGCGCGATGGTCGCCCGCGGCGGGGATATCGTCAGCAAGCGGGAGTTTTCCGATTTCCAGCTTCACGTCGAGTTCAAACTGCCGTACGAACCGAACGCGACCGGGCAGGGCCGTGGCAACAGCGGGGTCGGCCTGCAGAGCCGGTATGAGATTCAGGTGTTGAACTCGTTCGGCTGGGCGCGTCCGGGCAAAGGCGACGGCGGGGCGCTCTACAATCAGGCCGCTCCGCTGGTGAACGCCGCTCTGCCTCCGCGTCAGTGGCAGACCTATGACATCGTCTTCCGTGCGCCGAAATTCGATGCCGAAGGGAAACAGCTTCTGCAAAAGGCGCGGGTGACCGTCTATCAGAACGGCGTCTGCATTCACAACAATCAGGAGATCGACGGACCGACCGGTATCGGAAGTGACCGTCCGATCGATAAGCCGGGACCGATCTTCCTCCAGGACCACGGACACCCGGTGCATTACCGCAATATCTGGGTTTTGCCGCTTCCGGATAAAGGCTCCGAAAAGTACGAATCGACGCAGTGAATACGCATAAGGGGCCGTGTCCGGCGGCCCCTCAGGCGATCAGTTCCCGGATGACGTTGCCATGCACGTCGGTCAGGCGCATATCGCGTCCGCCGAATCGGAGGGTCAGGCGTTTGTGATCGATGCCGAGCAGGTGCAGAATGGTGGCGTGGAGATCGTACATCTCCATCTTGCCCTCGACGGCGTAGTATCCGAACTCGTCGGTCGCCCCGTGAACATGCCCCGGTTTCGCGCCGCCACCGGCCATCCACACGGTGAATCCGAACGGGTTATGGTCGCGTCCGTCGCTGCCCTGGGCCATCGGGGTACGTCCGAACTCGCCGCCCCAGACCACCAGGGTAGTGTCGAGGAGTCCGCGTGATTTCAGGTCCCTGAGCAGACCGGCGATCGGCTGATCGACGGCGCGGGCGTTTCGTTCGTGTCCGTTCTTCAGGTCGCTGTGCTGATCCCAGCGGTCGCCGCCGGTCGGGGTGCAGGTGATCTCGACAAAGCGAACCCCTCGTTCCACCAGGCGAC
>JANRLW010000087.1:0-10791 GCA_033762295.1 Capsulimonadales bacterium
GATGGCGTGTGCCCGTTGTCGTTCTCGATGGTTGTCCGATTGCCGATGCAGGCACTCCAGGGCCGTTTTCTGTTCTGCGGTCAGGGCGGTCGAGAGTTTCATGCCAACAGTTTACCGCAGAACTTATGGTCAACTACTTAGGTCGAGAATATAGTGTCCGTTCGAACGCGGCCCCCCCAGATCCTTTCGAGCGGATACCCACAGAGGCGACGAACCATAGCTGTCCGAACCGACGGATGATTCACGTTTCGTCTTATTATTGTACCAACCAAACTCCAAGATTGCGTCACAGTCGCCATCAGCGGTGGTCCAATCGGCAGAGACGATGTAGTCTGCCTGATCAAAGATCTTTGGAAAGGACTGACGGCGAATTCTGAATTTTTCGATATCACCCGTAGCGGCAGACGCTGCATTCGGCAAACTAAGAAGCAAGAAGAGCATACCGATAAAAATCGAGCGCTTCAACGATACACTTGACTTAACGATTACTTCCTTTCACTTCCTGGGAGTTGAGTTATTTCTGGGTTTCGTCACAACGATAAACCCGTATTTACCAACATTCCATTCCGAACCGTCCTGCATTTTGGTTAGCTGATTTAGGGCCTCGCCTAGCATCATGTCCTTAAAGTCCACGGATGCCAGCACCTGACTTCCTAACCATTTCGTGGTGAGTATCGGGTTGTGCGTCTGTCGGTACAGGGCGGCAAGTACGGTCGAAAGGCGAACTTGATCGCCTCTAAAGGTAACCGTTTTTTCCAAACTCTTTAGATCTTTTGCGGCTTCCGGACGAATAACATTCTCGGCCGTTCGATACCGGAGGAGAGGCTTTCCTGACGGGACCAGTCGATCCTCTTCCTCTCGGTGTCGTTGTTGAACCGTTGCAAAATCATTGATTCGAAATCCATAGGACTCGCCGTTAACCACCAGGGTGAAAAAGAAACGTCGCGTACCGTCACTTAACGCAGGACGCTGCTCAATGCGAATCTTCCCACCGGCGACTTCCGCCTTTGTCAAAGCCCGTTCCCCCTGCTCCACATCTTCCTCGTTCAGGGTATCCACGATCTTATCGACGAAACCCTGCACCGTCGGCGGGAGCTGGGCGATGGGAAATCCTTCAACAGAGCCCGATTCCAGAATCTTGTTTTGCTGATCGGCTGGTAACGACCGGATGCCTGCTATCATGGCCATACCATATTCCATGCGGAGGCGTTCCGTCGGCCGTTTTGGTCCGAAGGTGAATTCGGTAGTAGCGCCGGAAGCGACGAGACGGTAACTGCGGGCCCGCTCATTTACCTGTTCCCAATCATCTCCGTACAGGATCGCTATGGCCTCCAAAAGGGAGCGAATTTCCGGATCTTTGGCAAAAACCAGACAGAAACTGTTTTTGACCTGTTCATCTTCAATAATCAGCTGCCTTTTGGACCGCCTGGACATCCGAGCAAATAGGTTATTATTTGCGGAGATATTGGAATTCACGGACAAAGACAGGCGCAACCGGGGATCAATATCGAAGAATGAACGAATCTCCGGATGGACACCTGACTTCGTTTCGGATGTGTTCGCCTGTTGACAAAGGCAGGTGAGAACCGTGTTGGGCAACACGGTTGCGGTAGGAAGTGGCACCCCAAGTAGGGAACAAAAGATACAAACAGTAGCGATAACCATAACTTACCTCAACAAAGGTTGCACCTGACCGAAACGGACGGAATATTTTGAGCGGGCAAACATTGCGAACAACTGCTCGCCACCAACTACAAAATGACCCTGGATGTTCCATACTCCGGACCGTAGACACGTCCGGACAACTCGTCACCGATTACTCTATAGACCGAAAGTTCGGTCGTGTAAAACCCACCGTCACGCGGACTGCCGGGTCCCTGGCGAGCCATGACATTGTTGGGTTCGAACCATTTATTACTCGTTATAAAGAACTTCTGGTTTTGCCAGTTCTTCCAATAAAACTCCATTAGCGCGGCACATTTGCCATCCGTTGACAACCAGGAAAAGTTGACAATATAGTCCGCTTGATCGAAGTATTTCCCAACGGCTCCGGAAACCGGAACTCTACGTACACGGAACTTCTCGATGTCGCAGTGAAGGGGCTGCGGTTGCCTTATTCTGGGAAAACAAGAGGCAAAAGAGCATGCCGGAGAGAGCGATTTTCAGTTTCAATTGTAGTTCCTCCTGATGTGATAAAAAATTTAACCGCGGAAGAAAATTATGTCAATAGTGAATATATTTGCACTTATTTAATTAAATTTTTGACAATAACGAACTGAAAAATGATGATTAGAGATGTATAAAAGGTATATAGGATGAAATACGGTTGTGAATAACAAATGGTTCACTTCTTCTACCGTACACGTCCCGCCGTCGAACTTCCGACTGCGGTGATAAGTTTGAACGGTGGAGGACGAGCGATCGTTTCAGGAGGGCATGACGGTATTGAATTTTCAAAAGGAACGGTGCGCCGGGTGATTGCACATACCCATCCCTTCAGCGTCCATGCTACCGGCCCATCAATCCGGGATTTAAAAGCCTTAAAACATTTCGGGCAGAAACATTCCTATGTGATTGAACGTGGTGTCCTGACAAGGTTCGGTCAATGAAAAATGCCGTCATAATTGACGAGATAAACATTACGTCCGGTTTAATCTCGAGATTGTCACCCGTCATTGATTACGATTGGATCATCGGTGTTTGGCATGTCCTTGAACCAACGACAAATGACGAACCGATCTCGTTGCCGGATTCTGGCCAAACCGTGAAAGCATTCATGGCTACGGGAGAAAAACGATCGTATACCGTCAAGGCGGTAAGAATTCACCATGGCGTTCCTGCCATTTGTTTGGAGGCTCAACCCGGCGAAATCCCCCGCCTGACGAGACTAGAGTGGTGAAACGGGGCGGAACCATCGTCGAGCGGTTATCCTCGTCTGTTCTTCCATGGCGGTTACACTCACCCCGACACCGGTTGGACCTCCCCGACGGATGGCGGTCCGGAAGGGGACTACGATCCGCCGCGCACGGGCGATGCGCTCGACGGTCGAATCTCGCAGGGGAGTTGCAAAAGCAGACGCATCTACCCGGTACCGTTCCAAGAGGCCAATCTCCGATCACGGAATCGGTATTACAGGAACGTGGAAATAAAACTGTCTTGAAGCAGTCAAGTATGATTGATACAATTTCGTAAAACCAAGCGAGGCTCCGTTCTTCTTGCCGGTGTCCCATCCATCGTTCATGCGCAGTCACGAGCCAGTTCATCGGTGGTAGCCTCTCCGTCGATTCCTAAGCCCGATACAATTACCTGTATCGAAAAAAAGGTGCTCCGACGTTCAGAGGTTGGGTTCGCGCAAGCGACGGAAATTTTTCCAAGTTCTTCGTCGAATACGGCGAAAGTCTTTACTTCAGCTGGCATAAGTTGGCCTTTCAGCGAATGGGGGAGCGCGATCATTGAGGCATCGGTTACCTACCAAACGTCCCCGATTAAAGGTTTCACGAAGACGACAGTACGTACGGACGTAAGTCTAAGTCGGCTTGGGGAATGTATCGAATGGATCCGATAGGGACTTCCCCTGAATTTACCGTAAGTGTTGATATTTCTAACGCTGGAAGCAATCCTGTTGCCGTAAAGATTCCTTGCGTTCTTTATGCCGATTCGTCCGCGGGTTGATTCGGACAAAATGAGCGCAAACGAAAGTGTCGCGTTTGGTCATTACCCGACGCTCTATGTATTCACGAGATCTTTGGTAAAAAAGGTCAACTATGAAATGTAGCACCCAATGGGGCTTTGTCCTCGCGATGCACTTTGTTGTTGGCGTACCCGGCATTCTCCCCAACTCCGAACAAAACCCGCCGACGGTACTGAAAACGCCTTCGGCGGGCCGATCTCTGTCACTCCGTCAGGCGAACGAAGGCCCGTTTCATACCCGGTTGATGGAATTGAGCCGGCGCACCGGATGCCTGGTGGTCACGGAAGGGGAACCCTGCTTTTCCGACCAAGCGGAGTTCGGAAACGCGCTGCGGGAGTTTGACACCCTGATGGGACAGGGACCGGCGGATGCGGAGACGATCGATAAAGCGGTCGCCTGTTTGGACTACTCGGTCGAACGGAAGCCGGACCGGTTGCTTCTGCGAAAACGCTACTCGCGGTACGAAGATATCCCGGAAGTTACCTTTCCCGAGTATCGGCGTTCGCTCCGCGAAATGATAACGATCTTTCGCAAGAAGGACTTGCTCGAAACAATTGTTTATCAAAAATTTATCACGGATTTCCAGACCATGATCCGCCCGGAGCAGTGGAAGCAAATCAGTGACCCCGGCCGACAAAATCCGCGCGGGTACGAGGAATGGGACGGGATTCCGATCGCACAACTGGATACCGGTCAGGCGGATCATCTTTTCGACATGGTTCGGTATGAGCAATTCGGCACTAATCTGGATCAAATGGAATACGTGGGTGACCTGATTCAATCCGTCACCCGGCGCACCACGGAGTTCGGTCGGTTTATGGTCAATAATCGGGAGGTAACCGGGATACGTCTGTCACTTCCATCCCGACAGCGCATTCATGTTTTCGGTCTTGAATCCAATTCTGCCAACCACCCCGACCTTTTCATTACGGTTCGAGTAAGCGGCGAAAAGGCGGATAAAGACGAATACCTTGCCGATTTCCTCCATATCGACGTGGATGAAGTAAAAAAACTCCGGCGCTCCTACTTCAATCGACCGGTTGGTCCCCTGGCGCGCGAGGCAGTGACTTTCAGTAAGCTTGTTCGGGACGCCAATTCCGGAACCTCGGAGACAACGTTGCTGGAGGAAGATCTGGGAGGCAAGCGTCTTTGCTGGGCTTCGGCCGCACCGGTGGAATCGGGAAAACTACTGGACGCTGCTGCCGCCGTCTTCTCGCTGGATCGCCGGCGGGACGCGGACGGGCAATGGAAGATCGGTTACCCGAAAACGACGTTTCCCCGCCGGCTTGAGGATATATCGGAAGCGATATCGGATCTGATTCCGGAGGCGTATCAACGTGCCGTTCGGCAACGGCGCGAACACCTGCCACCAGGCGCGATCGAACGCCAATTGGGTGCCAATCTGCCTGAAAAGGCAAAGGAGCAGATACGAAAGATGGATGCGCGCGTGAACCGACCGATGGTTACCGACCGTTTCGTCGCCTTTGCGAGAGAGCGATTGAAGGCGTTGATCGAACGACGGCTGAAACTCCAACCCGAAAACCGACCATCGGGGGCGCCACGAATCCGTTTTGACGATCTGAGCGAGGAAGAGACACGTCTTCTGGGAATTCTGTTTTTTGGGCGGTGCTTTGACGGTCTGGAAGCTGCGTCCAAACCCCTCCCTGCTTCCGTCTCTCGCTTTAAGGAAGGAAAAGTCCGTTTCTACCCGTCCGAATCGGCAGAAAGTCGGAAACTCAATCTCGAATTGCGGTTCCCCATCGGTGACGGTCTCGTCGAGGAAATCTGCGTGAGAGGACGGTGACGCGGGCAAGGTGCCCTGACCGCTTCCTCGCTCGATTTTGCCCACTCCCGGGCGATAAACGAGGGCAACGATGAGGGCGTTGGGAACCGGTCACCGTTCCCAATGCCCTCATCGTTGCGGAAGATCGCGCTTTGCGCGCCGAATTCAGGTGGCGTGGGTATCGTAGGCGGCGTTGGTGCCGACCTGCGCCGGACGGACAACGTAACGACCCTGCTCCGGAACCGCGATCCGGTCGAAGTTTTCGGCCAGCGTATGCAGAGCGGTGCGCAGGTCCTGACCCCGCATGGCGCGTCCGTGACCGGTCACCGCAATCTCCGGTTCGAGCATCGCCAGCCGTTCGACCGAGATGCGCGCGGCTTCCCAGTCCTGCGTGTAGTACATCGGCGGCCCGTGCAACTCCGGTTTTTGAACGGCGACGGCATAGGCCGATTCCTGAACCGTCGTAATGAACGCGTCCCCGGTGATCAGGGTGCGGTCGGACTCGCGCCAGAACGAAACATGACCGGGCGTGTGGCCCGGTGTATGAATCCAGCGCCAGCCGGGCAGAAACGGCACGGAGTTATCGGTCGGGAACGGGTGCAGCCACTGACCGACATCGATCGGCGTGCGCGGAAACAGCGGCGACAGCGCGGACATCAGCCCGTTGCCGACGCTCGGATCAGGCGGCGGATAAGCGGCCTGTCCCGTGAGATAGGGCATTTCGAACGGGTGCGCGAAGATCGGGACGCCCCATAGTTCGGCCAGTTCCCGGAGCGCGGAAACATGATCGAAGTGTCCGTGCGTGAGGAGGATGGCCGCCGGCCGGGTATTGCGGCCCCCGCCGAAGCGTTCGTTGGCCGCCTCACGGATCGCTCCGGCGGTGCCGGGCAGGCCGGCGTCGATCAGTACCCAGCCGTCGTCTCCCGCGCCGACCGCGCCCACGAACGCGACATTGACGAGGATCAGTCGTTTATAGGCGACATCGGGCAGAACCTCATGTGTGCTGTCATCCCGTTCCTTATCACGGGACGGGTCATCGGCGCGCGCCCCGGCGGGCAGCGGTATTCCGTGTTCCATCGTGCGGTCTCTCCTGACGAAGTTTCCCACACGATGCAATTCCCCCCGATCGGGTTCGGAATTATTGCAAACCGAGAACCGCGGGAACTACGGATACCCTGCCCATCCGCGCAACCTGCGATATAACGAGGGCATGTCCATGACGTTTACCTCCGTTGCCGATGAGCGCGGGCATTTCGGACGGTTCGGCGGACGATTCGTTCCCGAAACCCTGATTCCCGCCCTCGACGAACTGGCCGATCGCTACGAAGACGCGAAGAACGATCCTGCCTTTCAGGAGGAATTTCGTTACCACCTCCGCGAGTTCGTCGGGCGACCGACCCCGCTGACCTACGCGAAAAACCTGACCGAACAACTCGGCGGGGCGAAGATCTATCTGAAACGCGAGGACCTCTGCCACACCGGGGCGCACAAGATCAACAATACGATCGGACAGATCCTGCTGGCGCGGACGATGGGCAAGCCGCGAATCATCGCCGAGACCGGAGCGGGGCAGCATGGCGTCGCCACCGCGACCGTCTGCGCCAAGTTCGGTTTTCAATGTGTCGTGTATATGGGAGCGGAGGACGTGGAACGTCAGGCGCTCAATGTCTTCCGGATGCGACTTCTGGGCGCGGAGGTGCGCCCGGTGGAATCCGGAACGCGCACCCTGAAGGATGCGACCAACGAGGCGATGCGCGACTGGGTGACCCATGTGCGCGATACGCATTACATCATCGGCTCGGTGGTCGGACCGCATCCGTTCCCGACGATGGTCCGCGACTTCCAGAGCGTCATCGGCAACGAGACCCGGCAACAGCTTGCGGAGAAGGAAGGACGGCTGCCCGATGTCGTGATCGCCTGCGTCGGCGGCGGCTCCAATGCGATGGGCATTTTCCATCCGTTCGCGGGCGAGGCGAGCGTCCGTCTGGTCGGCGTCGAGGCGGCGGGTGAGGGGGTGGCGTCCGGACGCCACGCCGCGACGCTGTCGGAAGGGCGACCGGGGGTTCTTCATGGCTCCGCGACCTATCTGCTGCAGGATCTCCACGGTCAGATCGCGGAGGCGCATTCGGTCTCGGCGGGACTCGACTATCCCGGCGTCGGCCCCGAGCATTCGTCGTTCAAGGATCGTGGACGCGCCGAGTATGTGAGCGTCACCGACGCGGAGGCGCTGGACGCCCTGGGCTGGGTCTCCCGATCCGAGGGGATCATTCCCGCGCTGGAAACGGCGCACGCCTTCGCCCATCTGCGTCGACTCGCCCCGACCCTCGGGAAGGACAAAGTGATCGTCGTCAATACCTCCGGGCGCGGCGATAAGGACATGGCGACGGTGATGCGACGGCTGGAAAGCCTCGGGTAGGTCCCACGAAAACCGGGACCGAACTTCGGGACGAAAGGACCTTGTCCGGGGCCGGGGCGGGCCGGTATCGTAGACCCGTGCGTGACTTTCGTTATCGTCTGTTCTGGCCGCCGTTTCGGCGGATTATGGCGCTCGTCTTCCATTTTCTCGGCGGTCTGCGGCACCGGGGAGCGGAAAACGTGCCACGGGTCGGCGGCGTGCTGATCTGTCCGAACCATGTGAGCGATGCCGACGCCCCGGCGGTCGCCCTCACACTGCCGCGCGACGCGTACTATATGGCGAAGGCGCAGCTGTTCGACCTCCCGGTTCTCGGTCCCCTGATGCGGCTGTTCGGCGGGTTTCCCGTGCGGCGCGGCTCCGCGGATCGAACGGCTCTGCGGCAGGCCGAGGCGCTGCTGAAGGCCGGTGAGGCGGTGGTGATCTTCCCGGAAGGCGGCGGGAACGCCGAAAATACCCTGCAGCCGTTATTCGCCGGACCGCTGTTACTGGCGCTCCGTACCCGTGTTCCGGTCATCCCGGTCGCGATCCGGAACAGCGGCAAGATGTGGACGCACGGCGCGCCGCTGCCCCGTCGGTCGGAGGTGCCGGTGACCGTGACCTACGGCGAACCGCTGGACCTGTCGGACCTCTACGGGCGCAAGGACGGCCCGGAAGCGGCGACCCGGCGACTGACGGAGCATCTGGCGGCGATGCTCGGGCAGCCCATACCCACCGGCCGACCTCCCGAACGGGACTGACCCGGTCCGGCCTGACCCGAACCGGGTGGCACCGGGGCGCGGAATCCGGGGAGCGACCGGGGCGACGTGGTACAATGCACGACGAGGTAACAACAAACTACATGTCTGCCGCGACCGAAACGCCCAGCGAGACGCCGAGTTCGCCCCCCGAGGATAGCCGTTACAACGTTCCCTTCGATGACAGCAGGATCATTAAGTACGGCGAGCCGGGCGGTGAGATCCTGCGTCGGGTCGCCGACGAGGTGAAGGTGGTCGATGCCGACCTGCGCGACCTGATCCGTGAAATGGGAGACCTGATGTACGCGGCGCGCGGTGTCGGTCTGGCCGCGCCGCAGGTCGGAAAATCGATTCGCCTCCTGGTCTACGATACCGGCAGCGGACTGCGCGCCCTCATTAACCCGACCCTTTCCAAACTGCGCGGCGAGCAGTACGAACCGGAGGAGGGCTGTCTCTCGATCCCCGGACTGCGCGGCGTCGTACGGCGCGCCCGCGAGGTGACGGTAAACGCCCTGAGCGCGGACGGACGACCGATTCGCTTTCGCGCCACCGATTTTGAAGCTCGTTGCATCCAGCACGAGGTCGATCACCTGAACGGCGTTCTTTTCGTCGACCTGGCGGAACCGAAGTCCCTCCATATGCTGACCCCGGAGGAGATCCGCGAGGAGCAGGCCGGTCCGGCGAACGCGAAGGATATCCCTCCCGCCGAGTAGGCGGTTCCGACCGGCGGAAAGACGACAATCGATCCGCGACGGGTCGAAGACGGAGTGCGTATGGTGTTGAATCGTGCGGCGTTCGCGGAACGCGCGGAGGAGTTGCGTCAGCAGGGGAAACGCCTCGTATTTACGAACGGGGTGTTCGATATCCTGCATGTCGGCCACGTTCGCTACCTGCAAGAGGCGCGGTCGCTCGGCGATGCGCTGTTCGTCGGTGTCAACAGCGACGCGTCGGTGAAACGCCTGAAGGGACCGGAGCGTCCCATCCACCCGGAGGACGATCGGGCGGAGGTGCTGGCCGCGCTTGCCTGCGTCGATTCGGTCTGTATTTTCCCCGAGGATAATCCGCAGGAACTGCTGCGCCTGGTACGCCCGAGCATCCATGCCAAGGGCGGGGATTACCGGACGCCGGACGCATTGCCGGAAACCCCCCTGGTGCGGTCTCTGGGCGGGGACGTCGTCATTCTTAAACTGGTGGAGGGGCGCTCCACGACCGGGACCATCCGGAAGATGAAAGGGGCCGACGCATGACGGACAAACCGCTGAACATCCTGCAGGTCGGCTCCGGGTTCCCGGGGTGGGGCGGGACGGAACTGCATCTGGTCAATCTGGCCCAGCAACTGGCGCAGCGGGGACACTACGTGACCGTCGCGGCCCGTCCCGGCAAGTTCGTCGAGGAGGAGGCCCGCAAGCGCAACCTGCGTACCCTGCCGTTCACGGTGAACCGGCAGTGGGACTTCAAGGAGTCGCAGGAGATGTACCGACTGATGCGTGCCGAGAAGTTCGACATCGTGCATGTACACTGGTCCACGGACTACGTTGTCGCTCCGGTCACGGCCCGCCGCTCGGGCGTCCCCGTCGTCGTCATGAGCCGCCATTCGCCCTACCCGCTGAAGTCCGCCCTCGGACGGTATTTTTACGACCGGGTGCTGTTCGACCGGGTCATCGCGCTGTCGGACTCGGTGCGAAAGACGCTGGTCGATCAGGGATTGCGCCCCGAACGTGTGACCACCATCCACCATGGTACCGATGTCGACGCCTTCCGAGAGACCACCCGCACACCGGAGGAGATTCGGGCGGAGTGGCGGATTCCGCCGAAGGCGTTTGTCGTCGGAATGGTCGGACGCATCGCCGAGGAGAAGGGCTGGCGGACCTTCCTTCAGGCCATCGCTAACCTGACCTCGAAGCGGACCGTCAAGCTGTACGCCTCCACCTGGGATCGCTCGGAGGATGCGGACGATATCTATGCCGTGCTGGTCGGCGAGGGACCGGAGGAGAAGCAGGCGCGAGAGATGGTGCGGGAGTTAGGCATCGGCGGTCGTGTGGTTTTCGCGGGTTTCCGGGCGGACGTGAACAACGCGATGAACGCTCTGGACGTGCATGTGCTGGCGTCGACGTGGGCGGAACCGTGCGCGGCGGTGATCCAGCAGGCGATGGCGCTGGGCAAGCCG
>JANRLW010000088.1:0-12165 GCA_033762295.1 Capsulimonadales bacterium
GACGACCGGGCGGCGGTGCTGGAAAAGCTTCCCCGCGACACGGGGACGGGGGCCGGGACGAACATTCGCCGACCGCACCATGAGGTGCTGAAGTTGATCGCGCGGGAGCCGGATCGACCCGCCTATATCGTCGTTCTGTCGGACAGTTATAACGACGAACCGAAGTCCGAAGATCCGGCTTATCGGGATTATTTGCGATACTACGTGCCGGGGGGCCAGCTCTCCAAGTACCCGAATACGTCGGAAAACGCGGATTACGAGCGGCTTCTGCGGGAACTGGTCGTGTCGGGCAAGGTGCGGCAGTTCGGCATCGGGGTCGGTTTCAACGAAATGGGGCGTCCGATCGAGCGGCTGCCACAGTCCGCTCCGAAGCCGGAACCCGTTCCCACGGTCGCGCCGGTTTCAGCCGTATCCAAACCGGCGGAAAATCCGTCTCCGTTATTGTGGATCGTCCTCGGTCTGGCCGGAATCGCGGCGGTGGGCGGCCTGGTGTTTTTCCTGTCTGCGGCGAAACCGATGGCTCTCCGAATCAGCAACGGGCCAAAGGAGATGAAGGATTTTCAGGTGCGTGCGGGGCAGCCGGTGCGCATCGGCGGCGAGGGCGCACGGTTCGCTCCGGATGCCTTTCCGATCGCGGAACTGAAATCGGCGGTCGTCGTGATTCGTCCGGGGCGCGGCGGATTGACGGCGGCTCCGGCCTCTCAGGCGATGCCGGGCGGAAAATCGGATGCCGCCGCGCCTCCGCCGGGCAACGAAACATCGAAGGTCCGTGTCCTATTAAACGGACTTCCTCTGGAAGCCGAATCTCCGGTCGGGTATGGCGACGAATTGCGTATTGCGATAACGCCGGCCGCCGGGGGAGTGGCCAGGGAGTACCGTCTCAAACTGACCGATCCGAAAAACATCTAAAATATCCGAGCCGCCACGATGCCTGACCGTTACACAACTACAAGGAAACCATTGGTGACAAATTATCGGGGACGACGACACGTCGTCATTTTTCTTTTACTGACGTTACTTTCCTTTGCTTCCTTGCGAAACGCGCAGGCTCAGGAACCGAAACTGACACAGAATTCCGGATCGGAACTGCAGAATGCGTATCAGGATAAAAAACCGTACACGCTTCGCCTGCTGTTTACCGATCCTTCCGGCGATACGGTCAGTAAATCCAAGGCGATTTTCGTCGATGAGGGACCGTCGGGGAACCTTCGGATTCCCGCGACCAACATCACCGGGGATGTGCGGACGGGCGCGGTCATCGAGTGGCGGGTGAACGGATTCGAGCCCGGTTCGCACAAGGGGTATTTCGAGGTAAGTCGGCTCAACGATACCGCGCCGATCCGGTATCCGGCCGAACCGACCGAGTTCTATTCGTTCGTGGTTGAAAACCTGACGACGAAATGGATCATCTTCGGTGTGGGGCTTTTGATCGGCCTGACGGCGATTCCGGCGATCGTGTTCTTCCTCTCGCGTTCCATCAATCCGCGGGGCGACTCCTCGCAGGCGGCGCGTCTGGGCCTTTTCTTCGGGATTCTGGCGATCTGTGTGCTGTTCATCGGGTTGTTTCTGAGCATTTACGGATGGCTGGTCTTCGCGATCATCGTCCTGGCGTTTCTGGCGTTGCCTCTCCTGTTCACACGCCGTCGGTAACTCGCCATTTTCGTCGTTGTCGCTATGCGTGTACAATGGATGGCGGAGAACATTGAAATGGAGATTTTTCCCGTTGATCTCGGTCCGGAATGGCAGGTGGCACTGATTCAGGCGCGGATGCTGGCGTCCTCGGCGCCCGGATCGCGTCGCGGTCCGCGAACGTCCGTGACCGCCGGCGACACAGGAACCCGTTTCGGTGCGCTCGGTCGATTCTGGACCGGCGGAGCCGGACTTCCCGACGGCAGGGCGGACGACGTTCTCCGATCGATGGGCGGCGTCATCGGCGGGTCCGTCGGCGGGTTGGGCGGAGGGAGCATCGGGTTTCTTGCCCCGGCAATCGTCGGGGGGACACAGGGCCAACCGATCTTCGGCGCTATTTTCGGCCTGCTGGGATTGACGATGCTGACGGCGGGAATCGTCATGCCGCGAGCGTTGCTCCGGCACTGGGCACGGACGGCAATCACGCCGAACGAAGTCGAGGCGATGCTGGACGGCCGGGAAGCGGGACCCGAACGGGCCTATCTGACGCTCCTTCGGGATGCGTTGCGCCAGGAGATTCCCGACCAGGCGGCGACCGAAATACGAAAGGCGTTGCGCGCCCTCGGGGAGGCGATCCACCGACTGCCTGCGGTGCCGGAGACCGGGGAGACGGATGCTCGACAACTGCGTGAGAACGCGGAGAGTGCCGAGCGCGCGGCGTCGGAGGAACCGGACCCGGTGACGGCGGCCTCGCTTCGACGTCAGGCCGAGGCGCTGCTTCGTTCGGCGCGGGCGGCGGAACAGTCCGCTCTGGTGCTTCGCCGGAACGCCGTCCTGCGCAGGGAGATCGCCGTGCAGACGGAGGCGCTTCGACTAGGATTGGCCGCCCTTTATGCGGGGGCTGGCGATATGGCCGAGTTGAGTCGTCTGGCGGAGCAGGTGCGCGGTGTCGCGGCCGAAGCCGGCGCGGTAGCGGACGCCCGCGCGGAACTGGAGGAGTTTCTGACGAACGAATCAACGCCGATGGCGGTCAACCCGTCGGTGGAAACAGCAAGAGGCGGTAGGTCGCCGAGCGTGGCCGAGACCGAGGGCGCGACCGTCGCCTCCGTCGCCACCGTCACCGGCCGAAGGTAAAGGAACATGGTGATCCGTCCGGGGGACCTGGGAAGCGTCTGGCATATCGCTCTGGTGCGTTATCGCGCCCTGGGGCACGCTCGCTTTTCGCCGCCGGCCGAAATCGGTCGACTCGGACGCATCTGGGCATCCGGGCTCGGGCTTTCGGAAGAGGTCGCGGCGTCCACCCTGCCCATGATGGTCGATACCGCCATGCCACTGGTCGCGGGCGGCGGAACGGCAATCTCGCTGGCCGCTCTTGCCGTGGCCTTTCTGAGCGGGTTTCGACCGGACGTGACGTCGGGCTGTCTGCTCGGGGCCGCGATCGGTCTGTTCCTCTGCCTGGTGGTGTTGCCCCGTCGGAACTTCCGCCGTCTTCATCTCGCGCCGGTACGCTGGGATGAACTGGAAGCGTTAAAAGGGGCGCAGCCGACCCGCACGAAGGAGGAGGCGTCGGTTCCCGCTCGAAAACGGTCGGCTCTCCTTCGCGTATCGGAAGGCCTGCGCGGCGCGGCGCCACGACTGCCGGGGGATGACCTGGAACGTGAGTTTCTTCGTCTCCTGCAGGACGTGACCGATCTGCGGGGTTTCGATTCGACGACCGAGGCCGCCGTCCGGTCGGTGGTCAACGCGCTCGGCGAGGCGGTCGGCAGTCTGCCGGACCCGATGCACCAGAATGACGTTCCTTCGACGGCGACCGATGCGGTATCGGAAAACGACCGTCGCCTGGCACGACGTCTGCAGGTTTTACGTAATGATTTGATGGCGGAACTCGCCGCCGTCCGTGGACTGTTGCCGGCGCTGACCGGGGAGGCGACGGGAACGACGGGAACGACGGGAACGGAACGTCTGGCCGCCGTATCGACGACCGCTCGTCAGGTGACTTCCGAGGCGAAGGCGGTCTTGGCCGCGCGTCAGGATCTGGCGCCGGAGTTGTATCCGCGACTGGCGGCCGTCTACGGACATCGGGCCGAACCGGAAACGGAACGAACGGCGCGAATCGAGCCGCGCTAGCCAGTCACAGGAATAGGTCAGGGAAGCGATGCAATTGACGTTGCGGGATATCGGCGAGGAACGTTTTGTCACGGTGCTCGGGCGGTCCGTCCGGGCGATACAGGGAGCGAACAACGCCCACGCGGCGACGCCCAACGCCACCCTGCATCCGCCGTTTCCGGGAAAACTGAAACGCGCGCCGCGTCGGCTGGCGCGGTTCTGGACCCGGAAACTCGACCTTCCGGAGGAAGCGGCAACGCGTCTCGCCGACCAGATCTGGACGGGACCGTACGGAGCGAGCCTGAAAGCCTTCTCCTTCGTTTTCCTTTTTCATATGGCGCTCGCCGCTTTCCTGATGGGAATCGGCACGGGCGTCGGAGTTTTTATCGGCGTATTTTTCCTGTTTCTGTGGACCAGTATCATTGGCGGCATGGTCTGGGCGCCCAGGGTCCAGTTGACCCAGATTGCCGAAAGAGATCTGACGGTCGAGGATATCGAGGCGTTGCTGCCGAACGCGCGAGGTCGCCTGGAACGGCAGTATTTCGGTCTGGTTCTGGATGCGCTCCGAACCGAGATTCCGTCGGAGTCCGCGAAAAGCGATATTCGGGCGGCGCTCCGGCATCTGGGCGACGCGATCGCGCGGCTTCCGTCCGATCCGGTGGCGACGCCGGATGCGGATATCCTGCGTCGGGAGGCGCAAGGTCTGCGAATGCAGGCGAACCGGGAGACGGACGCCTTCGTAGAATCCTCATTGCTGCGTCAGGCTGAGATGCTGGAGCAGCGGGCGACGCTGGCGGCGCAGAACGGACGGTCCGCCCGACGAATCGCGATGCTGCGACGGGAGGCGCGTACTCAGATGGACAGCCTGCGTTCGGTTTTGGTCGGGTTTCAGCAGGCGCAGCAGTCGGATGTCGTGGCGATCAGCCAGCTTTC
Source organism: Capsulimonadales bacterium (assembly GCA_033762295.1). Classification (GTDB taxonomy): domain Bacteria; phylum Armatimonadota; class Armatimonadia; order Armatimonadales; family Armatimonadaceae; genus JANRLW01. The sequence goes on from JANRLW010000088.1 coordinate 4,669, forward strand.
GTCGGCGTTGCAGCGGGTGAGCGGTGAAGCGAAAGCGGTCGCTCTGGCCCGCCAGGAACTGGAAAACGAGGAACTGGAACGGATGTACGGCGCGCCGCTGCCGGTTCCGAATCCGGTGACGACCCCGGCGGTACAACCGGTCCGGCCAAATAATCCCGGTCCCACCGGGCCAATGCCTGCGCCGCCCGCCTCCGGAAACCGGGGGCCCTGGTGGCGGAACAATAACGGCGTGTAAAGGCGAACAGGCGCTTCGGCGCAAAGGGGCGGCGCTACGGCGCGAACGAAACAGAAAACCATGGCAGAAAATAACGGCAACACCGTCAACAACGCACCGACGACCGTCGGACCGGCACAGAACGCGCAGGCGCGGGAAGAACAGCGTCTGCGCGGCGTTTCCCGTTCCCTGCTGATTGCCGTCGGGGGAACCGGTCATAAGGTTCTGCTCGACGTCCGGCAGCGACTTTTGCAGAAGTACGGTTCTCTGGACAAACTCCCGATCGTCGGCTTCCTGCTGATCGATACGGACCAGGCGATCTTCGGCAAGAACCCGAACTACAGCGATGCCGCCAACCTGGACAACGCCGACAAGATCCATACCAGCGTTCACGGGGTCGAACAACTCCGGCGGAACCTGCGAGAGTATCCGCATCTGCGAGACTGGCTGGACCCGAAGACGCTTTCGGGCGATATCCAGCAGGGGGCGGGTGCGGTCCGTGCGCGAGGACGTCTGTCGTTCTTCTGGAACTACGATGTCATCGCCAAGCGGATCGAGGAGGAGATCGCCGAAATCACCAAAGATTCGAGCAAGGCGATCGCCATCCGCAACGGTCTGCAGGTTTCGGAAGGAATCACCGTCTACATCGTCGGTTCGTTGCTGGGTGGGACCGGTTCGGGGATGTTTCTGGACATGGCCTACGCGGTCAAGGACCTGCTGAAATCCCAGCGGATGCTGGAAACGGTGGGTATCTTTACGATCCCACCGAACTCGGCGGCGGTCGCGGTCGATAACCGGCCGAACGCCTACGCCTCTCTTCTCGAATTGAATCACTACACCGACCCGTCGACGACCTTTACCGCGCAGTACAAACCCGATCAACCGGGCATCGAGAACGCCGACCCGCCGTTCCGGTACACCTATCTGGTCGACACATCGTCGCCGTCGGCGAACCTGGGATCGGTCGATAAACTGGTGGAGATGATCGGGCATTCGATCTTCCTGGACCTGACCAGCGAGTTCCAGCGGCAGAAGAAATCGAACCGGGATAACTTCGACCAGTTCCTAACCAATCCGGACGATCTCGGCTGTCCGCAGAACTACCTTTCGATGGGACTCGCGGCCATTCATTTCCCGAAGGACAAAGTGTTGCACGCCTGCGCCTCCCGTCTGGCGCACCAGATCCTGATGCGCTGGACCGAGCCGCTTTCGCGCGTGACGAATGTCGGCGCATTCACCGAGGGCGAACTGGCGCGTCTGGGTCTGGACCCGGACGAGATTCGTCGCCAGTTGACGATCGCCAGCGCCGAAACCGGCGACCTGCTCCGGGATGCGGCGATGCAGTTCTGGAGCGGCGTCAACCGCGAGTACGAAACGAACTATCCGGGTCATAACCGGGTGGTCGAACTGCTGAACACACGGCAGGCCGACCTGCAGGCGAAGTACGTCGACAACGACCCGAACCCCGATCCGCTCGGGAAGCGTCGCGCGAACCTGGGCGAATTCATCTGGCAGATGGTCGAGAACCTGCGTGCGGTCATTCCGGCGAAGGAAGCGGCGCTGCGATCGTTCATTTCCGAGTGTGTCAACGACCCGAACCGTCGGCACGGTGTCGCCCGCGCCTTCCTGGATCAGTGCAGCGAGCGGTTCCGCAACTATGCCACCGCGCTGGCCGCCGATCGGGACGCCGCCAAGGAAACGCTGGTGCCGCTTTCCGAACAGCGGGACGGGCAACTGGGGGAGATTACCCGACTGGCCGGGGATGTCGTTCTCGGAATGGTCATGGGCGGCGCGAAACGACGCTCGATCGATGAAAAGAAGGACGCCTATCTGCGGTTCGCCCGGCAGTGGGACACCGCGTTTCTGGATATTCGCGCCAACGACCTCGCCATCTACTTCTACACCGGAATGCAGAGCGTTCTCGATGCGCTGAAAGAGGAGATGGACGCCTATATCGAGCGGATGCGCCAACTGGAAACGTTCTACCGTCGGGAGGAGAATCTGGCGATCGAGAATCCGGTGGACGTCAACGGGGCCATCCTGTTCGACCGGGGACGGCGGGTGGAATCCGAGAACGGAACGGCCACTTACGTCGACGGCGATATCGACCGGCGGTATACGGCCTATGTCGGCGACGGAATGAACCCGGGCAACACGACCGTGAACACGACCTCGTCGGAAATCCTGGCCGAAGTCGGGACGGCCGGAAACATCTACGGTTTGCGGGACGCCGACATCAACCATATCAAGTCCGTGGTCGCCGCCCGGACCCGCGCCGTCTTCCGGGCGGTCGAGAACGAGTCCGTGATCGAGAAGTTTTTTGAGAAGTACGGCTACGGGACGGATCGCTCGATTGAGGAGATGCGCCGGGTCTTCGGCCTTTCTCAGCCGTTCATTCACCTGCAGCAGAACGCGCCGAACTACAAGCACCATCAGAACAAGGAACAGACCATCGTCGGAAAGATTTACGGGGCGCAGGGACGTACCGAATCCGAACAGCGTTTCCTGGCGATGTTGAAGGACACGGTGCAGGGTATTCGGGACGGTCAGATTTCCAACTCCAACGAACAGCATCAGGTGCTGTTCCTGCGTGAGCGAGCGGCGTTCCCGCTGCGATTGCTGGAAGGAATGGACTCCTATCGGTTCGCCTACGAGCAGGCGCGTTCGCAGGGCGCCTCGGTGAACCCGATCCATACGCGCAAGGATGTCAAGGAGTGGGTCCGGATCGATCCGCCGTCATTCGTCGAACAGATGGAATCGTGGGAAACCTTCTGTGTCGGCTGGGCGTCCGGCGTCATCACCGAAGAGCGGGATGTGAAGTATACGGCGACCGGCGCGCGGGAGACGATCCATTTCCTGGCAACCTACAAGGATCGCTTCGGAATGTCGAAAACGGACCGTCTGGGAACGTTCGTCGCGATCACGGGTGACATGGCGCGCCTGATGCGCGAATCGGAGACGCCGCAGCAACAGGAAGGACGTCCGCCGCTGGAGGCCCGCGAGATCATTCTGATTCTGTGTGACAACCCGGGCATTCGCCTGCACCTGAACCAGGGCATCGAGAACCGCCTGCACGAATTGGGGGTCTTTGAGATGGGAAATACGCTGGTTCAGCACGTGAACGCACAGGAGAAGGTGCTGGCCGCGCCGATTTACCGTCCGTACCAGAAGATGATCTCCGAGTACCTGGAGAAGATCAACTGGAACCCGAACGGACCGACGGTTCGTGCGGTGGCTCCGGTAGCGACGGCCCCCGCTCCGGTGCCGGTCGGAACCGGCGCGAACGGCAAGACGTCTCTGGCGGCCCCGGCGACCGCTCCGGCGGTCGCCGGTCCGGAACCGCCTCCTGCCCTGCCGGCTCCGGCGCCTCCCGGCGTGAAAAGCGTCCGCGAACGGCTGGCCGACCTGAAAGCCCTCTTCGAAGACGGTCTTCTGGACGACGAGGAGTTCAAACAGCGTAAGGCGGAGATTCTGAAAGAGATTTAGGCGTTCCGAGGTTTCGTTCGACACCGGGCAGACCGCGCGCTGCCCGGTGTTTTTGTTCGGACGCTTCGCGCTACGGCGTGGGGAGGGTCCAGAGAGTCAGGTTTTCCGCGCCTTTGACCAGCAGACGGTTGCCTGAGATGGCCGGGGACGCCCACATCGCCGAGTCGGCGACCGGGTAGCGGGCGGTTTCCGTCAGGGTGTTGCCGGTCTTTTTGTAGACGAACAGATCGCCACCGGCCGTAAACGCCAGCAGGGACGGCCCGACATCGTACAGGCTGACATTTTCGCCTTTGTTGCCCTCGCAGACCCAGGCGCTTTTTCCGGTGGCGGTATCCAGTACGGTTATCTGGCCGCGCCGTTTTTCGTTGCAGAGATAGAGTTGGTTGCCGGAAAGGACCGGCGAGGAGGTGGAGAGGGTAACGTCCAGGGTTTCCCAGACCTTATCCGCCGTCCATCGGTTGCCGTTGGCGCGGATACGTAACGCCATGGTCGGACGCTGATTTCCGCCGACGAACACGGTATCGCCGAGAACGACCGGGGTGATCGAGTTGTGGTTGAACATATTCCGGCGGTTCCCCAAACTCCAGAGGATCGCGCCGTTTTCCGGATCGATGCCAACGAACTGGTTGTGGGTCGCCGTGATGATCTGCCGCTTTCCGCCGATGCGTGCCAGTACGGGCGAGGCATAGGCCGGTCCCTCGGTGTCCGTTCTGCGAACCTCCTTCCCGGTATCCTTATCCATCGCGATAAACGCTCCCTCGTTGTCATGGCCGACATGCAGATAGATGATTCGGCCATCGATCAGCGGCGACAGGGAGGCTCCGCAGATCGGCATCGGGATTTTGAACTGGGTCGAAAAGTCTCGTCGCCAGAGCGGTTTTCCGGTGGCGGCATCGAGGCAGGAGAAGAGTCCGTTGACCCCGGTGGTGTAGAGTTTCCCCTGGTGCCAGAGGGGAGTGGAACGGGGCGCTTTCCCCAGACGTTGTGCGGGAAAGATGACGCTGTCAAAGGGTGCGTCGACCACATCCTCCCAGACGGTGCGGCCATTCTTCAGATCGATGCAGAGCGTATGCTCCTTGTTCTCGCGGCGAACGAGCACGAACGCGCGGTCACCGACGATGATGGGCGAGGAGTGTCCCTGTCCGACGGCGACGCTCCATCTTTTCACCAGCGTTTTCGGCCAGACCGCAGGATTTTTGAAATGTGGCACGTGGCCGTCGCGGTACGGGCCGCGCCACTGCGCCCAGTCGTCGGCCAGTGCCACCGTTGTCGCCGTCAGGTGGGTTGCCGTCAAAAGGGCGATGACGCCGCACCGGGTCGATATCATTTTCCGCATCTTCGTTGTCCTTGCCTGCTGTGGGGTAATGCCACCGTAACAGAGCGAGGGCCGGAAGGGTTCCCGGTTTGGCGGTTCCCGTGGCGTTCGAAACGGATGGACCAAAACGGTTTAAAATACGTGGTTCCCCAGGCGGGCGATTCGTGGCTCGCCGAGGACCGACGAATCCCAGGGGATCGAGTACGATATGCCGGGCAGCAGATCGAAGCAGTTGTCCGCCACGGGACGATCGCCGTTCTCATCGAGGCAGACTCCCCAGCAAAAAACCTCACTTTTCAAGGTCAGCGTTCCGTCTTCGACGGTCAGGACGATTTGCGGATCACGGACCAGAGGCAGGTCGCCGAACCGTGAGAAAAACGCCCGATGCTGGGCGATCATGCGATCGGACTCGTCATAGAGAAGGAGAAACGCGCCAAAATCGGGATGATCCGTAAAATACTCCCGACCCCAACCCGCCCCGACGGATCGAACCGAATGGGCGGGCAGGTTAAGCTGGTAGCCGTCGGTTTCAACCAGCGAACCGTCGGCGGCAAAGGTGCCGAACAGAACGCGACCGTGCCGTTCACTGTCGGAATCGTTGATGGCGAAGTAGTCAACCCCGGTATCCGGGTGCGCGGCGGCGATGGCGGTGATTGGGGCGAAGGCGCGGCGGACCGGGTGGTAGGCGAGACGCTTGCGGCGGTAGTAATCGACAATGGTCCAATCGTGTGTCGACGGCCAGGACGAGTTGTACATCCAGAAGATCGCCGCCGCCGACGAGAACATTCGCCTTCGGTAGTTGGCGATGTATTCCGTGATGCCTTCGGCTTGCAGCAGGCCGGAGATAAAGGCGTACTCTTCCATCTCCATCGCCAGCGGATCGAGTCCGGTCCAGAGTTGGACGGTCTGATAGGCATGCCCTAATCGCCCCGGAAGGACATCATGGATGGCGAACGGGTTATCGTGATGCTCCCAGGTGGCAGAGAGCAGTTTTCGCTCCGATCCGGGCAGAAAGTCCCTGAGTGTCGCCGGGGTAGAGCATCCGAGGACGCCACCTTCGTTAGGGAATCGATCGACGAAGGTCCGGTACTCCCACCAGTCCGCGCCACCGTGCATCTGCAGGCTTACCCTCCAGGGGTGCTGGTCGCCGATGGTTGGGTCACGGGGGCTTTTGTAGTCCGGCGAGTACGGCGACGAGATCCAGTAGAAGCAGTGTGGCGCTTCCTGTGCGGCGATCTGCGGCAGATCATGGTGGAACATTGCGTAGTGCGGGTGCGTGCGGTAAGCGTCGTCGTAGCCCCAGTGCCAGTCGCCCTCTTCGATCTCGTTGTTGCCGCACCAGACGACCAGCGAGGGGTGGTGTGCCATTTCTCGCATCGCCCAGCGCACTTCCGTCCGCACCTCCCGCACAAACTCCGGGTAGTCACCGGGATATTTCGAGCAGGCAAAAAGCAGGTCGTGCCAGACCAGGAGACCCTGCCGGTCGCAGTAGTCCAGAAAAGCGGGATCGGCGTAGATCCCGCCGCCCCAGATGCGGAGCAGGTTGAAGTTGGCCCCGACGGCAAGATCGATCAGTTCACGGTAGCGTTCGGGGGTGACCGTGGAGTGAAGCATATCCGCCGGAACCCAGTTGCCGCCCTTGCAGAAGATCGGGCGGTTGTTGATCTTGAGCGTGAAATACTTGCCCTCGACCGGGTGCGGTGATTGGTCCACCTCGACCCGGCGTATACCCAATTGGCATGAGCCAATCAGGCGATGCCCCTCTATGTCGATGATCGCTTGCACGGAATACTGGAACGGTGCACCATGACCAAGGGGCCACCATAGTTGGGGATTGTCTATTTTCAGAGAAACCGCATGGCGCGACTCACCGGACGGCAGGGTTATCTCCTGTGTGGCGCTATCGCCCGTAGTGAGCACGGTTAGATGGAGTTGCGCCGAAACAGGGGACGCGGCGGGATTGTGAACGGTCAGTGTGGCATGGACATCCGCCGTGGTCAGATCACGGGACGGAATCGCATAGAATTGCGTTTGTTCCAGGGTAGGTTTTTCGCCCCAGTACAGGAGGACATCGCCGAGAATGCCGACATTGAGCAGACGTTGTTGCCAGTCCCAGCCACGTTGCCACTGTCCGCGCCGGTGCCAGTGTATCTTGGTCAGGCGGGCCTGTGGAGAATCGCGGTACTCTGCTCCCGGCTTTTCCGCCACATCAAATAACCCGGCATCGAGGAGCACGACCAGCGTGTTTTCGCCATCGGGACGCAGATGTTTGGTGACTTCAAAACGCGCGGGACGGTGAGCGTTGGCATGACGACCGACTTCCTGACCGTTCAGATAGACGACAGCACACATCTCCAGACGCTGGAAGGTTATCCACGTTGGCGTGCCGACGACATAGTCGGCGGGCAGGGTGAAGGTGCGACGGTACGCCCAGTAGTACTCCTCGACCCAGCGTGCCTTGAGTGAGTTCAGACCATAGCGG
>JANRLW010000089.1:0-62763 GCA_033762295.1 Capsulimonadales bacterium
AGGGCGATGACGTTATCGTCCGCGCCGATGTAGATGTCGCCCCGGTCAACGGCGGGTGTCCCTTCGACTTTGCCGATGCGGGTTCGCCAGAGGGGGCGTGGCGTGGTGAACGTCGGTCTGGGTTTTGGTTTCGGTTTGGGCGGGGGTGGGGGCGGGGTGGTTTCGACGATGATCGGGTCCTGCGCCTTCGCGGTATGGCAGGTAAGGGCGATGCCCAGAGCGACAGCGATACCGAGCGGTTGACGTGTGTTCACGGTGCCATGGTAGCACAGGCGGCGGGGAAGGTCAACGGGGGCTTCGGTCGAACGGCGCGATCGGTCGGCGGAACGGGACACGCTCCGCCGACCGGAGAGGATCAGGCGGTAAGTTCGCCACCGGTCACGGCGTACGTTGCGCCGACGATGAAGCTGGCCTGATCGGAGGCGAGCAGGACGAAGACGGGGGCGAGTTCGGCCGGCTGCGCGGGTCGTCCGATGGGCGCATCCTTGCCGAAGTCCGTCGGGTCGAGGGTGGAGGGAATCAGCGGCGTCCAGACGGGACCGGGCGCAACGCTATTGACGCGGATTCCTTTTTTGATCGCCTGTTTGGCGAGTGATTTGGTGAAGCTGATGATGGCCGCTTTGGTAGCGGCATAGGGCATCAGGTTGGGACTGGGATCGTAGCCCTGAACGGACGAGGTATTGATGATGGCGCCCCCGGTGTCCAGCCCGCCTTCGGCGAGGGCCGCCTTGCACAGATGGAACTGGGCGAAAAGATTGATCCGGAAGGTTTTTTCCAGTTCGTCGGCGGTGATTTCGGAGATGTCGTTAAAACTTTTCTGGTAGGCGGCGTTATTGACGAGGACGTCCAGTCGGCCAAATTCCTGACGGGTCCGTCGGATGATTTCGCGGCAGTGGTTTTCGTCGGCGATATCTCCGGGGAGCCGGATGGCCCGTCGTCCGGCTTCCCGGACAAGCCGTTCGGTTTCCCGGGCGTCCTCTTCTTCGCTGAGGTAGGAGATGGCGACATCGGCTCCTTCACGGGCGAAGGCGAGGGCGACAGCCCGTCCGATCCCGGAGTCGGCGCCGGTTATCAGGGTGACTTTTCCCTCGAGTTTTCCGCTACCCCGGTAGCTCTCCTCACCGTGGTCGGCTTTTGGTGTCATCTCCTTTTCGGTGCCGGGGATCGGGAGTGGATCCTGTTCATCGAAGGGCGGCGTCGGGTGTTTCTCCCTGGGATCGGTTGTTTCCATGGTGGGTTAATCCTCATGTTTCGGTGGGTTGACGAACAGAAGACCGGCGCGTTTCAGCGGCGGTTCCGCCGAAGGCAAGGGCGGTGTAAATAATATACATTTGTCTCCTATTTTCGGAACATGTCCTGAGGTCACGGCGTATTTTTCGCAGTTTTGGAGGCATCGAGCGAGAGGGAGTGTTCTCGCGGGCGGTGTCTGAATGCCGAATGCGATCGTTTGTTCCCGGTGACGGGAGAAAGGATGAAGGAATGGCAGCCAACGAAAATCGAGGAAACGAAGAGAATCAGGGCAAAATGTCTCGCGAGGAAGCGGGGCGAAAGGGCGGCGAGGCGGTAAGCCAGGATCGTGAACATATGGCGGAGATCGGCCGCAAGGGTGGCGAGGCCGTGAGCGAGGATCGCGAGCACATGGCGGAGATCGGCCGTAAGGGCGGTGAAGCATCGCACGGCGGCGGAAATCGCGGCGGCAACCAGGGCGGTGATCAGGGCGGCGATCAGGACGAGGACCAGGGTAATTCCGGTCAACGTGGCGGATCGGGTCAGCGTGGCGGATCGAGCGAGCAGCATTCTCGCGCCGGTTCGCAGAGCCATAAGAACGAATAGGGCCGTCCGTTCTCGGGATAAGGGAGGGAGTTCGTTCCCTCCCTTTTTTGCGTCGGAGGTCTATTCGGCCAGTCCGGTGTCGTTTCGGAACGCCTGCCAGGCGCGTTCGAGTTGTGGGTAGAGCAGGGAACTGACGATGGGTTTATGCAGATATGCGGAGACCCCTATTTCCCGTGCCTGTCGTTCGTACTCCTCGAGGGAGTAGGCGGTCAAAATGACGATGCAGACCGGGTACTGTGTCAGAATGCGGCGGGACGCTTCGAAACCATCCATGACGGGCATATTGAGGTCCATCAGGACGAGATCGGGCCTTTCGCGGAGGACGACTTCGACACCGTCCTGACCGTCACCGGCGGTCCCCGCGACGATGATTCCGGCGCGGGTGAGGGTTCTCCGAAGTTGGATACGGGTGATGCCTTCGTCCTCGACGATGACGGCGCGGCGTCCGGTCAGGGACGGGGTCGGGACATTGCGGGTCGCGTCAGCGGTTTCCGGCGCGGATGGAAAAGCGGGGCCGGATGGTTTTTTCCCTTGCTCCGTCGGACTCGCGCCTTTCGGTTCGTAGTGACCCGCGAAGGTTCTGTTCCGGCATCGCCCGGCGGGGTATTCCGGCGGGACCGTCCGTGGAATCGAGATCGTCCGGTTCCCAGGGAACCAGGGCATCGATTGGGAGCAGGTATTCCTTCTCCGATGGTTTCCAGTACAGGGCAATGTGGTCATATGCGCTCGATCGGGTTCGGTTCGTATGAAGTTGGTCGGATATTCGTATCCGCAGGAATGCCCTCGTTCCGGATCATTACGGGCGCGTGTTCGCAAAGGCATCGGAAGCGGAACTCGGATTCCCGGAATTCATCGACGGTCCGCAGGCTTTCCTGTCGGATAGGAGCGAGGGAAGCGGCTCGATGGTTTCGGCGCCGGATTTGCTTCGTCGGATCGATTTCGGTATCGGTATCCATCGCGTCCGCTCCTCTTTCCGTGTAATCGCCCCATAAACTTTGCCGTCGGGTGGGAAAACCCTTCATAAATGTCCAAAAAAACACCTTTAAAAGACGAAAAAAGTAGAATTAATTACCTGTACAAGGCGCAATTCCCCGGCGAGGCGCGATGCCTCGCCGGGATTGTAACTCGGACAGGGATCGCCCGTTCGTTCGGCGTGGCCGAATTTTACCGGGGGAAGGACTTGCAGAAGCGGACGATCTCCTCGAGGGAGGCGGTCGCGAGGCAGGTGACGGTATCGGCGGCGCCGTAGTAGAGTTTGATCTCACCGGAGGGTTCCGGGACGAGTGCGGTCGGGAACACGACATTGTTGCGAAACCCGCCATTGACCTCGTACGGGGCCTGGGGAATCATCAGGGGTTCCCGGGTGACGGCGAGTACCCGGCGGGGGTCATCGAGGTCGAGAAGCATGGCTCCGACGGTATAGCGGCTTTGCCACGAGTCTTCCCATCCGTTTTTTCCGCGGTCCGGGTCAACATCGACGGCATGGAACAGAACGAGCCAGCCTTCCCCGGTGCGGATGGGGGGTGGCCCGGCTCCGAGGCGTTCATTGGCAAACGGAACGTCTTCTACTGCGAGCAGCAACTGCGCTTTGCCCCAGTAGTTGAGGTCGGGCGATTCGGAGATCCAGATATCGAAACGCCGTTGATTATTGCGGCTATCGATGGGGAAGGGTCGTTCCAGGCGGAGGAAACGGCTGTCGATCCGTTCGGGGAAGAGAACCATATCGCGGTTATCGGGCACGGTGCGGTCGGCGATTTCAAAATTCACGAAGTCGTCGGTGATGGCAATGGTGGCGCGGTAGCCGTGTGCGGTCCACTGGCAGTAAGTGATATGGATGCGGTCGTCGATAAGAACAAGGCGGGGATCGATGTCCCCGCGCACGTCGGGATCGTCGGAGGGATGGAGGGTTTCCGGACGGACGTCCCACCGGATGCCATCTTCGGAGAAGGCGAGTCCCAGCTGGAAATCGGGCGGTTTTTGTGCGTCGGGCGCCCATCCGGAGTCGTTGCGAAAGACCATGACGTACCGTCCGTCACGGCGCACGACGCCCGCATTGTAGGCGAGCTGCGACGGGTACGGCACGTCCCGGGGAGAGAGGACGGGGTTTCCGGGATAGCGGCGGAGGATGCCGCTGTCCCGGAGTGGGCCGACCGTATTCATTCGGAGTTCCTCCATCGGAGAACGAACTCCGCGCCGCCGTTGAGCGGAAACTCGCAATGTCCCTCGGGAGTTACCTGTCCGCCGATGACCTCTCCTTCGGGGGTTTCGAGGCGGATTCCGGCGACGGGGACCTCCGTCTCGGGAATCACCCGGATTCGGAAGCGGGATTGCGGGAGTCCGCTGGCGACGAAGGCAGCCGAATCGTCCGTTTCGGTTCGGATGGTGAGGGGATATTCGGAGAACAGAAGATAGGGTGCGTTTTTCAGTTTTCGAAAGGCGCGGCTGGTGAGCGCGAGGGCGATGCCGCTGCCATAGATCTCCTGTCCGACCTGTCCGGCAAGCTGTCCGTCCGCGTAGAGGTCTTCGACGGGGAACGCCAGAAGGCGGTCGATGTGTCCGTTTCGGATTTCCGTCGCCAGGCTATCGGCGGGCAGATGATCGGGGAAGAAGTACCAGGCCCGATTCAGGGTGAAGCGGCAGAACTCCGCCAGCAGCAGCGCGACCGATTCGGGGAGCGCCGCCCTGTATTCGGTGAGAATTTTATGAAAGGCGGCAAAGGACTCGGCGCATTCGTAGGGGGCCATGTAGGGTCCGTCGTGCAGGCAGGTCGCGCCGAAGAATTCCGGGTACCGCTCGGCGTTCCCGATCTCGGACTCCCAGAGGACGCAGTTATGGAAGTAGCTGGCCAGGAAGACCCATGCCTGATCGCGGAAGAAAGCGTCCCCGGTCAAACGGTGGAGTTTCAGGCAGGCGAGAAGGCCGTAGGCGGTGAGGTTGGTCTGGTAGGTCAGATTGAAGGCCAGCCCACGTGTGGCATGGATGGCCTTTCGGGCTTCTTCGAAGTAGAGGGTATCACCTGTGAGATCGTACGCCTGGAGCATGAGGTGCGCGTAGATTCCCCCGACATCGGACTGACCGGGCTGTCCGGGTTGCCGTTCGGCCTGAATCACCTCAAGTGTGTCGATTCGGAAGAGAATGGGCCACGTGTAGTTGAAGCGATGGGCGACTTTGATGGCGTAGGGCAACGATCCGAGGAGGAGGTCACGTGCTTCGGCATCCTTCTCCTCCTCGGCCAGTCGGGCGAGGTTGATGAGCGGGTGGTAGAGGTACCAGGAATCCACCTTACTGGCGTCTTTGTCCTCGCCGACGCTGGGCAGGTAACGTCGCATGGTTCCGAGTTCGATATCGAAGAAGTGGCGGACCCCGGCGCGCAGTTCATCGGCAAGCGGCAGGGGTTCGTTTCGCCATCGGGCATATTCGCGCAGTGCGATGAGGACGGTCAACTGCACCATGCTATCGGGATATTCGGCGTCGGTATAGGGTCGGAGATAGCGGTATCCGTGCTCTTTCAGCGTCGCTTTCGGAGATGCTTTCAGGTCGCGGACGGTTTCGGCGGCAAGGCGCGGCCAGGGATGGAATCGGGTTTCCGGCATAGTCAGATGCGGATAGATGCCGGCGAGGAGGTCAATGAACCGAAGCGCGGTCGCGCGTTCGTCGTCCTCGCTCTCCGGAGTTGCGTGGAGATAGACGTCCGAAAGGATGACCTCGCGTCCGTGAGGAAGGGGGCGGGCTTCGGAGACGGGCATTTTGTAACCGAGTTCGGGCCACTCGCCGCCGACGACGCCATCCGGTCGTGTGGCCGTAATTCGGAAATAGTCATTCAGCCGGGTGAAATCCTGCCAGTAGAGAAACGAGCCGAACGCCGGTTCTACGAGGGTCGCATAGACCAGACCGGCGTTGACTCCGCGTTGCGCGGCGGCGACCTGACCGACGGCGACGGTCGGATCGCCGGCGGCATCGATTGCGTAGAGGTCGCGCGGCCAGTAGTCGAGGAGCAGGTCGGCGTTCGGGATGACGGAGGTCGTCACATGGATCAGCGGCTGTCCCACCACCGGGAGGCGAACGGTGACGCGAAAGGCACCGACGGCGGAGGAGGCGCGGAACTCGCAGAAATCCTCTCGCGGGCAAAACGTTTCGACTTTGAGCGGGGGACCGGGCGCCCAGGCGGTTCGCAGGGCGAGACCGCCTTTGCCGTTTCGTTTGAGGAGGAACCAGAGCGAATCGACGCCCTGACGCACCTCGATACGATAGCCTGCGCCGACGGGGAGGGTTGCGTGATGCACCATCCGGCCGCCGGCGATTTCGTGTTTGAGTGTGAGCGCGCCGGAGGGTAAGCCGGCGCTATTCTGCAGGAGATTCGTCATTTTCGGTTACCGGTGAACGGGGGGTTCGGTCAGATTTCCTGTCGGTGGGGTCGGATGCGAACCTCGATCACGTCGCAGCGTTCCGGTTGTGTCAGCGTGTAAAAGATGCATTCGGCGATGTCTTCGGCTTTGAGCATTTCGCCGGCCTCTGCTTTCGCGGGTTGTTTTTCGACGGGGGTGTTTTCGGCGGTCATGTCGGTGCCGACGAGTCCCGGTTCGATCAGGGTGACTTTGATGCCGAATTCGTTGACTTCCTTACGGAAGGCTTCGGAGAACCCTTCGATACCGGCCTTGGTCGCGACGTAGACGGAACTGCCCTTTTCGCGGACTTTCGCGCTGAGGGAGCCGACGTTGACGATATGGCCCCCGCCCTGTTCTTTCATGCGTTTCGCCGCCTCCTGCGCGAAGGCGACGTACCCGGAAAGATTGGCATCGATCACGTAGCGCCATTCGTCCGGGGTCATCTCCTGAACGCCCTGTGCGGGGAGGGCGGCGTTATTGATGAGGATCGCGGTCGGTCCGATCTTCGGTTCGGCGGCCTCGAAGACGCGCAGCACGTCTTCCTGCCGGGCGGTATCCGCGGTCATGCCATGGACGTCGACGGACCCATGGGCGCGAAGGTGGGTAAGGGCATCCCGGAGTTCGGCTTCATGGCGTCCGAAAACGAAAATGCGCGCCCCGGCGCGAGCGAGTCGTTCGGCGGTCGCTCGTCCGATACCGGTCGTTCCGCCGGTAATCAGTACGCCTTTGCCGTTGAGATCGAGCGGCTGGTATTCGTAGCTCATCGCGTGTGTTCTCCTGATCGGTTTCCGCAACGGAAACGTAGTCGTAGAGCAGACGGGAAAGAGCACGAGGGGGTTTCGTCGGGGTTTGGGGTTTGTTGAGAGGATTTCCGCCGTCGGGAACCCGGTACATTTTCCTGATTTTTCGTTCGTCAGGGATTTTCCTGGCAGATTTCGTCGGGAATGAGGAACAAATATGAGTGGAAACAGGTAGGTTGATTTGTAAATTGTCGTTGCCTGACTTGTGACAAAGTGTCAGGTGAAACGATAAGGGCGAACCGGATTTCCAGGACGCGTCCTATCGTCGCCATAATCCTGTTGACATATGCATTCGCTTGCCATTCCGGGCTGTGCGGATGATAATCGGAGTGAATTGAGATACCTGTATTGGATTGATTCCGTGCCCGACTTCGGTCGGGCTTTTTTTTTACTGCGGGATCAGGCGGTATTTTTTGCCGGCGAGCGCCGGAAAGGTGGTGGGTTCGGTCGTCGGGTCGGCGGCATCGGCCCTTCGGCTTCGGAGGGGGCGGAGGTTGATGTCCGATCCGGCGTGGAGAACGGCTTCGACGAGTTTTCCCTGTTTCCAGGCGATGTCGACGATCAGGTTGCCACGGGCGCGCAGTCCCCGAACGTTGCCGTCGGGCCAGGCACCGGGCAGGGCGGGAAGGATTTCGAGTTCGACGGTCCGGGAGGCGGCATCGAAACGGCTTTGCAGGAGCATTTCGGCGACCCCGGCGGTATAGCCGAAGTTGCCATCGATCTGAAACGGCGGGTGGAGATCGAAAAGGTTCGGCGCGGTCCGTTCGGGGGTCAACAGATCGGCGACGAGTTTGAAGGCATGGTTTCCGTCTCGGAGGCGCGCCCAGAGGTTGATTTTCCAGCCCATGCTCCATCCGGTGGCTTCGTCCCCGCGGATTTCGAGCGATTTGCGGGCGGCGGCGAACAGGTCGGGGGTCCGGTGGGGATCGATCTGCTGACCGGGATAGAGTCCGTAGAGGTGGGAGACGTGGCGGTGTCGGATTTCGGGGGCGTCCATGTCCCAGTCCTCCTGCCATTCCTGAAGCTGTCCGGCATTGCCGATGCGCATCGGCGCGAGTCGTTCGCGCGCGGAAGTGACCTCTTTGCGAAAGTCGGGGTCGAGGTCGAGAATTTCCGCCGACCGGACGACCGCATCGAACAGGTCGCGTAGAATGGCGTTATCCATGGTCGGACCGGCGCAGACGCTGACGTCGGAATGGTGGGCGTTTTCGGGGGAGACGGACGGGCAGGTGACGAGGAATCCGGTGCGTGGATCGACGACCAGCGTTTCGACGAAGAAGCGGGCGGCCTCGCGGAGGTGGGGATAGTGTTTTCGGAGGGCTTCCCGGTCGAGGGTGTATTCGTAGTGATCCCAGACGGCTTTGCAGAGCCAGGCACCGCCGGTCGGCCACATTCCCCAGAAGGCTCCATCGACGGGCGCGGCTCCGCGCCAGAGGTCGGTGTTGTGGTGTGTCACCCAGCCGTTCGCGCCGTACTGGTCCCTGGCCATTTTCCTTCCGGTGACGGCCAGATCGCGAATCATGGCGAAGAGGGGTTCGCAGCATTCGGCCAGGTTGGCGGGAAGGGCGGGCCAGTAGTTCATTTCGGTATTGATGTTGATCGTGTATTTGGAGCCCCAGGGCGGGTTGAGGGATTCGTTCCAGATTCCCTGGAGGTTGGCGGGCTGGGTTCCGGGGCGTGAGGAGGCGATCAGCAGGTAGCGTCCGAACTGGAACTGGAGGACGGCGAGGTGCGGGTCGTTCGCGTTTTTGAACGTGGCGACGCGTTCCGGGGTCGGTTTTTCGGCATCGGGGGTGGTTCCGAGGTCGAGGGAGACGCGTTGAAAGAGGGGTCGGTAATCGGCGAGGTGTGCGGCGCGCAGGGAATCGACGGTTCGGGAGGCGGCCTTTGCCAGGGTTTCGGCGGTGCGTCGGGCGGGATCGGCGGTCAGGTCGTCGTAGGCGCGGTGGTTGGTCGCGATGGCGACGAGGACGGTCAGGGCATCGGCTTTGCGGACATGAATGCGGCCCTGTTCGGCGACGAGGGTTCCGCCTTCGTTTCGGAGTTGCGCGCTGGCGCGGAAACGGACCTGGCCGGGGATACCGGCGGATGCGCCACTGACGCCGGTAAGCAGGAGGGTGTTTTCGCCTTCGCCGGTAACCTCGGAGGTTTGCGGACTGGCGAAGGTGGCGGTGAGGGTGATGCTGCCGGGGCGGTCGGCGGTCAACCGGAGAACGAGGACGTCGTCGGGCGCGGAGGCGAAGTATTCCCGCGTGAAGCGAACGCCGTTCGCGGTGTAGTGAATGCGAACGGTGGCGTCCCGGAGGTCGAGTTCGCGTCGGTATTCGGTGGCGTCGGCGGCGTCGGGGAAGTCCAGGATCAGGTCTCCGACGGTCTGGTAGGGCATCTGGGTGATGGGCTGTCCGGCGAAATCGGCGTTGATGCGTTCCTGGGCGTCCCGGTATTTTTCGGCGAAGACCAGTTTCCGGATTTCGGGCAGGGCGTCGAGCGCGCGCGGATTAGCGTAGTCGTGGGGTCCGCCGGCCCAGACGGTGTCCTCGTTCAGCTGAAGTCGTTCCCGGTCCGTGCCACCGAAGACCATCGCGCCGAGGCGTCCGTTTCCGAGCGGCAGGGCTTCGAGCCATTGACGCGCGGGTTCCCGGAACCGGACGGACAGGGATTCTTCCGGGGCGGCGGCCTCGACGGGTGGGGCGACGGCGGATACGACGGATTCGGCGGCGAGGGCGAGCGGGACGGCGGCCAGGGTACCGAGTCCGGCGGCCAGCAGGTCACGGCGATTGAGGGAGGTGTTCATGACGGGCACAGGTTCTTCGTCGGAGCCTGCATTTCCTTTGTCGGAACGGCGCGTTTGCCGGCGCGGTTCACTCTCTTCCGGCGAATTCGCGGCGGGCTTCCCGTTCGCGGTCCCGGTCGGCGATGGCCTCCCGTTTGTCGTAGAGTTTCTTTCCGCGTCCGACTCCGAGTTCGAGTTTGGCGAAACCCCGTTCGAAGTAGATGGAAAGGGGAATCAGGGTCAGGCCCTTTTGCTGAACGACTCCGGCCAGGCGGTCGAGCTCTCGGCGGGTAAGGAGCAGTTTGCGGGGGCGGAGCGGTTCGACGTTGAACCGGTTGCCTTCGGCATGCGGGGAGATATGCGCTCCGTAGAGAAAGAGTTCGTTGTTGCGGTCGAACTGGGCGAACGCTCCGGTGAGGTTGACCCGTCCGGCGCGGAGGGATTTGACCTCGGTGCCGACGAGGACGAGGCCGGCGGCGTAGGTATCGTCAATGAAGTAGTCATGCCGCGCCCTGCGGTTGACGGTGACGGTTTTGCGTCCGCCCGATTTGTCCTCTTTGTTTCCCATAAGACGTCATTATACCGTGCCGGTGCGGACGGAGGAGAATCCTCCGTCCGGTTTGAGGGGGAATGACGTGGGGTTACGGTCGGAAGCGGTCGGGGATTCGGTCCTGACGAAGGAGATCGTCGAGGGTTTCCCGTTCGTAGACAACCTCGGCCTGACCGTCGCGGACGAACACGACGGTGGGCCGGGGCAGGCGGTTGTAGTTGGAGGCCATGGCGTGATTGTACGCGCCGGTGGTTTGAACGGCGAGGATATCGCCGGTTTCGGTGTCGCCGAGGGGCAGGTTCCAGATCAGGATATCGGTCTCGCAGTGTTTGCCGGCGATGGTAACGACGCGTTCCTTCGGCTGTGCGGCGCGGTTGGCGACGAGAGCATCGTAGACGGAATCGTAAAGCTGGGGGCGGGGGTTATCGCTCATGCCACCGTCGACGGAGACGTAGAAGCGGTAGCCGGGTTCCTCCGGGATGCCGACGCGTTTGGTCGCGCCGATGGTGTAGAGCGTGGCGCCGGTTTCGGCGACCAGTGCGCGGCCCGGCTCCTGAAGGAGGCGGGGCGGCGACACCTGGTATTTTTCCAAGGCGGTTTCCAGGGAGGCGCAGATCCGTTCGGCGAACTCGTCGTAGGTGGGCGGCTGATGTTTTTCGAGATAGCGGACGCCGAGTCCGCCGCCGATATTGAGTTCTTCCATCGTGTGTCCGGTGGTTTCCCGGATGGTGGCGAGAAAGTTCACCATGACGTCGATCGCGTCCTCGTGAGATTGGGCGTCCAGAAGCTGGGAGCCGACGTGGCAGTGGATTCCGAGGAGGCGGATGGGAGAGAGTTCGAGGGCTTCTCGGACGGCGGCGAGGGCCGCGCCGTCGGAAATATTGATGCCGAACTTGGTGTCTTCCTGTCCGGTGCGGATGCGTCGGTGGGTATGCGGGTCGATGCCGGGGGTGACGCGAAGGAGGATCGGCTGGACGCGCCCGTATTCCCCGGCGATCGTCGCGAGTCGTCGGAGTTCCCAGGGGTTATCGACGACGAACCGACCGACGCCGGCGGCCACGCCCTGTCGAATCTCGTCATCGGATTTATTGTTGCCGTGGAAGAGGATCTGTTCGGCGGGGAATCCGGCGGTCAGGGCGGTATGGAGTTCTCCGCCCGAAGCGACATCGAGCTGGAGTCCTTCCTGTGCGACGAGGAGGGCCATGGCTTGGACGAGGAAGGCTTTTCCGGCGTAGGTCACGACGGATTCACCGGGGTACCGTCGGGCGAACGCGGCTTGATAGCGCTGGCAGTTGTCACGGAGGAACGCTTCATCCATGACATAGAGCGGCGTCCCGAAGGTACGGGCGAGTTCGACGGTGTCGCACCCTCCGATTTCCAGATGTCCTCGATCGTTGATCCGCTGGGTCCCGAGCAGCATGGTTCCTTTCGTCCTTTCGTGCCGACCCCGGCGAGAGGGGCTTTGGTCCGGGGTGCAAAAAGGCGCGACCGCTCAAACAACGGTCACGCCGTCTCGCACTGTACCATGTTCGGGCATCGAATGCCAAAGGAGTATAGGCTGATATCGACCGGGGTGGTCGGCGCGTAGAGCGTGTTTGTTAAGTCTTTCGAGTGGTCTTTTCCTACCTGCTAATTCGAGCCAGAATAACCGTATGAAAAGCGATAAACCTGGATCGGAAAATGATCTTCCGTCGAAAGTACGGACAAGCAGATAACAAGCCTCGCCTCATCGGTAAAATTTCGTATCGAGCGACTCCAAACTCGCACTGAAGTAAACCCTTGCGTCCGGCGGACAGAGCCTCTATACTATTTGTAGTGGGAAAGTGGGAACGGCCCACTTCTCTATGGAGTCGGAAAATGAGGGGTGAGAGCGTTATGAGTCTACTGATGGAGACGACGGAATTTAAGGTCGCCGACCAGAAAGGGCGGGTCGCCCTGGGAAGCAAATGGGCGGGGAAGCGTTTTGCCGTTTATGAGGAGTCGGATGGCAAGGTGATGCTGTCACCGGTTCTGGTTGTGCCAGAAAGCGAACATCCTCTGACCGCATCACGCTTGCGGGAGAGTTTCGCCTTCCTGGAAGGCCTGACCGACAACTGGGACGGTCGCGGTTCGCTTGCTCCCGACCCGGCGACCATCGCGTCCGCCCGCGAAGCGCTGGGACTGCTTCAGGCCAGTGCGCTTGCTCGCGGGATGGGTTGGGTCGAACCGCATATCGGCGCGAACGAGCGCGGTCAGATTACTCTGGAATGGTGGCAGGAGAATCGCTCCGTCACGGTGTTCATCCGCGCCGAAAACCAGGTGGACTATCTTAAGGCTTGGGGAACCAACATTGAGGCGGAGATGCAGGACGGGGAAATTACTACCATCGCCGACTTTATCGCCCTATCGCACTGGCTCAACCCGGGGCAGAGAGCGGGTAGAGCGATTCCTTCGGAATCGGCAGGGGAGGGGCAGGCCACATGAGCGACATTTTGATGCCTTCCCCTGCGGACCCGGTGACCGATGACGAAATCTTGTACCGGGCGCTTTCCGCAGATCCGCGCTATCTCGCCCCGGACGGACAGGGCGGCTTTCGCATCAGCAGTATGGCCTTCAACGATGCGGGCCGTCGCCCGTCGGTGGACCGGGCCGCGCTCTGCCCCGATGGCGCGGTGGAGATACAGGCGCGCTTCTCTCCCGGAAGCGGCGTTCTGTCACTGGTTGCGCGGGAGGTACGTAGTTTGCAGACGGTCCATGGCGGAACGGGGCTGGTCTACGGGGTGGATGTGGAACCGGTGCCGCTACCCGACAATCCCGCCCATGCCGAGATATTCGGGCATCCACCTTTCGATACGGACAAGGTGTTCGACCGCATCAAGCAGGCTCTCGCACGTATCGCAACGGTCGTTATTCTCCCCACCAAATCCGAGACTGATCTGCCCTGACTCTTGATCCTCCCCCAGTTTCACGTACATTCGATCAAAAAGCCATCGCCCGCCGTTGCTCTCCCTTTCCTGCCTCTACCTGCTGCGAATACCGACGCTCGAACGTCTCCGGGCTAACGGTCCCCAAAGACGAATGCCGACGCGCCCGGTTGTACCAAACCTCGTTCGGTGAACTAACTCCCGCTTCAGGCTTCCGAAAAGTTTGCGTTCTGCCATCTGTTCCTCGCTTCGCTCGTTACGATATTTTACGATGAGGCGAGGCTTGTTATCTGCCTGTCCGTACTTTCGACGGAAGATCAGTTGCGACGTTTGACCGGTCCGGTGGCCGTTGAAAAGGGCAGAATACGGCAAAAACGGACGGCTCGAAGAAATGTACAGACTTAACAAACAAACGCGTATTTTTGTTTATCGGCGAAGGGGTTCGGATCGATAGTGAGACGGAAGGGCGTCGAAGGCGTCCGCAATGCAAGGAAGGTATTTTATGATTGCTCCGGTCGTGAAAAGTGAGGGCTTCGGGGGAAGCCGTTCGTCGATTCGTTCCGTTTTCCTTCGGGGGGACGGAACCTGCTTTTCACGACCGGGAGAATCCTGCGTTGAGTTATTCCGCCAAACGTTTGCAGAAGAAAGAGCGGCGCGAGGGCCGCGAGTCGGCCTCGTCCCATCGTAACGAGGGAAAGCGAAACGGTGCGCCGGTCGGGGACTGGTTCGCCTGTATTCACTGTGGGCTGCCGGTACCGACGGCTGCGCCGGGCACCGAGCATCGCAACCATTGTCCGGCGTGTCTTCGGAGCAGGCATGTCGATGAGGAACCGGGGGACCGGGCTTCGGAGTGCGGTTCGGTGATGGACCCGATCGCGGTCTGGTCGCGTCCGGGCGGCGACTGGGCGATTATTCATCGTTGCCGGGGATGCGGGACGCTGCATTCCAACCGGATCGCCGGGGACGATAACGAGGTGGCGCTGGTGGCTCTGGCGACCCGTGCGATCGCGACGCCGCCGTTTCCGCTGAACCGTCTGGCGACGGTGGCGAGCCGGGAATAGAGGAGGCGACCGAATGGAAGGTTTGGAGAAGGTAAGGGTCGGGGAGGTCCGGATGGACCGGTTCTTTCACGGGCCGCGTCCGATGTCGCTTCCGTCGATCGTTTTGATTCAGCCGAAGTATGCGCATAACGTCGGGCAGGTGTTTCGGATCGCGGCGTGTTTCGGCGTCGAGCAGGTGTGGACGTCGGGTCGGCGGATTCGGGATGCGGTGGCGATGCTGGATCGTCTGCCGCGGGAGGAGCGGAATCGGGGGTATCGTGAGGTGACGCTGATCGGTTGTGACGACCCGCTGGAACATCTTCCTTCGGAGGCGGAGCCGGTGGCGGTGGAGGTGCGGGCGCAGTCGGAGAGCCTTCCGGAGTTCGTTCATCCGGCGAACGCCGTTTATGTCTTCGGTCCGGAGGACGGCAGTTTGGACCGGAGCGTTCTGACCCGCTGTCATCGGTTCGTGCGTATTCCGACCCGCCACTGCCTGAACCTGTCGGTGGCGGTCGGGACGGTGCTTTACGATCGGGCGGCGAAGGCGTCCACATTTTCGGAGCGGGAGTTTCCGGCATTCTGAAAATATCCTTCCGTCGTCCGCACGGGCCGCGCCGTTCCATCCGGCGGCGGTCGGTCGCCGGGGTTGAGGAGATCGGCGGTCGATTGGCGAAAGTACGACCGTCAATCTTTTCGGAGGTGGATCGAGATGACGATTGGAAAAGCGGCGGTTTTGAACGAGGCGGGCAAGGACGCCGAGATTATCGATATCGAGGTGGATGCGCCGGGACCGAACGAGGTTCTGGTACGGCTGGTGGCGTCGGGGGTATGCCATACGGACCTGACGGTGAAGGTTTTGCACGGCAACGGGATGCCTTTCCCGATCGTTCTGGGGCATGAGGGAAGCGGTATTGTGGAGGCGGTCGGGGAGGGCGTGACCCATTTGAAGCCGGGGGACCCGGTGGTGATTGCGTATCGCGCTCCGTGCGAGCAGTGTCCGGCGTGTCGTCGGGGCGATCCGCGCCACTGTTATGCGGCGTTGCGGGCGGGGAAGCGGATTCGTCGGAAGTCGGACGGGGCGTACTGTTCGCAGGTGTTGCGGTGCGGAACGTTTGCGACGCACACGGTGGTGCATTCGAAGGCGGCGATCAAGATGCCGGAGGCGATGCCGCTGGAGAAGGCGTGTCTGATCGCCTGCGGGGTGGTGACGGGTGTCGGCGCGACGATGAACACGGTGAAGGTCTGGCCGGGCGCGAGCGTGGCGGTCGTCGGCTGCGGCGGCGTCGGTCTGTCGGTGATTGCCGGGGCGAAGATCGCCCATGCGAAGCAGATCATCGCGGTGGACGTCAACCCGACGAAACTGGAGTGGGCGAAGGAGTTCGGCGCGACGCATACGGTGAATGCGAAGGAGACCGATCCGGTGGCGGCGGTGCGCGGCCTGGTGACGGATGACTGGGCGGGTTATGAGGGCGGCGTCGATTTCGCGTTCGAGGCGACGGGCAAGATGTTCTGTATCGAGCAGGCGGTCCGGATGGTGAACTACAACGGGACGGCGGTCACGATCGGTTTTCCGGCGTCGACGGACGAGGTGACGCTGAACGTCGGCAATATTGATACGGGCGTTTACTGGAACAAGGTCAATCTGGCGGTCTGTCATTGCGGTGACGCGTTACCGTCGCATGATTTCCCGTTGCTGGCGCAGTTCTATCTGCAGGGGCAGTTGAATCTCGACCGGATGGTGACGCAGGAGATCGAACTGGGCGATGTCGAGGCGGCGTTCCACAAGATGGAAGAGGGGAACGTGATCCGATCGGTCATCCGGTTCTGACGCAGGCGCGAAGGAGCGAACCCTCTCCTTTGCCGATGGACGGTCGAAGGAGGGGGTATACTTTTGCCATGTCCGAAGCCATGTCCGATTCCGTGAACGAGCCGTTTCGTCGTCTGTCGCCGGCGGAGGTCGAGGCGATCCTGGACCGGGGCGATGAGGTGTTTGTGGTCGACGTGCGTGAACCGCGAGCGTTCCGCGAGGGGCATATATCGGAGGCGATTTCCCTGCCGGCGGACGACTTCGCCGATCGGTATTCGCGCGAGATTTCGCCGGACGATCCGGTGATCGTCGTCTGTCAGCGTGGGCAGACGTCGGTAGCGGCGGCGGGATTCCTGGCGTCGCAGGGGTTTACGAACGTTTCCACGATGGAGGGTGGGATGAACGCGTGGAACGGCCCGCTTCAAACCCGTGATTAGCGTCAAAAATCGGGGGAATAATCCGTTTCGAATTCGAACTTCCGTTTTGAAACGTCCGTATCTTTAAATGAGGCGTATTTCGGGGTAATTTCCCCGTTCGGATAGTTTGGAAAGAGGAACTACGGATGATCAACAAAACCCGATCGCGGATTTTGTTCACGCTGTTGACCGGTTTGACCGCAGCCATGATGGCGATTGCTCCGGCTGCGGCGCAGGAGCCGTCCGGAACATCGCCGTCTCGATCGGTTGCGGCCCGTCGCCCGCGGCCCGCGCCCTATGTCTCGTTGAATGTGCAGAACGCGCCCGTCCGGCTCGCACTGGAGCGGTTGTTTCAGGAAGCGCGTCGTGATTATGTGATCGCCCACGATGTTTCGGGGGTGATTTCGATGCAGGTAACGCGCAGACCGTTCTCGGAGGCGTTGCGTTTACTGCTGAACAATGCCTCCCCCGCACTGGAAATGGAGCAGGAGAGCGGGATTTTCCTGATTCGTCGCAAGGTGACGGAAGCATCGGAGAACGGCGGGAAATCGGTGGCTCGGAACGAGGCCGCCTCGAAACCGACGGAGGAGACGGAGGAGACGGACGCCGCGCCGACGGAGAATCGTCCGGGTTCCGGTTATTACGGCGGTTGGCAGATCGGCGGCGAGATGCCGAGGTTTTCGGCGGGCATTCCGGGGTATCCGGGGATCGGGTTGCCGACGAACGGGTTTGGCAACGCCTTTACGCCGTATCAGTACCCGGTGTTCTTCGTCGAACCGCTGGCCGGTCCCGGATTTTTCCAGGCTCCGGTTCTTTCGCTTGCGCCGGGGGTGACGGTATTCGGGGCGTTCGGTGCGACGCCGTTCGGAGCCGCGCCGTTCCCGGTCATACCGAACGGCGGTTTTTTCCCGTCCCCGTATTAGACCCGAATTAGAAGATGAGAAGATGACCCGGGCAACCGCCGTGATCCCTGCGGCGGTTGTCCTGTCCCGAAACGGGCAATTCGAACCGAACCGAACCTCTTTTTTTCAAGACCGTCTTTTATGTTGAGACACACGGAACGCCCGGCGACGGGCGTTCCGGTTTGAAAAGAGGCACAGGATGAAACAGGGAATATATCAGCGTCTTCCGCTGGCGCTGCTGGCGGGTATTGTCGTACTGACGGTCGGCGTCGTTCCGGCGTCGGCGCAACAGTCCGCATCAAAATCCAGGAAGCGTTCGGCAGCGGTTCGTTCCAAGCGAACGACGACGACGCGGACCGCGCGCCAGGGCCCCCTGGTCACGGTGAGTTTCGACAACGTCCCGGTACGAGCGGCGTTGCTGGAACTGTTCCGGAAGGGACGGAGGGACTATTCGATCGACGGTGATGTGCAGGGGATCGTGAATTTGAAGGCGACGCGAAAGCCGTTTTCGGACGTTCTTCGTCTGCTGTCCGCGAATGCGACGACTCCACTGACCTATACGGTGCAGAACGGCGTCTATTTCGTTCGTCCGGTGGCAATACGAAGCGTTCGAAGCGCCGGGGCATCGGTCGCGCAGACGGGGGGGAACCTTCCGGAGGACCCGGCCCGGTTAGCGGAGGCGGCGGAGGTGAACACGCCGACGGTCCGGTATCCGTCCGGCGTGCAGGTCGGTGGTCAGGCTCCGGCATTTCCGTTAGGGGTTCCGGGGTATCCGGGACTGGGATTCCCGCAGAATAATTTCGGTGGAGCATTCCCGGTGTACCAGTATCCTTCGTTATATGTCCAACCGTTTGCGGGGGTTCCTTTCGGCGGCGGGGCGAACGTCTTCTACCAGACCCCGTTCGTCGGCGTCGGTCCGGGAACGACCGTTATCGGTACGGGTCCGGCGACGGTGACTCCGGTGACGCCGACCGTGCCGAATAATCCGGTGCCGTAGACCGGATCGCCGGTGTAGCCGGGTCGTTCAGGGTTTCCCGTCCCCTTCGGTCAGGGTGTGACGGGTGTTCACGGCGACGGTCGGCCAGGTTTCCGTAAGGCCGCCGGCCCACCGAACGGTGACCGCGACCGTCCTGCCCGTGTCCTTGCCCAGACCGAAATGTACCCGGGGATCGGACGAGGAAAAAAAGGAACCGTCGGCGTGACAGATGCGGGTCCGGGTCGTGTTTCCGATCCGGACGGTCACTACCGCGCCATAGGCATCCCGATGTCGTTTTTTCCCTACCAGGCGAAGTGTCAGGTAGTTGCCGCCGTCGGTCGTTTCGTTATGCAGGAGCAGGGGAGGGCCTTCGCCATCGACGATCAGAAGGTCGATACGTCCATCGTTATCGTAGTCGCCGGTTGCGAGTCCGCGCCCGACGATCGGTCGTCGGGCTTCCTCGCGGATCGATTCCCCGAGATCGGCGAAGCGTTGGCCTTTTTCGTTGCGGAAGAACCGGGTGGGCTGTCGGTAGGTGAGTTCGGGATTGATATCGGCGATGTTGTCCGACGTGTGGCCGTTCGCCAGAGCCAGATCGAGCCATCCGTCGTTGTCGAAGTCGAGCCATTTGACTCCGAAGGCGACGTCGGGGCTGGTGGGAGCGACCAGTCCCATCGTTTGTGACACCTCGGAGAAGAGTCCGTCTCCTTCGTTGCGATAGAGGGGCTTATCTTCACGGGCATAGGCCGTCACCATCAGGTCGATTTTCCCGTCGTTATCGAAATCGCCCCAATCCAGACCCATTCCGGCGTAGGGTTTTCCGGCGGGTCCGTAGGCGGTTCCGGCGGTGTCGCCGATGTTTTCGAACTTCCCTTGCCGGTTGACAAGAAGGTCGCCCGGCACGCCGTCATTGGCCAGGGCGAGGTGTTGTCTTCCGGAGTTATCGAAATCGGCAAACGCGACACCGAGGGTTTTGCCGCTGACCGTGTGTGCGCCCCAGTCCTTCGTCGCCTCCCGAAAGCGGCCGTTCCCCTGGTTCAGGTAGAGGACGCCCTTTTCGGGGGCGTAGCCATGGGGCGTGCAGGCGGTCATAATGCCGTTGGTGGCGCACAGTTGGGGCGCATCGGGTCCGAATCGGACATAGTTTCCCACGTACAGATCGAGAAGCCCGTCTCCGTTGATATCTCCCCAGGCGCAGGCTCCGCCCCAGGGCTGCGGGGTCATTCCCGATGTCGGGGTGACGTTTCGGAAGCGTTTCCCTTCCTCGTTGCGGAAGAGCAGGCCGGTTCGGAAACCGCTGATGTAGAGATCGGGGAAGCCATCGTTGTCATAGTCTCCGACGGCGCAACCACGGAAGTCGGCCTGCGTATCGTCGAGGCGCAGGGCGGCGGTGACGTCGGAAAAGCGTCCTTTTCCATCGCCCCGGTAGATCGCGGGACGTGGTCCGATCAGGAGAATGTCCAACCGGTCGTCCCGGTCATAGTCGAGGAAGGCGCAACCGTATCCGATGGTCTGCAGGATATTCAGGGGTCGTTTTGTCGGTCGGGGCCAGCGGTAGTTCAGTCCGGCGGCCGACGTCACGTCGCGGAAGGCGACCGGCGAGGGGGCAGTCGGCGAGGAGGCGGGTGGCGACGAGGGGCCGGGCGAGGCAGTGACCGGGCCGGTTTCGTTTTGTCGGGGCGACAGGCATCCGTACAGGACGGAGGGCAGCAGGAGGGCGAGAAGCGACAGTGGGCTAACGCGCGGCGTCGGCATATCGTTTCCTCAACGCTTCAAGGGCGGCACGGGCGGTGTCCGCGCCGACATTCCGGTCGATCATCTGGCGGTAGACGCCGACGGTATCGCGGATATTGCCGCGAGATTCGTAGAGGCGGGCGAGTTTTATGCGCAAGGCGGCATCCTGAGGATGGGCGTCCACCTGCGATCGGAGGGTGCGGATCTCGGACTTATAGGCGATGATTTCCCGATGCCGGGCGACGGCGAGGGCGGCTTCTTTTTGCCTTCCCAGTCCACGATAGACGGAAATCAACAGGAAATGGATCTCTTCGTCACCGGGGTTGCCTCGGGCGCCCTCTTCGAGGAAGGGAAGCGCCTGTGACCATTTCCGTTCCTTACGATAGGTTTCCCCCTGATAGCGCAGGGCCATGACGCGCCATGCGGGTGCCAGGTCGGAGGGTTGCAGTAGCGGGGCGAGGATTTGTCGCGCTTCCTCGTAGGCGGCGGGGGTCGTCGCCGAGTCGATCAGGGCGTTCGCCAGGTAGAGACGCGGTTCGGGTTGGAGGGGAGCAAGCCGTACGGCGTCCCGGTATCGGGGGATCGCTTCGGCGTACTGTTTTTGCAGCTCCTCGACCCTGCCCATTCCGACAACGGGTTGCCAGTCGTCGGGGGTCAATTCGGCGGCTTTTCGGAAGGCATCGCGGGCCGTGTCGAGGTGCCGCAACAGCAGGCCGGTATCTCCGATCAGACGCCAGTAGTCCGGTTGTCGGGCGTCGATTCGGGCGGCCTGTTCGGCCAGATCGAAGGCGGTGGGGTAATCGCCGTTTCCCTGTGCGATCTTTGCGCGTTCGAACAGAGCGGGTGCGCAGGCGGGATGGACTTTGAGGCATTCTTTGAGGACGAGGTCGGCCGCGCCGCCGCCGCCGACGAACCCGGTCGCCTTCGCCCAGAGGAGCCAGGCTTCCGGGTCCTGGGGCTCGGCGCGGACGGCTTTTTCGGCGGCGGTGGCGGCGACGTCGTACCGTTTTTGCTCGATCGCGCGACGGGCGAGGGTCATTTGTACCCCGGCATCGGCGGGGGAGGTTCGGCTATTTTCGAGAAGGCGATCGAAGGAGGCGGTCGCGAGGTAGTTCTGCCGCATCGTCTGGCGAATTCGGAGTCCGCCGGCGACAAGCACCGTCACTCCCAGCAAGATCAACAAAATACGTCGGCGTGTCACATCGAGCCTGCTTTTCCACGTTACTTCGCTTCCTTATGCTACCATACGGACCGGTTTTGTTCCTTGGTGCCGGTCCGTTCCGGAATGGCCGGTTTTGCGTTATACTCAGGCAGCGAAATCCGTGTGGGAGCGAGGGTGGCGTGAGCAAGCGATTACTGGTAACCGGCGCGACCGGCAAGGTGGGGCAGGCGTTTTTGCGGGCATTTTCGGAGGACGGGCGTTTTGCCGACTGGAGCGCGCGGGCCTTCTGTCATAACCGGCAGCTTTCCCCGACCGACCGAATGGATGTGGTGCGTGGATCGATCGCGCGGCGTGAGGATGTTGCGCGGGCAATGGAGGGTGTGACCCATGTTCTGCATCTGGCGACGGTCAAGGAGACGCCGGACGAGATCATGGATGTCGCCGTCAAGGGGATGTTTCTGCTACTGGAGGCTTGTCGGCAGAGCACGGAGTTCGAGCAGTTTCTTCTGGTCGGCGGGGACGCGGGCGTGGGGCATTTCGTGTATCCGCATCCGATCCCGGTGACGGAGACGCAGCGTCATTCGGCCTACCGGGGGTGTTACGCGCTGTCGAAGGTGCTGGAGGAGGTGATGCTGGAGCAGTATTACATCCAGTACGACCTGAACGGCTGCTGTCTGCGCGCCCCGTGGATTATGGAGAAGGATGATTTCCGTTACACGCTCAGTTTCGGCGAGGATGTTTTCGGGGGTCCCCGGTGGCGGGAACTGGTTTCCGTTGCGGAGGCGGAGGAGTATGTCCGGACGCAGACGGTTCCGGTGATGCTGGACCCGAACGGCGAACCGGTGCTGCGAAATTTCGTGCATGTGGACGATCTGGTGTCGGCGATTCTGGCGTCTTTGGACCATCCGAGGGCGCGTCAGCAGACGTTCAACATCTGCATGGACGAACCGGTCGACTACCGGTTCGTCGGCGAGTATCTGGCGCGGACGCGCGGTTTGCCGACGACGGATATCGTTACGGAGTTTCACCGGACGTGGCTGGACAATTCGAAGGCGAAGTTCCTTCTGGGATGGCGTCCCGCGTACGACACGGCGCGTCTGATCGATGCCGCCTGGGCGTACGAGCGTTCCGCCGACGACCCGCGAATTATCTGGTATCCGGGTTGATGGATGTCGGCCGATGGACGGTGGCGTCGGCCTGGCGGAGTTTTTCGGCCGGCGAGATGAGCCAGCCGGGGACGAGTTCGATCCCGCCGTACTCGCCCATTTCGGCGAGGCAGGGGAGGGAGTTGGTCCGGAGGCAGTTGTCGTTCAGATAGGATTGTTTGACCCAGAGATCGGCGCAATAGATGGTGGACCCATCGGTGAAGGAGTTGGGCAGGCGGCGTCGGCGGTAGGGAACGGCGACATCCTCGGAGGTGAGTCCGGCCAGGAATCCTCGATCGGTATCGTCGGTGAACTTCCCCTTCATGGAGTAGATGCGATCGGCGAGATAGCGCATATATTCGCGGTCGCTATCGACTTCGGGCTGGAAGCTGAACAGCACCATGCAGGGGAGGGTCTGGTCGCCGGGCTGTAGCAGGGCGGCGTGCGCCTGAACGACGTATCCGGTGACGGGGACTCCGTTCTGGACGACCCGTCGGAGGTGGTGGAAGCGGACCTGGGTTCGTTGCACCCGGCGCAGTCCGATGATTCCGCGGACGACGAGGGCGAGTCCGAACGGGATCAGGGGCCAGACGGCGGTGACTCCCTGCACCAGGAAAAAGATCACCAGTCCGGTCAGCAGGGCGGACCCGAGGGTGAGGGCGGCCATCAGATACCAGCGCCGCGGGTCCCGAGGCGCGTACTCCCGGTCCAGAAACGCGATGAAACGTTCGTTTACCGATGTGTTGGTTTCGTATCGGGCCGGAAGAGATTCCATGTTTAAGTCGCTTCCCTGTCTATTTTCGGATTTTCCCGACGGGGTCCGGGTTCTATACGGATGACGCGGTCACCGGTGGTCAGGTTGCGGCGGTCCGACCCTCATTGGTGAGACGGTTTGTTCCATCGTACCATAACGCGGCCTTCCGTCAATGGGTTTTTGCGCAGGTTTCCGCATGGTTTGAGAAAGAATTCACGAGCCGGCGAGGACGGCCTCAACGGCTTCGCGCATCCGATCGATGGACGGCTCGCGTCCGGTCCAGTGTCGGAAGGAGATCGCGCCCTGTCGAACCAGCATCTCGATACCGTTCTGTGTTCGGCAGCCGGACTCCCGCGCCTGACGGAGGAGACGGGTTTCGATCGGGTTATAGATCAGATCGACCACGAGCAGTCGTCCTGGCAGCGTCGCGGGTACGGGCAGGACCTCCTCGGTGTGCGGGGCCATGCCGACACTGGTGGTGTTAACCAGAAGGTCGGCATTTTCGAGGGCGTTCCGGAGGGCGGGTTCCTCCAGTGCGGTAAGGTCGATGTGTGGGTCCGGGAGTCCGTCGGTGACGGCCCGTACGAGGTCGGCGGCGCGGTTCGGGGTGCGGTTGGCGACGATCACGTGCGCTCCGGCTTCGAGGAGGGCGCGGATGACGGCGCGCGCGGACCCGCCTGCGCCAAGAACGACGGCGCGGGTTTGCGGTCGGACGGGCAGTCCGGCATGATGGAGCGCGGCGAGGAATCCGGGGCCGTCGGTGGATTCGCCGTGGAGGCGGCCCTCGCGATGCACGATGGTGTTGACGGAACCGATGGCGCGTGCGGATTCGGAGCAGGAGTCGAGGTAGGGCAGAACCCGTTCCTTGAGCGGGACGGTTACGTTAACGCCGACGATATTCAGCGCGCGGACTCCTTCGAGGGCTTGCCCGACGGATTTCGGGGCGACGGCGAAGGGGACGTAGACCCAGTCGAGGCCGAGGTCGGCGAAGGCGGCGTTGTGCATGGCGGGTGAGGCGGAGTGGCGTACGGGCCATCCGAACACGCCGACGACGGAGGTGGTTCCCCGGACCATGTTTATTCGGCGCTCACGACTTTGATTTCGTACCGGCCGAGGTCGGCGGCATTGGTGAAGAAGTCGGTGATTTCGCCTTCGGAGAGTTTGAGGTGGGTGGCGTCGGCGTAGGGAACGCCCCAGGTCGGTTCGAGGGCGACCCAGCGGTCGACGCCATCGGGTCCGGTCCCGACCCAGACTTCGGGCCAGGCGTGTCCGAAGAACGACGAGCCGGCATAGGCGAGACCGACGCACTGTTTGGTCGGGAGTCCGGCGGCGCGGGCGATGGTGGTGAAGAAGAGGGTGAAGTCACGGCAGACGCCGCGCGGGTCGCGTCGGAGATCGGTGGCGGCCCGGAGGTTACTGATGGCGGGATCGGGCTTCATCGTTCCGGAGACATAATCGGAGATGCGTGCGGCGGCGCGTGCGGCGTCGGTTTCTCCGGCGAGGATTTTCCGGGCGAGGTTTTTGAATTCCGGGTGGTCGGCGGTGACGAACAGGGTGGACTCCAGATAGGGGCGGAGGTGTTCGGGCGCTTCTTTCGGGGCGGTGAACAGACGCACGGTCGGCGTTTCCGGAAGAGGGCGGGCGGTCACGGTGACGGTGGCGATCTCACCGCCGCCGCTGGGATCGGGCGAGTAGGTGACGGTCTGGACCGAGTCGTCCTTGGGCAGTTTGTTGAGTCCGTTTCTCAGTTCGTAACGGACGGTCCGGAGTTGTCGAGGGTCTTTCAGTTCGACGCCGGACGGTTTCAGACCGGCGACGGCGAGGAGTTCGGTCTTTTTCCCGGCCGGAGCGAGGGCGACGTTTTTGGGTTCGCGTCGAATCTGCATCCCGAGGATGCTGTCGGTGCGGAGCATATCCCCGGCTTCGTTCAGGTACATGGTGGACGGCGAGAGCGGATTTTTGTCGACGACTTTGTAGGCGCTGACGGTCTGGCCGCCGACCACGATGGGTTCCTTGCTGACGACGCGGATCTCGGAATCGACGATTTTGAGGAGGACCGGGTCCGCCATGAACATCTTCCCTTTGAGCACCATTCCGACGCGGGGGGTATCGCCGCCGCTGCCGGTCGGGTCACTGAGGAAGGCTTCACCGGGTTTGAGGTAGAGGGTGTCTTTCTTGATCGATCCGGTGACATCGGCTTCGTAGCGGACGCTGTTCCGGGTGAAGAACGCCTTAACGACGGAGACGGCCCCTCCGGAGTCGGTTCGGGATTCGGTATAGAGCGGGTGTCCGGTTTTGGGTTCCGTGTAGGAGGTGGTGGTACTCTCGATGGCGGTCCGGGTTCCCATGACGTTCATGTCGATTGCGAGGACGGTATCGGTGCGGACGGCCGGACGGTTGTTCCAGGCGGCCCGGTCGTTTCGTGTCATGGACACGTATCCGAGTTTGTTATCCTTCATATAGACGCCGTAGTAGGATGTCTCACGGGGGGACGAGACCGGCGGTTTTTGAACGGCGTCATTGGGGTTCCGGGCAAGGCTCGCGGAGGCGACGCCGAGCAGGAGAATCAGTGCGGCGATCAGGAGGCGGCGATTGTTTTTCATCGGGCAGCGACTATTCTTTAGCAATGCCTACAGGTACGGGAATCCGGTTCAAAATGTCCCCGATCACGGCGGTATCGGCGATACCTCGCGCCCTGGCTTCGGGTGAGAGGACGGTCCGGTGGGCGAGGACATAGGGAGCGAGGCTTTTGACGTCGTCGGGCAGGGCGTAGTTGCGTCCCTGCATGGCGGCGTGGGCCTGAGCGGCGTGCAGGAGGGCGAGCGATCCGCGCGGGCTGGCTCCGATTTCGATCTGGTTGTGGTTGCGGGTGGCGGTGACGATGTCGACGATGTATGCCTGAACCGACGGGTGGACGAAGACCGAGCGAACGGCATCCTGGAGGGCGACGAGTTCCTCAGCGGAGAGGAGCGGCCGAACGTTTTCGATCGGGTGGCGATGAACCTGCAGGGAGAGGATTTTGCGTTCGTCGTCCTGGGTCGGGTAGCCGATACCGACGCGCATCAGGAACCGGTCCAGCTGCGCTTCGGGCAGGGCATAGGTTCCGGCGTGTTCGATATTATTCTGGGTGGCGATGACGAAGAAGGGTCGTGGCAGGGAGTGGGTGATACCGTCGCTGGTGACCTGAAGTTCCTCCATGCATTCGAGCAATGCGGCCTGTGTTTTCGCGGTGGTCCGGTTGATTTCGTCGGCGAGGATGATATTGGCGAAGACGGGACCGGGTCGGAATTCGAAGTCCTGGGTTTTCTGGTTGTAGATCGAGGTGCCGGTGATATCGGCGGGGAGGAGGTCCGGCGTAAACTGAATCCGTTTGAAGAGGCATCCGAGCGACAGGGCGAGGGTTTTCGCGAGGGTCGTTTTGCCGACGCCGGGGATATCTTCAATCAGGAGATGTCCGTTGCAAAGCAGGGCGACGACAGAGAGTTCGACGGTTTCTCGTTTGCCGACGATGACCGTTTCCACCCTTTCGACGACCTGTCGAATCCGTTCCGCCATTTCCGCTGTGGGCATAAATCGCGTCTGTCCCTTGCCAATTAAGCGTTTCCGGGATCAAGTGTACCACAAACGAGGAACCCCTGTTAGATTCTCCGGCAACCGTTTCGAAAATGGGGGCATCAGGCGACGTAGGGGCCTTCGCGCAGGGTCACGCCGTCGTCGGTGGCGACGCACCAGTTCCATTTGCCGTGGACACGATCGAACCCGGATTCGGAGGCGGCCGCCCCGACGGCTCCGTCCTTGCGCAGGGCGATGAGTGCGGCTCCGTAGCGACCGTGCTGTTCCGGCGGTCGTTTGCGAAGGAGGTACCGGATCGCCTCGGCGCAGGCTTCGGTGGGATCGAATCCCTGTTCCATGAGCAGGACGGCGCGATAGGCGAGGCAGGCTTTCATCATTTCGTCGCCATGGCCGGTGGCGGAGACGGCTCCGACGGCGTTATCGACGTAGAGGCCGGAACCGATGATGGGCGAGTCTCCGACCCGTCCGGGGACTTTCCAGGCCATCCCGCTGGTGGTGCAGCCGACGGCCAGGTTGCCGTCGCGATCGAGGGCGCACAGTCCGATGGTGTCGTGATCTTCCGGCGTGCCGGCGGTTTCTCCGTGGGTGAAGTGGGCGACCTCGGGTCCGCTTCTGCGCTGTTGCCAGTCGGCATAGGCATCGGCGGCGACGGGTGACAGAGTTTCCTCCGCCGGGAATCCTTCGCGTTGGGCGAACCGGCGGGCGTTATCGCCGACGAGGAGGACATGGGGGGTGCGTTCCATGACCCGTCGGGCGACGGAGATGGCGCATCGGACGCCGGTCAGTCCGGCGACCGATCCGGCGGCATGGGTTCTTCCGTCCATGATCGCGGCATCGAGTTCGACGACCCCGTCGGCATTGGGCAGTCCGCCGTACCCGACGGAGGAGACTGTGGGGTCGAGTTCGGTGACATTGGCCGCGCGTTCGACGGCATCGAGGGCGGTTCCGCCGGCGGCGAGCAGGCGGAATCCGGTTTCGGCGGCGTCCCTGCCGAAGGGCCAGGTGGTGACGATGACGGGTCGGATGAGCGAAGTTTCGGGCATACGTAGAGTATACCGACCGACCGTCGTAAATCCGCCGACCGTGCGTTCCGGACCGGGATCAAACGCGGTTTGGCGTCAGACGCGGTCCGGAACCGGTTCGTTGACGCCGGCGACGACGATCCGTCCGTCCTCGACCTCGGTGACGACGATCGGGGTGTTGACGGGGAGGAAGTCGCCCTCGGTCACGACGGGGACGCGAATGCCATTGAAATCGGCTTCACCGATCGGTCGGAGCGGGGTCAGGGTACGTCCGGTCTGTCCGGCCAGCACGGTCGTCACGACGGCGTTCCGCGCTTCGTCGGAGAGGCTGGGCAGGAAGGGGCTTTCGGGAAGTCCGTGTCCGTTGACCAGGGCTTGCTGTTGCATTTTGATGCGCAGTTCCCGCCAGGCGGGCGATTTGGGCAGGTAGGCGAGGAAGGCCAGTCCGCTGACGGCAATCAGGAAGGCGGTGATCGAGAGAGCGAAAGCGGGGTCCCGGGTGCCTCCCAGGCAAAGGAACATCCCGGCGAACATCAGGACGAAACCGAGCAGGGCGGACCCGAATCCGGGGAAAACGTGGACTTCGAGGAGAACGGCGGCCAGTCCGGCGAGCAGGAGAAGTTCACCGACCCATCCGCGGTCTCCGGTGGCGATGAAGGCGGCGAAAACGACGCCCATGCAGATCACGCCGAGGGTGCCGGTAACGCCCCAGGTGGTGGGTGTCAGCAGGTCATGAAACAGGAGGAGGCATCCGGCGACGAGCAGAGCGATAGTGACATAGGGAATGGTGACGGTATTGGCCGCCTGAATCCAGAAAGGGGGGGACGCCGCCGTTCCGGTGGTCTCCTGCGCGAAGCAGGCGAGCGCACTCCCGACCAGGCACAGCACCGCCAGGAGCCACCGTCCGAGGCGAGTGCGTGCGGCGGCGAACGTCCGACCGACGTTCTCGTGGGCGAGCCGTCGGTCGGATCGGAACCGATATTCCGGGTAAACGGTCATGATCCTTCTCCTTTGTTCCGTCGGGCCGACGTTAACGGTATCCCTCGCCTTCGCCGATCGGGAGGTTATCGGCCAGCAGGTATTTTCGGAGTCGGGTTTCGGTGGTCATGGCGAGCGCCTGAGTGAACATGATGGCCCCGGCAGCGACGGTGCCGAGGAATTTGCCCGCCCGCAGGCGGAGTCGCGCCGCGATGGAGAGGCGTTCCTCGGCCTGTATGGCGGCGATTTTCGGGGCCATTTCGGCCCAGATATCGAGAACGGGTTCGCGTTTGGGCAGCCGGTGGTGAAGAAAACCGAGCATGGCCGCCATTTCGCGTTCCTCCTGCGCGCAGGAGTCGCAATCCTTTAAGTGTCCTGTTACGCTCTGCCGGAGGGACGGTGGGAGTCCGCCCTCCATGTGGTCCGACAGTGCCTCACGGACGACCTGACACCGCATCGTGTTCGTGTCGTTTCCGCTGCTCATCGTCCGACACCCCCTTCCAGAAGTTCGAGATAGGGCTGGAAGCGTTTTTTGAACGCCTGCCGGGCCCGGTGTATTTTGGATTTGACATTAACGATCGACAATTCGGTTACCTGTGAAATCTCCTCGTAGCTCAATTGTTCGAAGTCCCTCAGGATCAATAGCATTCGGGCTTCGGCGGGCATGGTTTGCAGCAGATCATCGACCACGCGCTGCAGTTCCCGCGTTTCGCACATTCGATTGACGTTCATATCGACGTCGATCGGTTCGTTGCCCGGATGTTCCTCCTGGGACTCGTCGAGCGAGTCCTCTCCAATAACGTTTTTATGGCGCAAATGGTTCAAGCAGGTGTGTCGTGCAATAGTGAACAGCCAGGTGGAGAACTTGGCATCTCCGCGAAAGGAGCGCAAGTGCTTGTAGGCTTTCAGGAACACGTCCTGCGTCAGATCGTAGGCGTCTTCGCCTCGCACCATCCGGGTGACCAGATTGAAGATCGGCGTCTGGTATTTCCGGAACAGCGCTTCGAACGCCTTCGGGTCTCCGGCGAGATGCTGTCGGACGAGGAGTGCGTCGGGATCGGGCGCACGCATGGTCCGTGTCGGCAGGGCGGAGACGACGCTGCCGGGGGCGGTCGCGGCGACGGGTTTCGTTCCTCCCTTACCCAGAACGGTCATCGTGACGTTATCTCCGGCCAGGATCGTCGATCCCAGCACCGCACTTGTCGCATTCGGCATCGGCGTTCGGACAGTGAAACGCATCGTACATACACCTTTTGACTCATCCTCAGGCCCGGTCGTTCCCGCGTTATCGCGGTTGCCGGGCCGACTCCCCGGCCGGGGGCGTTTTCGCGGGCGGTACATTCCCGTCGAACTTTCCGCCGGTCAGGTCACGGAAAAACTGTGCCCGCTGTTCGGGCGCAAGCGCATTGATCTTTTTCATGACGGCTGTCGCCTGGGATTGCATCTGTCCGAACAGGGCTTTTCGCGTTTCGGGGTCCATGTTCAGCAGGTTGTCGATCTGTTGTTCGATGGCCCGTAGGCGTTGCTCCGGGCTCATGGCCATATAGTTGCGAAGCCCTTCGGCCTGTAGACGCGCAGATTTGCCGACGAGGTTTTCGGAGCCGGGGTTACTGAGCAGCAGGACGGGTTTCAGGCGCAGAGTGGCGAGCAGAGGCGCGGCCTCCTCCGGTGAAAGGCGTCGTCCGGCGACGTCGAGCATCGGTCGGCGTGGGGTATCGCCGGTCGGCGTTTGGGTGGCAAGGGTGACTTCCTGCATCTGACAGAGCTGCGCTAGCAGGTCGGCATCCGGAATCGGGCTTTCGGCCGGTACGGCGACCCAGCGGACGACGGTTCCGGGGATCAGTCGAGCGATACCATCGGCCAGTTCGGGCAGGGTGAGCGTTCCGGTACGAAAGGTGACGGGCGTCGCGGCAACGACGCTGTCGGCCAGGATGGGGATACCGACGCGTTTCGAGAGATCGGGCAGGAGTTCGGCGACCGGCGTTCGGTCCGCGTTCATGGGCGCGATCGGCAGTTTCAGCGCATCCTTCCAGTTTTCGGTCGGCATCGTCTTAGCGGCTTTGCCTGTCTGGTCGGCTTTGCCGGTTTCGCTCGCTTTGTTCGCTTTCGTTGCCGGGGCCGGTCCGGCGGCGGAAGGCGTGTTCGGCGACTGGGCTTTCGCCGTCGGTGCGAGCAGGGCAAGACCGAGCGCGGCGAAACCGAACGCGCGCCCTGGCCGTGCCCCCCTGTTTCCCAAATTCATCATTTCCGATATCTCCTGAAAGGAAGACAATCCGCGCCGAATTTTGTTGCGCACTCCCATGTTCGCTTTCCCGAATCGTGGTATAAGGGTTTTATGGGGGAGCGAGCGGTCGATGGTCGGATCGACGTGGAATCGCCGACTAATTTGGTCGGAGCTATTGACGTGACGTGGTCCGGGCGGTAGTATGGATTCACGGATCGTTAACACCAATGTAACGTCCCCGGCGACTTTCGAAACGGGTTCCGGATCGGAGTCGAAATTGCCGAATTAACGGTTGGGAGTTTGTTTCTCGCCTCTTCATCGTTCAGTTTTGTCAGTCCTGTTGGCGCGTTCGGATGCGAGGTTAGCCGTGAAGCGTATGCAGTGTGAGCCGGTTTGCTCACTGGGTCTGAAGGAGTGTTCGCTCGACTGCCTGGGGCGCGGCCAGAAGGGTCGTGTCAGTGTGGTCGCGGGCCCGAATCGTTGCCGGCTTCTGGAACTGGGCTTTACCCGGGGTACGGAGGTGGAGGTTTCGCGGCGGGCGGCGTTCGGCGGGCCGATGGAGGTCCGACTACGTTCCTATCGTCTATCGCTTCGCATGGATGAAGCGGCGTCGATTCATGTGGAAACGGACGACGACCGGACGGCGCCCTGCGGGAGACCGTGGGAGGAGATGGCGGCGAACTGTGTGACGGCGTTGAACAAGATGGTGGTCCGCCCCTCGGAAACGGCGTCCGATCCCACGTCCGCCGAACCGTCTCCGGGAGCGGAATCGTGACAGGCGGCGCGGCCGCCGTATCCGATGCACCGACCGTCCCCTCCCCGCCGAAACGCCTCACTCTGGCCCTGGTCGGAAACCCGAACAGCGGCAAGACGACCCTTTTCAACGCTCTGACCGGATTACGCCAGAAGGTCGGCAACTATCCGGGAGTAACCGTCGAGCGAAAAGAGGGCAGTCTGGTTTTGCCGGGTCTGGGCAGCCTTCGTCTGATCGATCTTCCGGGTCTGTACTCCCTGACGCCACATTCGCCGGATGAGCGGATCGCGCGGGACGTTCTGCTGGGGTATCGGAGCGATTCTCCCCGTCCGGACGCGATTCTCAATGTAGTGGATGCGTCCAACCTCGAGCGAAACCTCTATCTGACCTCTCAGCTGGCGGATCTCGGGCTGCCGGTGATTGTCGCGCTGACCATGACGGATACGGCCCTTCAGCACGGGATTCGCGTCGATGCGGAGGCATTGTCGCGTGCGCTCGGGATTCCGGTGGTGCCGGTGGTGGCATCCCGCCGTCAGGGTTTCGAGGCGCTGTATTCCGCCCTGGACCGTCTGCCGGAGCAGTCTCCGCCCCCGGCGCGGGAGTGGCGGCTTCCGGCGGCGGTCGAGGAGGAGGTGGCGGAGTTAACGGCCCTGCTCCAGCGGGACCATCCTCTGCGCCCGACGGAAGCGTTCTCGGAGGCGTTGCTGCTTCTGGGACTGCCGGAGGAGCGTGACGAGGCGCACCTTCCGCGCTGGTCCCCGGCGATCCAGGAGCATCTTCGCGGCGACCGGATGCGTCTCGCTTCGGAGGGGGTGGATGTTTCGGTGGCGATCGCGGAGGCGCGGTACGCGGATGTGGGGCGTGCGGTCAGTCGTTCCCTGCGTCGGGAGTCGGTGCCGCCGGTTTCGCTTTCGGACCGGCTGGACGCGGTCTTTCTGCACCGGTTCTGGGGGTATGTGATCTTCCTGCTGGTGATGCTCCTGGTGTTTCAGGCGATGTTTTCGTGGGCTTCGTATCCGGCGGACCTGATTCAGGCGGGGGTGGACCGGATCGGACAGGAAGTGGCGGCGCGGATGCCGGAGGGGGACCTTCGGGATTTGATCATCAACGGCATTCTGGGCGGTGTCGGAAGCACGGTGGTCTTTCTGCCGCAGATTCTTCTGTTGTTCCTTTTCATATCGACCCTGGAGGATACGGGCTATCTGGCGCGGGCCGCGTTTCTGATGGACCGGTTGATGAGTCGGGTCGGTTTGCACGGGAAATCCTTTATTCCTCTGTTGTCGTCGTATGCGTGTGCGATTCCGGGCATTCTGGCGACGCGGACGATCGACTCGCAGCGGGCGCGGACGTTGACGATTCTGGTGGCTCCGTTGATGTCCTGTTCGGCGCGTCTGCCGGTCTACGGGGTCATGATCGGGGCGTTCATTCCGGCGGTCACGGTGGTCGGCGTCCATATCGGCGGTTTTTCGGTCGGGTTGACGTTGCCGACCCTCACGTTGTTCGCGATGTACGCTCTGGGGACGGTCATGGCGTTCGCGATGGCAGCGTTATTCAACCGGACGCTGTTGCGGGGCGATCCGCCGTCGTTCCTGCTGGAGATGCCGCCGTACCGTCTGCCGTCGTTCCGAACGGTCGTCTTTCAGATGCTGGAGCGGGCGTGGCTGTTTTTGAAACGCGCCGGGACGGTCATTCTGTCGCTGTCGGTCGTTCTCTGGTTTCTGTCCTCGTATCCGAAAATGCCTCCGGAGGCTCCGGCGTCGGAGCGGTTGTATCACAGTTACGCGGGGCGTCTGGGGCGGATTCTGGAACCGGTCATCCGACCTCTGGGTTTCGACTGGAAGATCGGGATCGGTCTGATTTCGTCGTTCGCGGCGCGTGAGGTGTTCGTCACGGCGATGGGGACGGTGTACAACGTCGGCGAGGATACGGCGAGCGACGAGGAGAAGCTGAGTACGGCGGTCGGGGACAAGATGCGGGAGGACCGGGACCCTCGCACGGGTCGGCGGGTTTTCACGCCGCTCGTGGCGGTCGCTTTGATGGTGTACTATGTGCTGGCGATGCAGTGTATCAGTACGGTGGCGGTCGTTCGTCGGGAGACGAACTCCTGGTACTGGACGATCTTCCAGCTGGTCTATATGACGGTTCTTGCCTGGGTGGTCACCTTTGTGGTGTATCAGGGCGGGAGGGCGCTGGGATGGGGTTGATGGGGATTTTCGCCCGGGTGTCGGGGGACTGGCAGCAGTCGGTCACTCTCGGCGCGGTTCTGGTCGCATCGCTATTCCTGCTCCGGCATATCGTCCGGAGCGTTCGACCGAACGGCGAGGAGGGGTGCGCCGGATGCGGCGGTTGTGGGAAGCCGAACGAGCATCGTCCGGGTTTGCGTCCCGCGCCGCAGGCGAAACCTCTGGTGACGCTGTCGCCGGCTCCGCGCCGTCGTCCGTCCCCTCCGACCGGTTCGTAACCGCAACGCTTCGTAACCGGAACGGCGGACCGGGTGTCTTTGTATAAGAGGGTAGGGGGCGTTTCGGCCTCCGCGAAGGGGAGCGAAAGCGACACGCGACATGCTCGGGCAAAACTTCAGGGGTCAGAATTTTGATGATCGGACGCCGCTGTCGGAGGCGGAGATGCGTCGGGTCATGGATTTGCACGACGAACGGACCGGACTGGGTTCGGCGGCATCGGTTCGTCGGGCCGCGTCGGCGGACGTTTCGGCGGCGAACCGTCCGACGGTCGGCGATGTGGCGGAGCTTCTGGGGGTAACGCCGGCAGAGGTGTTGCAGTTACTGGGACGGGTTCGCGAGGAGGAGCGTCAGCGGGCGGCGCGTCGGGCGGAGATGCGGGTTCCGACGCCGCCGCAGGTGACGACCGGCGCTCCCACGTATTCGGCGGCTCCGCCGGGAACGACGGTCATTCAGAACGTGATCGTCGACTCGCACGCCCACCTTTTCCGGCGGTTTGAGGATCGGAACGGCCATTTCACGGCGACGTGGAACTGGGGGGCGTTCTGGTTCGGCCCGCTCTGGTACTTTTACAAAGGGATGTGGGCCAAGGGGCTACTTTACACGTTGCTTTATTTCACGACGGTCGCGCCGACGTTCGGCACGGTGACGCTGTTGTTTCCGCTCTTCCTGGCGTTGATGGGGAACTTCGACTACTATCTGCTTCGCTGCCACGATACGCAACTCTGGGACCGGAAACGAACGCTTCCTCGTGCGCCATGGCCGGTTTCGCAGGCGGCTCCCACTCCGTCGGCGGGAACGTTCGAATCGGGACCGGGCGTTGTGGCGGAACCGGATTTGCATCAGACGGCCCGGAAGCTGCAGGTGCTGCGGGAAACCTACGATCGCGGCCTGATTACGCAGTCGGAATTTGAGGAGAAACGGCTTGCTCTGTTGAACGAAGTGGAGAATCACGCGGATTTGAAACGACTGGCGGAAGCGCACCGTCTCGGCCTGCTGACCGAGGAGGAGTACGAGATCAAACGGGCCGCGCTTCTTTACCGCTGATTCGGAACGGGGCCGTCATGCGAATCATTCGATATCAGGACGCGATGGGTGTCGTCGGCTTTGCGGCCGACCGGGGCGACGGAACGGCGCGGGTGGTGGAGGGCGATCTTTTCGGCGAATTCACCGTCACGGAGGCGGTGGCGCAGGTCACGCGTGTGCTGGCGCCGATCGTTCCGACCGCGATTCTCTGCACGGGGATGAACTACCGGAAGCACGCGGAGGAGACGGGCGCGAAGATTCCGGAGTACCCGGTGTTGTTTGTCAAGGGTCCGAACAGTGTGCAGGACCCGGACGAACCGATCGTTTTGCCGCGTTTTTTGCGCAGCGACGAGGTGGATTTCGAGTGCGAACTGGCGGTGGTGATCGGGCGGCCCTGTAAGAACGTTCGCGCGGAGGACGCGCTGGACTACGTTCTGGGTTATACGTGCGCGAATGATGTTTCGGCGCGCGACTGGCAGATCACACGTGGCGGTTCGCAGTGGTGTCGGGGGAAATTTTTCGATACGTTCTGTCCGCTCGGTCCGGCGCTGGTCACCCCCGACTCGATTCCGGACCCGAACGCTCTCTCGATCCGGACGGTCTTGAACGGCGAAACGGTTCAGGATTCGACGACGTCGGACATGATTTTCAACGTTCCTCGATTGATCGAGTTTTATTCCGGAAGCTGCACGCTGTCGCCGGGGACTGTGATTCTGACGGGGACGCCGTCGGGGGTCGGTATGGCGCGTAAGCCACCGCTCTGGCTGAAGGGCGGCGACGTGGTGACGATCGAGATCGAGGGGATCGGTTCGCTGACGAATCCGGTGGTCGAGGAATCGATTTAGGGTCGATCCGATGGCGGTCCGGGGGGCGACCTACCACTCGCCCTTGCGGGACCGGGTCATGAGCGAGGCGACCGCTTCGCGCGGGGCGAGTCCGTCGAACAGAAGCGCGGCGACGGTCCGGCAGACGGGCATTTCGACTCCCTTTCGTTCGGCGAGCGAGCGCAGCGCCCTGGCGGTGGGCACCCCTTCGGCGACCTGTCCGAGCCGTTGCAGCAGATCGTCGAGTGGTTCTCCCCGGGCGATTCCCTCTCCGACCCGCCAGTTTCTGGACAATCGGGATGCGGCAGTGGCCATGAGGTCTCCGACGCCGGCCAGTCCGAAGAAGGTTTCGGCGTCCGCTCCGAGAGCGACGCCGAAGCGGGTCATTTCCGCGAGCCCGCGAGTTAGCAGGGCGGCCTTGGTATTCTCTCCGAAGCCGAGTCCGTCGGAGACGCCTGCGGCAATGGCGAGGACATTTTTGACGGCTCCCCCGATTTCGACTCCGATCCGGTCGTTCCCGGTGTAGACCCGATAAGTCGGGCCGTTGAAGCGGTCGGCGACATGTTCGGCGGCGGTTCGTTCGGGGCAGGCGGCGACGGCGGCGGTCGGGATGCCTCGGGCGACTTCGAGGGCCAGATTCGGGCCGGACAGGGCGACGATATCGGGCGCGACCCGGTCGGTTCCCAGGACGTCTTCGGCGACTTCGGCGGGGAGCAGACAGGAGTCGGCTTCCAGGCCTTTAGCTGCCAGGACGAGGAATCGGGCGGAATCGGGGAGGGGCAGGCAGCGGGTCAGGACGTCTCGGACGCCGGCCGAGGGCACGGCGACGACGAGCATTTCGGCACCGGCGAGGGCTTCGTTCAGGTCGCCGGTCGGGGCGACGGATTCGGGTAGCGGGAATCCGGGCAAGTATCGACGGTTTTCCCGGTGTTCACGCAGGGCGTGCACCTGGGATTCGTTTCGGTCCCAGAGGGCGACGGATCGGTGGTTCTGCGCCAGAAGCAGGGCGAGGGCGGTCCCCCAGGAACCGCCCCCGAGTACGGTCGTTCGGCCATCCATGCCGCGCATTATACGGACCCGCCCCGGTTC
Organism: Capsulimonadales bacterium; assembly: GCA_033762295.1. GTDB lineage: Bacteria > Armatimonadota > Armatimonadia > Armatimonadales > Armatimonadaceae > JANRLW01. The sequence goes on from JANRLW010000089.1 coordinate 37,130, forward strand.
GTGCCAGAATCCGGGGCGGAGGTAGGGTTACGGTCGGCAGTCGTTGGTGGTCGGGTTGAGGGTGGTGGCCGGTCGCCAGGGCAGACAGGCGTTGCCGCTGGAGTTGTAGTAGACCGGGGACCCCTGGTTGTTGAAGGCGGAGCCATCTCGGGCGACACGGTTGCAGCGGAGGTACTTGGCATGTCCGTCGACATAGGTAATGTTCATGCCGTTGCTGTGGCCGCAGAAGCTTTCGTTATCCTCTTCGTCGACATCGTTGGAGTCGAGGTCGCCATCGCCGCGTCCTTCCATAATCATGTAGGCTTCGGCGGGGCGATCCCAGACGGCCAGACCGGTGACGTTGGTTTCGCCGACGATGGAGTCGTTGATGGCGTAGTTGGCGAGGTAGGCATAGGTACCGTCGGCTCGCAGGGTCAGGCGGTAGCGTCCGACGAGATCGATTCCGAGGACGAGGGCGTTGTTGACCTGGGACTGGCTGAGGCCACGGATGATGGTGTTGCTCGGGCAGGCGTAGACATTTCCGCGCGGGGAGGACCAGTCGGACGGCGCGGCGGAGATGTAGTTGCCGATGTAGAACGGCCAGATATCGGCGATCAGTTCGGGCCAGTTACCGCCGGCCGGGTTGGCGCCGCGCGGCTGGTTCGGGAACTGCTCATCGTAGTCCTGAACGTACATCATCATCGCGAGGCCGATCTGCTTGTTGTTGGAGAGGCAGGAGGTCTGGCGGGCTTTTTCGCGAGCCTGAGCAAAGACGGGGAAAAGGATCGCGGCGAGAATGGCGATAATCGCGATAACCACGAGCAGTTCGATCAGAGTGAAAGCGTTTTGCTTGCGCATTACAGTATCCTAGCGGTTAAAAAATGGTATGAACGGAGTTCATCCGGCATTATAACGCGTTCGCAGCTTCGGTAGATTAACTTTGTGTTAAATTTTTCGGGGATCAAAGCGGACAAGGGGTCGACAATGTCGACCCCTTGCTTGCGTGTGCCGGGTGGCCGTTCTACTCCCAGGTGATGAGGGGCAGTTCCTGAGGCAGGACGGCGTCGGCGTTGGCGGGAAGGACGCGGACGGTGAATCCGTGCTGGCCGCTGATTTCGGAGGGCAGGAAGCCGGAATAGAGGTGTACGCCTCCGCCGACGGAATTATCGAGGGTCATGGGAACGGCGGTAGCCGCATTGAGGTTACGGTCGGCGTCGATTCGTCCGGTGTACAACTGAACCGCGACGTCCTCCGGGTTGAGGGACGCGCCCAGGTGAACTCGTGCATGGACGGGTACGCGGTCTCCGGCGCGCAGGTGTTCGGTTTCGGCCCGGACCGATTCGATCCGGATCTCATGCCAGGAGGATTGCACGCGACGTTTCCACTGAACGAGGGCTTTGGTGCGGGCGAAGTCGTTTTCGGCGAGCAGTCGCGCCCGTTCGGCGGCGGGGACGTAATAGGTTTCGGCGTATTCGCGGACCATGCGGGTGGTGTTGTAAACGGGGGCGAGCCGCATCATGGATGTTTTGATCTTGGCGATCCATCCGGTGGGCAGTCCGTCCTGATTCCGTTCGTAGAAGAGGGGAATGATCTCTCTTTCGAGGGTATCGTAGACATCGTGCGCTTCGACGTGGTCCTGGTATCCGTAGTCGTCGTACTCCTCGCCGCGTCCGATCTCCCAGCCGACGCCGGGTTCGTAGGCTTCGGCCCACCAACCGTCGAGGATGGAGAAGTTGAGTCCGCCGTTGGCGACGACTTTCATTCCGGAGGTGCCGGAGGCTTCCATGGGGCGGCGGGGGTTATTGAGCCAGACATCGACGCCCTGAACGAGGTACCGGGCCATCGCCATATCATAATCCTCGAGGAAGACGATGCGTCGTCGAATCTCGGGGTCGCGGGAGAAGTGGACGATGTGCTGGATCAGTCGTTTGCCTTCTTCATCGCGCGGGTGGGCCTTGCCGGCGAAGACGAACTGAACGGGTCGGGTCGGGTGATTGAGCATCCTTTTGAGCCGGTCGACATCCCGGAGGAGCAGGTCTCCGCGTTTGTAGGTGGCGAAACGGCGGGCGAACCCGATGGTAAGGATTCCGGGGTCGAGGATTTCGAGGGCTTCGGCGACTTCGCGTTCGGCGGCCCCGCGCCGTTCGAGGCGTTTGACCTGGTACTGGCGTGCCCATTCGACGAGTCGGTGTCGTCGTCGTTCGCGCACGGTCCACAGTTCGAAGTCCGGGACGTCCTTGACTCCGGCCCAGTAGTCGGGCTGCGCGAGGTTATCGGAGGTCGGCGATCCGAGGTAGGAGTCGAGCAGTTCGGTCATTTCGGAGGAGAGGAAGGTGCGGGTATGGATGCCGTTGGTCACGCTTCCGACCGGGACTTCATCGAGCGGGATACCGGGGTAGACGGGTTCGACCATCTTGCGGGAGACTTCGCCGTGGAGTTTGGATACGCCGTTGATGTATCGGGCGTTGCGGCCGGCGAGGATCGCCATGTTGAGCGGTTCGCTCGGATTGTTGCGGTTTTCTCGTCCGCGGGCCATCAGGTCCTCGAACGGGATGTGGACATCGTTCAGATAGCTTTCGAAGTAGCGGTACATGAGATCGGGCGGGAACTTGTCAAACCCTGCGGGGACGGGGGTGTGGGTGGTAAACAGGTTCCCGGCGGCGGCGGCTTCTACGGCTTCGGCGAAGGTGAGTCCGCGTTCGTGCACCAGGCGTCGGACGCGTTCGAGCGCGAGGAAGGCGGAGTGTCCTTCGTTCATGTGGCAGACGGTGGGTCGGACGCCCATGGCGGCGAGGGCATGAATGCCGCCGATACCGAGAACGATCTCCTGTTGAATCCGGGTTTCGTTATCTCCGCCGTAGAGGTTTCCGGCGATAAAGCGGTCCGCCTCGGTGTTCTCAGGCAGGTTGGTATCGAGGAGGAAGAGGGAGACGCGTCCGACCTGGGCTTTCCAGACCTGTGCGGTCACCATGCGTCCGGGGAAACGTACCTGAACTTTGACCGGTCCGCCCTCACGGTTTCCGTTCTGGTAGGTGGGGAGGATCGGAAGGGAGTAGAAATCGGTAGTCGGGTAGTTTTCGATCTGCCAGCCGTCGGCATTGAGCGCCTGCCGGAAGTAGCCTTTCTGGTAGAGGAAACCGACGCCGACGAGCGGGAGTCCGAGGTCGGAGGCGGATTTGAGGTGGTCACCGGCGAGGACGCCGAGGCCACCGGAGTAGATGGGGAGGGATTCGGTGATGCCGAACTCGGCGGAGAAGTAGCCGATTCGGAAGTCGGCGGGGAAGCGATCGCCGTGGTGGCGGGTCCACCAGGTTTCGGCGTTGAGGTAGCGTTGAAATTCGGCATGAACGGCATCGAGTTGTCCGAGGAAATCCTGGTCTGCGGTCAGATCGTCCAGTCGTTTCCGGGAGACGAGGCCGAGAAGTTTGGCCGGGTTATGTCCGGACGTTTCCCAGTTCGCCGGGTCGACCTCTCGGAAGAGCTGGGTCGTGGAATGATCCCAGGACCAGCGCAGATTATAGGCGAGTTCCCGAAGGGCGGCGAGTCGTTCGGGCAGATCAGGGGTGACGGTGTAGGTATGGAGAGTGCGCGGCATGCGGGCGATATGCTCCTGTTCGTTTGTCCGGGTAAAACCGATCAAGGGTTCCGTTTCTGGTAGAACCTGCAAAAACGGGGCCAATCCGAAGGCATCATTTCAAGTATACCCTTATTGTCGGCTGGCACCTGCGGATATTGCAGGTATATTTAACAGGTTAGTCGGTGGTCGATCCGGGGGATTTATCGGTGGGAGAATTCGGCTTGACGGTCGTCGGCATCGGGTATAATAGGCGCGATCGTTCCGATGGTGGTTCGAAAACGGTTGACTTTTGCCGACAGTGAGCCGTTATTCCTTCGGTCCGGGGAATTTCGTTACGTGTCCGTACTTTCGCGTTCCGTATTTGCCAGTGTGACGACACACCGGGAACTGGTGGAAAACCTGATTCTTCGGGATGTCCGCGCACGTTACAAACAATCTGCGCTCGGTTATGCGTGGGCGGTATTTCATCCGTTGATGCTGGCGTTGATCTACACGCTGGTGGGCGGTTTTTTCCTTGGGCAGGCATCGTCGCCGGGGCTGTTCGCCCTTCAGGCGTACATGGGCGTTCTCTTCTGGCAGTTGTTCGCCACGGGTCTGATGACGGCGACGGAGGGGCTGGTTTCCCACCTGAGTTTGATTACGAAGGTGTATTTCCCTCGGGAGGTGTTTCCGGTTTCGGCGGTGGCGAGCAAGCTTTTCGATTTTGCGTTCGGTCTGGTGGGTTTGATTCCGTTTATGGTGATCTACCGGGTGTTTCCGGGTCCGGGAATCTGGCTGGTGATTCCGCTTTTACTGATCCAGGTGTTGTTCACGACGGGGTTGGGTCTGCTGACTTCGGCGGCGAACCTGTTTTACCGGGATGTTCGGTATCTGGTGCAGCTGGCGCTGGGGTTGATGATCTATCTGGTGCCGAACCTGTATCCGCTGTCGCGTGTGGAATCGCATCCCTGGTTTTACCGGCTGTACCTGTTGAATCCGATGGCGGTCATAATCGAGGCGTCCCGTCGGGCGACGTTTTCGGAGTTCGGTCCGGTGGAGCCGCTGATTCCGTATATTCTACTGGCGGGCTTGACGTCCGTTCTGGTGTTCGGTATCGGGTATGTCGTCTTCAAGCGGCAGGAGCCCCATTTCGCGGAGTTCGTCTGAACGCGACCTGATCGCGGGCGAACAAGGAGTGATGTTTTGACACATACAGGAAAGACGGCGCTGATTACGGGAGTGACGGGGCAGGATGGTTCGTATCTTGCCGAGCTGCTTCTGAGCAAGGGCTATACCGTTTACGGGATCGTTCGTCGGGCGTCCACGGAGAATTTCGAGCGGATCGCGCATCTGACGGGGAAGGTTCAGCTTCTTCAGGCGGACCTTCTGGACCAGTATTCGCTGATCGAAGCGATTCGGAAGGCGCAGCCGAGCGAGGTGTACAATCTGGCGGCGCAATCGTTCGTACCGACGTCGTGGGCGCAGCCGGTGCTGACGGCGGAGTTTACGGCGGTCGGCGTGACGAAGGTTCTGGAGGCGATCCGGGCGGTCGAGCCGTCGATCCGGTTCTACCAGGCGTCCTCGTCGGAGATGTTCGGCAAGGTGCTGGAGGTTCCGCAGCGGGAGACGACGCCGTTTTATCCCCGTTCGCCGTACGGGGTGGCGAAGGTGTACGGCCATTACATCACGGTGAACTACCGTGAATCCTACAATTTGTTCGCCTGTTCGGGCATTCTTTTCAACCATGAATCGCCGCGGCGCGGCCTGGAGTTCGTCACCCGGAAGGTAACGGACGGTGTGGCGCGGATCAAGCTCGGTATGGCGACCGAACTGCGGCTGGGCAATCTGGACGCGCAGCGGGACTGGGGATTCGCGGGCGATTACGTCGAGGCGATGTGGCGGATGCTGCAGCAGGACACGCCGGACGACTATGTGGTGGCGATGGGCGAGACGCATACGGTGCGGGAACTGGTGCAAATCGCGTTTGACCGTGTCGGGCTGGACTGGGAGAAGCACGTGGTGATCGACCCGGCGTTCATCCGACCGGCGGAGGTGGATCTGTTGATCGGCGATCCGACCAAGGCGAAGACGGAACTGGGCTGGGAGCCGAAGACGTCGTTCGCCGAACTGGTGCGGATGATGGTGGATGCGGACGTCGCGCGGCTGACGGCGCAGCGTTCCTGAGATCGCGACAACCGAGAGGCGAGGTGCCGTTTGCGCATTTTGATAACGGGGGCGACCGGATTTGTCGGGGGTTGGCTGGCGCAGGAGATCGCGCGCACGACTCCGGGGGCGACGCTTTTCGGGACGTCGCATCGGGCGGTCCGCGCGGGGGACCTGCCGGCGGGGACGATCGTTCGCCCGGTCGATCTGCTCGATTCCGCCGGCCTGCGGGAAATGGTGGAATTGGCGCGTCCGGACCGGGTGTTTCATCTGGCGGGCTACGCTTCGGGCGCGGGAACCGACCGTGAGGCGATCTTCCGGGCGAACGTCGACGGAACCCGTCGTCTCCTGGAGGCATTGACGGCGGCGGGCGGTCCGTGTCGCGTTCTGCTGGCGTCGTCGGGGTATGTTTACGGGCAGACGGCTCCCGGTCGTGCGGCGCGGGAGTCGGACCCACCTGCACCGCACGGTCCCTATGCCGAATCGAAGCGGGCGATGGAGGAGATGGCGCAGGGGTTTGCGGGGACGGGTCCGCTTTCGCTTCTGGTCACGCGTTCGTTCAACCACACCGGTCCGCGTCAGGGGGCGGATTTCGTCGTTCCGGCGTTCGCCCGGCAGATCGCCCGGATCGAGCGCGGTCTGGAGCCACCGACGGTCAAACACGGGAATCTGGATGCGCTCCGGGACTTTCTTTACGTGGGTGACGTGGTTCGTGCGTACCGCCTGCTGATGGATTCGGAAACGATGCCGAACTGGCGCATCGTGAATGTGGCCTCGGGCGTAGCGGTTTCGGTCGGTTCGCTTCTGGACCGTCTGATCGATTTGTCGACCGTCGCGGTCGGTCAGGAAACGGACCCGTCGCGGATGCGTCCTTCGGATCTTGCGGAATGCATCGGCGATCCGGAGCTTCTGAGGTCGTTGACGGGCTGGCGTCCGGAGATCGATCTATCGGCGATGCTGGAGGAAACGCTGGCCTGGTGGCGACAGCAGCCCCTTTGATGCCGTCTCCGTCGCGTTCGAGGGTCCATCGTACGATACTTCCGGGTCGCGGGTTCGCGGCGTTGCGGCTGGGCGATCTCTGGGAGTACCGCGATCTCTGGCTGACGCTTTCAGGTCGGGATATCCGTCTGCGTTACCGGCAGACGGCGCTCGGAGCGATCTGGGTCCTTTTGCAACCGCTGACGGGCGCGGCGATATTGACGTTCGTGTTCGGGCAGGTGGCGGGTCTGGCGTCGACGCGGTCGGACGTTCCGTATTTCGTGCCGGTGTTGATCGGGCAGGTGGGGTGGGCGTTGTTCGCCGGGACGCTGACGAAAATGGCGAACAGCCTGGTGCAGAATGCCGCGTTAATCTCCAAGGTATTTTTCCCGCGTCTGGTGTTGCCGCTGTCGACGATCGGTTCCTCGCTGATCGACCTGGGGGTCGGCGTTGCGGTCATCGCGGTCCTCGTCACGGTGCTGGGGGTTCCGGGGCGGCTGGCGGGCCTTTCTTTGCTGTCGTTGCCGGTCTGGATCGCGCTTTTGCTGCTGCTGTCGAGCGGGATCGGGCTGATGGCGGCCGCGGTGATGGTCCGTTATCGGGATGTGATCCAGATTCTGCCGGTGATCGTGCAGTTTCTCCTGCTGGGGTCGCCGACGGGCTGGATGCTGTCGGACCTGCGTCGCCATGTGCCGGACTCGCTGCAGACGACCTATTTTCTTTTGAACCCGGTGGCTGTCCTGATCGAGGGGTTTCGCTGGTCGTGGCTTGGCGGGGATCTGCCGTGGGGTTGGGCGGGATACTCGGCCGGCGTATCGGTCGTCGTATTTTTGGTGGGCGTGTTCGTGTTCCGTCAGCAGGAGCGGAGTTTCGCGGATGTCATCTGAAACGGCGGTATCGGTGCGCGGGCTGGGCAAGACGTACCGGATCACGCCGACCGGGTCGCATCCGGGAACTCTGGCGGAAACGGTGCTGGCGCGGGTGACCGGGCGCGCGGCCCGCGCGGAGACGTTTCACGCGTTGCGGGACGTGTCGTTCGAGATTCGTGAAGGAACGGTCGTCGGGATCATCGGCCGCAACGGGGCGGGGAAATCGACGCTGTTGAAGCTGCTGTCACGGATCACGGAGCCGACGTCCGGGCGAATCGACCTGTACGGTCGGGTGGGCAGTCTGCTCGAGGTCGGAACGGGGTTTCATCCGGAGTTGACGGGCCGTGAGAATATTTTCCTGAACGGCGCGATTCTGGGCATGACGCGGCGCGAGATCGCGCGTCGGTTCGAGGCGATCGTCGAATTCGCCGGAACGGAAGCGTTTCTGGACCTGCCGGTGAAGCGGTATTCGTCGGGCATGTACGTTCGTCTGGCGTTCGCGGTCGCCGCGCATCTGGAACCGGAGATTCTGATCGTCGACGAGGTACTGGCGGTCGGGGACGCGGAGTTTCAGAAAAAGTGTGTCGGCAAGATGCAGGAGGTCTCGCACGGGGCCGGTCGGACGGTGATCGTGGTATCGCACAACCTGGCGACGGTTCGGACTTTATGTGACGAGGGAATTCTTTTGCGGGAGGGGCGGGTGGCGTCCCAAGGGCCGATCCGTGCGGTTATCGAGGCGTATCTGGCGGCGGCGGGCGATGCGAACGGGGAGTGGATTCGCAATTTCCCCCTTTCCACGATTCCGGGCGTCTATTTGATGAGGGTCCGTATCCGCGACGCGAGCGGGAAGGTGAGGGGTGTAATCCCGACCGGGCAGGCGTTCGTGATCGAGGCGGATGTCCGGGCGACCGGCGAGATTCCGGGTACGCAGGTGAACTTCCGGCTGGTGAATCCGGAGGGCGTGAACGTGATGACTACGACGACGGCGGACGTTCCTGCGGCGGCGTTCCGGATTCCGGTGGGGGTTCACCGGCTATCGACGGAGATTCCGGGGAATCTGCTGCTGCCGGGCGAGTATTCGCTGTGCTGCGATTCCTTCGTTCCGAATGTCGTCGGGTTCGATCATCTGGCGGATATCGTCCGGTTTCGTCTGGAGAATTCCGGTACGCATGTCTCGCTGCCGAACGACGGCCGGCTCGGGGTGGTAGGACCGATTCTGCCCTGGCGGCTGGTTACCGGGGTGAAGGAGAACGATTGACGGCGATCCGGGTCGGGATCGATGTGTCGTCGCTGGCGGACGCCGCGCTGACGGGTATTCCGTTGTCTGTGGAGTCGCTGCTCCGCGAGTATTTCGCGTCGCCGGGCGAGGAGCGGTGGGTGCTGGCGGGCAGTCCGGCCGGTTCGGACCTGACGGGTTGGGTTCGCGCCCGGGGGTTCGACCTTCCGGGAACGGCGGAGGTGGTTCCGATGACGGACCTGCGGCTGGGTTCGCGGTTTCCCGGTTTCGGTCAGGGCCGTTTTCGGAGCGTGGTGGACGGGCGTTTGTTGCTTCCGCTCGGGAATCTCCTTTCGTCGGGGAGGGTGCCACGGGTGGATGTGTTCCATCACACGGCGATTCTGCGGATTTCGTCGGGTCGCGCCCGGCGGAATATCGTGACGATCTACGATCTGACGACCCGTTTCTTTCCGGAGGCGCATCATCGGGTCAATATTCGGGAGTGGGAGCGGGTGTTCCGGTTTGCGCGGGATCGAGCCGATATGGTGGTGACGGATTCGGAGTCGGCGCGCGAGGATATCGTTCGTTACCTGGGCGTCGCCCCGTCTCGCGTCCGGGCGATCCCGCTGGGGGTTCGAACGTTTTCCGCCGATCCGTCGCTGTCCGCCGATCCGTCCCGTCAGGACCGATACGGGTTGGAAGGGCGACGTTTCGTGCTCTGCGTCGGATCGCTCGAACCGAGGAAAAATGTGCCGCGTCTGATCGAGGCATTTTCGAGCGTGGTACGGCGGGCGGAGTTTTCGGATGTTTGTCTGGTCCTGACGGGGGCGCGTTTGCACGGCGCATCGGCGATCGAGGAGGCGATTCGGCGTGCGGGCATCGGGGATCGGGTCGTGATCACGGGATATGTTGCGGACCGTGATCTGGCATGGTTGATGCAAAACTGCACATCCTTCGTCTACCCATCACTCTATGAAGGCTTCGGATTGCCGGTGGTCGAAGCGATGGCGATGGGTGCGCCGGTGGCGACTTCCGATGTGTCGGCGTTGCCGGAGGTCGCCGGGGATGCCGCGCTGTTGTTCGACCCGAACTCTTCGGCGGGGATGGCGGAGGCGATGGTTCGGCTGTTGACGGAACCGGAGCTGGCGTGGGAACTGCGCCGTCGTGGGAGGGAGCGGGCGGCCCTTTTCACCTGGAAACGGTGTGCGGACGAGCATCGCCGTTTGTACCGCGAGGTCGCGGCTTGACGGATGGAACGGAGGGATATGTCGATCAAAATCGCGCTGGTAGCGCATTATCTTCCGCCGAACGGCTGGGGGGGCGTGGAAAACTATACGGTTCTGGTGGGAAAGGCGCTGGCCAAGCGAGGTCATTCGGTTTGCCTGTATGCCCGCGGCACTCGCACGGACGTCCCGGAAGGATTTGAGGAGACGGATCATCGGTTCGGCGACGGTATCGAAGTGACGGAGAGCCACCGTGGCGGCGGGGAACTGCGAACGGAACGGCGGCTTCGGCTGTTGCAGAGCGATCGTTTCGCGGCGTTTCTGGAGCGGACCCGACCGGACGTCGTTCACTTTCAGCATTTGCTCTACCATTCGATCGACTTTCCGGCACAGGCGAAGCGTGCGGGGGCGGCGGTGGTTCTGACGATCCACGACTTCTGGTTCGACTGCCCGACGGTGCTCCGGGTAGACCATACGGGTGCGATCTGCGATCGGGTGGCGGGATCGAACTGTCTTCCGTGTCTCTGGGGCGGGCGCAAGTCGCGCGTTCTACCGGCTGCGACGCTGGCGACGTTGATGCGCACGCCCGGGCTTCGGGTTCTGACCGATCTCCATCCGTACATCGACGAACTGGAAAACTGGCCGCGTAATTCGGAGCGGAGTCTTCGTTCCGTCGACATCGCGATCAGTCCGTCGCGGTGGGTCGCGGAGAATCTGGCGGCGAAGGGAATCTCGGGTCCGCGCCTGCGCGTTCTCGATAACGGCGTCGCGAAGCCGACGGACGGAACGGGGGATTCGCCACGTTCGGCGGACGGCGTCCTGCGTTTCGGCCTGATCGCGACCCACCCGCTGAAGGGCGGAGCGGTGGCGGTGGAGGCGTTTCGACGGTTGGAAGGGCGACCGGTTCGGCTGTTGCTTTTCGGTAAACCGCCGGACGGTCCGTTGCCGTCGAACGTCGTGGTGGAGGGCAGGTATGGTCGGGAGGAGACGGACCGGGTCTTTCGTTCGTTCGATGTGCTGATCGTTCCGTCGCTGTGGTACGAGAACGCGCCGCTGGTGATACGCGAAGCGTTCGCGCGTAAGCGACCGGTGATCGCTTCGGCGATCGGCGGCATGAAGGAGTCGGTACGGGAAGGAGTGGACGGGCTGTTGTTTCCGGTCGGGGATGCCGGGGCGCTGGCGGAATGCGTTCGTCGTATTGCGGACGAGCCGGGCCTGCATACGAACCTTCGCGCGGGGATTCGTCCGCCGATTTTCGAGGAGGAGCACGTGAACGAACTGGTGGAGATTTACCGGCAGGCGCTTCGGTCGCGGCGTGAGGAGTGATGGCGGTTGACGGAGCGGCATCTGTTGTGCGTTTCACCGTGGTGGCCGTACCCTGCGGACAACGGTTCCCGCTTGCGGGTGTTTCATCTTCTGCGGGATTTACGGGAGCGCGGTTTCGTGATCCGGCTGGTCGCCGGGGTGCAGGAGGATGTCCGCGAGTCCGTTTCTCGCGGAATTCCGTCGGAGTTACGGGCGATCTGTCCGGTGACGGTTCCGGTTCCCTGGGTCTGGTACGATCCGGCGCGGCGCGGACCGGGCGGTCGGTTCGGCGGCTGGCTGACGTCGACGCCTCGTTCGATCGCGGAGACACGTAATCCCGCCTTTGCGGAAGCGGTTCACCGGCAACTGGCCTTTCCGACCGACGCGATCCTGGCGATGGAGATCGGTGCGGACGCCTATCTCGGGACGTTGCCGCCGGGCATACCGGTGATTCTGGATCAGGCGGAGTTTTCGGGACCGGAGCGGGCGTTCCGAAGCGCGGCGGGCTGGCAGGAACGTCTTCGGCGTTACGCCACCTACCGGAAAGGCGCGGCTTACTGGTCGAAGCGTCTGGCACGGTACGACCTGGTGACGGCGGTATCGGAGGCGGAGGCAGAGGCGGTTCGCCGGGTGGCAGGTCCATCGGTTCCGATCCTGATCGTGCCGAACGGGACCGATGTTGCGGCGTACCCCGATCGTCCGTCGACCGAGCGGATTCCCGGGCAGTTGATTCATCCGGGCGCGATGACGTACGGACCGAATCGGGACGCGGTACACTGGTTTGCGGAAGCGATCCTCCCGCGGATCGCGGCGAGAGTTCCGGAGGCGCATCTGGTGGTGACGGGGCGTTACGGATCGGAGGATATCGCGGGTCTAAAGGATGACCGGCGGATCGTTCTGACCGGCTATCTGGAAGATCCGAAGCCGATCCTGAGGCGTTCGATGGCGGCGGTCATTCCTTTGCGCGTCGGCGGCGGGACCCGTTTAAAGATACTGGAGGCGTTCGCGGCTCAGGTCCCGGTGGTTTCGACGACGATCGGCGCGACCGGCCTCGCGGTGGAGTCCGGCCGGCATCTTCTGGTCGCCGATACCGAGGAGGCGTTCGCGAACGGTGTGATCCGTGTATTGACGGACCCGATTCTGTCGGCGGAACTGGCCGCGAACGGGCGTGAACGGGTGAGCGAACGGTACGACTGGCGGATTTCAGGGGGTGTGCTGGCGGACGCGTTGGACCGTCTGTGCGCCCGGAGGGCAGATTGAGGGAGTACGAGGTGGGGGAAGGCGCGGAGGGGCGGCGGGCGACCCCGGACCTGACGAGCCTCGAGTTGCAGCGTCGGGCGTTCTACCTGATCCTGGTCTTGCTGACCGGTTTTCTCATCGGAACCGGCGTACTCTCGATGGCGCGTGGCGGCGGGTCGGTCGGCTGGCTGGCGGTGGCGGCGGTCGCGTCGGCGGTGCTGGCGATCCTGGTGATCGCTTATCATCGTGGGCGGGTGGACAGCCTGTTTTCCTGGCTGATCGTCGGCTTCTTTCTGGTTTGCTGGATCGCGGTCGGCACTCCGTCGGTGGCGGAGGGGCAATCGGGCGGCGGTTCCAAGAGTCTTTTTATCAGCCAGGCGGGGCTGACGGTTTTGCTCGTTCTCCGGGCGATCGACCTCGTGCTGCGGGGAGGCCGTTCGGAAGGTCGCGCACCCCTTTTCGTACCGATCGCGGCGTATCTTGCGGTCTGCGTTCTGTCGACGGTTCTGGCTCTTTTGTTTCCGAACGAGGCGGTGACGCAGTTTTCGATGAAGACGGCGGTTCCGGTGAACGCTCTGGAACTGGCGACCCGATTTCTGGCGCTCGGGGGTCTGTTGATGGTCGGGGCGCGGCTGCGCGGTCGGGCGTTGCCCTTCGGCGCGGCGGCGATACTGGTTCCCGGTCTGCTGACCTTTTCGGGCCTGTTCGGTTTTCTTTCCTCGTCGCTGTTTACGGTCTTCCCCCAGATCATCAGCATGTCGGTGCTGGCGGCGTTTTCCCTGTCGGACCCGGGCCGGTTGCGGACGGGGATGCGTCTGGCGGCGGGCGGGGTCGCGCTTTCGATTGTCGCGACGTATTTTCTGAAGGGAACGGATTGGGTTTCCGGGTGGGCGGCGGCGTTGATCGCCCTCGTGATCGTCTGCTGGCATCTGAATCGTCGTCTACTGGTGGCGGGTGTGGCGGTGTTATTCCTGGTGGTGGCAATCCATCCGGTGTATTTCTATTCGGAGGTGTACGAGAAGAATTTCTACGGCAAGTTCCTGAAGCCGTCGGGACCGGATCGCGGGCGTGAGTATTCGGCCTTCGATAACGACCGGCTCCGGATGTTAAAAGGCGCGTTTCTGTACGCCGAGCGGTTTCCGTTCGGGATCGGACCGGGGAATTACCGGGCGTACAACCATTACTTCGGTCGGCCCGAGGTGTGGAACACGACGACATTTACGTCGGCGCACGGGACCTATACGCAGGCGCTGGCGGAGACGGGTTGGCCGGGTCTGGCGGCTCTGCTGGCGATTCTGTTCGGGGCGTGTCGGATGATGTTCGGGTACGTTCGCCGGTTCGAGGCGGGGTCGTGGCAGCGGACGTACGTCCTGGGCGTGGCGGCGGCGTGCGTCGGCACGTTCTTTTCGGCGAGCATCGGGGACTATCTGTTTCCGACCTACCACAACGGGGGACTGACGTCGTTCGGCAACTGTGTCTATACGTGGCTGGCGATCGGGGTGACCATGGCGATGGGGCAGGTGTATGGGGGGTCGGAGGAACGGTCCGTGGAGGAGGAAGCGCCGGTCGCGGCGCGTTGGAGGCGGGGATCGGGTTGGAGCGGCCCGGACGATGGGGAGTGAGGGGAGGGACGGAAGGGACGGCGGGGCGACCCTGGCGGTGATCGTCGTTTCGTGGAACACTCGCCCATTGCTGGAGAACTGCCTTCGGTCGCTTTTCGCGGGGAATGTCGATGGGGGGACGGAGGTGTTTGTCGTGGATAACGCTTCCGGCGACGGCAGTGCGGCGATGGTGCGGACCTTTTTTCCGGACGTGCGATTGCTGCAGACCGGGGAGAACCTGGGGTTCGCGCGGGCGAACAATCGGGCGTTACGGCAGGCGGACGCGCGGTACTGTCTGCTTTTGAATCCGGATACGATCGTCCCGGCGGGCACGTTACGGCAACTGGTAGAGGTCGCGGAGGCGTCTCCGAGGGTGGCGGCGTGCGGGCCGCTCCTTTTAAACGAAGACGGGTCACCGCAGTTCTGCTGGGCGCGTTTTCCCGGGGCGGCGTTCGAGTGGTCCGGGCGGCACGATCTTTCGCAATCGCCGTATCCGCTCGTCGATTTTGCCGACCCCGAGCGTCGTTCCCGGATGAAACCGTTTGTGGCGGACTGGGTCGGCGGGGCCTGTCTTCTGGTGCGGTCTTCGGCGCTGAGGCAGGTCGGCCTGCTGGACGAGGGGTATTTCATGTATACGGAGGAGACGGACTGGTGTTACCGGTTTCGGGCGGCGGGTTATGAGACGCTGTGCGTTCCGTCGGTGACGGTGACCCACCTGGGGGGTGGCAGCAGTCGTCTGGTGCCGGAGCGGACGCGGGATCGAATGTACCGGTCGCGATTACGATTTTACCGCAAGTGGTACGGGCCGATCGGATCGCTGGCCCCCTGTTTGATGGCGACCCTGCGCCATCGGGCGTCGTTGCTGCGGAGCGGTCGGTCACGGTGAGACACCCTCAGTTACCGGAGATCGAAATCGGTGAGGACTGGCGGATTCTGGAGGTCGGGTGCGGTCCGAACCGACTGTTTCCCCATTCGACGACCCTGGACCGGAATGCGCGGTTCCGTCCGGATATTTTGCACGATCTGAACCGGACCCCGTTCCCGATTGCGGACGACCGGTTCGACCTGATCGTCTGCCTGCACGTTCTGGAACATGTGACCCATCTTGTGGAGGCGACGACCGAACTGCATCGCATCCTGAAGCCGGGCGGCCTGCTCTTTGTCGAGGTGCCGTATTTTACGAGCGTTCATTATCACACCGATCCGACCCATGTCCATGCGTTCACCACGCGTTCGTTCGATTACTACGTCGCGGGGACGGCGGTTTCGGGGTTCGAGTATTCGCCGGCGCGTTTTCGGAAGGAACGGGTGCATCTGGTGGTGCCGGGCGACGGTCCGGTGAATCGATGGTGGCGGAACTGGGTGAATTCCCACCATCGTATCTACGAGGAACGGCTGGCTTATTTGCTTCCGCGTCACGTTCTGCAGTTTACTCTGCGGGCGGAGAAGGAGGGTGGATGAAGGATTTGCCGCGCATCGTCCTGGACGCTCGCCCGCTGACCCACCCGCAGACGGGAGGGTTCCGGACGTACGTACGTTCGCTGTTGACGGGACTTGCGGAGCGGGAGCGGGACGGTCTGCGGGAGTTTCGGTTATTGATCTATACGGATCGTCCGCTGACCGGGGAAGCGGCGGCCTGTCTGCCGGAGTCCGCAGAGGTCCGAACGCTGGATTGCCGCCGTCTGCGGACGGATTTCCGGCTTTTTGCCGAACAGGTGCGCCGGGATCGTCCGGATCTGGTCCACGGCACGATGAACTATCTTCCGCTCGGGATCCGGGGTGCGGCGACGGTGACCATCCACGACGCGATGGGGGTCCGGCTCTATCCCTGGTCGTTCCGGGTGTCCCGGACGGCCCGCCAGTGGGCGATGACCGCCTACTGGCGCGGGATGACCGAACGCTCGGCCCGTCGGGCGAAGGGTATCCTGACGGTTTCGCAGGGGGCGGCGGCCGAACTCTCGCGGGCGCTGTCGCTTCCGGCGGGGAGTCTGACCGTGGTTTACAACGGTATCTCGCCGCCCCGGACGCTCGACGGTCCGCCCCGCGCCCACGACGTCGTGTTGATGATGGCCTCGTCGGACCGTCGGAAGAATCCGGAGGTGGTGTACCGGGCGATGGTCGAGGAACGACGCCGATGGTCGCAGGGAGCGGAACTTCGGGTAGTTTGCGGAGATCGCCGGACGGCGGACCGGGCCGAGGCGGTACTGCGCGAGGGACGTGCGGAGCGGTTTCGCGTTCTGGTGACGCCGGGCGATGGCGACCTGTCGCGGCTGTATTCGCAGGCGACGGTCTTTGTCTGGTCATCGCGGCATGAAGGGTTCGGGTTGCCGCCTCTGGAGGCGATGGGCGCCGGTTGTCCGGTATTGAGTTCTTCGGCTCCGGTGATGCCGGAGATTCTGGGCGAGGCTCCGCGCTACTTCGATCCGGAGTGTCCCGCTCAGCTGGCGACGGAACTGGACGCCTTGTTGTCGTCCCCGACGGAGCGGGCCGAACGTGGGGTGGCGGGACGTCGGCAGGCGGCGGAGTACTCGTGTCGGCGGATGGCGGAGGGGACGGTCGATTTCTGGCGGCGGGCGATTGTCGGGGCGGGGGGGAGTTAGTGGCGCGCGCCCGGCTGTTGTTCCTCGCGCAGCTTCTTCCCTGGCCGTTGATCGGGGGCGGGCAGATCCGTTCGTACTATCTGTTGCGGAGCCTGGCGGAGGATTACGATATTCGTCTGCTTTCCCTGATTCGGCGGGAAAGCGAGCGTGCGTATCTTTCCGAGGTCGCGCCGTTCTGTCGTCTCGGAGCGGAGACGGTTCGGTTGCGGCGGGATCGTTTGCGGGACGGATGGACGGCGGCGGCGTCGGTTTTGACGGGGCGTTCGTTTCTGGTGGAGCGCGACCGGGCGGCGGGGATGACGGGCGCGGTCCGTCGGGAAATCGCCGGGGGCGGGTACGACCTGATCTGGGCGGACCATCTTCCGATGATCGGGTTCGTCCCGGAGGATCGGGGGCGGGCGCGACTGGTACTCGGGGAGCATAATGTGGAGTACCGGATTCCGGAGCGGTATGCGGAAACGGCGGACGCGTTCTGGCTACGCGCATTTGCCCGCGCGGAAAGCCTCCGGTTGAAGCGGTTCGAAACGGCGTCGGTTCGGCGGGCGGATTGGACGGTGACGGTTTCGGAGGAGGATGCGCGTACGCTGCGGTCTCTGGTTCCGGAGTGTTCCGACCGGGTCTTTTCCGTGCCGATCGGTATCGACACCGGGTATTTCTCGCCGCTGGAGCGCGATCCGAACGCGCGGACTCTGCTTTCGATCGGAACCATGTACTGGCCGCCGAATGTGGATGCGATCCACTACTTCCACGAGCGGATCTACCCGAAAATAAAGGCGGAATTTCCCTCCGTTCGCCTGAACATTGTCGGAACCGGTCCGGTATCGTCGATCGTCGCATTAGGGAAAGCGGATGAGAGTGTTACGGTAACCGGGACGGTGCCGGATGTTCGTCCTTACGGGCGGGACTGTGCGGCGTTTATCGTTCCGCTTCGTTCCGGCAGCGGAATGCGTGTGAAGATATTGAATGCGATGGCCATGGGATTGCCGGTCGTGTCGACCACGATGGGCGCGGAGGGGATCGACGTCACCCCGGAACGGGATATTCTTCTGGCGGACACGCCGGAGGCGTTCGCGTCGGCGGTCCTTTCCCTGTTGCGGTCGCCGGACCGGGCGGAGGAACTGGGGCGGAACGGTCGGCGTCTGGCGGAGGCGCGGTATTCCTGGCAGCGGGTGGGCAGCGATTTACGGTCCGCGTTGCGGGCGCGTCTGGCCGGGGGCGGAGCGGCGGCAGGATGAAGGTCTCGTTGCGGATACTGTTTGTTCTGCCGTACGTTCCGTCGCTGATCCGGGTCCGGTCTTTTCAGATCATTCGTTCTCTGGCGGAGGCGGGTCACCGTATTACGGTCGTAGCGTTGGACGACGGGCATATCGACCCGGCGCGGACGGAGCAACTGGCGTCGGCGTGCGAACGCGTCCATGTGGTGCCGCACCCGCGCTGGCGGGCCGCTTTGAACTGCCTGGGGTCACTGCCGACTCCGGTTCCGCTCTGGGGCGCCTATGCTCGTTCGGAGCCGATGGCGCGGCTGCTGTCGGACCTGGCGGGAAGCGGACGGTTCGATGTGGCGCATGTGGAGCATTTGCGGGCGGCGCACCTCTGGTCGTCGCTCGGTTCACTGCCCCGTGTGCTGGATGCGGTGGACTGTATCGTGGCGTTGCGTCGGCAGATCACGGCGCGTTCGCAGGGAATGCGCTGGCTGGCTTCGGCCTGGGAGGGGCGAAAACTGGCGTGGTACGAACCACGGACGTACCGTCATTTCGACCGGGTGGCGGTGACGTCCCGTCATGACGAGGCGGCCTTACGGCAGTCGGGTCTGGGGGAACGGTCGGCGATCGACGTCATTCCGAACGGAACGGATCTCGGGTATTTTCGTCCGAACGGGGACGGCGGTCCGGAGGGGCGGACGGTCATCTTTTCGGGCAAGATGAGTTATGTGGCGAACGAGGACGCCGCGCGTTTTCTGCTGACCGAGTTGATGCCTCGTCTCCGGCGGCGGTTTCCGGACCTGGCGTTGATTCTGGCGGGGAGCGGTCCGTCGATGGCGATCAAGTCGCTGGCTCGGTCGACCGGCGGGGTGACCGTGACGGAGTACGTGGACGATATCCGTCCGTTTCTGGAGCGGGCGCGTTTCGCGATCTGCCCGATGCGGATCAGCGTCGGAATACAGAACAAGGCGCTGGAGGCGATGGCGATGGGAAGGCCGGTGGTGGCGACGCCTCTTGCGGGCCGGGCCTTGCCGGGGGCGGTGGAATGCGGGGCGCTGCGTCTGGCGGAAAGCGCGGACGATCTGGCGTCCGCCTGCGCGACGTTTCTTTCGGACCCGGAGATGGCGGAGCGTGCGGGTCGGGAGGCGCGGCGTTACGTCGAGGCGCACCATCGCTGGGAGACGGCGGCGGATCGATTCACGGAGTCGTATTTGCGGGCGATCGCCGACCATCGACGGCAGTGAAGGAATTCACAGGTGCGGGAATGGCGTATCGGAATGCGGAAACGGTCACAATAGACCGGGGCCTGTTAAAAAGCCGGGGGTAATGGTGGATCTAAGTTCAATCATCGTGCGCTCCGTGGGATGGAAGCGGTCCTGCCTGCCGGGATCGGCCCGCCTGTTCGCGGCTTCGGTGGCGATTGGCACCGGCGGGTCGGGTAACGGACCGTCGACCCATCTTGCGGGCGATCGGACCTCGCCGGAAATGTTCCCTCGTCCGGTCTGCGAGCCGTATGCCGGACCGTTGAACCCGGTATTCGCCCCGGCCTCCCCGGTCTATCTGGCGGCGAAGCGCGGGCTGGATATTTTCGGCTCCCTGATCGGGCTGATCGTGCTTTCTCCGTTGTTCCTCCTGCTGTATGTCCTCGTTCGCCTGGATTCGCCCGGTTTCGGGTTCCATCGTCGGCGGGTTCTGGCCCGGCAGTCGCTGGACGGGGGGGCGGTGGAGACGTTCGACGCGTTCAAGTTCCGCACGATGGTGGTCAATGCGGACCAGTTACTGGAGAGCCGTCCGGAACTGATGAGGGAGTATCGCAAGGCGTACAAGCTCCGGCGGGACCCCCGTGTCACCAGGATCGGCGGACCGTTGCGCCGGAGCAGTCTGGACGAACTGCCGCAGTTGTGGAACGTATTGCGCGGGCAGATGAGCCTGGTGGGTCCCCGGATGATTACGCCGCCGGAACTGGCGCATTACGGAGCGGATGCGGCCCGTTTGCTCGCGGTGAAGCCGGGGTTGACGGGATTGTGGCAGGTGAGCGGTCGTGCGAACATCTCGTATTCGGAGCGGGTGCGGCTCGATATGCTGTACATTGAGCATCGTTCGCTGTGGCTCGATGGCGAGATTCTGCTCCGGACGTTCGGATGCGTGTTCAACCGTCGAGGAGCCATCTGACGTCACCGGTCGGATCGGAGCGCCCGCCGTTCCCCCTGGTTTGGGGGGTCCTTTTTCTGGCGGTCGGCGTGCTCTGTCTCTGGCACGTCTTCCGGAATTACGCACCGGGCGACCTTTCCGAGGAGGGGATGGACACGGTGCAGGCCGCGCGTTACCTGGCGCGGACCGGGCGTTTCGGGACGCAGGTGGTTCGTCCGTTGCTGGCGAATGACGCGGAACCGTTCCCGGATGGGGCGTTACCGGACCTCGGTCATGCGCCGCTCTTCCGGCTTCCGGCGGCGGCGGCGATCCGGCTGTTGCGGCATACCTCGATCGGCCAGGGGGACCGGGAAACGGTGATGCTGTCGGCGCTGTTTCATGCGTTGGGGATCGGCCTGGCCGGGTTGCTGGCGTACCGGCTCTTTCGTCCCGCCCGAAGCGGTCTGTCGGCCTGGTTGGTACCGACTGCCCTGATGTTTGCGTCGTTCGGAACGGACGGGTGGCGGCGTTCGTTGAATCCGACGGCGATCTCGCTGGCCTCGGTCCTTTTCACCCTGTTGCTGCTGGCGCTATTCACCCTGGACTCGCCGTCGTCGGACGAGTCCGCCGAGACCGGCGCGGGAAGGCGTGCCGGTCCCGGCGGCGTGTTGCTGGCGGGTTTTTTGTTCGGTCTGCTGTTTTTGAGTCTGTACTCCGCGTTGCTTTTGTTGCCTCCGATCCTGTTTTACGTCTGGCGTGTCGGCGGGAGGGAACTACGCGCCCCGCTTCTCTTTCTGGCGGCGGCGGCGGTGATGGCGGCTCCGCTGCTCTACCGGAACTGGAGTCTGACCGGTTTTCCGCTGTACCATTCGGGGTTATACGAACTGGTGGCGAACACGGACACTTACGGGGGGGCGGGTGTTTTTCGCAGCGCCGCGCTGCCGATGCCGATTCCGCAGTTTCTGGCGAACGGCGGATTCGGGCAACTGGCGCGGAAGGCGGCGGGCAACCTTTCGGGAACCGTTTCGCTTCTGCCCGGAACCCTCGGGGTGGGGCTTTTCCCGCTGTTTCTGGGCGGTTTTCTGATCCGGTTTCCGGATGCCCGTGTGGGCCGGCTTCGCTGGCTGGTCGGGGGGTGTCTGGCGGCGCATTTGGCGGGGCTGGCCTTTTTTCACCCGCCGGAACGGATCGCTCCGGTCCTGCTGGTTTACGGTCCGTTCATCGCGGCGTTGGCGTCCGGTTTCCTGGTGTCGGTGTCGGTGGCGCGGAACCGTCCGTTGATGCTCGGTCGGGTGACGATTCTCGGGTGGGTGGCGATCGTTTGCCTTCCCGGTCTCTGGTCGTTCGTCGTGTGGCCTTTCCGCCCGAACCGGGCGACGGTGAATTCGAATCTTTACTATTATTTGAATACGGTTTCTCCGGAGATGGAGACGATTCGAACCCGGAGGATCGGGTTGCTGGTGTCGGACGCGCCGTGGGACCTGGCGTTCCGGTGCGACGTTCCGACGGTCTGGCTGCCAAACGATACGGGGGCGTTTCAGGCGGTGGAGGAACGGTTCGGAAAACCGATCGTCGGTGTGGCGTTGACCTCGAAACTCCGGAGGGATTACGCGGAGGATGCGGAGGCGGAACCGTATGTCACGACCTACGACCGGCTGGTTTCGCTGACGACGGTGGCGGCGAAGGTCGATGCGGACCTGCGGGAGCGGTTGATCGGTCGGGCGCGGGTCTTTTATCCGGCGCGAATCGCGGGGGCGATGCGGGGATTTCAGCCGATGCCGTTACCGGAGGACGACGGGAGCGGCTATTCGATGCTTTTTCTGAGCCGTCGGGTGTTTCCGGGTGTGAAATAGGTGACGTCGTGCAGGAATTTCGCCGCAAAATAGGCGATAATGAACACGGCTTTGAGTGCGCGCGGTTCCGTCCGGCGGCCTGATTGCCGGCGACGAATGAGGTGAATGGATTCCGATGAGTGCGACCCCGATCCCGACCGTGGACGAGTTCGGCGAACCGTCGTCGGCACGGTCTATGCCCTTGCCGATTCCGCTGATGGCCGTGGCGGCGGTTCTGTTTCTGGGCATTTACGGTCCGACGTTCCTCTGGATGATGCAGCGATGGAACGCCGATCCGTCGGCGACGCATGGCTGGCTGGTGATCCCGATCGCCGGGGCGGTGGCGTACGGTCGGCGGGAGCGTTTGCGTCGTCTCCCGCTGTCGTCGCACCCGGCCGGTTTGACGGTGATGGGTTGCGCGCTGTTTCTGCACCTGTTGGAGAAGTTTTTCGATATCAACGGTCCGTCGCCGCTGTCGATCCCGTTCTTTCTGGCGGGGGCGGTCTGGTACTTTGCCGGGACCGCCTGGCTCCGGGAGTTATCGTTTCCGCTGGCCTATCTTCTGTTTATGGTGCCGATTCCGGGCGCGGTGAACCAGTTCGTGTCGTTTCCGTTGCGTTTGCTGGCGCATAACGGGTCGAAGGCGATTGCGGGTCTGTTCGGGGTGGAGATCGCCGGAGCGGGAATGAGCATGGAGTTCTGGCGTCCCGGAAGCGACCATACGAACCCGGAACGGGACCTGGTGTCGCTGATGGTGGCCGACCCCTGTTCGGGTCTGCACTCGCTGATGGCGATCAAGGCGCTCCACGCGATCACGGCGTATCTTTCGCGTTTGAATCTGACGTGGAAGTGGATTCTGTTCTGGTGCGCCCTGCCGATCTCGCTGCTGGCGAACGTCTTCCGGATGGTTTTCATCATTCTGGTCAGCGCGTATGCGGACAAGAATTTCGGGTTGCACCTGTTTCACGATTACTCCCCCTACCTGCTGTTCCTGTTCGTTTTCGGGATTCTGTTTTTCGTCGGGCTGGTTATGGAACTGGTGACCGGCGCGTACAGCCGGGAGGATTCGGCGCACGGAGGACTGGCCAATGTCGGATAGCGGATTCCGGATCCTGGTTTTGCTGGCGGGAGTGGCCGTCCTGATCGGCGTCGGTTTCTTTTTCGCGCGGCTGGGCGGTGAAGCGGCGTATCGAAAGGGTTACCCCCGTCCGTTCGGCTTCCTGCTCGGGTTTTATTTTACGGTGATCGGTCTGGCGATTCTGCGCGGCATGAAACCGAACGAGTTCGAGTTGCGGCGGCGGGCGGAGGCGGCTTCGCTTCCGCCTCCGGATCGGGAGGCGGGCGGAGCGAAGGAGTCCCTTCCCTGGGACAATCTGGTGTATCCGGGCAATCGTCCGAACTTTCGGGCGGCGATCGTTTTTCTGGCGATCGGTTGCGGGTTGACCTGGATGCTGCAGTTCCGTCCGGAGGACCTGGGCGGGCGTCAGGCGACGGTTCGGTCGGTGCCGTATGAGGTGGGACCGTGGAAGTGTGTCGCCGAGCAGACGAAGTCCTCGAGCGGAACGACGCTGTTGCGGTTTTTCGGCAACGAGGGCGGTGTCTGGCAGTGTCTTCGGGAGCAGTCGGCGGGGGACCAGGGGCAGGACGCGGTCATGCAGCAGTTGAAAGCCGACGACTATTTTATGAGGACCTATGTCAACCAGAACGATGGTCATGTCGTTCAACTGTATCTGGTGTATCGGCGTTACGGTCGACGGGAGTTCAACCACAATCCGGACATGTGTTTCCCGGCAGGCGGTTACGTTCTGAAGATGCGCGATGTGGCGGATCTGCCGTATGCGGGTCGGATGGCCCCGGCGGTGCACATGACGTTCGACGGAAGCAAGGTGGAGCGTGCGCCGGGTCAGGTCGGGGTTCCGGAGACGACCGTTTCGTATTTGTTTGCGTCGGGCCGGAAGACGGAGCATCAGTTTCTGCGTCAGCAGTTGTGGATGGCGCTGGAGCGTCTTCTGCCGAACAAGAACGGTTGGGCGTTGCTCCGTCTGACGACGGAACACCAACGAATGACGGGTCCGTCGACAACGGAACCGATTTCGGCGAACGAGGCATTATCGGCGCAGCAGGACTTCATGCAGGCGGTGGGTGGCGAAATCGAGAAGGCGATTACGACGGACGCCACGACGGAGGCGCCGATCGTGAACGCGGACGGCACGCTCGTTACGCCGTAGTCGGCATTTCGGCGGGTTTGCCGGTACGATATCGGGTGGCTATGAATCTGGCAGTTTTTGTGGGGCCGCGTGGCCGAGGGTCGAACCTTTCGGCGCTCTGTACGGCTATTTCGGAGGGGCGGCTTTCGGCGCGGATCGTTCTGGTTCTGGGAACGAAGCCGGACGCCCCGGCGTTGTTGCGGGCGGCGGAGATCGGCTTGCCCACCCTGGTGGTCGATCCGCGCGGGGACGCAACGGAGTACGGGGAGCGGCTTCTGGGCGCGCTTGCCGCGGCAGGGGCGGATACGATCGCTCTGGCGGGGTATCTGCGTCGGCTGCCGTCGTCGGTGGTCGGAGCGTTTCCGCACCGCATCGTGAACATTCATCCCTCGCTGCTCCCGGCGTTTGGCGGTCAGGGGATGTACGGCGAGCACGTCCACCGCGCGGTTCTGGAGTACGGGGCGAAGGTATCGGGTTGTACGGTTCATTTCGTGGATGAATCGTACGATACGGGACCGATCATTCTTCAGCGAGCGGTTCCGGTGGAGGAGAACGATACGCCGGAAACTCTGGCGGCGCGGATACTTCCGGCGGAGCATCGTTTGTTTGCGGAGGCGTTGCAGCTTCTGGCGGCGGGTCGTTTACGGGTGGAGGGTCGGATCGTCCGGATTTACCAGGGCGACGATCCGGCGTAGTCCGACCAGGTCGGGTGGGTGTCGTCGGTTTCGGGCGGTTCCGAAGATGCGACGGCCCGTTGCAGGACGGCGGCGATCTCCTCCGGGGTGAAGCCCTCCTCGGCGGCGGCTTCGGCCATCTCCTCCTCGTTCGTCTCTCCTCGCGTTTGCCGGTAGTACTCCACGAATTGCGCGGCGGCGTTCAGGCAGCCTTCGTGTCGTCCGGTGAGATGTTCGAGGAGCAGGTTTTCGACAAGATCCTCGGCGAGGGCCAGCAGTTCGTCGTCGGTAATCTCCTCCAGGTGGCGTTCCCGCACAGGATTTCCGGGAAACCTGGCGATATCTTTTAAGGTGAAAACGATCAATTCGTTTATCGATTCCTTTCCGTCTCTCCCGGAAGGAGTACTGAATCGGTGAGAGGCGGACCGGAAATCGGAGAGGGCCGGAGGTTTGTCGGCGTAAAATCTACCGGTGGGGCCGATTGGTCGGATTGTCCACAAAATAGGCGGTTCATCCTCTTGACTTCCCTATATATGGTGGGTAAAATCGTCGTGTCATACAAGATATAGTTCCGACGCCGTGGAATTGCGAACCTACATATGAAATGCCCGTATTGCGGCACGCTGGACAAGGATCACGTTCTGGATTCCCGCCCGGTTCGAGAGGGTGCGGCGATCAAGCGTCGGCGGGAGTGCGAAGCTTGCAAAGGTCGCTTTACGACCTTTGAGGAGATTGAGGAGTTACGGGTCATGGTGGTAAAGCGGGAAGGGCGTTCCCGCGAGGCGTTCGACCGCATGAAATTGCGCCGTGCCGTCGAACTCGCCTGTAAAAAGCGCCCGGTGAATGCGGATCAGATCACG
>JANRLW010000090.1:0-99812 GCA_033762295.1 Capsulimonadales bacterium
CGTACCCGCCCATGGACAGACCGGCGATGGCGCGTCCTTCACGTTTCCGAAGGGTCCGGTATGCCTTGTCGATCGCCGGAACCAGCTCCTTCTCGAAATAGTCGCCGTACTTGCCCTGTTTAGGGGAGTTGGTATACCAGCCGTACTTGCCGCCGTCGGGCATAACCACGATAAACGGACGTTTCGCGGCCAGGGCGGCGACACCGCTCCGGTCGTTCCAGTCCGTATACGCGCCGAGCATTCCGTGGAGGAGGTAGAGCACCGGATATTTCCGGTCGGAGGTCGCATACCCCTCGGGCAGGACGACGTTGACCGGCACTTCACGTCCGAGCGCGTCGGACTTGATTCGGAGGGTGGTCACCTTCGCGCGGGCGGCGACCTTCTCCTCCTCGGTGACGACCGGCAGGAAGGGAGGCGGCTCGGAACCGCGTTCGGCAAACTCCGGCGCGTACGGAAACAGACGGTAGCTGGCGACGAAGTTTTCCTCGGTTCCGGGCTTGCCGGCCTCCTCCCAGGCCTTTTGCAGAAACCCGGCAAGGCTGCGTCCGGCGGTTTCCAGCCGATCGATCGCGATCGGTCGGGCCTTCGGGGTGAACGCCGACCAGTAGGCATCGTTGTATTCGCCCCCGGTTCCGGACACGGCGGCCCGGTCGGCATCGAGAACGTCCTTCACCTTCTGCAGGGAGTCGTGCAGAACGTTCAGCATAAAATCGTTCGTGTCCTCGACCTTTGCCGGACTGCCGACCTTCAGATCGCTTTCATTGATCGATTTTTCGAGCAGGACAATTTCAAAACGCGAATGAATCCCCTTCTGCGACGGCTCGGACAACTGGCCGTCGTAGTTGGCGGAGGCATGGAACGGCACGTGCGCATCGGAGATGTAGTGGGAAAGATAGGCCGCGCGCAACATGGCCTCATCCATTCGCTTTTTACGCAAAGCGAGGACCAGAAGGTCATATTCGCGGGAGACGGTCCACGGGTTCACTCCGTCGGTTCGCAGTTGTTTGTAATCGCGGATTTTCAGAACCTCTTCGAAAGTTCGCGGAACTTTATTGAGGTCGGTTCCGAAACCGAAGTTCTCGCCGTCCAAAAAGTGGCGCGGACCTTCGGCGAAATCCTTACGGTTGCGCCATCGGTCGGGGTAGGACGAAGCGGTGGCGAACCATTCCCGGTTGCGGGTCAGGACGTTCTTCCACGGACTCTCCGGCAGGCTGGCGATCGCCATTTTCGCGGCCAGGGAATGGCCTTTTCCGCCCCAGGCGGCGGCGCGCGTGGTCGGGAGCAGGGCGGCAAGCCCAACCGCCACGGCGGCGACAACACGAAATTTCGACAACGGTTGGCAGGGTAAAGGCATAGGTATCCTGTTCGTTCGATTCGTTGGAAAACGTTCTCCGATACAATGGCAGGAACGTGCCATCGGATGAATTCATAGTAACACAAAGGATGACCCATCGGAACCGTTCGACGGGCGCGAAGACGGTCAGGGGTCGTTTTCGCGCGGGAGAACGTGCAGGTACAACCGTCGTACATGCTCTTCCGGCGTGAAGACGTCGAGGTAATGCCACCCCCAGCGTTCGAACGGCACCTCGAACAGGGTCGGGTCCAGCGGGGCGACCGGGCGGGCATAGTCTTCGGGAATGGTGAACGAGATCGGCACTTCTTTGAGGACCTTCTGCGACGTGTCGGAGAGGCGCAGGAGGAAGGATTGCCGCCGTCCGCGATCGTCCGGGGCGATCTCCCATTCCATAAACAGGGTCAGCCGTTCGAGGAGCACCGGCAGGGCATCGAAGAAAAGGTCTTCGCGCAGTCCGACCAGGTCGACCGTTCCGGCGTCGGTGTCGCGAATCTCATCGACGACCAGCGCGTTAAGTAGTCGCATTTCCCGAGGACTCCCGGCGTTCGCGGGCCAGAATGCCGCGATATTGCTGGTAGAGTTTATGGCCGTTGTAGATGGCGGTGCCGAAATATCCGACGGCGAGGATCGGGAAAAGCCAGGCGATCGGGCCGCCGACCTGAAACCCGAAGGCGATAATCCAGGCGAACGCGAACACGCCGAGCAGGTTCCGGACGGCGTAGAGAAGGAGCAGCGTCCGCGCGGTGCGGGAGTTCATCCGGGCGTTTCGAAGGCGAGGGGAGATCACCGGCCGGCCTCCGCCACCCCGACCTGCACTCCGGATTCGGCCTGCGCGGCCCGGGCGGCGACCCGCTGGTCCCGAAGGTATCGCCAGAGTCGGATCGTCCAAATCTGCAGAGCGATCGCGAGAAGCGCCATCGCCGCCGCGCCCGGATAATCCTGCTTGATCAGATAACTGAAGGAGATCACGTAGAGGATCAGGGTGCCGAAGAAGCGTCCGCCGAGTCGAAGCAGGTCGGCAGGATCGGTCAGCGGCTTCGGCTTTCGGGTAGTTTTCGGTTTTCGTTCCACCATTTGCTCCTATTGTATCGCACGAGCGCCGCTCTCCCCGCTTGCGGGGAGAGCGGCACGGAGGGGCATTTGCCTAAAGCAGCGCCATGACCGCCGGGTTGACCCAGCTCGGATCGTGGAATCGACGGCCCCATTCAAGCGGCGTAACGTTGCGGTAGAAATGCTCCGTCTCATCCTCCACGAAGCGCAGACGTTTCCTCAACGAGGCGAGGATCGAACGATCCGCGCCATGGTCGAGCAGGAGACGGGCGAAGGCGTCGTCCCGTCGACAGTTCGTTCGGTAGGACTGCGAGACGACACAGCCGAACAAAGCGGTATGGCCACCGAAGCCGTCCGCATCGATCTCCGCCCGGGCGTCGACCGCCGCCCCCCGGTTTAGCAGCCAGTGCGCCATCTCATACTCATCGAAATCGACCGCCAGATGCAACAGGGTCCCCCCGGCGATCGGAGTGCCGTGCAGGGCGAGGGAGTGGTCGGTATGACAGCCAAGGGACGGCGGATAGATCGCCTCATGCGGGAACGTGCGACCGAGCAGCTCCGGGTCGTTTTTCAAATGCCGTTCGAGCAGGTCGATCCGCCCCCGATGCAATGCCATGGGCGCGGTGTCCGGCAGGGCGAGACCGTGACTCGCCATCGCTTCCAGGCAATCGTGCTTTTCCGGCGGGTTCCGTGAATAGGTTTCCAGCACCATCCCGACCGGGGCGAGAGGGTCGCCCTGATCGTCGCTGAGGTCCGCGCCGAGTTCGAGCAGAAAGCGCAATCCGACGCCGTTCAGCGCCTCACAGGGGCCCATCACCACGCCCTTTTGGATATGGGCGCCCGCCGATTGCAGGTAGCGCGCAATTTCGAGATGGCCCTTCATCGACGCGCGGTCGAAGGCGTACTGAACGTCCTGCGCACCGAGTTCGCGCAGAAGGCGCACCACCGCGAACTTTCCCGCCGTGGCGGCATGGGAGAGCGGAGGTCCCCAGTTCCCACGGACGCCGCGAGCGTCCTCGTCCCGGAGTCGCGGATGACGAAGGATCAACCGACGCACTGTCTCGACGTCCTCATTCCAAATGGCATCAATCAACTGACAGGCGAGGGCGAGTCTTGGCCAGGAGGAAACGCCGTAACTGCGGGCGAGGGCGCGCTGTGCATCGGTAAGGCGGGCCTGATCGGGCGCGGGCGGTGCGGGGTGACTGGCTTGAAACTCGGCGAGGGCCTCGGGATCGCCGTTGCGAATCCCCTGAAGTAACTCTTTGGCCTGATGTTTCAACTGGTCCGCATTCGGGCGGACGGGTAGGTGGCGTAATGCCATATTCCGGAGCCTCCTTCGAGAGTCTGCCCGTTGTCCGCCGATTCGGGCGCAAAGGAGGTTCGGAAGAACCTGAGATTGCGTGCGAACAGGGGACTCAGTCCTTTCCGCGGACGGGAGGCTTCCTGCAAAGCCAACTCCTCACTTACCACAGGCCCGTGAAAGCGGCAAGCCGTTTCTACCGATTTTCGCAAACCGAATACCGGCAGGGAAACGGGCAGGAGAGTTCGACGCCGTCCCCGAACGATGAAACGGACGCTACCGAAGAAGGAGTTAACGAAACATGAGGTTATTACCCCCGAAAAATCATCCCCATTCCCGCTCCCACCATCATAGCCATAAGGCGGGCCATGCGGCCCATACGCAGGATGCCGTGGAGAAGGGGTTGCCCGGCATGATGCGCCGACCGATCAAGGTGACGATGATGGGCGCGGGCAGCGGCTTCACTCCGCGCCTGACCTCCGATATTATTTCCATTCCGGGTAACCGGGGCGGGACGATCGCTCTGGTCGATATCGACGAGAATCGACTGGAGACGATGCACCGCCTGATCGGCAAGGTCATCGCGCAGAAGGGACTGGAGGACAAATGGTCGGTGATCGCGTCGACCGACCGTACGGAAGTGATGGGCGGGAGCGACTACCTGACCAACTGTATCGAGGTGTCGGGCCTGGGTTGCGTTCGTTTTGACAACGACATCCCGGCGAAATACGGCGTCGATCAGTGTATCGGCGATACGATCGGGCCGGGCGGTCTGTTCAAGTCGCTGCGGACCATCCCCGTCTGGATCGATGTCCTGAAGGACGCCGAACGTCTCGCCCCGAACGCGCTCGTACTCAACTACACCAACCCGATGAGCATGATGTGCCTGGCGGCGTTCCGGGCGACCTCGCTGCCGATCGTCGGACTCTGCCATTCGGTGCAGGGAACGAGCCATCTGCTCGCCGGCCGAGCGGGCGTTCCCTATGACGAAATGATCTGGGAGTGCGCGGGAATCAACCATCTCGCCTGGTTTACGAAGCTCGAACACGACGGCAAGGACCTGTATCCGCTCCTCAAGGAAAAGGCGGCGGCGGACCTGGAAAAGGCGTTCGCGGAAGGGCCGCCGTCCGATCCGGAGCGCAAGAACCAGCATAGCTGGGATCTGCCGGAACACCATCGCGATATCGTCCGCAAGGACATGATGCTGCATTTCGGTGCGTTCATCACCGAATCGTCGGGCCATCTTTCCGAGTACCTGCCGTACTACCGTAAGCGAAACGACCTGCTGACCAAATACGCCCGGCCGGGCTATGACGGCGGTTCGTCGTTCTACGCGGACAACTGGCCGAACTGGCGGAAGGGCGCGGACGAACATCGCGAGAAAATGGTGCGTGGCGAGGAACCGATCCGCTGGGAGCGAAGCTGGGAGTACGCATCGTGGATCATCGAGGCGCGGGAGAAGGACAAACCGTTCCGCATCCACGGCAACGTTCCCAATACCGGCGGCCTGATTGAGAACCTGCCGCACGACGGAATCGTCGAGGTGGCGTGCATGATCGATCAGAACGGCATCAATCCGACGCGCTACGGCCGTCTGCCGGCGCAGATGGCGGGCATCTGCCAGATGAACATGGCGATGTACGAACTGGGCGCGCAGGCGGCACTGGAACGCAGTGTCGAAAAGGCGATCTACGCTCTGATGCTCGACCCGCTGACGGCGGCGGTCTGCTCGCCCGCCGAGATCAAAGCGATGTGTCTCGAAATGTTCGAAGCGGAAAAAGAGTTTCTGCCCGGCTATAAATAGGCGCACCGGCCGGCAAGACGGCGCAGGAAAAATCCTGCGCCGTTCTTCGTCGTTAGCGAACAGGCGAATTGCCGATCAGGGATAAACGGCCTGACGGAGGAGTGGTAGTCATAGCGATTGTGCAGGATCGCGGAAGGAACCGCCGTCGCGCTCCGAATCGGTAACGTATTGTTTCCGGTTTCACTACGGGAACGAAAGTGCGTTTCATACCGCCTACAAAAGGAAGTCTACATACCATGTCTCAAACCGTGTTCCGTGATTGCACGATGCCCGATGCCCGATTCGAAAACGCCTGCCTAACCAACGGCGCGTTTCAAAACGTGAATCTCGCCGGAACCGCCTTCGAAAATGTCAACATGAGCGAGGTCACGATCCGGGATGCCAATCTTTCCAATATGACGATTGTGGCAGCGCAGATCGGCGGCGCTCATTTCAAGGACATCGGTCTGCCTCCCGGTTCGAACGAGAAGCAAAAACCGGCTCTGTTTGAGGAAGTGGAACTGACCGGCACCCGCTTTGTCCAATGTGACCTCTCCGGCGTTTCGATCGAGGATTGCATTGTCGATGGCATGATGATTCAGGGCATCCCCGTCTCCGAGCTTCTTGCCGCCTACGCGAAGAGGGTACCGGAAGAATGAAAGTGGATATTCCGGAGTCGTGGAAGGCGGCGCTGGCGGAGGAACTGGAGAAACCCTACTTCACCGCACTCTCGTCGTTTGTGGACGGTGAACGGGCGCAACATCAGGTATTCCCCCCCGAGGAGGATGTCTTCAACGCGCTCAAGCTGACGCCGTATGAGCAGGTCGAGGTGCTGATTGTCGGTCAGGACCCCTATCACGACGACGGTCAGGCGCACGGTCTGGCCTTTTCCGTTCGACCGGGCGTTCGCATACCGCCGTCCCTTGTCAACATGTACAAGGAGTTGCGCGACGATCTGGAACTGCCGATCCCGAAGACCGGGTACCTGGAACCGTGGGCGAAACAGGGCGTCCTGCTCCTGAACACCGTTCTCACCGTTCGCGCCCATGAACCGGCGTCGCACAAGGGCAAGGGATGGGAGACATTCACCGATGCCGTCATCCGAGCGGTCAGTGCGAAGGCGACGCCCGTCGTCTTCGTCCTCTGGGGCGGTCATGCACAAAAAAAGCTTCCGCTGATCGACACGAACCGTCACACGGTGATTCAGTCGGCGCATCCCTCACCGCTGTCGGCGAAAAACGGGTTCTTCGGCTCAAAACCGTTCTCCGGAATCAACGCCGCACTGACCGCGAACGGGCAAAAGCCGATCGACTGGCAGCTATGAGCGAGAAAACGGGCGGCTATTCGTCGCCCGTTTTCTTTTCGAATTCAATCCACGGGGGCTGTTTGACGAAACCCATCGCCTCGTTGATGGAGAGCATCGCCCGGTTGCTCTGGGCGTTCCACGTCTTCAGTTCGACCGCTCCCCGCTCTCGGGCGAAGGCGGTGGCGTAGACCTTGAGCGCCATCGCGATTCCGCGCCGACGATACTCCCTCAAAACACCCGTCGAGCCGACGAACAGATCATTGGTCAATTGCGAGTTCCAGATGGCCGATTCTCCGATGAAACGATCCCCGTCCAGTGCGATGAACCACCCCTCGGGCAGGAAATCCGGGTCGTCGAGCGTCCGTTTTCGCCAGGATTCGAAGGTCGGTTTCGTCCGGACATCCGTCGCCGGCATATCGAGGGAGATCGCCCAGTCCATCTCGAACATCTTTCGCTCCCAGTCCGGCTGCGACCTCAATTCGGAAAGCGGGCGGATGACGATTCCCTGGGCGGTGACCCGGGCGATGGCGTCGGTATATGCCTCGGGATCGAAGTCCGCGAGACGAAGGCGCGATTCCCAGTTGCGCATCGCTTCGACGAAGCCGCGTCGCTGCAGGAACTCCGGGCCGTACATGCGACCCTCCTGGGCGAACGCCCGAATCAGAATCGGGTCGAACGGGCGAAGCTGCTCCGTCAGGTGGTCGTACAGCGCGCTGCCGATCCCCTGTCGCTGCCGTTCGGGGAGAACGATCACGTCGATGTCGAATTTTCGCGGGTGGTACATGCTCTCCCGCTGAGTATAGGAGGCCATTCCGACCGGAACGCCGTCGATTTCGGCAAGGAAGTGATTCCAGCGAGTATGGGCCGGACGGGCGGAGTCCCGATGGCGCAGCGATTCGGGTATGTCGGCAAATTCTGGGAAGCAGGCGTTGCCGATAGCGGCGAGGGCAGGATAGTCGTCCGATGCGAACGGTCGTATGTTGATAGCGGGCAAAATGTCGCGCTCCTTTCGTCCTCGATGGTCCGAGTCCTTATCTCCCCGGACCCTGCGTCCGTTAAACGTCAAAGATCCCCTCCGGGTTTCTTGACGGACGCTTGTCGGGTCGGCTATCCTGAAATCGGCGATTTTCACGGTCAAGGAGCGACGAAAAATGGCACAGCGGTATCTGGCGCTGGATCTCGGGGCGGAGAGCGGACGCGGGGTCGTCGGGGAGTTCGACGGGGCCACGGTGACACTTCAGGAGGTGCATCGGTTTCCGAACGCGCCGGTGCGGATGAGCGACACCCTCTACTGGAATCTTCCGAGCCTGATGACGGAGGTGCGAACCGCGATCGGAAAGGCGTCCGAGGGCGGAGCGATCGCGTCCCTTGGCGTCGATACCTGGGGGGTCGATTTCGGTCTGCTGGATCGCGGCGGACGACTGGTCGGACTGCCGGTGCATTACCGGGACGCCCGCTGTAACGGAATGGTCGAGAAGGTGTACGAAAAGGTGCCTCGTTCGGAGGTCTTCGCCTCCAGTGGCATCCAGACCATGCAGATCAATACGCTTTTCCAGCTGGCGGCGCTGGCCGAACAGTCGCCGCGCCTGCTGGACGCCGCCGATACGCTGCTGTTCATGCCCGACCTACTTCACTTTTACCTGACCGGCACCGTGCAGGCGGAGTATACGATCGCCTCGACATCGCAGATGTTCGATTCGGTGAGAAACGCCTGGGCCGTGTCCCTGCTGGAAAAGGCCGGCATTCCGACCCATTTCCTGCCGACGGTCGTTTCGGACGGAACCTCTTACGGCACGCTGACGGCGACGGAAGCGGCGGCGACCGGTGCGGGTCCGGTTCCGGTGGTCGCGCCGGGCGGTCATGACACGGCCTGCGCGGTGGCGGCGGTCCCGGCCGAAGGCGAGGATTGGGCCTATCTGTCGTCCGGAACCTGGTCGCTGCTCGGGGTGGAGATTCCCGCGCCGATCCTGAACCCCGAATCCGAAGCGGCCAACATCACGAACGAAGGCGGGGTGCGCGGGACCATCCGGCTGCTGAAGAATATCGGCGGGTTGTGGCTGGTGCAGGAGTGCCGCCGCGCCTATGCCCGCCTCGGGACGGATCGCACTTACGAACAGTTGACACGTCTGGCGGCCGAGGCGGAACCGCTGGCGGCGATCATCGACCCGGATCATCCCTCGTTGCTCGCGCCGTCCGATATGCCGAAGGCGATTCGCGAACTTTGCATGGCGACCGGGCAGACGCCCCCGGAAGGGATCGGGGCGACGATCCGTTGCTGTCTCGACTCGCTGGGCTGGAAGTATCGGGTCGTCCTGCGGACACTCGGACAACTGACCGGCCGACCGATCCGAACCCTTCATATCGTCGGCGGTGGCTCACAGAACTACCTCCTCAACCAGATCGCGGCGGACGCCACCGGGTGCGTCGTTCTGGCGGGTCCGACCGAGGCGACCGCGACCGGCAATATTTTGCTGCAGGCGATGGCCGCCGGCCGGATCGCAAACCTGGCGGAACTGCGGGCGGTCGTACGCGCCTCCTCCCGGATCACCCGGTTCGAACCGGACCCGGCCATGGTCGAACGCTGGGCGGAGGCGACGGACCGGTTCTCGGCCTGACCGTTTGCTCCTGTGAGAAAATCGGCAAACTTTTCCGAAACCGTTTGGCTTGTACGTTTGTCATTAAAGGTGTATAAAGTAATTGCATCTTCGCCGAAAATCTCTGCAGGAGACCCGGCAAGGGAGGCATCCCGATGCAACGGTTCAAACGTCAAGCCGTCCGAAGAACGGTTATTCAATCGAATATTGCGATTTCCCTGGTGATCACGTTGTCCCTAACAGGGGGACTGTGGATGGCGACGCCTCGTGTCGCCTCCGCGCAGTTGACCGAGCGACTGCAGACGCACTTCGATATCCTCGCCGGTAAGGGCAATCCCGGACCGTACAACCTTTCCTGGACGAATATCGAGTACGCGAAAGATATCCCGTTCGAAGTGGTCGTGGACGGCCAGGTATTGAGACGCGAACAGTACCGGGTCGATGCGACCAAAGGGCAGATCACGTTCAACGCCCCCCTCGCGGAGAAGTCGGTCGCCCGGGTGAGTTACCGGTACAATCCCCGTGTCGCCGTCAGCAATCCGTCCGTGACCAGTCAGCCGCTCTATCTGCCGGTCAAAAAGTTCGGGCATAACACGGTGAACGTGATCGCCGTTCCGCATAGCGAATCGCAGAAGACCGGGTCGGTGCCGCTCGTCTTCAGTCTGGGCGGTAAAACACGGCTTCTGGGCGGCGGGTTGACCTCCAATTTCGATTTTGCCGGGGGCGACCGTAGCGGCGTTCAACTCGGGTTCAAGACCGGCAACGAGAAGAATATGGTCGACGCCCTGTTCGCTCGCAACGCGAAGGAGTTTGCGACCACCACCGGGAAGGCGATCGGTAAAGGCGATGCCGTCCAACAGAAAGGTCTCGAAACCAGACTGACGCCCGCGAAATACCTGGCGACGACCTATAAACTGGCCGATAACCTGAACTTCCTGAATAACCAGCGTAGCTCTGCGGAGGCCTATTCGCTTCGATTCGGCGAGGGAGGCGCGAAACCGACCGTCAACTTCAGCCGGAACAGCACTCTGGCGGTCACCCCCGACAAGAAGGAAACGCGGGTGTTCGCCAACCGGTTCGACATCGGCACCGGACTGAACAAGGTAACGACGCTCGGGTTCCAGCGCGCCGACGATACCACGATCACTCCGGATCAGAAGGAAAAGCGGACGATCGCCGATCGTATGAAATTCGAAACGAAATTGAGCGCGGTCACCGGACTCGAGTTCAATCGGGCGGAAGATACGACGATCACCCCCGACAAAAAAGAGACGAAAGTCACCAAAGATCGATACGACCTGACGACGAAGATCAGCCGGGTGACATCGCTCGGGTTCAACCGTTCCGAGGATACGACGGTCGCGCCCGATGACAAGGAAACCCGGGTGACCGTCCACCGGTACGATCTGGCGACCCAGGTGAACAAGGCGACGACCCTGGGGTTCAACCGGGCGGAGAACACGACCGTCACGCCGGATAACAAGGCGACGAAAAATGTCAAGGATATCATCGACCTCAAGACGAGCCTGGGTAGGGCGACCACTGTCGGACTGAACCGGACCGAGGATCTGCTGGTCACGCCTAACGACCAGGAGACGCGGGTCAAAACGGAAAAACTGGATGTGGCGAAGAAGCTGGACAAAATGACGTCCGTGACGGCGACCACGGTTCAGTCCGTGACGGATGGGACCAGCGATTCGGTCGAAGCGATTGCGAAGGGGGCGGCGTTTTCCCTGACCTCGGCGGCGAACGGCGGGGCGAAACAGGCGACCGCTTCGCTGAACACGGCGTCCAAACAGAGCAAAACCGCGATCGAAATCAACCGGTCGGTGACCGTCCGTCTGCAGCCCGCACCGATCTTCGTCGTGGCGGCATCGCAGACCGAGCAGAAGGTGACTCCGCTGTCGGCGACCGGCGAAACCGGAACGACCAGCACCGTCCTGACACAGACCGCCAGTGCGGAGATCGTCCCGATGCCCGGCGCGAAGGTGACGAGCGCGATCGCCGAAACGACCAGCAACGATATCAAGGTGTCGACCACCAACTTCGGCGCCGAGGTCGGAACCGGGAAGCCGGTGGAGATCAAGGCGAATGTCATCAACCGGTCGTCGGAGGCGACGGGTGCCCGTTCGCTCGACACGACCCAGACGCAGGTCGCCCTCCGCCCGACAAAGCATCTGACCTTTACCGGGTCGTACATCTGGAATCCGGTCGATCCGAAGAACGGAGCGATTCTACAGGAGTACCGGCAGGAGTTCGGCGTCACGGCGAACATGGGCGCGGTTGAGATCGGCAGCGGTTACGCGCTGACCACGCTGACCGGATTGGCGAAGGACGACGTCGACGACCCGACCTTCGGCACGTTCTCGCTGACTCTGGGCCTCAAGTTCAGCCGGTTTACACGGTTCAGCGGGGCGTATCGCGACTCGTTGCGGAACGAATCGCTGGCCGATCTGGCGGCGGCGCGAATGCCGAAATACCTCCGGACCTACAATCTGGGCCTGACCCATGATATCGGGGAGGCGTTCAATCTGTCCCTGGGCGGCGCGGTGACGGACGACCGTTCCCGCGCAAAACTGCCGACCGACGTCAAGGCCGAAGCGAAGATCGGCGTTCGCTTCTGAGGGAATCCGGTCCGGACAGTCCGGCGCTTCGCCGGTTGACAGCCGCCGCCCGGGACCGCGATAATGAAGGGATGCTGGTTCTTTCGCGGTTTCAGGCGGTGCCTCTGATCGAGGCGATTCTGGCAGGGGAGACCGGGGCGGAGACGACCCCCGATCTTTTCCGGACGACCGTTCCCGTCGTTCTGGCGAACGATGGCGTGACGTTTCCCGACGGCACGCGGGTCGCCTGGACGACGCTGACCGACATCGCGGACAGCGACACCGGTTGTTTCAAGATCGCACCGGATGGGACCGCCGAACCGATCCGCGCGTTTTCGGAACAGACCCGTCGTTACTATTCGCTGCATCCGACGCCGGCCGCGCCGACGATGCTGGTTTCGGGTATCCCCATGCACCGGATCAAAAATACCGACCCGCAGAGCGATACGCTGGAGAAGATCAAAGCGGCTTCGCCGGTTTCCGGGACGGTGCTCGATACGGCGACCGGACTCGGCTACACGGCGATCGTGGCGGCGAAAACGGCGATGCGCGTCATCACCGTCGAACTCGACCCGGCGGCGTCCGCCGTCGCCGAACGCAACCCGTGGTCGCGTGAACTGTTTGACAATCCCCGGATCGAACGGCGGTTCGCGGACAGCTATACGGAGATTGAAACGTTCGCCCCGGAAACCTTTGCGGTCATCGTTCACGATCCGCCGACGATGAGCCTGGGGGGCGACCTGTACTCCGGCGAGTTTTACCGGCGGGCCTTTCGGGTGCTGAAACGGAACGGACGGATGTTTCATTACATCGGAGACCCGGACAGCCGGACCGGAGCGAGCACGACGCGCGGGGTCGTTCGCCGTCTTCAGGAAGCCGGGTTCAAAAAGGTGACGCCGTTTCCGGCGGCCTTCGGAGTGACCGCTTACAAATGACCGCGTTTCGAACGACCGAACGATTGATATTGCGTCCGATGCGGGAGAAGGATGCCCCGTTCCTGGTGGCGTATCGACGCGACCCGGAGGTGGCGAAGTTCCAGTCGTGGACGGCTTTTGACGAGGAATTGGCCCGTGGCTTTATCTCGGAACTGTCGCAGCGGCAGCCGGGAACACCGGAGGAGGGCTACCAGATGGGGATCGCCCGGCGCGATACCGACGAACTGATCGGCGACCTGTACCTTCGGCTGCTGGATTACGACCCCCGTCAGGCGGAGATCGGGTACACGCTGGCCCGACCGCACCAGAGGCGCGGATACGCCCGGGAGGCCGTCCGGGCCTTCTGCGGTTATCTGTTCGACGACCTTCAATTGCACCGTCTGATCGCCTACACGTCGACGGAGAACGTTCGCTCGGTGCGCCTTCTGGAGTCCTTAGGGTTTCGTCGGGAAGGATGGACCCGTGAGAGCGTCGATATTAACGACCGCTGGCACGATGAGTACCTCTACGCTTTGCTCCGGCGCGAGTGGTCGAACGAGACATAATTCGAACTACGGTGCGGTCGAGTCGACCGGGAACACGCCGGTTTTCGGATAATAACCGACCCAGCCAAACCAGTAGGAGTTGGTGTGGGGGATCAGAGCCAGGGAATTTCGCGTTCGGGAATCCGTCGGCTTGCCGGTCACGGCGGACCAGGTGCCATGGTCGCCGACCAGTACGGCCCCGTCATTTTTCCGTTCCCATCGAAGGGATCGAACATTCTCCGGAAGCCGATAGACCGCCGTTCCCTGATCGCGCGCATCGTACCGGATGGCCACTCGGGTCGTTCGGAATTGATCGATCACCAGACCTTTTTCACGCAGGCGTGCATGAGGATACGCTCTGGCAATCCCCTGGAACGAGATGCCGAGAACCATTTCCTTACCGGGAAGGCGTGTATCGGTTGGCTCCATCGGGACCACGCCGAGCGCCGACGGATTGCCATGATAATCGGCGTAGCGATCGCCGCCTGCGTCTTCTCTTCCTTCAACCGAAAGGACTTCGGAATTCGGGTACATGGTGCGCCATGCCTGCCAATGAATTCCGGGCGTCGCCGCTAACTGCCGGAGCTGTCTGCCCTTGAGCGGTCCCTCCGCAGCCAGACCGTTGAAATGGTACCAGAGGGTGCCGGTTTCACGGTCGTACATGACCAGTGCGTTCTTGCGAAGCTTCCCGGAAACGCCCAGAGTCAAGGTTTTTCCGTCGATTTCACGGCTATACACGATAGCCGTATGACATAGCGGTCACCAGGTGACGGCGATTTTCCGCCCGTCCACCGTGTCATTGACGATTTCGTGTCCGTTGAGCAGATTTTTGGCGTAGGCATGCGCATCTTTGCCGGAGGCGTACCCGATAACGAGGGCGGAAGGGGCGATCTTCGCCTTTGCCGCGGTTACGAACGAGGGTCGGTCGATCGAGGGGATATCGTCGCGATTCAGTACCGTCACGATCCCCGGATCCCTGAGAGGCAACGGTTCCGGCTCCGATTCGGGTCGCCGGTCAAGCCGTAGGATCTGCTCCCGGAGGCTGATGACCGCGCCTCCGATCGCGACAACGGACATCAGAAGGATGCCAACTTTTTGCCGGAAACGTAAATCTTGTAACAAGTGCATATTGACCCCGCCTGGTAACAAACGGCCAACCCGATGGGTTCCCGCTTTTTCGCGACAGTTTACCACCGGACCCGAGGAACGGAACGGACAATGATCTTGTGCGAATTATACGGTAGACTGAAAGTAGGCAACAGCCTGAGGTCGGCCATGTCAGATTCGCCTGTCGCACCCGCAAAAAATCGCCTGGTTATGACCGTGTCACTGTCGGTGGTGGCCGTCCTGATCGGTATCTGGGGTCTCCTGAACCAGCCGGCGGTAGTGGAGATGCGCTATTCCCGGATGACCCTTGCCGAACTGGAAAAGGAAATCGGCAAGGGAGCGGATGCGCGCCTTCTGCTCCGTTACGGCCAGCGTTTAAACGAGGCGAAACGGTTCGACGAGGCAGCATCGACTCTGGAACGCGCGGCAACGGCGGCTCCGGACCGTTCCGATATTCGCCGCGAGTGGGCAAAAGCGCAAATGGCGCGTGGCGATGCCAGCGGGGCGTTCCAGCAGTTGAGGCAGTTTGTCGGGACACACCCGAACCTTCCGGAAGCCCACCTTCTGCTCGGACGGTTTTACCTTTCGGTAAAAGCCGGAAAGAAGGCTCTGGCCGCACTGGAGAAGGCGACGGAATTGAATCCTCTTTTCGCCGACGCCTGGGAATCGCTGGCTCTCGTTCGCTATGAATTCGCTCTGGATGCGGTTCGAACGGAGGAGGCGATGCGCAAGGCGCTCGAACTGGCCCCGAAGAACCCGGATAACCATCTTCTGTATGCCCGGTTCCTGACCCGTGAAAGCCGTCCGCAGGCCCGAGACGCGTTTCAAAAGGCGTTGGCCCTTGCGCCCGACAGTGCGACCATCCATGAAGCCTATGCCGATTTCCTTCTCCAGCGAGGACAGGGGGAGGAGGATCGACAACGGGCCGAGGACGAAGCCCGCGCCGCCCTCCGGGAAAATCCCGACCTGCACTACTCCAAATACATCCTGGGCGCGGCCCTGAACCGTCGTCAAGTGTTCTCGGAAGCGGAGACGCCATTACTCGGGGCGGCGCAGGCGCTGAATCGCGACCCGGCGGTGGCCCGGGAACTGGCGACCACCTATCGCGGCCTGGGCCGTAACGGAGACGCCGAACACTGGCAGGGCGAGTATCTGCGGCGGCAAAAATACCAGGCGGAACGGCAACGCCTGATCGCCGACGCATTGACCGTTCCGAACAACCGCCCGGCCTATGATCGGGTCGCCACCTTTCTGGCGCGTCACGGTGAGGTCGAGGAGGCGATCCGGTATCGTGCGCTGGCCCTCGGGGCGGTTCCCGACGATGCCGAGGTGCTACGTCAGGTGGCGAACGACCTGCTCCAAGGAGGGCACTTGATGACCGCACTGCCGGTCGCCCAACGGGCGGGGACACGCTA
Source organism: Capsulimonadales bacterium (assembly GCA_033762295.1). Taxonomy (GTDB): domain Bacteria; phylum Armatimonadota; class Armatimonadia; order Armatimonadales; family Armatimonadaceae; genus JANRLW01. The sequence continues at coordinate 15,972 of JANRLW010000090.1, forward strand.
TCCGCAGAACGTGGGAGTCCGGGAGACGCTCCGTCGAATCGAGGAACGGCTGAACGGAACGGCAACGACGGCAAAACCATGAGCAACCAGCTTCGGCGGACGGCGATCGGTTTCGGGCTTGCGCTTTCGGTGATCGGCTGCCAGGGGGAACAGGATGCGCGTCCTTCGGGCGGTTCACCGTCCGTCCCGACCGTCCCGTCCGTTTCAACGTCGCCGGGGTTTCGAGAAGTGGCTGCCGCCGCCGGAATCCGCTACGAATGGCGGGTGAACGCGCCCCGTCCGCTCACGATTCGTGGAACCATCGGGAATGGTTGCGCCTTCCTCGATTTTGATAGCGACGGCAATCTCGATGTGCTCTTGGTCGGATCGCCGCCCGCCTTGTTCCGGGGGGACGGCAAGGGAAAGTTTGTCGATGTCTCCTCTGCCGTAGGATTAAGCGGGCTGTCCGGTGAGTTTCTGGGCTGTGCGGTCGGCGATCCCGACAACGACGGAGACCCCGATGTTTATCTGACGGCCTTCCGGGGCGGCGTGCTTCTCAGAAACGAAGGCGGGAAGGTCTGGAAGGATGTTTCGCGTACCGCCGGGATTCCACCGCAGCCATGGGGGACTTCCTCCGCATTCGGGGATGTCGACAATGACGGGTTCCTCGATTTATTCGTTGGAAACTACGTCGCCTTCGACGAAACGACGAAGCCGCAACGGTGCGATTATGAGGGACGGATGAGCGCGTGCGGACCGCGCTACTACGCCCCGCGCTTCGGAAAACTGTATCGCAACCGGGGCGACGGAACCTTTGCCGATATTACGGAAGCAACCGGTGCGAACCGGGTTTCCGGTAAGGCGTTGGGCGTGGCTCTCGCCGATTTTGACGGCATGGGACGCCCGGGAATCGCCCTGGCTAACGATGAGATGCCCGGAGACCTGTTGAGGACCGACCGGTCGAAGACGTTACGTTTTCGTAATGTCGGTCCGGAGAGCGGAACCGCCTTCAGCGCCTCCGGAACGGTTCATGGCGGAATGGGGATCGATTGGGGCGATTTCAATAATGACGGCGCAGTCGACCTGTTCGTTGGAACGTTCCAACGTGAGGAGAAGTGCGTCTATCGAAACGACGGAGGAGTCTTTACGGAGGTGTCGGGTTCTCTCGGCCTCGCGCCGGCGAACCCCTATGTCACCTTCGGAGCCAAGTGGGTCGATTTCGACAACGACGGCTGGCTCGATCTGGCGATCGCTAACGGGCACATTCAGGATAATATTGCGGATATCGACCGATCGGCGACCTACCGTCAACCCATACTCCTCTTTCGTAATCGTCAGGGACAGGCGTTCGAAGATTGGACCGACCGGATCGACCCGAATGGGCGTCGCCCCATCGTCGGGCGCGGACTGGCGACCGGCGACTATGACAACGATGGGCGGACGGATTTGCTGGTGGTCGACAGTGAAGGAACGCCGCTTCTCCTGCATAACGAGGTTCCGCAGGTCGGGCATTCGCTTTTGCTGAGGTTACAGGGGAAAAAGTCGAACCGGATGGGACTGGGGGCGCGGATCGAGGTGCGTGTGGGCGGCGAATCCCGGGTACGCTTTTGCCGGACGGACGGCTCGTATATGTCCGCGTCGGATGGGCGGGTGTCGGTCGGACTTGGGACGGCGACGAAAGCGGATTCGGTCACGGTCCGCTGGCCCGGCGGCCACACGACCGTATTACGGGACGTTACCGCGGACCGGCAGCACGTGATTCGGGAAACGTAAGAACCCGCTGCCCTTCGGCAGCGGGTTCTTCGATTGTGCGTGGCAACAATCGAACGGACTACGGAAGGTCCGTTTCCCAGGTCGGGTCGGTGTAGATACCGCGGGCGCGGTATTCCAGCTGGAGAGCGGCGGAGGACTTGTAGGTACCGTCCGCGTTCTGGAAGGCCGGGTCCTTGTACCACTTGGCATGGCCGTCGCAGAAGACCCAGTTGCGGCCTTCGTTGTGGCGCTTGCCCTGGCGCCAGCGGCTGTCGGTCGCGCTGTTACCGTAGCCCGGAACGATGTACCAACCGGCGAAGGTGTTGCCGTTCGCCGCGCCAAAGGTGGAGCTGCCGACGTCGGCCGAGAAGAAGACGTTCGACGGGCGAGCGATACCGGCAAAGTTGTACATGTCGAACGCGGTGCCGCGGCCGGTGTAGACCTTGTTCAGGATGTAGTTGCCGGCGTAGGAGAGCGGGAAGGAGTTGCGCATCGCGTTCGGCACATCCTTCATCCCGGCATAGTAGCCCGGCATGTTCACCAGGCGCAGCTGCTCTTCGTAGCAGAAGGAGCCCAGCTTGTTCCAACCGCCCTTATCCGCGTCGGACGGGCACTGCCAGATCTGCCAGTTCTTGATGTACGGAGCGGACGCGATCGGGTAGGCGAAGATGCCGCTGAAGTAGATGTCGCCCGGCTGAGCAACGTTCGCCGGGTTGGTGCACGGACCCTGCCAGCCGGTTTGCGGCAGGACTTCATCGTAATCCTGGGCATACATCATGACCGCGAGGCCCTGCTGCTTGGTGTTGGAGAGACAGGAGGTCTGGCGGGCCTTTTCACGGGCCTGAGCGAAGACCGGGAACAGGATCGCGGCCAGGATGGCGATGATGGCGATGACGACGAGAAGCTCGATCAGGGTAAAGCCCTGGCGGCGAGACTCGGAGACGAAAGAACGCATAAGTATAACCTTTCCTTGGAATCGCAAACGGGTTGCGTCGTGGGAACGTGACGTTATTATTCCGTGTGATTGTTAAGGCAGGATTAAGGAAAGGTTAAGTAAGTGTGAAATATTGCAGATTTTTATGGTTGGTATAGAATCCTGGTCTACGAGTGCGGGACCAGGATCCGGCCGCAATATTCGCAGGTCTGGATGCTTTGCGCATCGCGAACGGCATTAACGAGGGTGGAGTTTAACTGGGTATGGCAGGCGCCGCAGGAACCGTCAATCGCCAGGGTCGTGGCTCCGAGCCCTTTGCGTTTGGCACGGATGGAGTCGTACCGCGCGAGAACCGGTGGTGAAACCGGGGCGGCGGCGGCTTTACGCTCCGTATCGAGCTCCGACATACGCCCGTTGACGTCGGCCTGTTTCTGTTTGAAGGTCGCACGGACGGTCCGGTACTTTTCCGCCAGCTGTTTCAGGTGGGTCTCGGTCGTCTGTGCGGTCGCCATTGCCCGATTCGCCGTTTCCATCGCCGCGAGAACCTTGCCTTCGGCGTCCGATTTTTGCCGTTCCAGCATGTCGAGTTCGGCCTGGAGGTTCTTCAGTTCCCGCGACCCGGTGATCACCCCGCCGTAAAGGTCCTTGTTCACCTGAGCGATTTTGGCTTCGAGGCTCTGCAGACGCATCTCCAGGTCCTTCTGTTCGGTCTGGGCCTGAATCGCCGCCGCTTTCTGTTTGTCGAAACTGATCTTTCCGGTGTTGTAGAACGCCGCCAGTTCGGCGCCGGTATCCATACCGGAGAGTTCCGCCCTGAGACGATCGATCCGGGAGTCCACCTCCTGCACGGTCAGAAGGTGCTGTAAATCCTCACGTAGTGTCGGCATCAGGAGAGTATTCTTCGCAAGGCAAAACAATTCCTTCCCGGTGCGTATGGCGAATCCCGTTCTCAGGGCGCGGGACGGTACTGACGGGCGCGCTCCTCGGCTTTCGTAATCCGTTTCGCGGTCAACGGGTGGCTGCGTAAAAACTCCGGCCCGCCCCCTCCTCCGGCCTTTTCCAGTTTGCGGAACATGTCGGCCATCGCAAACGGGTTGTAACCGGCTTCGACCATGTATTTCATCCCGACCTCGTCCGATTGATCCTCATCCGTTCGGGAATAGTTCAGCTGTTGAAGGTTCAGCGCAATCCCGGCGGCCGTCGCCGCACCCTGTCCCGCCCGGGTCGCCCCGAGGAAGATGGTCGCTCCGGCCTGCTTCAGATAGGCGTCGGAAAGCTGTCGGGCGGAGTGGCGTTTCGTGATGTGGGCCAGTTCATGACCGACGACCGAGGCGAGTTCGTCGTCGCTCGTCGTCAGGTCGACCAGACCACGAAAGAAGTAGACGGGACCGCCCGGCGCGGCGAAGGCATTCACCTCTTTGGAATCGAGCAACTGCACGGAAAACGGAACATCGTAGTCGCGACGGGCGATCGGAACCAGACGAGCGGCCACCCGACGAAGACGATCCGCCTCGGGTCCCGTCTCGACCACGCGGTACTCCCGTTCCGTTTGAGCGGCCAACTGCTGGCCCATTTTTATCTCGTCGGACTTGGAGACGATGTTCGGCAGACGTTTGCATCCCGGGGCGGTCAGGGGGAGAGAAACGATCAAAAGTCCGATCGTCCCTGCGGCGAATCGTCGACGACCGGAAAGAGGTCCGTTCCGCATCACTTCATTCCTTTCGGTTCCTTCGCGGAAGGTCGGGGCGGAGCGGGCAGGGCGGCCTGGGTCTCCTCCGGACTTCCGCCCGACGGAAACAGGCTGACCACGCGGGCGGACAGATCGGCGAACTGTTTTTTCACCTGGGAAACGGTCTGTCCCACCGGATCGCTCGGGGTTTCCGCGGACGCTTCCGTAAGGAAAGGACGCCGGCCCGACACACCGGGTTCGGAACGGTTTTTCGCGGACGGGCGAGGAGACACCGCCGTCGTGGCTCCCTGTTGCTTCAACAGATCCAGTTCGGCGCGCATTTGCATGAGCGTATAGGTGTTGTAGCCGACCGCCCCGAGAAGAGCCAGGGAGAAGAGAAAGCGGAAAAAGCCGCCGATCGCCCGGCCGAATCCGCTGCCTTTACTTCGTTTTTCCGGCGGCGCGTCGGACGCGCGCGATTTGCTCATCGCTGACCCCTTTCTCAAACGAGCGGAAGCCGGCCAGTTTGAAACCGTGCCTGGCCGCAAGACGCTGCATGGTGGCGGCCTGTTCGACACTGACCGTTTTTCCCAGGGTAAAGGATTCGTACCGCCCGGTTTCCGCCGCCTCCATCGCCAGAATCATCGTTTCGGACATACAGGCATAGGCCGTCTTCGGAGGGAAGCCGAAGTTGAATCGAAAGTTCGGATCTCCGGGAGGCGCGACTACCCCTCCCTCGATCACGAGGACGTCCTCCCGTTCCCGGGCGACCCGTCGGGAGACATCGCGCGGGCGGGCGACATCGCAGACGACCGCGCCCCGTTTCAGATGCTCCGGAAGAATAACGGCATCCGCCGACGAGGTCACCGTCACCACGATGTCGGCAAAGCGCAATCCCTGCCCGACATCGTCGGTGACGGTGACATTCGGGTTCAGAGCGGCGATTTCCGCGCGGACAGGTTCGAGGTTGGACAGGTTACGCCCGACGAGGGAGAGGTGGGCGACTTCCGGTGCGAGAAGCAGGGCGCACGTCCGGCCAATGCTGCCGGCCGCGCCGACGACCGCGACGGTCGCCTCCGTCAGCGGCGTGTCCATCAGGACCGCGCCCCGTTTCGCACCCTCGACGGCGGTGGCGACGGTGTAGGAGTTGCCGGTCGTGACCGCGATTCCCAGGCGTTCCGCGACCGTTTTCCCGCCGTCGCCCACCACCGATGTCAGCGCGCCCAGACCGATGATTCCTGCCCCCAGATCCTCGGCGATTCGTCCGCATCGGACCAGACGTTCGTAAACCGCTTCGGGTGGAAAGGTCAATAGCTGTTCGGGCGTCAGCGGACAGGCGATGAACCAGCCCTCCAATTCGACACCGGTCGCTTCGGAACGGATTCCGGTAATGTGGGAAGCGATTTTCGGGGACAGATGGGGGAGTACCGCCGAAAGGATCGGCGTCGGGACATAGCGGGCGATCGGGTACTTGCGAGCGACATCCCGGCGAATGTCGATCGGATGGATGATAAAGGCGAATTTTTGCATGTTGGCTATTGTGATGGTCGTCGGCCGTTCTCGGAAGGCCCTTGCCTGTAATATACGGTTCCCGTACCTGCCGGTTCCCGTACCTGCCGGTTCCCGTCGGTCCCCTGTCTCCCCGTTTCGTTGTACCCGATTATGTTGAAATAATTGGAGTTGCCTGTGAACGGGTCGAGAGGGAAAGCGGGGGCAACGGCCGGACGGAAGGCTCCATCCGCAGGTCCCGCACCATCCGGAGGTATCCGTCGGACGTCAATTCCCGACCGTCGTTCGCGGCGACGCAGACCGCTTCCAGAACGTTGGTCCCGAATGAGCGACCGTCGAAGTTCGGAGTGGTTGTGACGAGGAGCCGGACACCGCGACGTGCGAGTTCCGCCTCATCTTCCGGGGTGGTCGTATTGGTCAGGATCGTCTTTCCCGCCAGCAAACCGCTTTCCGGCGGGGGGAGGTAACGACGAATATAGTGGAAATCACCGGCGATGATATCCGCCCATCCGTACCGATCCCCGTATTTCGGCGTGATCCGATCCTGACTTTCGCCCATCGGGTAAAGGAGTGCGAGCGGCATGCGCACGATCACCGGCAGAAGGAGACGGGCGAGTCGGCGCAACGGTCCGATGCCCCGTATCGGAAACGGGATGCCGAGGGCGAACATCAGGTCGCCGAAGAGAACCTCGCCTCCCTGCGCGGCGACCGCTTCGCTCATTCCGAAACGATCCACGCCGGCGACAATCAATGTCCGGTGGCGGGCGAAATCAACAATACCCCGTTCGACCAGCCAGCGGACGGCCTCCCGCTCCAGGGTGTTTTTCAGGCCCGAACCATCGACCACCGGGGTGCGCTTCGCCGGGGCCAGAAGGCGTCGGGCGGCCGTAAACTCATAGCGTCGTCCCTCGGACCACAGATAGCGGTCCATCCCGCCGAACCCGATCGCATCGACGGTCCCGTCCAGTTCCGCCAGACGCGCCATGAATCGTCGCTGGTCTCCGTCGACGCCTTCCCGACGAATAACGAACGTCTGTCCGAGCAGTTCGAGCGTAACCGTTTTATTTCGTTTCGAGGAGCCGAGGGAAAGAGAGACGACCTGCTTCATAGCTTCAGTCTATCGTGAAAAAAACGGAGAGCCGCAGGTCACAGGTACGTATCGGGTATGTATGGAAACTATCGAGGATACCTTACGCCGTCTGAAACAGCAGAGGGAGATGCTTCTGATGCGCGTTGCCCTGCTGGGTGATCTCCGGCAGCGTGTTCCGCCGAACTCGAAGACCTGGTCGCCCTTGCAGATCGTGGATCACCTGACCCGGGCGGAAGCGGAGTACCTGCGCTTCATCGAAGAGGGAGAGAAACAGGGGGTCGCCCGGCGTCGCCCGTCCCGGTCCCCGATGATCCCGATTCTGGTCTGGCTGATGCGAAAACGGATCTCCGTTCCGACGATTCCGAGCATGGTACCGTCCGCGGACCCCCGGTCGTTTGCGGAACTGAAATCGGAGTGGGACAGCGTCCGAATCTCCCTGATCGAGAAACTGTCCGGTTCGGACCCGAAGATACCGGTTGTGCTCAACCCGATCCTGGGGCCGATGAACGCGGAGCAGACCGTCCGCCTGATCGAGGCGCATGTCGATTACCATATGGCCCAGATCCCCGCGCCGGAGGCGGTCAGCGGATAACGATCGGGGTGGCGGTCGTCCGGGGATAAAGGACACCGACCTCGCCGGGCGTGGCATAGCCGGGTTCGTCATGCGTGACGTTCACGGACGCCGCCGCACAACCGAAGCGGGCCGCGTCGACCACATCCCGCGTTTGCAGCAGCCGGACGGCGAAGGCCGCCGAGAGCGTTTCCCCGGAACCGACCGGGTTGAAGTGGGACACGACCGGTGGCTGAAGACGGAACGCGCCGTCGGGGCCAATCAGCAACGCGCCTTCGTCGCCCAGGGTGACCAGGACATTGTCGACGCCTTGCGCCCGAACGGCCTGCGCCTCCTGAACGATCGCGGAATCGTGCGCCAGGCTGCGCTCCGTCTGTTTCTGGAGGGTCTTGATGCTGACCTGAATGACGTAGACGCCCAGTCGAACGGCCAGATCAAGCGCGTCTCCGGACAGGTCGGCGATGATCGGAACGCCTGCCGCCTTCGCCCTCCCGATCGCTTCACCGAACAGGCTCGCCGCATTCCCTTCCTCGGCGTCACTCATCACCAGCAGGTCCGCGTCGGGAAGGCGTTCGTCCAGTGAGGAGAGCAGTTTCGCCGCCTCGGCCTCCGTGAATTCGGGCGGTGGGTCGGGCAGTTCGGAGATAAAACCCCGCTCCTTGTCGATGGTGATGAAGCTTCCCCGTGTGGAGGCGACGACCGGCGTCAGCGCGTGCGGTACCTGCTGGCGTTCGAGCGCCTCGATCAGAAGATCGCCTAACCGTCCTCCGACGAAGCCCAGAGCGAGCGGATCACCGCCCAGAAGCCGGATGACGTTGGCCTCACGCAGTCCGCCGCCGCCCGCCCAGGTCGCGACGCGCATCGGTTTTTGCGTCTGTCCGGTGCGGAACTGCTCGACAAGGGCGACGCGTTCGAGCGTAGGATTCGGGGAAAAGGTGAGAATCATGGCGGTTAGGAGGAGTGTACCGCCGTTCGCCAAAAATGCAAGCCGTGCGCGAACGACCGGGCGCACTCCGGAGTGCGCCCGGTCTTTAAATTTACCGGAGGTGGTGGAATAATGCAAGCGGAAACCACAGGGTCCTGAAGGAGCCTGTCCGGACTCGTTTTCGGAAGGTAAACATGCATCTACGCGAAATAAACTTCGCCTTGGGAGTCGTCCTGGCAGCGTTTTCGTCGGTCGGTTCCGCACAGGCGCAGGCCGACTTCCCGACCGGATTTCCGCGAAAACGGTTTAGCGCCGCGATCGGAGGGCGGTTTTTCCTCGACCGGGAGGTGCGAGACTTTATCGCCGGTCGATCCGTGCTCCGAAACCTCGGATATGACCTGCTGACCATACCGTCTTCACGCCCGATCGTTTTGCAGTTCTATTATGAGAACCTGCCGGGGCAGAGCAAGGACCGGACACGACCCATCGTCCTGAATCTCCCGGAAACTTCCCCGGTGACCGTCCGCGAGGGGGAGACGGCGAAACGGGAGGCGCTCACCGGGGTGGGGATTGCCGCCCGCGTGTACTTAGCCGGAAGTGGTCGCACGACCGTTTTGCCCTACGCCGGGGTCGGCATCGGCTACTACCATGCCTCGGTTTCCGCATCGCAGGGGATTGTCCTGACCTACCCGGATGGTACTCCGGGGTTTATCAGCGATGCCAATACGGCGGATGGGAACGGTATCGGCGGCAAGGTGTTTCTCGGGGCGGACCACCGAAGCGGCCTCTTCGGGGAGGCCGGCTATACCTTTGTCCCGAAAGCGAAACTCCGGGTTTTTCGAACCGAACGCACGTTCGATTTCGGCGGTTTCGATGTTTGCGTAGGCGTCCGTTTCTGACGCGAAGGAAACCGGGGGAGGCGCAACTGCGCCTCCCCCGGTTTCTTTCGGCATTCTGCGGACGTCAGCTGATGCTGGAAACGAGTTTGAACATCGGAGCCATGATCGAGATGGCGATAAAGCCGACGACAACGCCCATGAAAACGATCAGGATCGGTTCGATCATACTGGTCAACCCCTTGACCGTCGCATCGACTTCCTGATCGTAGAAGTCAGCGACCTTGACCAGCATGTCCGACAGGCGGCCGGTCTCCTCACCGATGTCGATCATGTGGATGACCATCGGCGGGAAAAGACCGGAACCGGCGAGCGGGGTGGACAGGCGGGAACCCTCCCGGATGGCGTTTCGGGTATCGTAGATCGCCTTGGTAATGACCGCGTTGCCGGCCGTGTCGCCGATGATATCCATCGCGCGCATCATCGGAACGCCAGAGGAGATCAGGACGCCGAAGGTGCGGCAGAAACGGGAAACCGCCATTTTCAGGATCAGTTCGCCGACAATCGGCATCTTCAGCTTCATCTCGTCCAGTTTGTACCGCCCCTGCGGCGTGTTCCCGTACTGCTTGAACGCAATGAACGAGGTAACGCCGACGATCGGACCGACATACCAGTACGTGACCATGAAGTCGGACATGGCAAACAATGCAAGCGTCATCGGGGGCATTTCCACCTGCATCGAGGCGAAAATCTCCTTGAACTTGGGCAGGACGAAGAGGAACAGAGCCAGAACGATCGCCAGCGCGAAGATAAGGACGATGATCGGGTACATCATCGCCGACTTGATCTTCTGCCGGATCTCCATCTCCTTTTCGAGGAACGTAGCCAGACGGTCGAGGATCGTGTCGAGAATACCGCCGAGTTCCGCGGCGCGGATCATGTTGACGTAGAGCTTGTTGAAGACGCGCGGATGTTTCGCCATACCGTCGCCGAGGGACGAACCGCCCTTCAGGTCCTTTTTCAGTTCGGTGACCGCCACTTTCAGCGGAACGTCCTTGATCTGGGATTCCAGGATGTCCATGCACTTGATGACCGAGATACCGGCATCGATCATGGTGGCGAACTGCCGGGAAAAGACGACCAGGGCCTGAAGCTTGGGCGAACCGCCGCCCGGTTTCATCGCCGCGCCAAGGACGTCCTTCTGTTCCTTGACCGACATGACGTGGAGGCGTTGTTCGTGAAGTTTGCTCAGAACCACACTCTCCGAGTCACCTTCCAGCTTCCCCCTGACCGAACGGCCGGAAAGATCCACTGCATCATAAACGTACGTAGCCATTCACTTCTCCTGAATATTCCGCTTCGTTCCTTTGCGGACCCCTACGAAAATCTACTGTCCTTTTGCGAGGCGGACGAAGTTCTCCCGGTCGAGCGCGCGCAGGAGCGCCTCGTCGTAGGAAACCATTCCGTTTTTGAAAAGATCGGCCAGCACCTTATCCATTGGCTGCATGCCGAACTGCGACCCGGTTTCGATCGAGGAGGCGATCTGATGCGTCTTCCCCTCACGGATCAGGTTGCGGATCGCGGCCGTGGCGATCATGATCTCGACGGCGGCGACGCGTCCCCCTCCGAGCATCGGCAAAAGCTGCTGGGAGACGACCCCCTGAATGGAGTTGGACAGCTGGACCTTGATCTGATCCTGCTGGTCGGGCGGGAAGACGTCCACCACGCGGTCGATGGTCGAGGGAGCGGATCGGGTATGCAGTGTGCCGAAGACAAGGTGTCCCGTTTCCGAGAGGGTCAGAGCCGCCGCGATCGTTTCCTTATCGCGCATTTCCCCGACGAGAATGACATCGGGGTCCTCGCGAAGTACGGCGCGGATGGCGTTGTGGAAACTGTCCGTATCCTGGCCGATCTCGCGTTGATTGACCATGGCCGTCTTGTGGGAGTGGATATACTCGATCGGGTCCTCCATGGTCACGATGTGAACCGGACGTTCGGAGTTGATGATGTCGATCATGGAGGCGATGGTGGTGGACTTGCCCGATCCTGTCGGTCCGGTGACCAGAATCAGCCCGGAATGCTTGTGCGTCAGGTCCTTGAGAACGGACGGCAGGCGCAGCTGGTCCAGGGTCGGGATCTTCTGCGGGATCGCCCGCATCGCGCACCCGACATTTCCCTTCTGCCGATAAACATTGAAGCGGAACCGCCCGACGCCGGCGACTCCGTAGGAGAAGTCGAGTTCCTTGGTTCGTTCGAACCGCTCGATGTTTTCGGAGGAGAGAATATCATATACCAGTCGCTGGGCGTCTCGCGGCGTCACCACTTCATAACGGGAGGGGCCGACCTTTCCGTCGATGCGGTACATCGGCGGCAGACCGATCGTCAGATGAACGTCGGACGCCTTGACCTGCTGACTGTTGCGCAGGATATCGTCGATGTGGGTCTCGCTCAGCGGAATGGATCGGTTCTCCGCATCGAGATCGGAATCCAGGGTGCCCAGACCGGAGAAGGTCGGTCCGCTCTTCTGCCGGTTCGGCAACGGAAGATTGGGGCCGTCCTCCAGAAGGCCGCGCAGCAGGGAAGCGTCGTCCGCGGTGGTTGCGGCGCCGCGCCCGCCGTTTCGCGGGCCGGAACCGGGCAGCGGAGACAGGTCGTCGTCAGGGGCCATAGGCGTCAACATATCGATGAACCTCTACCGGATTGATTTCGTTCGCTGATGATTCCCGTGTCCGTCGTCGGAAAAGGAGGTGCCGACCGGAAGAATACCATCCACTTCTTCGACTCCATTTTCGGTTGTTTTCGAACGTTTCCGCAGTTTTTTTCTATGCAGGTTTGGCATGGAATTTGCGTGGAAATCGCTTCGAAGGCGGTCGGAACCCGGTATTTCCAACATCCGGATTGCTCCGTTAACGCCCGAAAATCAGTTCAGCACGGGAAACGGTGTGCCGTCGCCCCCTTTGAGGTCCGAAACGACCGGCGACGCATGCGGGAAGATCAGGAGCGGTTAGGGTCGTGATAGCGGTAACGCAGGCGGAAAAAGAATCGGTGGCTACAGGCGCTCCGCCACGTCGTGAGGCAACCGGCCGACCGGACGAGGAACAGATCGCCCGTCTCCTGAACGAGTACGTGCGTCGTCGCGATCGTTGCCAGGCAAAAGGCAGAAGTCGCGACACCCTGTCCCTGATCGAGATCAAGTCCCAGATCGCGCACCATTATACTTCCCTGGTCGAATCGGTAGCCCGCCGGTTCCTGGCGTCCGGCGAACCGCAGGAAGACCTGGTGCAGGAGGGGTTCCTCGGATTGCTCTCCGCACTGGAGAACTACGATTCCGGTAAAGGGGTCAAGTTCAGCACCTACGCCACGCATTTCATTGCCGGCGCGATCCGCCACTGCCTGCGCGACCGGGGAAAGATTATCAAGGAACCCGCATGGCTGCAGGAACTCTCCCATAAGATCAATCGGACGCAGGACGCTCTGCATCAGAGCCTGGGACGGACCCCGCATCCGGGCGAGATCGCCCGCGTATTGAACCTGACCGAGGAGTCGGTGGAGGAGGTGCTGGCGACCCGGCAGGTCTTCCAGGTGGCGTCCTTCGCCACCGCCTCCGACGACGGGGACGAATCGATGGTCGGTCTCGTCGACCCGGAAAAGATCCGTTCCGACCGTCACGTTACCCTGCAACTGCCGATCGAGGATCGGATCGTTCTGGACGCCGCCGCCGGGAAACTGAAGGCGCTCGAACAGAACGTTCTGCACGAGTTCTTTTACAAGGACCTGAGCCAGACGGAAATCGCCCGCAAAATGGGCATCTCCTGTAACTATGTTTCTCATATCCTGAAAAACTCGACCCAGAAACTACGGCGTATCCTGGGAGAGGCCGAAATCCGTGACCGGAACCGCTCCGCCGAAACCTCGATCATCGATCCGGCCAGCGGCCTGTTTACGGCAGGCCATATTCTGGCGCGTCTCGACGAGGAGATCTCCCGATCGGCGCGTAGCGGGCAGGTGCTGGCGGTCGTGGTCATGCTGCTGGAGGGGATTCCGGCGGCGGGAATCCGCCGCGAGGAGGTCTGGAACCTCTGCGGTTCGACGGTCCGCGAATCGATCCGGCGCGTCGATATCGCCGGACGTTACGGGCACGACGGACTGGTGGTAATCCTTCCCCAGACCGGGGCGGCCGGAATGGTGGTGGCCGAACGTCTGCTCGATATACTGATGTCTGCCGGTGCGGCGCACCATACGCCCTTCACGGTGCGAATCGGCTTCGCGATGTACCCGGAGCAATGCCGAACCGGGCGCGACCTGATCGCTCTGGCCGCGAACGAAGCCAATTTCCCCGAAGAGAACCTGCCGGTTCCCGCGTCGGCAGGCCCGGTCGTCAAATAGGCGGAAACGAACCGGCACGGGTCTCGCCGACGGACAGCGTTCGCGCCTCCGGCGAACCGTCCGAAACGTCGCCCCATCCGTCCACTCCCACCGTCCGAACGCGCAGCGTACCGCCGCCGACCGTCAGAAGAAAGGCCCGCTCCGAACCCGTCGCGGTCAGGGTGATGGTCCCCCAGGCGTCTCCGTTCGACCAGAACCAGCGGGTCGTCGCCGCGTCCGGGGCGGCGAATCGTAGAGACTGCTCCTTACCGTCGTAACGGAAGCCGGTGAGGGCCAGGATATATGCCCAGGACGCCATCGCTCGGGCGTAGTGATGCCCGCATTCGGCCTCGTTAAACGGGCTGCGCTTCCGACCGTCGTAACGGGCGCGCACGGCGGAGAGTAGTTTCAGCCCGGCGTCCCGCTGTCCTTCGAAAAGCATGTGCGCCGCGGCCTGATGTTCGAAGCCGGTCATCACCTCGTTGTAGTAGGGAAACGGCTGTTTCGGACGGCCTCCCTTCGGGTAGGTCGCCATCAGCATCGCTGATTCGTTCCCCAGCGCGAACGTCCGAAGATGGTTGAAGTGACCGTGCATCGATTCCCGGAAATTGAATCGCATCAGGCTGTCGAGGGTACGTCGGACGTTCTCCGGTGCGAGCAAATACCCCAGTCCGCAAACGTGCGCGAGATACTGCCCGACCAGCTGATCGATCAGGCAGCCCGCGCCCAGTTGAAGATCGGGTTCCCGGACGTCCTTCGCCCCCATGCTGTCGTGACGCAGTCCGGGGGCGATGTCCTCCGGACCGGACGGCGGAAGGATGCGGTGTTCGTAGTAGTCGCCGTTGAACAGTTCACGATCCATCAGAGCGGACCCGCTCCGGAAGAGGCGTTCGCAGCGTTCGGCGAACTCCCCTTCGTTCAGGTAGCGAGCCATTTCGGCGACGGCCCGCAGCGCGCCGAGATACCACGCGCCCATTTGCGGGTTCGGACCGTAGTACTCGACATCCATCGTGTTGTGCTGACATCCCTCCATCAGCCCGTCCTGGTCGGCGTCCCATCCGCCCGGAATCCAGCAGAAGGCCATCGCCTGTTTCGCGCGCGGCCAAAGGCGACGGAGAAAATCATCGTCTCCGGACAGACGCCATTCGCGGTACAGTTTCATCAGGCAGCCCATCTGACCGTCGGCCGCCGCCAGATTCCAGCGGCGCGTTTCGTCGGCGAGGGGCAGGTGAACACGAAAGGCCATGTGTCCGCGCCCGTCGGTGGCGAAGCCGAATTCCACCTCACGCATGGTGCGGGCCAGCGAACCGAAAAGGAAGGGGGTCGTCACTTCGTAGTTCCAGACATGGGTACAGGTGCCATGACAGCACCCGTCCCGGTCGTGGCACCCTTCCCAGCCGAAGAGTCGACCGTCGGGCAGGCGGAAGGTCGTCTGGGAGCGAAGCGTGGAGACATTGTACAGGGCGGCCTCCTTGACGACGGCGGGCAGGTCGGCCTCGACCAGTGCGGTGACGAACGCGACCGTGTCCGCTTCCAGTGCCTCCCGTTCGGCGGCGACCCGTTCGGCCACCGCCCAGGCATCGGAAAACTGCGTCGCATAATAGTTGCCGACCGTACCGCCGCCCTCCCAGGCGGAACGGTTGGGAAAATGCCAGGTGAGGAAAAAGACGAACGCCGAGGTTTCGCCGGGAGCGATCGTCCGTCGAACGCACAACGCCGCATTCGGCTCGGTCGGTCCCGGCACCTCGGACTCCAGTCGTCCGTCCTGATGAAAATCGTCCCAGAAATCGAGCAGACCGCCGTTCCAGGATTTCCGGGGCCAGCCAAGGCGATACGTGATGTCCGAGTCCTCCGTGACGGGCGTCGTCAGGGCGAGAGTGCCGGAGGTTTCGGCGTCGGCGGGTACCCCGTCGCTGCGGAGAAAGACCCCGCAGAGCGACGGCGTCAACCGCCATTCGTTACGGTTATCGTGCGCCAGTGCGTTCTTGCCGTCGTTTCCGATGAAGTTGGGCAGGGAGGCGACGATACTGACGGTCACGGCGTCGTCGTTCGGGTTACGGACCACGTAACGAAGGAGCGCGACCGGCAGGCCGCTCCGATCCGCGTCCGGCGGAATCAGCGGATTGAGCGCCTGCAACCGAACGGACAGGGGAATGTCCGGGTCGGACAGAAGAACCTGGCCCAGAGGATAGGCGGCTTCGAACTCCGCATCGCGGAAACGGGGAAGCCCGTGGTTGGCGGCGGGACTGCCGAATCCGCCCTCGTAAAGCGCCGGATCGATCGGACCCTCCAGGCAGCGGACCACGGTTCCGCCGTCGCTGGTCGCCAGCCGCAGGGCGAAAAAGGCGTTCGGGGGGGTGAAGCCTTTGGCGGGACGCTGGGCGACCTCAAAATCCCGGAGGTCGCCGCGCCCTCCCAGACTGATGGTTCCGGTGCCGATACCCCCGAGCGGCAGGGCGATCTTCGCCAGATGGTCGCGATCGTAACGCGTCAGGACAGGCCAGGACACGGTCATTTGAGAAAGCCCTCCCGTGCGGCGCGGACAAGAAGGTGGGTACCGTCGGTATGATCCTGCGTAATCTCCCAGAAGAAGATTCCCGAGAGGCCCTGCTTTTTCGCCCAAGCGCCTTTTTCCCGCGCCGATTCGGTGTCCTCGTAGGAGATCACTTCGTCGCCGCGCGGCGAGACCAGATACGGAACCCCGGCCTTTTGATCCCGGACCCGTTTCCATCCCATACGCAGCAGGGCGTCCACCTCCTGCCAGCCGACATATTCATGGGGCGCGCGTTGTCCCTTCACCGTACGGTCGCCCAGTTGGCGGACGGCGAACCCCCGTCCGTAGAGGGGAATCCCGAGCAGCAATTTATCCGCGGGAAACCCTTTGGTTTTGGTCCAGTATTCGATGGATACGGTGTTGCTGATGCCCCCATCGCCGGGATAGGGGTACGGATTGGCGTTGTGTCCCGACGTATCGCTCCACGGACCGTGGTAGTCGTAGGTCATGATATTGATGAAATCGAGGCACGGCAGAAGGGTTCGGACGTCGAACCATTTGCCGCCCCAGGAGGAGGCCGGAACCGCCATGGTTAACGGAACTTCCCGACCCAGGGTGTCGCGCAGGCGGGTCACCAGGGCGTTCATTTTCTCGGCGTCCGCCGCGCTGTCATGCGCCTCCCAGTCGATATCGATCCCGTCATAACCCTCCTTGCCGACCGAACGGACCAACCCGTCCACCAGACGATCGAAGGCGGACTTGTCCCCGATAATGGCGGAAAGCGACTTATTGCTGTTCGCGCCCCCGAGGGATAGCAGCGTTTTGACGCCGCGAGAACGGGCGCGGGCGCACAGATCGCCGGCCCGGGCAGGCAGGGTCAATGTGCCGTCGGGACGCGTGCGGGCAAAGGCGTGGCAGAGGTGGGTAAAAAGGGTGTAATCGATCCGATCGGGCGGAACCCGGGTGACCCAATCCGGATAGTAGCCAAGGACACGTCGCATAGGTAACAGTTCGCGATCGGCGGCGGTTTTGCCTCCGTCCCTGCATGCGACGTGGGGAAGATCCGCGAAAGTGCGTCATCGATCTTGTAAGACACTCCGATTAGAATATACATTTGTATAGTAAAATTCGGAACAAGCTTTGGGTGGTAACGTATTCGGGGTGGAGGTGCAGCCATATGACGGAAATCGAAGCGGAAAAAGCGGTCACCCAGCTGAATCGGTTGCGGCAACAGGCGCAATGGTGGCGTATCGGAACCGCCGTGGTGCTGGTCGGTGGTACCATCGCCAGCATTGCCAGTATATCGACAGCGGTGAACGGATTGACCAGACCTGGCCCGCGTCAGGATATATTTACGCGGGAGATATCGAACGGCCTGCAGGAGCGAGTGTTGCCCCAGGTTCGAACGATCGCTCAGCAAACGATCGCTGAGACGAGGCCGCAGGTCGAGAAAGAGTTCGCCCGCGCCGGGGAACGACTGCCCGAAGTCACCGAGGCGGCCGTGAACGAACTGCAGATGCTCGAGCGGAACGTCACGGCGAGCGGCGAGAAGGCCATTTCCGCCACCCTGATGCCGGTGCTGGAGAAGAAGGAGCAGAAGATCCGCACGATGTTCCCGGAGGCGACCGAGGAGAACGTCCGCGCGGTCATGACGACCCTGAAAGACGAGACCGAGCAGCGCGCGGTAACGATCGCGGACCGGTTGTTTGATCGGCACCTGACGTCATTAAACAATATTGTGACGAGTATCGAGACGATTCGAATGTCGGAAAAGCCCGTGGCCGATGATGAGGCGGCCGGCTGGGAAATGGGACTGGCCGCCCTGGATGTGGTAAGGGACGAACTGCGGGAGATGGTTCCTGACCCGGCGACGAACAACCCGCCGGGGCCGGGTTCGCAGACGCGTGTCGCGGATTCCCGCAGAAAGGAAGCGCAACGATGAGCAGGATTTATACGGGGTCCGATCCGGGCGAACCGAACGTCCCGGGAAACGGGGTGCCGGGCGAGGGCAGTGTGGCCGGAGTCGGCGGTGAGTCCGTCGCGGAACGGCATCTGGGCCATGAAGTCGTTCGCGCTCGAAAGCAGCTTTTCTGGACGCAGATCGGTAGCGTTGCCCTCTCCGTCATTACCCTGGGATATCTGACCTACCTGACTACCGCCCTGAACCGGACGCTGGAGCCGAAAGCGGCCTCCGAAGTGGCCCTCGGAATTGTTCAGCAGCAGGTGGAGGAGCGAACGGAGGAGCTTTCGAACGACCTGAAAACGCGGATTCCGGAACTGATCTCCGGCTTTCCGGACTATGCCAAGCAACAACTGCCGCTTTACCGGCAGCAACTGGAACAGCAGATCGATACCGACCTGCAACGGTATCTCAGGGAGCACACCGGCGAACTCGATCGGATGACGGATGAGGTACTTGAGGAGAACCGTGAGACGGTCTCCGCATTGCTGAAGGACGGCAAGGACCCGGCCATCGTCCGCGAGCTCGGAAACGATTTGCAGGAAAAGATGCTGCAAACGCTCAACGAGGTTTCGGTGGGCGGGGAAACCCTGACCGCCAAGCTGGACGCGTCCCTCTCGCGTCTCACCGAACTGGAAACCCGAATGACCCGGCTGGCGGCGAACCGGAATCTCACGCCTTCCGAAAAAAAGGCGCGGCGAGCCATCGCCCTGCTGGCTTCGCGTGTGGAAAAGGCCCGGTTGTCCGGTCCTTTGCCGGTCAGCTTGCCGGTCGGCGGATCAACGAACACCGCTCCGGCCTCGCTCTGAGTCCGGTTCATCCCGCCGACGTCGGACGTCGGCGGGATAGATCAAAGCCATTAACGGCGCGATTCGGCCAACGGCTCCCGGCGGGACATACGCGACGGCAGCGCGACCACCCGGTTCCGTCCGCCGTTTTTCGCCGCGTAAAGTGCGGTATCGACACCATGGAGCAATGCTTCCAGATTGGAACCGTGTTCAGGACTCATTGCGACCCCCACCGAGAGCGTCACATGAACCGGTTTGCCCTGAACCATTACCGGCGTGGACTGGAACAGGTCCCGCCACTTTTCTCCTCGTTCGGTGGCCTCTCGGAGCGAGACGCCCGGAAGAACCACGACAAACTCCTCGCCCCCGAACCGGCAGGCGAACTCCGGGTTGATAATCTGCGTTCGAAGCATTCCGGCCAGGCAGGTGATGACCGTATCGCCGGCGGCGTGTCCGTGGCGATCATTGATCTGTTTGAAGTAATCGATATCGAGCATGACCAGGCTGATCGGATTGCGCGTCGCCGACAGCTGGTATTCCAGCATTTGCAAGAGAAAACGCCGGTTGTACAGCCCCGTTAACGGATCGCGGTTCGCCTGTTCCTGCAGGCGGTCCTTCAGTCCGTGAATCTCATCCAGCTGGTCCTTCAGGCAGTTGTTGAGATGCCGAAGCTCCTGCTCCGCTTCCCGGTACTCGGTAACGTCCCGTAGAACGATCATCTGTCCGAGCGATGGCGCGTTCCGCTCCGACAGGGAGGCGATACGAATATTGAAATAACGACCGGGGCTCTCGGGCAGGTCGCGTTCGATACCCTCGGCAGGAAATTCCGACTCCTCGGCGATGAGCTGCGCGAGGGTCGGGCAGATCCGATCCAGCGATTGACCGATCCGCAGATCCGCCGGGAGTTTGAGCAACGTTCGCGCCGCCGGATTGGCGTCGATCAACCGTCTCTGACCGTCGATGACCAGAAGGCCATCGGTCATGCTCTCCACCAGACGATCCCGTGCGACCGGCGCGAGATCAAACAGGCCCCGGTGCGATAAGGCGAGCAGAATCCAGAGGCCGCTGATGCCGAAAAAGAACGGTGTGGGGTCCACCCCCGGTATCGGAAACTTCCCTGACAGATAGACGATATTGCCGATAAACGGGAAGAAAATCCCAAGAAGAATGGCGAACGTTTGTTGTTTGTACAGGGTATGCTGTCGAACGACGCCACGAACGAGCATAATCGTCCCCGAGACGAGGAGGATGTAGCCGTAAAAGGCAAAAACCCAGAAGACCGGCCCGTGTTCGTAAATGAGGGAGCTGTTCGGGGCGGAGGTTCGGGGAACGACGGTGGGCCAGACCAGGCGATGGGAGTCGTTCGTCAGGACGGCGACAATGGTCAGTACGGGCAGCATGAAGAACAGAGGAAGCAGCGAATTACGGACCGTCCGGATGCGTTCCTGGTAGCGCAGGGCAAAAATGAACCAGAAGACCGGCAGGGTGGCGATACCGAAGTAGGCCATCTTGGAGCAGAAAATCTTATCAGGGGCGGACGGGACCAGGGTTTCCGCGGCCTGGGCCAGTGTCCAGATCGTACAGGAAATGAGGGCAAGCGTAAACCACTGGCTGCCGGGCGTCAGACGACGACGCCAGGAGAGAAGCGCCGCGACGACACAGAGGGTCGCCGCACCGCATAGCGCGACGACTTCCGGACGAAACAGGGTATTCATCCCTTTTCCCTTCGGGCATCCGATGGATTGGCCGGAACCACGAACATGGTGACGAACGCTTTCTCCCCCTTCTATTTTTACAGGTTTCGCGAATTTCGATAGGGTGGTTTCGGGGAATCGGGCGAAACGGGGAGCGCGATTTGCCCGGTCGGTTAACCGGTTCGGTTCAGGAGAACGCCCTGGATCCAGTCGTGGATCAGAAAGTGAATCCGACCGATCAGGAGGGACATCCGCGCCATGATGGTCGAACCGAAAATCGCACCGAAGGCGAACATCAGCAGAAACCGCCCGATACGGGCGATGGCCGGTGTGATCTTTCCTTTCTGTTCGAACGAGAAGAAGAAGTAGGTCATCACCGAAACCAGAATCGCGAGAAAAAGAAGGTTGTTGAGGACCGCGGAGAAGGGAGTCAGAAAGTAGGCGGTCGGCGCGGCGGCCTCGGGCGGGTTCAGGAGCGGCATATTGACGGCGGCGCGAATCTGCGGAAAATAGAAGGCCGCGAACCCCTGGAAGGCACGTCCCGCCGCCGCGCCGAAGAACAGCCCGAAGATCAGGCGGCTGAGCCAGGCGTGTTTTTTGGAGTAGATGAAATAGAACAGCAGGCCGGCGGGGACGGCGAACGCCCACCACCACATCCCTTTGGTGGTCATCGGCTCCCACCACCGTGGCTTCAGGACGTCGTTCCAGGTCGTGTAGATGGTATAACCCGTCGCCAGACCGATGAACAGGTGCTCGAAAAAGCGAAAGACCTTGTTTTCCTTGTATAAGACCGAATAGATGCCGAGGGTGCAAAGAGCGGCCAGCCAGACCGAGATCACCTTGATAAGGGGGGCGTTGTCAAAGAGGCCCATGGTCACTCCTCCTCTCGCAGACGCGCCAGCCGACGTTGTGCGAACATCCCGGCGTTCCCAAGGGCGATCAGCAGGACGATCAGCAACTGGGAGTAGGAAAGCGGCGCGGAGACACCGGAACCGAACCCCGGCTCGTTGAGCAACTGTTCGTACTCGGTCGCGCCGTTCAGCCCGGCCAGCATGCCGCTCAACTGGCCGGACGCGAGCAGCGGGAAGGCCTCGGGCGCCATGACGTTGGTGGGGCAGTAGAGGGTCGGAATCGGTTCCTCGCCGACGCGCTGAAAGAACGCGATCCAGAGCTGCAGGGTATTGGAGGAGGCGACCTCGACAATCATACCGATATCGTTGACCGTGCGAATCCCCTGCATCACCGGGATCTCCGCGAGCGGCGTCCCGTTGATATCGTTGCCGAAGTTGCCGGGGATATCCCGAACGGCGGCTTTAAGCAGCGGCTCGACCGAGTCGGGCGGACGGAAGCCGAAGTGGACATAATCCCGCCCGTATTCGTAACCGTAGCGCGAGGCGAGTTTCTCGGCGGAAGCTTTGCCGAGTTCGCGGCCCTGCGGCGTCGAGAAGGCGAAAAGCGCGAATTTCAACCGCTTTCGCATCAGGTGGTGCAGCACCGCCTCGGTCTGCGTCTGGTTCTCCGCCGAGGTGCCCGAACCGTAGTTGGTACAGAGGATCACGAGTTTGTGTCGCCGGGCCGGGTCATCGGCGAACTGCTCGACGGTCCGGAAGAACTGGCGCGACTGCGGGGTGATCGCGACGGGCGGGACCGGAAGACGAATGACCATCGGCAGGGCGACGGTCGCCGCCAGCAGGAGATACAAAACGCGGCGGTCGATCCGCTGTCCGCGCACCAGAAGAACCAGAAGGGGGCGCATTCCTTACACCTCCTCCTCGAAGTACGACCCCTGTTCCAGCGAGAGCCAGAGTCGCAGGGAGGTCGCCAGCGCGCCGATCCCGATCCCGAGTTCGATCGCCAGAACGGCGGGCGCATTGACCCGCGTCAGAATCCAGTTCCGGAGGATCTCCAGCCGGAAGTTCGCGGCGAACCCTTCGGCGGGCAGCCAGGAGGTCAGGGCCTGACCGACGGCGATCTGTCCCAGAATCACCACCAGGGCCGAGCAGAGAAGAATGGTCGCCTCGACGGATCGGGCGCGGAACGCCCGGTAGGCGGCGGACACGATATAAAACGCGACAATGGAGAACATGGCGGCGTTCAGCGCATTGAATCCCCCGTCGTAGGCCAGCGTATACAGGCCGCGGGCGACCGTGTTCTCCCGGTCGTACTCCTTCCAGAGGGCGGGGACGGCAATCGCCAGGATCGAACCGACAAGGACAACGGAAAATCCCCACCCCTGCCGACGACGGGCGATGGCGCGCAGGTGAACGTTCAGCAGGGAGTAGATGCCGACACCGAGGGCGAACGCCTGCAGGACGGTCGTCATATCGGAGACCGGCTTCAGGTACGGGGTCAGAAAGTTTTTTCCGATGTTGTCGCCCGAGGTCGCGACCGGCCAGAAAAACTCCGCCGCGAAAAAGAGACCGGCGAGAAAGGTGACGGCCGCGATCAGAGGCTTGCGGGCGCGCGGCGGGGCAAGCGTCAGCAGGAACAGGCAGAGGCCGCCGAACAGCAACGCGCCGACGATGAACAGCCAGAGGAGGGGGCCGGACTGCGGGACGAAAAGGCCCATCTCAGCGGCCCTCCGGCGTGGGCAGAAAATAGGCCGCGAGCGAGGCCAGATCCCGGTCGGAAAAGAGGTTCCGGACGACCGGCACATTCGCCGTCAGCAGGACCGCTCCGACCAGGATCAGGGCGAGCAGAAGCCCCTTGACCAGGTCCTGACCGGCGAGCGACCCCATCAGGGTCGGCTGTCGGGTGAGATAGGCGGTCGCACCGTAAAATTCGTCGCCGATGATGACATAATCGCACGACACGATGAAGAAGGGGATCTGGGTCGTGGACGGGGTTCCGGCGACCTGGATCGCACCGACCTGGTTGGCGTTCTCGGCGATAATCAACGATTCGGCGAAGAAGGTTCCGAAAAGGAAGGTCGCGGCCACCCTTTCCCGCTGAATGATACCGGCGATTCCGGCGGCGTAGGCGAACTGCTCACCCGAAAGGAACAGAATATCCTCTTCGTGAAAGGCGTCCGGCCGTCCGGCGGCGTTGTAAGCGTTTCGAATGGCGTCCTCGGCGACCGGCACCAGGGCGGCGTTACGCACCGGGAGCAGCAGGCGACTGCCGAACCGCGCGGCGACCGCGGCGACATTGGTCACGATCGCCAGCGCCTGCAGGGTGACGATGTCAATGCCGCCAAGACCGACGGAGGACAGGATCGGTCGGCCCATTTCGACCGCGCGCCCGACGGCTTCGTCGATGGCGGTCAGGCCGGGGATACGACGAATGAACGGTCGGTGTCCCCGTTGCGCGCGAATCACCTGCCAGACGATGATGATGGAAAAGGTCAGCAGAATCCAGCGTGTCGGGCCGGTGGCGTGTTCCATGTCAGGCGGTCTCCGTTTCCGGGCGGGCGGACTCGATGCGGGCGATCAGTTCGTCGGTGACCCCCGGCTCGGCGAGGAGACGTCCGACCTCCTGTAATCGATCGATGCCGATCAGGGGAGCCAGCAGCGGCGCGAACGGAATCAGCGCCTGAGAGGCGATGAAGGCGAACGGGCGGTTGAGTTCCAGGGCGAGGACGGCGGGGGTCTCCAGTCCGCGTCGGCGAATCGCTTCGGCGACGGATCGGAGCAGGCGTTCCCGCCGATCGGGCGGCAACGGTTCGTTCCAGCGTTCGAGTGACATCAGGCGGCTCCTTGTTTGCGCCCTTCCGCTCTCAGGGAGCGAACGAGTTCGGTCACTTCGTCGGCGTTGTCGGCGAAACGCAGGCGGACGCCCCGAAAGGCTTCCAGTCGGGACGGCGCGGCGAACGGCGACAGGTAGAGGCCGTCCCGACCCTTTGTGGCCCGCCGTACGTCGGTCCAGGCGATAAACCAGCGGGACAATCCGCAGTCGGCGTGCGCTCCCAGATCGGTCAGACGAAAGCGGATCGGCAGGAGGTAATCGCTGAGCGCGGCCAGCAGGCAGAGGACGGGCACCGGCAGGAGGACCGGATGCGGGAGAACCAGCCACCAGACACTGACCGCCCCGGCGATCGCGACGGCAACGAGCGGGATCGGATGCGGGTCTTCCTGCAATCGATGGATCTCCCAGGCGAGGTAAACGGTTTCGCCCGTCGGGCGGACGGGCGGGAGGGGGCCGGAGGTTCTCTGGAGGTCGAAAGGCATTTTTCGGCAGGCGAGATGGCGATTTCGTGATCCGGCGGCGTTGCCGGTAACGGGCAAGCCCGTTTGCATCATTCGGAGGATGTCGCATTATAGGGGCAACCGCGAAACGGTGTCAAGTGATCCGGCGAAAACCGGCGGGTTGCATCGGAAATCGCGTAAAATAGGAACATGACACCATCCGTTCCCCCTGTTCCGGAGCGTGCGAGCGACGAGGATTTCGCCCGATACGAACGAATCGCCCCGCTTATTGAGGGGTTGGAAACGCGTTTCCCGCGCCAGAGTCGTTACAACACCATGCTGCCGGGCCTTTATGCGATCAGCGCGCTTCTCAGTATCCTTCCGATCGTGATCACGGTCGTGTCGCTGGTCGCCCTTTGGATCGGGTTTCGGAAGGAACCGAGCGTCTCAAAACTGACGTCCATTGTCGGTATTTTGCCCTGGGTGGGGCTGACCGCGTTTCTTCTGGTGATGCCTGTGCGGTTTTTTCTCGGAAGCCTGGGGCCATGGCTGCGAAGGAAAATCCCCTCGGTGCGTCGGGTCGATGCCGAACGAGCGGCGAACGCGGCGGGTATTGGCGAACGGCCGCGCCCTGTCCGGGACCGCCGACAATGGAAAGTTGCCGACCTCGATGAATCCCACCGACGGATACGCGTCGGAGAGAAGTGAAATACCCCATACGTTCCGGTATCGTTAGGGCAGCCTATTTTTGTCTGCAAGGGAAAGGTATAACGTGTGCGGAGGCGTACCGTGACGAACCCGTTTGATCTTGCCCTTACCGACGAACCTCAGGCTCTGCATCGCATCGACGACGACCAGCATCGCCTGACCGCGGTCACCTTCGATCACCCGGCGCACTGGCAGGCCGAAAGCGCCGTCCGCTGGAACTTTCAGCACCATCGTCTGCCGGTTCGGATGAGTGCGCGGACTTTCGACCCGCTGTCCGGGTGGACGCTGGAGTTCTTTCCGGTCGAACTGTTTTGCTGGATCGAACCCTCGGTCGGGTCCGGCGAAGAGGGGCAGGAAGCGGGGGGCGGCGCGATCCTTCTGCGTCCTCTGTCGGCGGCGGACGCCCTCACCCGTTTCGTCCTTCCCCGACTTCGTCGCGACCGTCCCGATGCGGGAATCCTCGGTATCTTTCCCCTGCCGCACCTCGCGCAGATGCTCCGGGTCGCGACTCCGGCGGGCGCGTTCCATGAAGGCGTCTGCGTCCGTATCGGTTATTATGAGAACGGTCGGGCGATGGAGGAGGAGTTTTACGGTTTGAAGGTGGCGTACGAGGGCGTTCCGTCCCACGGATTGGCGGGAACGCCGGTCCGGTACGACTGGGGGTTCGAACGGCTTTTCGCCTTTCGCGTCCCGGTCGGGCAGATGGACGCCGCGCGGGAACGGTTCTGGCGCATTATCCGCTCGGTGAAGGTAAATCCGGCCTGGGAACAGGTTTTCGGGCAGGTCGTTCGCCAACTGGCGGGTCGGCCCGGCGGGTCGGTCATTTCAGCGCCGCCGCGACCGCCTCACGGGAGGCCGCAGATAGAGGATCGGCGTTCGGCAGACGAAGCAGGCGAAGCCGAAGAACGTGGGTCAGCGTTTCTCCCTGTTTCATGGCGGTGAGTGGGGACATCACTTCGATCTCGTTGTACCGGGCCGGCGCGCTGTCCGCCCCGTTGTTCCAGACGGTGAGGGGGAAGCCGCTTCCTTCCGCGCCTTCCGGGTAGGGGGCGTCCTTCTTCTCGGAGCGCAGAATGATCGCCCGGTCACCCTTCACCCCTGCCGCGACGGATCGGGGGGCATCGATGCCGAACTTGTATCCGCCTGTGGGCGTCGGTCGGTACACCAGGAGCCGGTCCTCACCGATCTCGGTCGGGTGCGCCTCCTTCGGCGTTTTCCCGCCGAACCAGTAGCCGCCGTTTTTGTAGGGGCTGTCCGGGTTGACCGGCAGGTAGATCACGTCCGGTTGCGGCAACTGTACGACGTTCCAGGCGGCGATCTGGCGCGGTTCGCCGGTTTCCTTTTTCAGCACGGTGGTGATGACGAGTTCTCCGGTCGCGGGATCGAGCCGGAATTCCCGGGTCGCGCGGACGCCGAAACCCTCCATAACCGGACCGACGGTCCGCAGAATTCCGCCCGGCACGACCTCCGTCCGGTGCGGCATTCCGTCGTACGTGGGATGTGGGGGCCAGCCGGGACCGAACAGCGGCCACGCGCTCTGCAGGGCGGGCCACACCTTCTCCCCGCCCCAGTTCGCCCATTCGCCGGGGGGAAAAACCGTCCCGGACGGCGCGTTCCAGAGGGCGTTCGTCCCACCGACCATCCGATAGGTCATCAGGCGGCTGCTGAGCGAGGGGACGATGACGGCTTCCGTCCTGCCATCGGTAAGAAGGAAGGCTTCCCGACCGTTCCATTCCGTTTTTTTCGGCGCGTTCTGCGCCTCCGCCGACTCAACACCGGACATAAGCAGAACTCCCAGGGCGATGATCGCAAAAAACCGCATCGTTTTTCTCTCCTTACGCTGAAATTCGCCGCAGGTTCGACAAAAGCCTTCTCCCGACGCTCCCGACGTCCGAAAGCAGGAAACCGGGGGCGCACGGAGGAAATCCTTTCCGAACCTTCACCGTCAGGAGTCGAGCATGTCCGATCGAAACATTATCTCCGTCAATCTGGGAAGTTATGGCCATTTCCGGGAAGGCGCGCTGGCGCATCTGGCCGAACTGGGCGTCCGGCACGTCGAGATCGGCGTTCCGAAACCCGAGGAGGTCGAGGAATGGACCGGGCGACTGACCGAATACGGTCTTTCGGCGACGACTCTGCAGTGTCCCTGCGATCTGTCCGAGGAACCGGAGACGATGCGTCCCTCTCTGGAAGTCGGGAAGGCGATGGGAGTCGGTATTTTCTTCGTGAGTGTCAAGGCGGGGGAGAAACTGACCAAACCGCAGGCGTACGACCGCCTCCGGGCGCGGGCCGAGATGGCCGATGAGTACGGCATTACCCTGGCGATGGAAACGCACCCGGACCTGGGCGAAAACTTCAACGAAGCGCGGGCGACGATCCATGCGGTCGCGCACCCCCGCCTCCGATGGAATCTGGATACGGCGAACCTCTATTATTATAACGCCAACATGGACGCGGTGGAAACGGCGAAGAAGGGAGCCTCCCTGATCGCCGCCGTCCACCTGAAGGATACCAACGGGGCGCAACGCTGCTGGTGGTTCCCTGCCCTCGGGGATGGCGTGGTGGATTTCGGCGGCGTGTTCGGCGTGCTGGGGGCGGTCGGGTTCCGCGGTCCCTACACCCTGGAACTCGAAGGGGTGGAAGGACGACCGCTTGACGAGGCCGGGACGAAGGACCAGGTAGCCCGCAGCATCGCCCATCTTCGCGCGCTTGGCGTCTTCTGACCGGCTACCGTTCGGGAGGACCGATCAGGCCATAGTAGCGGCCCATCCAGTAAGCCATCAGCCAGTCATTCTGCCGGTCCTCCCGTTCGCCGTTACGCCCGATCACGGCTTTGTACGGCTCCTGGTCGAACATACAGAGACCCATTTCGCTGCGCGGCGGCAGACGTTTGAGGCGGAATTCGTCGATTCCGGGCGTCAGGTCACGTTCGATATCCTCGCGCAGACGGTTATCCACCGTCCATTCGATATGGTCGAGCGGCCAGTCCCGCAGCTGTTCGACCGCCGCGTCCAACGGCACGCGGTCCCCCGAATACCGGTTATAGACGAAATCGTAGAACGGTATCCGGTCATGGCGAATAAACCGGTGCCAGTTGCGCATACTGGTTCGCATCACCTGACGCAGTTCGGGTGAAACCGCATGGGTGACGGCATAGGGATAGACCATGGACAGCAGTTCGTCCTCGATGTGCGTATGCTCGGAGGGCGTACCGAAGTGAACGTTCGCGGCGCGTTTGTCGTAGCCGTACTTCCCGGTGAGGAGTTTTGTCGCTTCGATATAGCGCGGGTTTTTCGTCATGTGGTAGGCGACGCCCAGGAAGGCCAGAATCTCGATCGCGTTGCCGCCGGACTCCTCGTTCCAGGTGGGATCATCGACGAGGCTTTCCGGGTTCCAGTGGCCCCAGCGGGTGGCGACGCCGTCGATATCCCGGAGGACGAACCCGTGGTCCACGATCCCGCCGATGATCCGGTCGACCTGCGCCGCCACCCGCTTCTTTTCCTCATCGTCGGCGGCCAGGTCAAAATAGTGGCTATAGCCGAACATATGTCCGTCGACCTCGTCCGAACTGGCGTCACGTTTCCAGAGCCACTTGCCGTCGGCCGAGGGGACCCACCGTTTCTCGATGATCTTCTCACGCGGGTCCTGGCGTCGTGACTCAGCGATTTCCAGCGGGGTAAACGTCCGGTCGACCTCGTGGCGCGGCGGGGTTCCGATCGGAAGGACGGACCGCGCGATGAAGTGGCGGGTGCCGGTCACCTGTTGCAGGACTTCGAGCGCATGGAACGCGGCTTTCGCGTTTTCGCGGGCCTGCGGGTCTTTGGTGACGGCGTAGCGCATCGATTCCATCGCCAGGTACATGCCGGTATGTTCACCGTCGTTGTCGTCATCCTCGATGAAGCTTTCCGAGAGGTCACCGGGTTTGACCAGGACGGCGGGACCGACGAGACCGGGCGGGCGCAGGTGGCGGGCGCGCAGGTCCTTCAGAAGTTCGTCGGCCTTGTCGGCGAGGGTCATTTTTCGACGGCGGATCGCATCGACGCCGCCGGCGGTGGCGACCCAGGCGGTTCCGTCCGGACCGACAGCGACATCGCGGACATCGTCGTCGAGGAGCCAGCGTCGACTATGGCGCAGAGTCCATGCGTGGGCCTCTCTCCGAACGACCCCGTTAGGCGTTGCGATCCAGTAGCGACCGTCGGCATCCACGGTCACGCTGCGTGCGGTCCGAAACGGCATCCCCTGCGCCTGCGAGAGCGATCGAACACGTTTCTCGCCCCGGTAGAAATCGAGGCCGCCGGTGGACGCGATGCACAGGGTTCCGTCGGGCATCTCCTCCAGATCGTGGATATTGCTGCTGAGCAGGACGTCCGGGCGTCCGAAGCGGCGGGCGGGGGGCGCGCCGGGGGCCAGACTTTGCCGGTACAGCCCACTCGCCGAACCGATCCCGAGGGCGTTGTCGGCGGTCAGCGCGACCGCGCGTATCGCCCGGTGCCATGCGCCGGAAACCGGACGCCAGCCGTTGCTGCCGCGCCGGAGGCGGATACCGTCCGGCCCGGCGGCAACGACGGTTTCGCCTTCCGGCGTTTCGCGGATCGAAATCGCCCCGACCGGGCGCAGGTCGAGGTCGGTCGGCGTAATCCCGTCCGGTGTCGCGCGAAACAGTCCGTTCGCGGCCCCGACATACAGACGACCGCCCCGGTCGAGGCGGAGGGCGTTGGCCGGACCCGTCGCGTCGGAGCCGGACGGCGTCCGCCAGGTTTTACCTTCCAGGTAACGAACGCCGGCGGCCGTCGCGATCCAGACCCGTTGCTGTCGGTCGAGAGCGATCGCACGGACATCGTTCTCGGCGGCGGAACCGAGTGGGAACGCTTCGTGGTATTCCTGGAAAAAGGGTGTGTCCCGGATCGGGGATTGGGCGAGGCCGGTGACCGGCAGGGCGAGCAGCGCAAGAACGAACGCGGGAACCGACCGTAACGAAACGAAAATGTGAGGGCGCAACGACATACCTCCCGGAGACCTTCGGACATTTCCCCGGCGACCGAGGCGTTCCCCGTACCGACGGTCCTCTAATGTTGCTTCGTCGCTTGCCGGATTTCCTCCCGTGGGCCAGGCCGCCGCCTCCCGTGACGTTCGGCGACATTCGGCGACATTCGGGGACGTTCGGGGAATCGCTTGCCACCTTTTCATCGGAAACGGTATAATGCACCTGCCCGGAGCGTACCGAGACACCGGTATCGGTGACCGTTCGCTCCCGCGCCGTCCATCGTTGCGCGACGCCGCCCGTTTCCGATTCCGGTCCGTTTGTGCGATGGCATCCGAGGAAAGTACCATGAGATTTACCCGCCGACTGTTCGTTGTCTGTGCGGTTTCCCTTCTGACATCGATAACCGCGTTTACCGCCGGTTGCGGCGAGACAACGCCTGAGGCGGGGAACGCCTCCGGCGCGCCGTCCGCCGGTGCTTCTCCGGCGACCTCCGGGGAAACGCCGAAGGAACTCGTGCTCGGATTCACCCCGGCAGCCGAGGCGACGAAAGTGGGCGACTACGCGAAACCGCTGGCCGAGCATCTGGGTAAGGAACTGGGGATACCGGTGAAGACGTTCACCTCGACCGATTACAGCGGTCTGGTGGAGGCGATGGGCAGTGGAAAGGTCGATATCGGCGCGGTCCCGCCGCTTGCCTATGTGCTTGCCAGCGATCAACAAGCCGCCAAGGTCATTCTCAAGGTGCAGCGCAAAGATAAGACGACCGGAAAACCGACCCTCACCTACCGCGCCATGTTCGTCGCCAAGGCGGGATCGGGGATCAAGAAGATCGAAGACGCCAAGGGGAAGCGCATGGCCTTTGTCGATCCGTCCTCGACCTCCGGCTACCTGTTCCCGGCCGCCTATCTGAAGGCGAAGGGCTATGATCCGGAATCGTTCTTCTCGCAACTGATCTATGCCGGGTCGCACGATCGGGCGGTGCAGTCGGTCTACAACGGCGATGTCGATGTCGCCGCCTGCTACGACGACGTCCGGGACCTTCTCGTGAAGAACGGTGTCAAAGACGCGAAGGAGAAGGTCGTCATCGTCGAGTACACCGGCGAGATCCCGAACGACACCATCTCGGTCCGCGCGAATATGGACGAAGCCCTCACCAACCGGATCAAGTCCATCCTGATCGCCTATGCGAAGACCGAGGAGGGGAAGAAGACGCTGGATAACCTGTATCAGGCGGTCGATCTGGTCGAGGCGCAGGACAGCGATTACGATTCGGTCCGCGAGGTTGCGAAGTCGATGGACGTTCAACTGTCGATGTTCTCCAAGGACAAGAAACCGGCGAGCGGCGCTCCGTCTCCCGCCCCGTCCGCCGCAAAGGCACCCTAGGAAAGGCGGCTGTTGCCCGTATGCCTTCCGAGCGCCCGTCGGTCGAACCGCTCGTCGTGCTGGAGAACGTGTCCAAGCGGTACCCCAACGGGCACCTGGCCCTGGACCGGGTC
The DNA here is from genome assembly GCA_033762295.1 of Capsulimonadales bacterium. Classification (GTDB taxonomy): domain Bacteria; phylum Armatimonadota; class Armatimonadia; order Armatimonadales; family Armatimonadaceae; genus JANRLW01. The sequence continues at coordinate 47,850 of JANRLW010000090.1, forward strand.
TCGCTGTCCTTCCGCCCCGGCGAGTTCGTCGTCATCGTCGGACTATCCGGCGCGGGAAAATCCACGCTTATCCGCTGCCTGAACCGGCTGGTCGAGCCGACCGAAGGACGTATCCTGATCGCCGGAGAGGATATTACCCGGTTCGGTGATGCCGACCTGCGACGTCAGCGCGCGAAGATCGGGATGATCTTCCAGAACTACAACCTGGTGCGTCGCTCCTCGGTATTGCGGAACGTCCTGGCGGGGCGGCTGGCGCACCTGCCGACCTGGCGAACGGTGATGGGATGGTTTCCGAAGGACGATATCCGTCTGGCCCTTCGCTGCCTGCAGCGGGTCGGCATTCCGGAAAAGGCGTATCAACGGGCGGACACGCTTTCGGGAGGGCAACAGCAACGGGTGGCGATCGCCCGTGCGCTGGCGCAGGAACCGATGATCCTGCTGGCCGACGAACCCGTGGCCTCACTGGACCCGCCGACCGCCCACCAGGTTCTGCGCGACCTGAAACTCCTTTCCCGTGAGGAGAATCTGCTGACCTTCGTCAATCTGCACTTTGTCGATATGGCGATGGAGTATGCCGATCGGATTATCGGATTACGCGCCGGCAAGGTCGTGTTCGACGGTCCGACGACCGGCATGACCGAATCGACCTTCGAGGAGATCTACAACCGCCGGATTCGACCGGACGACCTGCGCGGTGCGGTCGACGACCGGAGTCCGACACCGCTATTGCCGGAGACGATCGTTGTCCGCTAGGACGGCTCGTCCGGAGGTCGCGGAGACGGAGATCCCCCGTCCTCCGTTTCCCTGGCAGGGATGGATCGCCGCCGTCGCGGTCGTCGGACTGCTCTGGTGGAGTTCGATGCCACCGCCAATCGGGACCGGGTTCAACCTCCGCGAAGTGGTCGAGGGATGGCCACAGATGCAGGTCTTCTTTCAAAGGCTGTTTCCGACGCCGGACAGACCCTGGCCGCTCGACTACCTGCCGCAGATCGTGAACCGTATGACGGAGACGCTGAAGATCGCGACCGCCGCCTCGATCTTCGGCGCGGTGTTCGCTCTGCCGTTCGCGATGCTGGCGGCGCGCAATCTGGCGGCGGGGCGGATTGTCTATGGCTTCGGTCGCGGTCTCCTCAACCTGATCCGCACGATCCCCGACCTGGTGCTGGCGGCCCTCCTCGCTTCCGCCTTCGGAATCGGACCGCTGCCAGGTGTTCTCGCGCTGACGATCTTCACCTTCGGCGTGGTCGCGAAACTTCTCTCCGATACGATCGAAACGGTCGATCCGGGGCCGCAGGAGGCGATTACCGCCGCGGGAGGAAACCGAATCCAGCAGGCGTTGTTCGCCGTCTTCCCGCAGGTCGCGCCGGATTTCGTCGCGTACTCCCTCTATGCGTTCGAGGTGAACATCCGGGCGGCGGCGTTTCTCGGATATGTCGGCGCGGGCGGTATCGGAATGATCCTGAATCGGGACGTCAAATTCTTCAATTATGGCCGCGTCGGTCTGATTATCACCACGATCTTCGTGACGGTGCTGATCATCGACACCGTCTCAACCACGATCCGAAGGAGGCTGGTCTGATGTCGACCGACCACGGGCAGGGGTTGCCTCCGGGGGCGCGTCCGGCCTATGGCGTGGCGATCGGGTACGCGGTCCTGACCGTGGCGGCGCTCGCCTGGTCGCTGTCCGGTATCGAGGTGTCGCCGGAACGGATCATGCGCGGCTTCGGTCAGGCCGGGCACCTGCTGACGATGATGTTCCTCCAACCGGACTGGTCGTATGTCGCAAAGGAGGACGGTCTTCTCGAAGGTCTGCGGCAGAGCGTCCAGATTGCGGCTCTGGGAACGGCGATCGCCGCGGTTCTGGCGATTCCGTTTGGCGTGCTGGCGGCGCGCAACCTTTACCCGTTACCGATTGCGCCCCTGATCGGCAAGCAGCTCCTCAACCTGATCCGCACCTTCCCGGAGTTGCTGCTAGCGATCGCGTTTATCAAGGGAATCGGTCCGGGAGCGTTCGCGGGCGTTCTGGCGATCGGCATCCATTCGATCGGAATGATGGGGAAACTGTACGCCGAGCGGATCGAAACGACCGACAAAGGGGCATTGGAATCTCTCCGCGCGGCCGGCGCGTCCCCGCTGGAGGTCTTCGTCTTCGGAATCGTCCCGGAGGTCCTGCCCGATTTTCTGTCGTTCACACTGTACCGGTTCGATCTGAACATCCGATCGGCGACGGTTCTCGGGATTGTCGGCGCGGGCGGCATCGGCGAGAAGCTGGTTTTTCAGCAGATGTCTTCCAACTGGCATACGATCGGCGTGATCGTGATGGGGATTATCGTGACGATCCTGCTGGTCGATTTTATTTCGGGGAAATTGCGGGCGAAACTGGCGTAGACTCCTCACCCCGGATCGCCGGGATTACCGGGGTGAGGTTGGGGACTACGCTCCGCGCAGTTCGTCGGAGGGTGGCGGAAGCAACGCCTTGTCGATCGCGCGTTCCGCCATGCGAACGAACTCGTTGTCGCCGTAGCGGGATTTGACCAGACCGAGAGCGTCGCGTCCGATCCGTCCGAGGGTATCCCCCCATTGATCGCGGGGCACTTTGCGTGAGAGAACGATCAATCCCACGGTGACCGCGCCGACGACGACTCCGGCGAGAAGATAACGCTTTCGCGTCTCATCCATTTCCAATGTTGGCTCCTTGTAATCGGGCTACGGGAACCGCCCGAAGTGACGATGCGACACTGTTATACCCAAAACGGGTCAGACGCGGATGTCGGAGCGGCGTATCGATCGGAAAAAGGAAAGACCGCCGTCACCGGCGGTCCTGGCAACGCTATCGTCGGCTTTTCCGGGCCGACTTGTACCGGGAATCGCCCCGGTCACGGGACGGAGGGGGACCGGTCTCGCCGGCCGCGATCTGTCGGAACACCTGCGAAAGGTCGAGCATTTTACCGCAGCGTCCGCAGAAGAAGTTATTGCGCTGAATAGCCGACGGCGGGATCTGCGACGGGTGGTTACATTCGGGGCAAACGACCTGGATCTCACGTCGTCCGCCGCCGCCGATGATTTTTGCCTGCATAACCATCGTTCCTTTCTTTCGAAGCGGTTCTGCCGCGTTCGAACGCCGGGCCGGTACCTTCCGGTACTTGTCCGGCAATCGCCGTTCACCCGGTGGCTACCCCCTCGGGCGGCGCGGGCGAAAGGCGTTGATTTGATCTTTTGAGACCGGGAAGGAGACACCGTTGCGCCGGAAACGGAGGCGCATTATCGGATACCATTCAAACGATCAGTCGATCGGACGTCAAAAAAGGCCACGGCATGTTGCCCCGTGACCGCGGTACGATCGCCAGAAGGTTTCGCATCCTGTCGTCTCCCGAACAGGAAGCCCGCCTCCTTGAAAAGGATGACCGAGAGGCATCCTCACGTTACAAATGTGGCTAAATGGGAACGTCGATGAATTATATCATCCTCTTTTACGAATGTAAATCGTTTTAAGCGAATCGTTTTGTCCGACCGGGTAGGAAGGGGGCGCACGACCGCCGCCGTATCTCGGTCTGCGGGGGTTGCCGCCGCACCCTTTGTACGGCTATAATCCCGATAGCGGTCCGTTCCGGGCCGGCGGAAGGAGCCTCCTTTGCGAAATCGAGCACCGTTTTTTCCGGCTGCGCTGATCGGCGTTTTTGCGCTGACCCCGGCGCAGGCGCAGGTCGCGGGTTTTTCGGACGTCCCGGCCAATCACTGGGCCGCGGAGAGCGTTCAAAAGCTGGCCGCGATGGGGATTCTTCAGGGAAACCCCGTCAAAAAGCCGACCCCGGCGAAATTCGACGGCAACAAGCCGGTCACACGCTACGAACTTGCGGCGACCCTGTATCGATTCGTGCTTTATATGGAGCGAGCCGACCGACAGCCGAAGTCCAAACTGGGAGCGGACGCCAGCGGGGCGGACGCCGTAAAATATCTGACCGACAACGGCTATCTGCCCAAGGGCACGCCGCTGGCGAAGAACGGGAACACCCTGGTGACGGCGAACCTGTTCGCGGATTCGCTCTACACGGTCATGGCGCGTATCCGCGAAAAGAGCGTGCCGGTGACCCCCGGCTCGAAATATTCCGCCGATTGAGGCGGGCCGACCGATCCGCCTGCGGCGACGATCCGGTCGGAGGATACCTGGCGAAAAGCGAGACACAGACAGGTTGAAGGAGCGGAGTGCATGGTTATCGTTATGAAGCCCGACGCGACGGAGCGGAACCGGGAGGATGTGGTTCGGAATCTGGAAGGGCGGGGCTACGGGGTCCATGTCTCTGTCGGCGCGGTGCAGACGATCATCGGCGTGATCGGCGTCGATATCGAGCAGAAAGCGGAGCTTTTCGACCAGTTCGAGGCGCTGCCGTTCGTCGAAAAGTGCATCGCCATCTCCCGGCCCTACAAGCTGGTGGATAAGGCGTTCCGCCCCGAAGGAACGATCATCAACGTGCGGGGTGTGCCGATCGGCGGCGACACCGCCGTGATGATGGCCGGTCCCTGTACCGTCGAAACCGAGGAGCAGTTGATGGAGGCGGCAAAAGCGGTGCGTGCCGCCGGCGCCCATATCCTGCGCGGTGGGGCGTACAAACCCTCGACCTCGCCCTATTCGTTCCACGGACACGGTGTCGCCGCGCTGAAAATGCTGGCGAATGCCCGGGCCGAAACCGGCATGCCGGTCATTACCGAGGTCATGGACGTTCGCGATGTGGAAGTCGTCTGCGAGTACGCCGATATTCTTCAGATCGGCACCCGAAACGCGCAGAACTATAACCTGCTCCGTGAGGTCGGCAAGGCGCGGACGCCGGTCATGCTGAAGCGGGGAATGTCGAGCCGCATCGAGGAGTGGCTTCAGGCGGCGGAATATATCGCGTCCCAGGGCAACTACGATATCATGCTCTGCGAACGCGGCATCCGGACCTTCGAGACGTACACACGCAATACGTTCGATATCAATGCGATACCGGCCATCAAGGAACTGTCGCACCTGCCGATCATCGCCGATCCGTCCCACGGCACCGGCAAGGCGTCTCTGGTGGCGGCGGTGACCCTGGCCGCTTTCGCCGCCGGAGCCGACGGAGCCATTGTCGAGGTGCATCCCAACCCGGCGAAGGCGCTGAAAGACGGCGCACAGTCCCTGACACCGACCGCCTTCCGGGCGATGATGAGCGACCTGGAACGGCTGGCGCCGATCACGGGTCGACATCTCTGATCCATCCATGCCCCGACCGTTCTCCCGGATCGCCATTGTCGGCGTCGGCCTGATCGGCGGATCGCTCGGCCTGGCGGTTCGGGAACGGGGACTGGCGGCGGAGGTGATCGGCATCGGTCGTAATCCGGTCACCCTTTCCGAAGCGCGGGAGCTTCGCGCCATCGACGCGTTTTCCCTCGACCTTGCGGAAGGAACGGCCGGCGCCGACCTGGTCGTTCTGGCGACACCCATCCCGCAGATCCTCGCCGATATCGAGCGGCTGGCCGCCCTTGCCGATTTCCAGGGAATCGTGACCGATGTCGGGTCGATCAAGGGTGAGATCGCCGCGCGCGGCGCGCGTTTCCTCCCGGACCGATTCATCGGTTCCCATCCGATGGCCGGTTCGGAGAAGGCCGGGGTGCGTTTCGCAAGCGCCGACCTCTTCGTCGGGGCCACCTGGGTTCTCACGCCGACGGAGGGAACGCCCGCCGACCGCTGCGAAAGGGTGCGCTTCCTGGCCGGGGCGATCGGGGCGCGTCTTCTGGAACTGTCGCCGGACGCCCATGATCGGGCGGTCGCCGTGACCTCCCACCTGCCCCATATCCTGGCCTACGCTCTGGCGGCGGTCGCGGGCGATCGGGCCGAGGCCGAACCGGACCTGCCCGCCGTCGCCGCCGGGTCGTTCGCCTCAGGGACGCGTGTCGCGCAGAGCAGTCCGGAACTCTGGCAGGGGATCTGTTCCGGAAACCGTGCCGCCGTTCTCGAAGCGTTGCGCGCCTACTCGGCGGAACTGGACGAAGTCCGTCGCGCACTGGAATCCGAAGACGACACCGCGCTTCTGGAAGCGTTCGATCGCGGGTTTCAGGCCAGAAACCGGTGGAAATCGCCTGCCGAATAGGCTCTTTTTCCGCCGAACGGCGGTTTTGAACGATTCGGCTGTCGGAACCCCGGCACCCGTTGTATGATAGGTTCGTGGAAACGCGACCCATTCTTCCGACCGACCGACCGCTTTCGGGAACGATCCCGGTCCCCGGTTCCAAAAGCATCACGAATCGCGCTCTGGTTCTTGCCGGTCTCTGCGCCGGGACGACAACGCTGACCAACGCCCTGTTCGCGGACGATACGGCGCGGATGCGCGACTGTCTCGGGGCACTGGGGGTTTCGGTCAAGAGCGATGCGGTGGCCGAGACGATGACCGTCGTCGGGACGGCGGGCCGTTTCCCGATTGCCGACGCGTCCCTGTTCGTGGGGAACAGCGGGACAACGGCCCGCTTCATCACTCCGGTGGCGGCGCTGGCGACGGCGACGATTTTCCTCGATGGCGTGGCCCGGATGCGGGAACGGCCGATGGGCGATCTGATCCACGCCCTGCATCAACTGGGAGTCCGGGTGGAAAGCGTCGGAGCCAATGACTGCCCGCCGATCCGGATGGAGGCCGGCGGTCTGCATGGGGGCGAATGCGTGATTCGTTCCGATGCTTCCAGCCAGTTTCTTTCGGGCCTGTTGCTCGCGGCTCCTTGCGCCGACGGCGAGGAAACGATCGTTCGGGTCGAGGGTCCGATACTGTCCGCGCCCTATCTCCGGATCACGGTTGAGATGGTTCGGGCGTTCGGCGGTCGGATCGAGGTGTCCGGGGACGGACGAACCTACCGTATTCCGGGACGGCAATCCTATATCTCCCCGGAGCGGTATTCGATCGAACCCGATGCCTCCTCGGCCTCGTATTTCTGGGCGGCGGCGGCGATGACGGCCGGTCGGGTTCGTGTTCCCGGAATCGGGCGAAACGCGCTTCAGGGCGATGCCGCCTTTGTCGACGTGCTGGAAGCGATGGGCTGTGACGTGGTCCGCGGCGAGGATTTTATCGAAGTGACGGGGCCGGATCGTCTGTCCGGCGTTACATGGGATATGAACGCGATCTCGGACACCGTCATGACGCTGGCGGCGATCGCGCCGTTCGCGGACGGTCCCACCCGTATCGAAAATGTCGGCCACATCCGGCACAAGGAAACCGACCGTCTCCGGGCGGTCGCTACGGAACTGCGACGACTGGGGGTCGAGGTCGAGGAGCGGGCGGACGGACTGACGATCTATCCGACGGCTGTCTTCCGACCGGCGACCGTCGAAACGTACGACGACCATCGTATGGCGATGTCGTTCGCCCTGATCGGCCTGCGGGTGGCCGGGGTGGCGATTGCGGACCCCGACTGCGTCGCGAAAACTTTTCCGGACTATTTTGAGCGGCTGGAGCGGCTGCGAAACGGGTAGAGGCAGGAACGCGAGTCCGGGTCTCGGAAAAAACTAGGATGCCGAATCCGGCAGAAGGTGTGACAGAAATACATGAGCAAACCGTGGACAATTGCGATCGATGGCCCCGCCGGCGCGGGGAAGAGTACGGTCGCCCGACTGCTGGCGCGGCGTCTGGGCTACCTTTACGTTGACACGGGAGCCATGTACCGGGTGGTGGCGCTGCATGCGTTGCGACAGCGCAGCCAGGATCTGTCCGATGACGAAATATCGGCGCTGGCCCGCGCGGTCCGAATCGAGTTCGTGGCGGTCCCGGGCGAGGAGGCGCAACGGATTTTATTGAACGGCGAGGACGTCACCGAAGCCATCCGGACACCGGAGGTGGCCGAACGCTCCTCGGTGGTATCGGCGATTCCGGGCGTGCGCAGCGCTCTGGTCGCATTACAGCAGGCGATGGGGGCCTCGGGCGGGGTGGTAATGGAAGGACGGGATATCGGGACGGTCGTCATGCCGACCGCCCAGGTCAAGGTATTTCTGACGGCCAGTCCGGAGGAACGCGCCGCCCGTCGACATGCCGATCTCCTGGCCCGCGGGAACTCCGTGAATCTGGAGGATGTCCGTGCGGAACAGGACGCCCGGGATCACCGGGATGCGACCCGGACCGTCGCCCCTCTCGTTCCGGCTCCGGACGCCGTCCTGCTGAAATCGGACGACCTGCCTCCGGAACTGGTCGTCGATGAGATCATGGAAATCATCGATGACCGGAGGCGGGACGCGTGACGGATCGGGCGGCCGGAGAGTCTCCCCGAAAGAGGAAGGCTGAACCGGGGAGCTTAGCGACGACGGAGGGCGGAACCCGGCGCACCCCGGATACCTACTGGCTGCTGGAAGGCGTGACCCTGTTTTTGTTCGAAGCGCTGGGCGGGTTGTATGTTCAGGGCGAGGAGAACGTTCCGAAAAACGGCACGGTATTGATGGTATCGAACCATGTCTCCTACCTGGACCCGGTGGCGATCGGGGATGCCTCTCCGCGCCGGGTCGTCTTCATGGCGAAGGCGGAACTTTTCCGGAACCGGGTTCTCGGGTTCCTCCTGCGTGGAGTGGACTCCTTTCCGGTCAAACGGGGGGAACCGGACCGGGCGGCGTTCAAGAATACGCTATCGATGTTGGAAGAGGGGCGCGTGGTCTGCATTTTCCCGCAGGGGACGCGCCGTGAGGCCGGGGATCTGGCGGATGCCGAACCGGGGGCCGGCCTTTTCGCGATTCGGACCGGCTGTCCGGTGGTGCCGGTTTACGTCTCGGGAACCGATCGAATGCTGGACCGGCAGGGAAAGTGGCATCGAGGGCGCGTGACGGTCGCGTTCGGCGAACCGTTTACTCTCGCCCGTGAAACGGACCGAGAGGAGGGCGGACGTCGAATGATGCGCGAGATTGCGGCGACGCGCGACCGTTTCGCCTCCGCCCCCGCCCGACGAATCCGACCGCACTGGATTCGGAAGCCGCGCGAGGGCGCTCGTGCCGTTCGCTGAAACGAGTTCGTAAGAGGATCGCGCCGAAATCAGGCGTCGCCGTTTTCGGCGACCGGCGGTTCGGCTTCGACGGGCGTTTCCGGCGTCCCGACGTGGCGAAACACCAGTTCTCCGTTCTCCTCCACGTTCAGGGCGATCGCGCCTTTCAGGACGCCGTTCAGCAGGGAAAGATTCATTTCGTAGCGAGCGATTCGATCGGACGAAATCTCGGCGCGCTGTCGTCGGGAGGTCTCACTGCGTCCGGAATGAATGGCCGTGCCCTCCTCGCGAACGGAACGCGCCCAGGAGACGACGCTGTGCAGGACATCCGGCGTTGCCCCTTTGGTACCACGCCCCCGTAATACCACATCAATCAGGACGGCGGTTTCATTGATCGGTTCGGTTATTTTTGTGCGGCGACCCCGTCGCCTTACACCGTTTTCGGCGGGCGTATCGGCAACCGTCGCGGGTGTTGCTTCGGCATTTTCCGGCTTTACTTGTGCTCTTCTGCCTCTGGGCATGGGAATTTACCATCGAAAGTCCAAACAGGTTTGAACTTTGGTCGATGTGTCCTTTCTAAAGTATAAAAAAGTTCATGAATGAACGGAGTGCATCCATTGTCGGATTTGCATCACTCCGATTGTACCAAGGATTGTTTCGATTTTAAACGATCACGGGAACAATCCGTGAGAATATCCGGTAGACCCGCAAACAGAGTCGGGCAATTATTAGGTAATGGCGGCTCACGAAAAGGTTCCCATAAAGAAAAGGTCTGTCCGGTCGGCGACCGGACAGACCTTTTCTTTTTTGCCAATGGATTCGGCGGAAATGGAAATCTTCAGATGACCTGCATCGGCATGAGAACGCAAAGATAGTCCGCGTCATTTTCACCGATCGGACGGAGAAGACCGGGACGGAGCGGTTCGGTCAATTCGAGGACGACGCCATCCGTCTCGACGACATTGAGAACGTCCTGAAGATACTTGGCGTTGAACGCGATCTGAATATCGTCGCCCTCGCGGGCCACCTCGATCTCTTCTCGAACGGAGCCGACCGTTCCGGATTCGGCGGAGAGGATTAACTGCGCGCCTTCGGTTTCCAGTTTTACGCGGTTCGCGTTGTCGCGGGCGACGATCGCGGCGCGTTTGACCGCACGGGCAAATTCATCGCGTTCCAGGGTCAATTTTCGATCATGACCTTGCGGAATGACCCGTTCGTAGTTCGGAAACTGGCCTTCCAGTAACCGCGTGACCATCGTCGTTTTGCCGACTTCGATCCGGCACTGACCGGCCGCCAGGGAGATGGTGATCGTATCCTCGTCTCCGGCCAGACGAAGCAGTTCGTTCATGGCGCGCGCCGGAACGATGGCCGTGGCGTTGCCGTCCCCTCCCGGTATTTTCGCGGTCCGAACGGCCAGTCGATGGGTGTCGGTCGCCACCATCTTCAGGATGTCGCCGTTGTAGGACAGAAGGACGCCGGTCAGGATCGGACGGGTTTCGTCGGTGGAAACGGCAAAAAGAACGTGGCGGATCATGTCGCGCAACAGTTCGCCCGACAGGGTGAAACTGGCCGTGGTCGTCACCTCCGGAGGGGCAGGAAACTCCTCGGCGGGAAGTCCGAGGATGTTATACTCGGAGCGTCGGCACTGTACCTGGATCTTGTTGCCGCCGTCGGGGCGATCGAGTCGGACGTCGTCATCGGGAAGGGCGGCCAGCATTTCGGTGAAGACACGCGCCGGAACGGTGAAGCCAAGCGTCTCCTCACCGCCGTCGAGCGTTCCTTGAAGACGGGCGGGAAGATTGCATTCCATCCACATCTCGAGGTCGGTGGCGGTCAGTCGAAGCGATCCGTCGCCTTGCGGCCGGGCGAGGATATGGGAGAGTATGGGCAGGGTCGATCGACCGGAGACGGCGCGACCGACGGTCTGAACGGCTTCATACAGGTCTTTTCGCGGACAAACAGCTTGCATGGGTTATCTCTTTCATCGGACGGCGGTCCGGAAGTACGTTGGGATCAGAACCCGATCGGCAACTGGTAGGGTTGCGACGCATTTTCGGGTTCGGCCGTATTGAGGTGCGGGTTGTCCGCACGGAGCCGGGTGAGCAGGCGAGAGCGAAGGGCGTCCGAAGCCATCTCCTCGCCGATGCCGGCGCGGAGCCGATCGCGCGTGATACGAAGGGTTTCGGCCTCGAACGCACAGTGCGGACAGGTCAGAAGGTGTCGTTCCGTCCGCTGTCGGGTCTCCTCGGGAAGGTCGTCGTCCACGTAGGGACCGATCCGGTCGGCGTTTTCGCTACAGGTCATGGGCCTCCTCGTAATACGCCCGGAGGCGGTCGCGCAGGGCGCGCCGGGCGCGGTATAAAAGCGATTTGGTGGCGGCGACGGACTTTCCGAGCGCCGCCGCCGCTTCGGCGTGGGTTACCTCCTCCAGATCGCAGAGGGTCAGAACGACCTTCCACTCCTCGGGGAGCGTATCCAGAGCGTTCAGCAGGGCGGAGCGTTCGGCATGGCGTTGCCATTCCTCTTCCGCGCTGCGGTCGGCCGGGGCGGACGATAGCTCCAGGGACGAGAGCGAGAGTGTCGGCAGGCGCAACTGGCGGCGTTTGTCGGCGGCCAGGTTGCGAACGATAGCGAAGAGCCACGGGCCGAACGTCGGCGCGTCGCCCCGGAACTGTCGCGCCTGTCGAAAGACGCGCAGGAATGCCTCCTGCGTCACTTCCTCCGCATCCTCCCGCGTTTCCGTCAGGCGAACCGCCAGCCCCAACGCACGATCGACATATCGGTCGAACAGCGTTTCCAGCGCCCGAGCGTCTCCCTGGCGGAAGCGAGCGACCAATCGGGCTTCGTAGGCGTCGGTGGTAGGTTTCATCGTCTTACGGAACGGCGTCGTCAAAGGGAAGACGTGATCGACCGGGGAAAAGCGTCGCGACGATGCGAAAAAATCCGCGGGGTCATCGGAAAAGGCGAAGACCCGCTTTCAGAAGGTGACGCGGGTCTGCAGAGTCAGGCGACGTTTGATGATCTGATCTTTTTCCCCGCTGGAAGGGACATCCCGTTCGTACTCGAACAGGGTTCGGATGGTGAAGCCGGGGAAAACGTCGAAGTTTGCGCCGATCCCCATGGTCCCCGCATGTTCGGGCCGGTTCGGGAAGTTCCAGCGTTTTCCGTAGGCGACCAGGGTGATCTGCCGCCTGACCTGCACATTCCCTTCGACGAAGTAACCCCACACGGGGTCCTGATCATCCGCCCCGAAAACGATTTCGCCACGACCGAGAAACGGGCCGTAACGGTAGATGCCGTCGCCTGCGAAACGGGTTTTTCGAATCACGCGACTCCGGTCCCGGGCGCCGGAAAAGCCGGAGGGGGAAAGGATCGTATCGAAATTGGTGATGGGGCCGTTCCCGGTCAGCAGGGAACCGCCGATCTGGAACTGGCCCAGACGGGTGGGGAAGGTGCGATCGAGTCGGAACGTCAGGACCGAATTGGTATCCGTGTCGCGCCGGTTCGGACCCGCGCCGGTCGTGATCGACCCGGCGTAATGATAGTACTTACCGTACTCTCCCTCGATCATGATGCCGGTATCGACCCGTAAGCCCAGCGAGAGTTCGTACAGGGGCTGGATCGGTTGGAGCGGCGTGTCGTAGGTGGCCAGAATCCCGAAGGGGAGAACGAACTGCCCGACCCGAACATTCGCCGAGACGCCGGGGAAAAGGAAGCGGTAGAACGCGTAGACCTCGGAGGCACGAAGTCGGTTCAACGACGTTCCCTGCTGATCGTCCTCCAGCACGAGCTGAAAACGGGCGCCGCCGCGTTCGTCGCCGGTGACCGGGTTGGCCCGTATGTAGTCCAGAGTGAACCGCGTGGCGGCGACGTAACCGCCGATGGTTTCCGAGGTGCCGCTGGTCGTTCGGTTCCGGTATCGAAGGTCGGCGGCGGCATTGAAGAAAAGATTGTTGCGTCGGCGGTAGAAGGGGAGCGGGGCGAAAAGGTCCGGCCGACGGGAAGCGGTGGAGGGAGGCATGGTCGGCTTGACGCCCGGGGTCGGTTGGGGAACGCCGTCGGCGTTGAATTGGACGTCCGGAACCGGGGGGGCGGTTTGGGCATGGGCGGAACCGGCCAGGGACAACAAAACTAGCGTGACGGCGAGGCCGACACACCGGCTCTTTTTGAAATCGTCCGCTCCGCTGCCGACGCGGGCGACCGTCCGGAGCAGGAATCGTAGGCAGAAAAAACAGGTGGACACGCCAGTATTCTCGGACTTTCCGATCCATTCAGAGAGTGGGAAGGGCGGCAGGGTTTCGCGTTTTCCGTTCGCCGTTGACTGTGATTTATGGCATCGGTATAATAGGAGGTCGGGTCCGACCTGTCCGGCCGAAAGGCCAGGGTGTCGGCCCGCCGCTCCGAAGAAGATTTTGAGGTCGTTCGGAGCGTTTAAGAAAGGATTGCTTACCGCGATGCCCACGGATGGCGAAAGCATGGATACGCTCCGGGATCGCTTGCTGCGTGTCGAGGCGGAACTGGAGAAGCGCAACGACCGAGTCAAGCGACTGGAAAAAGAAATCGAGCGACTGCAGCAGCAGATTCAGGAGGCCCAGGGCCAGCCGGCGGTGGATTTCTCCGAGATGGAGGAGGCCCTGAAACGGCTTCTGACGCGGGTCGTCATGATTCTGGCGGCGAGTAAGGCGTTGTTCATGGTCAGCGATACGAAGACCGGTGAACTGTTCGCCGATACGCCGGCGATCGGTTTCGAGGACGCCGATGTCCGACGGCTGCGTATCAAGGATCACCTGGGCATCTCGGGTGAAGTGTTTCGGGAGAACCAGCCGGTCATTCTGTACGACGCCGAAGCCGATGATCGAGCGGCGGAAGAGCAGTGGTCGCGGCTCGGTATCCGGAACGGTCTGTGCGTTCCGCTCGTTATCGAGAAACGCGACGAGGAGACGAACGCGGTCATCGAGCGTCGAACGTTCGGGGTTCTCTGGGTCTTCAACAAAAAGTTCGGCAACGCCTTTATCGCCGAGGACGTTCAGTTGCTGACGAGGATGTCGCGGAACGCGGCCGCCATTATCAACGCGGCGGAAACGTTCAAAATCCTCGTGAAAGAGCGAGATGAAGCGCTGGAGACCATCGAAAGCCTCTCGATGGGACTGATCATGGTCAACACCAACCAGCGGATCACTCAGATGAACCACTCCGCGCTCCGGATCTTCGGTTTGACGAAGGAGGATCTGGCGGGTGGGCGTACCTATGACGCCGTCATCAAGGACGAGAAGGTGCGTGAACTCCTGCGCCGATCGCTGGAAGAGGATGCGGATGTGTCGGCGGAGGTGCCGCTGACCAATCCGGATAACCCCGACCACAGCCATACCTTTCAGGTTCAGTCGGCGACGGTGCGCAATGAAATCGGCGAGGCGATCGGGTCCGCGACGATCTTCAACGATATCACCGAGATCAAAAATGTCGACAAGATGAAAACCGCGTTCGTTTCGACGGTGTCCCACGAACTTCGGACGCCGCTGACCGCAATCAAGGGATTCATCTCCACCCTGGTACAGGACACCGAAGGGTTTTTTGACAATAACACCCGGCATGAATTCTATACCATCATCGATACGGAATGCGACCGCCTCCGTCGACTGATCGATGACCTGTTGAACGTTTCCCGTATCGAGGCGAATGCCGCTCTGGAAATGAACCTGACCAAGTTCAATCTGCGCGAGACGCTCGACAAGGTGATCGCCATCCAGAGCGGAAGCACGTATAAAAAGGAAAACCATTCGCTGTCCTGGGAGATGTCGCCGGACGTCCCGACGGAGATTGAGGCCGACCAGGACAAGATCGAGCAGGTGTTCCATAACCTGATCGGAAACGCGCTCAAATATGCTCCGGGCGGCGGTCCGGTGCAAGTCACCGGAAAATTGTTGCCCGGCGGTGAAATGCTGGAGTTCGCTATTTCCGACAGAGGTATCGGTATGTCCGACGCGTTCCTGAAGAAAGTCGGCGAAAAGTTCGCACGCGCCGACAACCGGGATACCCGGACGATCGGCGGCACCGGTATCGGTCTGTTTCTGGTGAAAGCGTTCGTCGAAGGGCATGGCGGTCGTATGTGGCCTCATTCGGAAGGGGAAGGCAAAGGCTCGACCTTCTTTTTCACGTTGCCTCTGAACCCGAACGCCGACGGTCGGGACGGCAACCTGGGAAGCCGCGTCGCGGGCTAAAGGAAACACGGTCGGGGCGACCTTCGCCGCCCCGACCGAAGGAACCGATCATCGGTTCGACGAACGGAGGCTTAATGGACCTGCGAATTCCGATTCGGCGGCTTCCCGGCGCGGAGGATCTTCCGTTGCCCTCCTACCGGACCGACGGGGCGGCCGGGATGGACCTGTACGCTGCCATCGCCGAACCGGTCACCCTGCTGCCCGGAGAGCGCGCCGATGTGCCCACCGGGATCGCGATCGCCGTTCCGGTCGGGTTTGAGGCGCAGGTACGGGCGCGGTCAGGATTGGCTTTGCGACACGGGATTGCGCTCGTCAACGCGCCCGGAACGATCGACAGCGATTACCGCGGAGAAATACGGACGCTTCTCGTAAACCTGGGCAGCGAACCGTTCCTGATCACGCGAGGCGACCGGATCGCCCAGTTGACCGTCGCTCCGGTGGTGCGGGCGATCTGGGAGGAGGGCGAGTCATTGACCGAGACCGACCGGGGCGCGAACGGGTTCGGCAGCACGGGGGTACGGGAGTAGGGCGGGATTCATATCCTGATTCGCGAGGGCGTGTCGGCAATGAGGCGGACCGCAGGAGTGGACGATGGCAACGGCAATCGATCGAAAGAGACTTCGTGAGGAAGAGGACCTGTCCGTAGGTCCTCTGCTGGCCCGCGCCAAGCTGTTTCGCATCCGGCAGCAATGGGATGAGGCGATTGCCGCCTGTACGGACGCGCTTCGAAAGTTCCCTCTGTCGGTGACCGCCTGCTCTCTTCTCGGCGAGATTTACGAGGCGCAGAAACGTCCGGAGGATGCCGCCCAGTGGTATGCGATGGCACTGGAACGGGACCCGGAGAGCGAGTCGGACCGGGCCGGACTGGAACGGATGACGGCCGCGCAACGGGCGAAGCAGTCCTCTTCGGTGGCGTTAAAACCGGCGAACCCCGCTCCCGTCACGCCGAAACCGGTCACGGAAAAGACGCTGGAATGGTTCGATCGTCTGTTCCCGCCCGGGGACAGCCGCAGCATCGCGCGGATGCTGTACGCCGTCAGCGGAATCATTGTCTGCGTTCTTCTCGTGATTGCCGTGGGAGCCAGTGCGTTTTTCAGAAGTCCGGCCCGCCGTGGCGGAAGCGATCTGCCTCTGCCGGGAACGGCCGTCACGGAACTGCCCGCCCCGCCGACGCCCGTCGTGGTGTTGCCCAATGCGGCTTCCACTCCGTCCGGTGCGGTTGTTCCCGCGATGCGCCCCTCGCCGTTGCCGTCCGCTCCGCCGCCGTCCGCTTCGTCATCGCCGACGCCTCCCGGCACCTTCCCGGCCTCTCCGATGACGAAGAACGACCGGCAACTCAAGGATGCCCTTAACGGGCTTTTGCAGGGACCGTTCGCCGTGGAGCATTTGAACCGAAGCGACGGCGGAACGCGGATCCGTCTGGATGTTCTCGTTCCTGCCGGTGAGAACCCGGCGGCATCTGCGGAACTCGCGTTGCGTGCCACCGGACACGCCGCCAAACTGGCTGCAATCTCCGATAATGCATTGCGAACCGCGACCGTTCAGGCATACGTTCGAAGCGGTGAGTCCGTTTTACCTGTCTTTTCGGGGGACCTGTCGCTGGCCGATCTGCGAAATATCGAACCGCTCCAGGCGCGATACGGGGAACTGATCGGACTTTTTACCCGGGCGAACTGGCAGGGTCCGCTCGCCGGACCGGAACCGGGGAATTAGCGCGGTCCCGGGGCGTTCGCATTGTCGTCTATTCGGTGATTTCACGGCGGGGTATCGGAACCCGGAGCAGATCGAACGCCAGGTGGGACGCCGGGAAAACCCGTTGCGCTTCCTGCAGCAGGTCTTCCAGGCGCAGACCTTCCACGGATTCGTAACGCGGACTGAAATGGGTGAGGTACAGAGCGGAAACTTCGGCTTCCCGGGCGACGGAGGCCGCGCCCTCGGCCGTCGAATGGGCGGCGCGATCGGCGAGGGCGCGATCGGCTTCGGCATAGGTCGCTTCATGGATCAGGATATCCGCCCGGTGCGCCATTTCCACCAGTTCACGGCAATACATTGTGTCGCCGCTCAGGACAATCTTGCGTCCGGGGCGCGCCGGGCCGATCAGGCCATCCGGCGAGACAACACTGCCGTCCGGAAGAGTGACGGTCTGTCCGGCTTTCAGGCGTCCGAACAGGGGGCCGTCCGGGACGCCACGGGCACGGGCGGCGGCGACATCGAAACGTCCCGACCGGGGTTTCTCGACAACGGCATAGGCGTAAGCCTCGATCCGGTGCCGAACCGGCGCCGCCCGGACAAGGTATTCGTCGTCCTCAAAGACAATACCGGGGCGCACCGTCTTCATTTCGACCGGGAAGCCGAATCGCATACCGCTGGCGCGCAGCGATACGCGAACATAATCGCCGAGTCCTTCCGGACCGTACAGGGTTACCGGGGAGGTGCCTCCCTGCGCCAGAGCGCGGGTGGCGAGCAGACCGAGAACGCCGAAAAGATGGTCGCCGTGCAGGTGGGTGATGAACAGGCGGGTCAATTGAGAAAGCCGCACCTGGGGCGCGCGAAGAATCTGGTGCTGCGTGCCCTCTCCGCAGTCGAAAAGCCAGAGTTCGCCGCGCTCCGTCAAAACGAGCGCGATGCCGGAGACGTTGCGGGTTCGCGAAGGCGCGCCGGAACCGGTACCAAGGAACGTGATTTCCACCCTGTTGCCTGCTTCTCCATGCGATCGGTCGTCACATCGAGATAACGCAATACTTTATCACACAGCAGCAAAGGACTTCCGCATTCGTCCCGAGTGGCGGCATAATAGGGAGACGGCGAACCTGATGATTTCCAAACCCCAAACCTTGGTTGAAGCTTCTCCGGACCTCCCACCCGGTTTCCCGCCTATCGTGATCCAAAAGGGCGGATATCCTGGTGAGGAGGAGATCGTTCGGGAGATCGGTGGAACTTCGTTCATCCAGTCCGGCTATTCTGCGACCGTTCGTATGCCGTTACACAGTCACCCCTTTCCGGTTTTACACATCGTATTGGGCGGAAATGTTACCAATCGGTCCCGGCGGAGCGCCGAGGCGTTTGCAGTGGCTCAAGTGGAATATTTACCCGCCAACGTTCCGCACGAAACGCAGTGGCAACGCGGAGGTGCGGGTTTTGCGGTGGCCTTCGAGGGGAGGAAGGCGGAGGAATGGCAGGCATGGGGAATGCTGCCTGACTCTCCCATAACCTTACCTCCCGGATTGGTTTCCGCGCTGCTGCTCGCCGTTAGACAGGAGGCTCTTTCACCGGACCTTGCCGCCGTCACCGGAGCGGAAAGTCTGGTCGCCGAAACTCTGGGTGAAATCGCCCGCCGCACACAGCCGGACCACCGAAAAGAAGGGCCCTCCCGTCGATTGCGACAGGCGCGCGCGATTCTGCTCGACACTTATAATTCCCTACCGACGCTGGCCGATATTGCCCGTCAGGTCGATGTCCATCCGGTCTATCTCGCCCGAGCCTTCCGACGGGCATTTGGAGAAACGGTCGGCGATTGTTTGCGACGACGGCGTCTGGAAGTGGCATGCCAGCTCATGGCCGGTTCCTCCTTCCGTCTGAGCGAGATCGCCCGGGAAGCGGGATTTGCGGATCAGAGCCATTTGACCAGAACCTTCAAGCAGTATCTCCGTATGACCCCGGTCGATTATCAGCGGACCGTTCAAGGAACCGGTTCGAAAAAAAGGAGTGATCGGATTTAGTCGAGGTTAATCCGGTTCAAGGCATTGCCGCAACGCCTCGTTATACTCGCCTCATGCAACATCTTCTTAAAGTCATCGCCTGTGGCGCGGTTTTCCCGTTTGCTTCCGCCGCACTGATAGGTGGCACGGCCTCTGCCCAAACGGATTCCGGTCCCGCGAAAACATATACTCTTTCCCGTTTTGAGCGCAGTTTTCTGCCCGACACCCCGATTGCCGGTGAATCCGGCTGGCGTCTTTCGGATCGGATGAGACATTACCATGTACCCGGATTACAGGTTGCCGTTCTGGTCGACGGAAAGATGGTGGCCGCCCGAGGTTATGGCCTGGCGGATCCGTCGCGACGCCGATCCGTCACCGACAGGACTCTGTTCGATGCCGGTTCCATTTCCAAGGCCGTGACCGCGCTGGCGGTGGTCAAGCTGGCGGATGAGGGGCGCATTTCGCTCGATGCGCCGATCAATACGCTGCTCCGCTCCTGGCATCTGCCGGAGAATGAGCTCACACGGCAAACGCCGGTCACAGTTCGCCACCTCTTGACACACACGGCGGGAACCAATGTCAGCGGCTTCTGGGGCTATACCGAGAAACAGGCGCAACCGACGCTGCGGCAGATTCTGGATGGTTTGCCTCCGGCAAGCAATGCACCGATTCGTGTCGAAAATCCGCCGGGAAAGGCATGGCGGTACTCCGGTGGTGGCTACGTTATCCTTCAGCAGATGCTGGAGGATGTTACCGGAAAGCCGTTTGCGGAAGCCATGGAGGATCTCGTTCTCCGCCCGCTCGGAATGACCCGGAGCACGTTCGTTCAGGGACTACCGCCCGCATTACGTCGGGATGTCGCCGTTCCGACGTCGGAAGCCTCCTATTTTGCCGGACGAAGAGTGCATCCCCACGCCGCAGCGGCCGGGTTGTACACGACCGCGCCCGATCTGGCCCTCTTCGTCGCGGCGCTCTGTCGATCCTATCGGGGAGAGACCAATGCATTCCTCTCCCGGGAGATGGCGCGACAGATGGTCGAGCCCACGATTTTGGATCGTGAACCGTGGGACCGCTCGTTTCCCAATCGACGCAATACGCAAAAGGATCAGGCTCTCGGACTCATGCGGATCAGTCGCAATGGTGCGCCCGGTGAAACCAAATATGCCTATCACGATGGTATCAACGCCGGGTTTCGCTCCCGCCTGATGTTTCAGCCGAAAACCGGTCAGGGAGTCATCCTGCTCGTGAATTCCGATGGCGATGAGGAGTTTCTCCTGGAAGCCACCCGGGCAGTCGCGTCTGCGTTCGACTGGAAGGACTGGGTCAGCGACCCGATTCATCCGATTCGGCTGTCTTCTGCCGAACTCGATCGCTACGTCGGACGCTACCGACGAAACGCGGATACCGTGGTGACGATCCGCCGGGAGGGGAACCATCTCCTGTGGCAGGACCTCTACACGGCGGCACAACCCGTCTATCCGATCGGCGAGGGGCGGTTCGAGCATCGGGAACTGTTCGGACGTCCGAGTGTTTTTCTGATGGATAAAACCGTTAATGCGGGCAGAGCGATTTCCCTGGATGGCTGGCCCCGTCTGCCGGACAGCGCACCGTTTGTGGCCTCGGAGTATCTGCTGGCGGGGAAGTTGTCACAGGGAACGAACGCGTTGCGGGCCGATTCCGCCATCGACGGTCAACGTATCTTCGAAATGGCGTTCAATCTTCTGGAGATCCATCGGATGCCGAAAGCGGCGGTGGCTGTTTTTCGGGTCGGAACGGAAAAATCTCCGGGCGCTCCCGGTGCCTGGGATGCTCTGGGCGATGCGCTGAAGCGTGCCGGTGATCGCATGGGCGGGGAGCAAGCGGAAGCCCGAGCGACACGGTTGCGTACGTTCCAGGACCGTCTGAGCCGTGCCTACGAAGAGAATGGCGTGAAGGGTGGCACCGCTGAGTACGCACGATTACGCCGGGAGTTTGGCGCATTGCCGCTGGGCGATATGCTACGAAGGCTGAGTACGCGCTTTCGAGAGTCGGGGAAAATCGACGAAGCGGATTCCGTGAGCCTTCTGGATCGCCGGGCTCTTCCCTGACGCGTCGGAAAATTGACATAGGGTATTGACCCGAAGGAGAAAGGTAATGTCGACGGGATTCGCGGGCAGGGTTGCGTTGGTGACCGGAGCGAACCGGGGAATCGGTTATGAGGTTTGCCGTCAACTGGCGGATCAGGGAGTGGTCGTCTATCTGGGCGCACGGGACGCGGCAAAGGGGGAAGCGGCGGCCGCCGAACTGACGGCCGGTGGCGGGGACGTCCGGTTCTGCGCGATCGATGTGGCGTCGGACCCCTCGGTGGCGGCTGCAGCCCGATGGATGGACGCCGAAGCCGGGCGGCTCGATATACTGGTCAACAACGCCGGGATCAATTTCGACGTTCAGGTGCGGACGTCGGAAGCCGATCTCAACACCATCAAGGAGACGCTGGAAACCAACCTGTTCGGGGCATGGCGAACGACGATGGCCTTTCTGCCGCTGCTCCGGCGGAGCGAACACCCGCGCATCGTCAACGTCTCCAGTGAGGTCGGCGGGTTCGGCGATACGCCGGGAAGCCCGTTCGGTCTGACGAAGATGGGAGGGGTCCTCCCCGCTTATGCGATCTCCAAGACCGCTTTAAACGC
Source organism: Capsulimonadales bacterium (assembly GCA_033762295.1). Taxonomy (GTDB): domain Bacteria; phylum Armatimonadota; class Armatimonadia; order Armatimonadales; family Armatimonadaceae; genus JANRLW01. Next base: position 69,396 of record JANRLW010000090.1, read on the forward strand.
ACTGACGGTCAAACTGGCGCTGGACCTGAAAGAGAGCGGTGTGCTGGTCAACGCGGTCTGTCCGGGGTTTACCGCCACCGCACCGGGCACGGCGGAGATGGGGGCGCGACCCGTGCGGGAAGGGGCCGAAGGAATCGTCCGGGCGGCGCTTCTTTCCGACGATGGCCCGACCGGCGGATTCTTCCGCGACGGGCAACCGTTGCCCTGGTAGCCGGAAAAGCCGGCGGGGACACGGTGATGCGTGTCCCCGCTGGACGGGGCTATTCGCCGTCGGGGGCGACGAACGTGGTGGTCAGTTCCTGGGTCTGTCCGGTTTCGGCGGCTTTGTAGCCGGCTTCGATGATCTCGATCACGTGACGGGCATGTTCGGCGGTCGCGATCGACGGAATCCCTTCACGCACCCAGCGAACGAGTTGCATCGAGTCCTCGAAAACGTGCATCTCGCCCATGTGGGCGTGGACGGTGCCACGGACATGGTCGGTGAGCTGGATGGCATCGAGGCCGTCGGTTTTGCCCGGATAGTCGAGGTCCTGACCGTTATGCTTCAGGCCGACGATGCTTCCCTTGCTGCCGTAGAACGACGGCTGGCCGAACTGGGTGTTGCTGCCGGCGAACGTGCCGTAGACGAAGGAGAAAAGGCTGTCTCCGAAATCGACCAGGATCAGGGTATTGTCGTCGGCGTCACAGGGATACATCTCTCCCCGGAACTCCCGTTCCCGAATGCCAACCCCGCTCAGAGCGGTGACCCGTTTGGCGGGGCCGAGAACGCCGGTCAGGGTATGGAGTCCGTAGACCGTCATATCGTAGAGCGGGCCGCCACCGGGTTTGCGCCAGTACCAGGACGGGTTGATATTGGAGAGGACGTCGTCGCCGGTTCGGACGCCTTCATTCTCGTGATAGCTGCCGAACGCCGCCCCGGTGCTGGCCCAGGCGAGTTTTCCGAGTTCGCCTTCCTGAATCAGGCGTCGGATGCGTTTGTTGGAGGGGCGCAGCATCTGACCCGGCGAGGCGACGATTTTCACGCCTTTTGCGGCGGCCTCATCGATCAGATGGGTCGCTTCGGCGGTGGTGACGGTCATTGTCTTGTTGAAATGGAGGTGCTTTCCGGCGCGGATGGCGGCCAGTCCCTGTTCGTAGTGGATGCCGATCGGCGAACAGACGATGATGGCGTCCACGCCGTCATCGTTCAGCAGTTCCTCCAGGGTTTCGTAGGCGTGGGTGACGCCGTATTTCTCCGCGGCGGCCCGGGCGCGTCCGGGAACCGGGTCACAAACGGCCGCCAGGTGCGTCCGGTCCTTGACGTCGTCCAGGCAGAAGTGGTCCAATGCGCCCCGAATGCCGATGCTGCCCGCGCCGACAATCCCGAGGCCGACTTTATTGCTCATAACATCCCTCTTGCAGTTGACAAGTACGCGTAAGTTCGGCCCTTTCTCCGCCCGTTCCTGCCGTGAGACCCTCGATTTCGACCCGGCGGATCGCCCGCCCCGTGGTAGACTTTCGACATGAAGGAAAATCGATGGGGCCTTGCCGGGCGACGTGCGCTGGTGACCGGCGGGACCAAGGGAATCGGGGAAGCGGTGGCGCAGGAACTGCTATCGCTGGGCGCGCGGGTGACCATTGTCGCCAGGAACCCGGACGATGTCGCGGGACGGACGGAGCGTTGGACGGCGGAGGGATACCCGGCGTTCGGGGTCGTCGCCGATGTGGCGACCGCTTCGGGACGCGCGACGACGCTCGAACAGGCGACCGCCGCGATGGGCGGGATCGATATCCTGATCAATAATGTCGGAACGAACCTGCGAAAGCCGTCTCTCGATTTTACCGAGGGGGAGTTCGCCCATATTGTGAACACGAACCTGACGACCGCCTGGGAGATGTGTCGCCTGACCGCGCCCTACCTGGCGCGGGAAAACGGTTCCGTCGTCAATATCGGGTCGGTCGCGGGCACCGTGTCGGTCGGTTCCGGCGGTCCCTATGCGATCACCAAGGCGGCGCTCGATCAGCTCTGCCGTTATCTGGCGGTCGAGTGGGCCACCCTCGGAATCCGGGTGAACAATGTCAATCCCTGGTACACGCGGACGCCGCTGGCATCGCCGGTGCTGAACGATACGGAGCGCGCGGAGCGTATTCTGGCAAGGACGCCGAACGGGCGCATCGCGGAACCGGAGGATGTGGCCGGTCTGGTCGCCTTCCTTTGCCTGCCGGTGGCGCGGCATATCACCGGGCAGACGATCGCGGTCGATGGCGGTTTTCTGGCGAACGGGCGCTTCGATCCCTGACCGCCCGCCGGTTTAACGTTCGGCGAACCATAAAAGGACAAGGCCGGGAACGCCGAAGAGGATGTTCGTGGCCCAGGCGGCCACAAACGGCGGGAGCCATCCGCCGTAACCGACGTATTGCATCAGCAGAAGAGTGTTCCAGGCGACGAAGACCGTGCCGATCGACAGCATCACCCCCGAAAAGCTCCCGGTCCGGGCGAACCGCAGCGAGAGAGGAACGCCGAACAGGGTAAAGACCAGGGCCATGGACGGAAGCGCGAGTTTCGTCCAGGCATCCGTTTCGTACGCGATGGCATCCTGCCGGTTACCGAAGCGTTCCGCCTCACGCGCGCGCACAATCAGTTCCGAAAACGCGTACTGGATCTGCGCCGAGTCCGGACGTCGGTATAGCGTGGAGAAATCGACCGGCAGACGGATCGTATCCGTGGCCCGTCGCTCCTCCCCGCTTGTAACTCCCCGGTGGTCGAAGGTAAGCCGGACGACCCCGCGCATCTGCCAGTTTCCGTTCTCGTAGTCCGCCTCCATCGCGGTGGTGACCCGGGTCGGTGTCCCTTCCCCGGAGGGCGATTCGATCAGCACCACCTTGAAAAGCCGACGTTTGGCGGCGGAAAGACGCTCCGAACCGGAATAGGCGACGGTGAAGCGGTCGACGGCAAAAGCGTTACCGGAGGCCGTTTCCTCCGCGGCCTGGCCGAAGCGCGCGGTCAACTGTTGCTGTCCCCAGGGAAGGACCCGGTCGAAGAGAACATAATCGACGACGCTCACCAGGAAGCCGACAACAAAGATCGGCAGAAAGGCGCGATAGAGCGGGGTTCCCGCCGAACGGAGGACGGTGACCTCGTGATCCCGTGCCATCCGGTTTACCTGCAGGCTGGCGGCCAGGGCGATGGCGACGGGAAGGGTCAGGGAGAGGTACCAGGGAATGCTGTAAGGCAGGTACTCCCACGATTCCTGCTGAAAAAGGACGGCAATTCCGACGAGGAGAATCAGGACCGCCAGAGTGCTGACGAGGAAGAAGGTCAGGAGTTCTATCAGAATGGAACGATCGGCGATGCGCATCGAATTCATTATGCGGTCCGCCAAACTCGAAGGCAACCGGGAAGGGGTCGAAGGTGTCCGATTTACGGAACTCGCCGTTGTTTACCCGAATTGCGTAAAGGGAAGTCTGCCGGAATTCGGTAACGTCGGAGAGCGTATATGACGATATAATAAACAGCAAGCGCCGAAAGGCGCCCCGTCCCGAAAGTTTACCACGGATGACCGATCTCACACCGAATAACCCGACCGCCGAAGCGGCCTTAACCACCGGAACCACGTCCCGACGCACCTATCCCGGCATCGCTCCCGAAGCCTATCGTCACCCACTGGATCAGCAGGCGACCGCCGCGTTGAAAGCGGTGCCGGGTTTCGAATTTGCCGTCTCCAAACTCTCCCGATACAGTATCGAGCATATTGTCTACGTCGAACTATGTGCGTCCGCCGTCAAGGTGACCCCCCGTCAATGTTCGCGGGTCTATGCTCTGCTGAAGGAGGCCTGCGGCATTCTCGGAGTGGCCGAACCGGCCCTCTTTTTACAGCAGACACCGATCGCCAATGCGTTCGCTCTGGGACGCGAACGACCGCTGATGATGCTGCAGACCGGTCTGGTGGAGCTTTTGACGGAGGAGGAACTGCTCGGGGTCATCGCCCACGAACTCGGTCATATTCATTGCGGGCACTCGGTATACCGGCTGATGCTCCTGCTGATCGAACTGGCGACCCGGGCCGGGGGCGATTTCGGCGGTGTGGGGGATGTCCTTTCGATCGCGATACAGACGGCGCTGCTGGAATGGCAGCGCAAAGCCGAGTTCTCCGCCGACCGGGCGGCGATTCTGGTCACCCAGAATCCCGAGGCCGTCTTCTCCTCGCTCTTCAAATTGACCGGCGGTTCTCCGAAAATATTCGAACAGATGGACCGTGAGGAGTATTTGAAACAGGCGGAGGAGTACGATCGGCCGGATACCAGTCGTCTGGATCGGTTCTACAAGGCGATGCTGGAAGCGGGAAAAACCCATCCGATCCCGGTACTGCGGGCGCGGGAGGTGCTGAAGTACGGTGACAGCGACGAGTATCGTGCGATTCTCTCCGGTCGTTATGCCAAGTATGACAAGGACGGTCGTTTGACGGCGGCCTGGGCGGACATTCCGGTGCGCTGTCCGAACTGCCAGCAGGAAGCCGACCCGGCCTTTTCGTTCTGCACCGCCTGCGGGAACGACCTGGCGGAAGAGCGCCGCAGGGCGTCGGAAGCTAGGGACGGCAAGGAGAATCCATGATCGAGACTCGCGAGCGGTTCTGCCCGCATTGCGGACGCGCGAATCCGGTGACGATGCCCCGCTGTATGAACTGCGGGCAGCGTGTCGGCGGCAGTCTCCTGCTGACCGAGGCCGAACCGACGACGGTACGTTCCGAGGAGATACCGTGGTGGCAGACCTCGGCTCAAAGCCCGATTCCGCCGCCGCCGCAGGTTCGGGAGCAGATCGCCCGGCAGGAGGCCGCTCAGCGAGAAAAGGCGCGGGTCGTCGAGGAGCAGCGACGTTTCCAGGAACGCCTGGAAGACGAGCGTCAGCGGTCGGCGGAACGACTGGCGACCATCCGGGAGCGACGACGGGAACGGGTCGAACGGGTCGAGGGGAAGCGGTCGCAGACCGAACCGGCGGTAGCGCCGGCCGTCGGTACGACCGTCGCGCACTGCCACAAATGCCATGCGCCCCTGGGACAGGCCGGACATACGTTCTCGTTCTGTCTGCACTGTGGCGCGGATGTCCAGCCACGGGGAAGAACGACCGCCGCCGTGCCGACAAAGCCGACCGCCACCGTTTTCGAGGAGCAAACCCGGGTACGGCCGGTGGTTCGCCATTCGACCCGGACTACGGAGACCGTCGGCGTGACCGCACGGGCGACCGAAACCCAGCGGACGGATCTCAACCCGGTGATTCCGGCGGTTCTTTCGGCGGTTTGCCCCGGAATCGGCCAGTTTATCAACGGACAGCCGACCAAAGGAGTATTGTTGCTCCTGGCATTGTTCATTGCGATGGCCGTGTTTAACGTGCCCGCCATTTTCCTGATCATCGGGCGCGGGTTGGCTGCGGCGGATGCCTATACGATCGCCCGCCGCCGGCGCGATGGCTGGCCGGTACGCGAGGATGAGTGGGATTTCGGCGGCTGAAAGAGGTCCGGTGTCTTCGATGGAAAACGATGCGCTGATCGAGGTCGAGACGAAAGCGGCGGCGGCGCGGAATGCGTCCTCCGTTCTTGCCGGGATCGGGACCGCCGTCAAGAACGCCGCGTTAGTGGCGATCGCGGATTCGCTGGGGGATGCGCGGCACGAAATCCTGGAGGCCAACGGGCGCGACCTTTCGCTCGCCGCCGACAAAGGGGTGCCGCCTCATATGCGGGATCGGCTCGCTCTGAACGATAAACGGATCGCCGCCATGCAGGCGGCTCTGCGTCAACTGGTGTCCCTGCCCGATCCGGTCGGTGTCGTCCTTGGCGGGTGGCGTCGTCCGAACGGCCTGCGGATCTCCAAAGTGCGGGTTCCGCTCGGCGTTCTGGGGATCATCTACGAATCCCGTCCGAACGTGACCGTCGATGCCGCCTCCCTCTGCTTGAAAGCCGGAAACGCGGTCGTACTGCGCGGCGGGTCCGAAGCGATCTATTCGAATATCGCATTGAGCCGGACAATCGCCGCCGCCGCGGAATCGGCCGGGATTCCTTCCGGCGCGATTGCGCTGATCGAGAACACGGATCGCGCCGCTGTCCGGCACCTGATGACTCTCTCCCGGTATATCGACTGCCTGATCCCCCGGGGCGGAGCGTCGCTGATCGAAACCGTGGTGAAGAACGCGACCGTGCCGGTGATCGAGACCGGCACCGGCAACTGCCACGTCTACGTGCATGAGGACGCTGACCGCGAAATGGCGACCGCGATCGCGGTCAACGCCAAGTGTCAGCGTCCCTCGGTCTGTAACTCGATGGAGACGCTGCTCGTTCATCGGTCCCTGGCCGATGACTATCTTCCGTACCTCCTCGGCACCCTGCACGAAAAGGGCGTCGAGTTACGTGGCTGTCCGGTCACCGTCGAACGGGGTTACCGGGCCGATGTTCCCGTCACTCCGGCAACCGACGAGGACTACTTTACCGAATTCAACGACCTCGTGCTGGCGGTTCGAGTCGTCGCCGATCTGTCGGAAGCAATCGCTCATATCCGACATTACGGGACTCGCCATAGCGAAGCCATCGTGACGCGCGATTACGAGGCGGGACAACGGTTCGTCGATGCGGTGGACGCGGCCGCGGTCTATATCAACGCGTCCACCCGGTTTACGGACGGCGAGGAGTTCGGTTTCGGCGCGGAGATCGGAATTTCGAATCAGAAACTGCACGCTCGCGGGCCGATGGGTTTGGAGGAACTGACGACCTACAAATATGTGGTTCAGGGAAACGGACAGTTGCGTTAGGGCGAAACCGCGCCCCCGTTTCCGCTTGTCATGCAGGACCGGCGGAAACGGGGATGGGAGTTCAGGGGTTCGCGAAGTAAAACGTCGTACCGCCTTGTCGACCGTGTACGCGGATCGTACCGTCGGATGAGAACGACGTCCTCGTTCGCAGGCCGTTCGCCGCATTGACGGAGAAGAGCGTTTCCTGAAGACCTCCGTACATGTCGAAGATCGCCATGCCTTCGGTATCCATGCCATAGTACGTGCTGCGCTGCCCGTCCGGACGATGCAGGATCAGGCTCGGGACATTCTGCCAGGTGTCCAGCTGCAGGCGGTTGACATTATTCCGGTCGTAAAGGACCAGACCCGGTTCCCGATTTTCGTCGGTGCGCAGATGCGCTCGCAGATTACCCTGGTCGTCCACCAGGCGGATTTCGCGCGCGGTGAGGACGCCGTCAGAACCGGACGGGCAGCGGTGTCCGTAGATCATCAGGAAGCGGACGGAGAGGTCGATCGCGGTCAGGGCAACGGCGGTGAACACGATGATTTTTGTCTGGCTGTTCATCTTGACCATGTGCAAACCCTCGCTTTCAGTGTGAAGCATTGTCGAGGACGCGGCCGGTGGCAACGAGATTCGGTGGACCGCGCTCAATGTATAGACTAGACTATACCGCATGACGTTTCCGTGAGCGCATTTTCCCGTTGCTGTACGAAAAAATCCGGTTCGAAACGCCGATGGAACTGCATCAGTTAGAGGCTTTTGAAGCGGTGGTCCTTCACCGCTCGTTTACGCGGGCCGCGGATGCTCTCTGCCTGACCCAACCCGCCGTCACGCGTCAGATCGCCGCGCTGGAAACGGAACTTCGGACCCGGCTGTTCGACCGCCTGGGGCGCAGCGTCCGACTGACGGCTTCCGGGGAGGTGCTCCATCGTTACGCCGAACCGGTGCTTCGCCTGGTTCGGGAAGCGCGCGACGCCGTGACCGACACCGAAGCGGGAACCGGCGGACGGTTGACGGTCGGAGCCAGCAGCACCCTGGCGACCTACGTTCTTCCCCCGCTGTTGCGCCGCTTCCGGGAGACGTATCCCCTGGTGGAGATCGGAATCAGCACCGGGGTTTCGGCGCATATCCTGGAAATGGTCCGGGAGGGATCGGCCGACGTCGGATTGATCACCACCGAAGCGGGACCGCCCGGTCCGGGACTGGTGGTCACGCTGCTGACCGATTACGAAACCGGGGTGGTCGTGCCGCCCGTGCATCCGCTGGCGGGACGGGAGCGGGTGAGCGCGGCCGAACTCGGTCCGTATCCGCTGATTCTGATGGAATCCGGGACGAACCTGCGGGCGTTCGCCGATGGAATACTGGAATCGGGCGGCGTTCGCGGCCAGATCGCCATGGAACTGGATAACGTCGAAGCGATCAAACGGATGATCGAATCGGGCCTGGGAATCTCGTTGCTGCCGACGGTAGCCGTGCGCGCGGAGGTGGTGTCGGAGCGACTGGTGGCGCTACCCCTGGCCGAAGCGCCGCGCGGACAGCGTCGGATCGCCCTGGTCTACCGACGGGACAAATATCTTTCCGGGCCGCTACAGGCGTTTCTGGAGCGCATCCGTCAGGACGTGGGGGCGGGGCGGATCTGAACCCGCCCCAGTCCGGGTGCGAACCGGGGAGCGGGCAGTGGCGTCAGATCAGTCCGATTTTCCTTCCGGCCGTTTCAAACGCAGCGAGGGCTTCGTCGAAGTCGGCGCGTGTGTGCGCGGCGGTCGGCATGGTGCGGACACGCGCCTTGCCGCGGGCGACCGTCGGGAAAACGACCGCCAGGGCAATGACACCCGCCGCCCGAAGCTCCTTCTGCAACGCCTGGGTCTTCTCCTCGTCGCCGATCATGACCGGCGTGATCGGCGTCTCGGTGACGCCGGTGTCGAACCCCAGGCGGCGCAGCCCTTCCTGCCAGTAGCGGGTGTTTTCCCAGAGCCGTTCGGTGAGGGAGGCATCAGCCTCCATGATGTCGATGGCCTGAAGGCAGGCGGCGGCGACCGCGGGCGGCGCGCCGGTCGAAAACAGAAACGGACGCGCCCGCTGGGTCAGGAAATCCCTGAGCGGCGCGGACCCGGCGATATATCCGCCGACGACACCGACCGCCTTACTCAGCGTCCCGAGCTGGATATCCACCCGGTCCTTGACGCCGAAATGGTACGCGGTGCCACGGCCGTTCTTGCCCATGACGCCGGAACCGTGGGCGTCATCGACCATGACGGCCGCGCCGTGCCGCTCGGCCAGATCACAGATCCGGTCTAGCGGCGCGACATCGCCATCCATCGAGAAGACACCATCGGTGATGATCAGCCGTTTTTTGGCGTCCCGGGTCGCCTTTAAGGCATCTTCGAGAGCGTCCATATCCTTGTGCTTGAACGCGACCCGTTTCGCTTTGGACAGTCGGCAGCCGTCGATGATCGACGCGTGGTTCAGTTCGTCGGAAAGAATCGCGTCGTCACCGTCCATCAGGGTCGGAATCGTTCCGGCGTTGGCGGTGAACCCCGACTGAAAGACCAGGACCGCTTCGACGCCTTTGAACGCCGCAAGGCGCGCTTCCAGATCGTCGTGCAGTTTCAGGTTGCCGATGATCGGGCGCACCGCACCCGCGCCAGCCCCGAACTCGATCGCGGCGCGCGCGGCGGCCTCACGGAGCCGTCCGTCTCCGGCAAGGCCGAGATAGTTGTTGGACGAGAGATTGATCATCTCCCGACCATCGACGGTGACCCGCGCGCCCGGCGCGGAGGTGACCGTCAGCAACGGTTTGTAGAGATGCTGCTCCTTCAGTCCGGCAATCTGCTCGGAAAGAAAACGTTGCAGGGTATCGTTCATGATTTTCGGCTTTCCATGTTTGCCTCAGGCAAAGGTGAGGACGGCAGTCTCTCCGGCGGCGACGGTTACGCCCCAGTGGGCCGAGGCGGCGTGCGCACCCGTGCCGATCCGCACCGTGTCGACGCGCAGGGAGCCTTCGATCAGGCGAACTTCCAGCGACGTCTCCGTCAGATGCAGGGTACCGTATCCGGAATCGGTCGAAAAGAACATTCGGAAATCCGCGGTCGAAACGACGGGCGCAATCGTCAGCGCGCCGGTGACCGCCGAGTACCGGAAGCCGGACAACGCGCCGAGAAGGCCGTAGCTCGCCATCGCGCGGGCGTAGTAGTTGCCGCACTCGTATTCATTGTACGGGTTCCTGACACGCCCGTCGTACCGTTGCCGCGCCGCGCGAACGATCGTCAAGCCCTCCTCGACGAGCCCTTCGAGGATCATGTGAACGGCGACCTGGTATTCGATGCCGGTCCAGACTTCGTCGGAATAGACGAACGGCAGGGTGGGCTTGCCGCCGCGCGGCCAGGAGCAGAGCAGCAGACCGGGTTCCGAGCCGAGGGCGTATCCCGGCCGCTGAAGGCAGGCGTGCTCGCTCAGGTCGGCCTTAAAGTTGTAGGCGAACAGCGACCGGAGGTGACTTTGGACGTTCTCCTTCGAGAGGGGCGTTTCGATGCCGTACAGCGTCGCCATCCACTCGCCGATCACGCCGTCGGCAAGGCAACCGGTACCGTACTGATACTTTGGCCCCTCCTGCTTCAGCAGCATCGCCATCTCGTCCGCCGTGCCGTCGTCCGGAATCGCCGCGACCTCCCGGGCGAAGGACGTATCGCGAAGTCCCTCCCACTGAACCTTCTGGATGTAGTACTCGCCGTTAAACAGTTCGGTATCGAGGAAGCTCGCGCCGTTTTTCGCCAGTTCCTCGTATCCGGCGGCATCCGAATCCTTGCCGAGGGCGCGCGCCATGGCGGCGGTGGCGCAGAGCGCGCCGATATAGACGGTCGAGCACATGCCGTCCGGCCCCCAGAACTCGATATCGTAGGTGTTATGGTGCGGTTCGAAGAGCGCGCCGCGCTTCTCCGGGTCCCAGATCAGGATACAGTAGTCCATGCTCCGTTTGGCGAGAGGGTAAAGACGGGCCAGCCATTCGGAATCGCCGCTGATCTGCCAGTCGCGGTAGAGCTTCAGAAGACCGCCGAGTTGCCCGTCCGCGGCGGCATGGAAATCGTGCGACGTCGGCGCGTCGGGCAGGGCGGCGCGGAAGTTCACATGGCCGCGTCCGTCGATCGAGCGCAGGTACTCCTGTTCGCGCAGGGTCCGCTCCAGTTTCGGGAAGAGGTGCGGGAACGCCTGGGCATAGTTCCAGACATGCGTACAGGTGCCGTGGCAGCAGCCGCTACCGGCGAAACAGCCTTCCCAGCCCCAGAGGTTGCCGTTCGCCTGGCGAAGGACCGTCGGCGATTTCAGGATGGCAAGATTGGCGGAGATGGCATCGAGCGCCTCGGCCGGGAGAGTGGACGAGAACAGAGCGTCCTTGAACGCCGTCGTCCGCTGCCGGAGCGAATCGACGTTATCCAGAACGTAGCTTGCGACGTCGGCGGCATCCTGCCATTTCGTGGCGTAGAACGGTTTCCAGACCTTCGCGATATGGTCGCCGACCACGCCGACGCTCTGGTGGCAGTTCGGGAAATGCCAGGCCAGAACCACGGTATAGGTCGCGGACGCCCCCGGTTCCAGCGTGCCCCGGACGAGAACCGAGCCGCCGTTCCGGCCCCACGGACTCTTCCGGCTGACGCTGCCGTCGTTCTCGCGGAAGGAACCGGTGGAGACATCGCGCCAGAGAGCGGACAGAGAGTCGAACCAGCCGCCGCGGAACCACATCGCCTTGATGGCGGGGTCCGCACCGGAGATGAACAGGGCTGCGCTGCCGAAATCGGCGCTGTCCGCCTCTTCAATATTGGAGAACAGAACGCCCTTGCCCGGAACCGCCGCGTTGCGCGTTCCCTTCTCGCCGGTCTGTTTCCCCTGGACCGGGTGGACCTGATGGCAGGAGAATTCAAACTCGACGGATCGTTCCGACGTGTTGACGAACGTATAGTCAAGGATCGCCGCCGGGATTCCGGAGTGGACGTCATCGCCGGGAATGAACGGACTCCATCCGGTGAGCGTGACCGCGAGCGGCAGATCGGCGTCGGACAGGCGGACGGTGCCGAACGGGTACTGCCCTTCGAAGACGCACTCCGTGAACCGGGGCATGCCTTCATGACCGCCCTTGCGGTATCCCTGACCCTGCAAACCCTGATCGTATATCTTCTCCGGCGGCAACGGTCCTTCTACCAGACGGGTTACCGGCTTTTCGCCTTTGATATGAAGCAACGCGAAGGCGGCGTCGGTATTGAAGTGTCCGTCGGGCATGGCGGTAATGGCGGGGACATTGCGGATCGAAAAATCCTGGAGTCCGCCGTAGCCGTTGAGGCAGATGCAACCCGCGCCGATCCCGCCGAGCGGCATCGCGATCTGAAGCAGATTCAACCCGGAGTAGGTTCGCGCGGCGGCAGAGGTCGGCGCGGAGGAGATCACAGACGAAAGAGGAGGCATCAGGGAAGATCCTTATCCGAACGATCAAGAGATGTCGGAGTTTGGTTCGCTGACGCAACCGGGCGTTCCTCCCGGCGGACCGGGAGGAAAACCACAAAACCATGCTTTTACCGTCGGCGGGTAGAGGTACGGGCCCCAATTCCCAACGCATTGTCGCACAAATATCGCCTGTTTTTACAGCGAGCGGAGAAAGGCGACCAGGTCGGCGGTCTCCTGCGGAGTGCAGTCGGGTTTACCGGTCAGTTGGGAGGGACGATGCTCTCGGGTGACGACCTCTTCCAGGGTCTTTGCGCGACCGTCGTGCAGGTAAGGCGGGCGGCGGTAGACACCGCGCAGACCGGGCGGATTGAAGCCTTTATAGGCGTCTCCGGGCATTCCAGTGCCGATCTCAACGACCTGCGCCCCGGTATAGAGCGGGGCCGTATGACAGGAGACACACCCCTTCGCGCCGAAGACGGTTTCACCGCGTTTCGCGGACGCCGTCAGAGCGCCGTCCGGGGAGCGATTCGGGTTTCGGCGCGGCTGCACGGTTTTCAGGTACGCGAAGACGGCTTCGATCTCGTCGGGTTCGGGGTCCCGTCCCTGCATCGTCGTGGTAAAGCTGTCCCGGATCAGTTTTCGCAGGTCCGTGCGCCAGCCATGCCAGGTCCAGGGAGCGGTATCGGTCACACCGGCCAGCGTCGGCGTGCGTTTCAGGGTGCCGAGGGAGCCGTCGTTAAAGGTATCGACCAGTGCGCCGTTCTCGGTCCCTTCGACGTGACAGCTGCCGCAGGAGTACCAGTTGCCGAAGGAGCGGGTGGCATCGGTGAACAGGGCTTCGCCGCGTCGGGCGAGGGAGGGGGTCTTCGGGCCGCCGAGGGGGATGGCGCGAACCACGGAACCGGTCGCGGTATCGACTACCTGAACGGCGTTCCGCAGGTAGTTCGCGACGAGCAGCGTTTTACCATCGGGCGCAAAGGTAATTCCGAGCGGTCGCCCACCGACTTTGATCCGTCGAAACCGGTCCGCGTCCGCCAGCAGTGCCGGATCGAGGTGGTCGCCCGGCCCGCCGTACGAAACGAACGGCAGGTCGGGGAGACGCATAGACAGGATTTCATGGGTTCCGGCGGCGGTCAGAGCCAGCCGTTTGCCGTCCGGAGAAAGGGCAATGCCGTCAACATCCCCGACGGCGTCGCTGCGAATATCGAGGGTGATCGCCTCACGCGGCCCCGGAGCGTTCAGAGGAATCCGGGTCAGACGGTTCCCGACCACCCAGCCACGGTCGATATTTTCGCGTGTCACGCCCTGTCCGCGTTCGGAAATATTCGGGAAATAGGCCCATTCGCCGTCCGGACTGATGGCGATATGCCGGAGGTTACGGCCCAGAACCTTGATGCCGAATCGTTCCTGGCCGGTGGCGGTATCGATCACGGTCACGGTGCGCCCACGAGAATTGCCGACGGCGAGCCGGGTTCCGTCCGGTGTCAACGCCAGATGCCAGGGTTCCTGACCGACCGGAAGACGGCGTGTGACGATGCCTTTCGCGACGTCAATCTGCGCGACGGCGTCCGCCGACGCCAGGGCGACAAACGCGGTCGTGCCGTTGGGGTGCCAGGCGACGCCGCGCGGTTCCGGGCCGACGGAAAAGGTGCGGGTGACCGTCAGCGTATCGCCGTCCGGAGACAGGACGGTGACGCTGTCCGCATCGCGATTGGTGACGAGCGCGGAGCGACCGTCGCGGGAAACGGCGATCCCGAACGGACGCTTCCCGACCGGGACGGTCGACAGAACCGTGCCCTGCTCCCAGTCGACGAGCGAAGCGGTGTCGGCCGTGTGGTTCAGGACAATCACTCGGGGGCGACCCGGCACGAGAGCCAGGTCGATCGGCGACGGGTCGACGTCGCTTGCGACCGGCGCGGCGGAGGCGGCGACAAACCGGCCGACCGGCAGGACGGACGGAGCGGCGCAAAGCAGCAGTAGCGGAAGGGCGAGCAGTCCGAATGGTTTCATGCGCGGAGCGGTTTCAAAAGGGAGGGACCGAGGTCCCTCCCGAAGAGGTGGTTCGGATCAGGAGGGGTTAGAGGGATGCACGATCCCTGCGGTAACCGATCCCTCAGCCAAAGGCCATCGTCTGGGCATACGGGGCTTTTTTGCCGGTCAGGACCGCGTCCAGAACCGGGGCGATATACGGTTCACGTCCGTACTTGTCGAACGCGCCGATATACTGAAGAACGCCCTGCTTGTCGACCACGAAGAAGGTCGGGGTGCAGCGTGCTCCGATATATTTGGCCAGCGACTGGGTGGGTTTGTCATCGAGGACGGGCATCGCCAGATTGCGCTGTTCGATCTGTCCCATGATCTCTTCGTCGGTTTCGTTGTAGTTGGCGTGGATCGCGACAACCGCGACATCCTTCGGCGTGTAGTCCTTGATCAGGTTGCCGATTTTCTGCTCGTAGGTCCAGGTCGTTCCGCATCGGTTCGCCATGAACACGCCAACGACCACCTTTTTGCCTTTGAAGGCGGCCAGGTCGACCGTGGTTTTCTTGTCCGAGGCGATATCGCGAAGCGCGAACGCTTTGAACGGTTTTCCGATGACGGCTTTGTCCGAAGCCGTCTGCTTGGCGGCCGGTTTGGTCCCCTGCTGCGCCGAGGCGATTCCGACGGAAACACCCAGGGTCAGCGCGGCGAGCCAGACGGTCCCGCGTCGTACTGTCGTCATATACCCTCCTGATAGGTATTGGCGGCAAGCGAAGCGCGATTTCGCCGCAACTTACTTGCACAGCCATTCATTCTATCGTAATTCGGATTCTTCGGGTTGAATCGTTCCCGCATCAGGCGGAAATGGCATCCGGTTCGAGGGCATCGGTCACGATGCGGCCCTCCCACTGCGGCGCGGGGGATAGTCCGAGCAGATGCGCCAGGGTCGGGCAGGTATCATAAATCCGGACCGGGGTGGCGATTTCGACGCCGGCGCGAACGCCGGGGCCGTTCAGCACCCACGGGATGGTCATGTCCTCCGGACGGTCGGTGCCGTGCGATCGGTCGTGTCCGCCGTGATCCGAGACAACCAGGGTCACCGTTTCGCGTCCGAGACGGCGGAGGGTTTCGAGGACGCGGCCCAGGCAGGCATCGGCATGGGTGATCGATTCCAGGTACGGAGGCGTCATCCAGCCGTGTTTGTGCCCGCATTCGTCGGGCCACCCGAGATAGAGGAACAGCAGGTCGAGGTCGTCCCGTTCGAGGTAGGCGCACGCCTGCTCCGCCAGGAACGCATCGCTTTTCTCCGACGTGCACTCGCCGTGCATCACGGCCACGTGCAGGCTTCCGGGGTCGGCGAGGTCGCGCAGTTGCTCCCAGTTATAGAAGAATCCGGTTCGGCGGCCCTGCGCACGTGCGGCGTCGATCAGGCTGGGAACCGGGCGCACGATCGGGGTGAAGGTGTTGGAGGTGATTCCGTGCCGTTCGGTCGGGACCCCGCGCAGCATGGACGTATGACAGGGCAGCGTCGAGGACGGCATGACGGTGCGGGCCGACCAGGTAAACGCGCCTTCGCGCGCCAGTCGATCGATGGTCGGCGTTTCGGTTGAGAGAATGGCATCGGGACGGACGCCGTCCATGGAACAGAGAAGGACACGTTTCTTCATCACCTCTTTTTTCGCGGCCGTAGGAGTGCATTCCTGCGGCAAAGGGATTTTCGTGGTCGATCGTGAATGTGGTCGCGGAACCGGACGGACGTCGGCGTCTCGCCCGGCGAAGGAGGAACGACGATGATCAGGATTGCGGAGTATTTTCCCTCGGAGCCGAACGACCTCTGGTTGCTGGCGGTACAGGCGGGCGTTACGGATGCGGTCGGTTTTCTGCCCCACGACCCGGAACCCGGAGAGACTCCCTGGGATATCGGCCCGCTCACCCGGATGAAAACGCGGTTTGAGGAGGCGGGCCTCGCACTGACCGTGATCGAGAGCAGCCCGCCGATGCAGAAGATTCGTCTCGGATTGCCCGGTCGTGACGAGGAGATCGAGTGGTTCGCCACGATGGTCCGTAACATGGGCGCACTGGGAATCCCGGTCGTCTGTTACAACTTCATGGCCGTCTTCGGATGGCTCCGGACCCATACGCAGATTCCGGCGCGGGGTGGCTCCCTGGTGACCGGCTACGATCATCGGGCCATGGCGGACCAGCCGTTGACCGAATACGGCGAAGTGTCCGAGGAACGGCTCTGGGAGAATCTGGAATATTTTTTGAAGCGCATTGTTCCGGTCGCCGAAAAGGCGAACGTCAAACTGGCGATGCACCCGGATGATCCGCCGCTCAGTCCGATTCGCGGGATCGGACGAATCATGAGGACCGTGGAAGCGTTCCAGCGTCTGATCGATCTGGTTCCGAGCGAGGCGAACGGAATCACCCTGTGTCAGGGCAATTTTACCCTCATGACGGAGGACCTTCCGTCGGTCATCCGTCATTTCGGGCGACAGGGTCGCCTCCATTTCGTCCATTTCCGGGATGTTCTGGGGGTGCCGGATCGGTTTGTCGAGACGTTCCACGAACTCGGTAAAACCGATATGCTGGCCTGTATGCGCGCCTACCGGGAGATCGGGTTCGACGGTGTCCTGCGTCCCGACCATGTGCCGACGCTCCATGGCGACAGCAACGACCTGCCCTGCTACTCGACGATCGGTCGCCTTCTGGCGATCGGGTACATTACCGGACTGCGGGAAGCGGTGTACGGAAAGCCGGATAGGGTTCAATCCGAATAGACATGTCCACAACCCCGCGTTTCTTTGTGCCGCCGGAGGCGATTGTCGGCTCGGAGGCCGTCCTGCCGCCGGAGGTGCTGCACCATGCCCGGACCGTGCTTCGCCTGCGTCCGGGCGAAATCTTGATTCTGCACGATGGGCGCGGGTTCGCCCACGAAGCGATTTTCGGCGAGGGGAAGTCCTCGACCGTCGTCGTCCGTCGCTCCTACCCGCTGAAAACGGAACCCGTTCTTCGAATCACGGTAGCGCAGGCACTCACCAGAACGGGCGAGAAGATGGAGCAGGTGTTGCAGCACGGCACCGAGATCGGCGCAGCCGGGTTCATCGTGTTTCCCGCCGAGCGGTCGGTGGCGCGGCCGGAGTCGGCTGAGAAGTGGGAGAAACGGAAGGAACGCTGGGCCGCCATCGTCAAAAGCGCGTCCGAGCAGTCCCGGCGCGCCGTACTTCCGACCGTGGAATGGGAACCGCGCCTCGCGGCGGTCGCCGAACGGCTGGGGCGTTTTGACCTCGCCGTGGTTCTCCATGAATCGGCGGAGGCGGCGTTTCGAACCGTTTTTCCACCCCCTGAAACCCCGATAGGTACCTTGCTGTTGCTGGTCGGACCGGAAGGCGGGTGGACGGAGAACGAAGTGGAGGTTCTGGCGCGGGTCGGCGGACGTCCCGTGAACCTTGGGCCGCGTATTCTCCGAACGGAAACGGCGGCGCTGGCCGCCCTGGCGCAGGCGTTGTACGCCCGGGAGCCGTGATCGTCCGCCGATAAGACGGAGGTCGGACAGCGTCTCCTCCGAAAGGCGTACTCACATATCCGGCTTCCGCCTCAGGCCCATGCGACCGTTCGACCTCAGAATAACGGTGAAATACCGATCTGAGGTGACCTATGAAAACTATCCGAACTTCGATTCCGCTTCTCTTCAGTACCATGGTCCTGGCAACGGCAACGGCCGTCGCCGACCCGGGATTCTCGTTCAGCGTTACCATGACCGGGACGAACAACGGCAAGGCGGAAACGCCCGTGATTTTCAAGACGATCGTTTCCGGATCGAACGGCCGGGTCGATATCGAGGTCGATAAGGACGACTGGAAGAAGGGCGACTATCTGGTGACGACCGACGGTGGCACGGTCTTCCACCATGTCTCTCCGAAACGGAAAACGGTCCGGCGACTCGATCAGGCGGCGGTGAAGGCGATGATGGAGAAGGAAAACAAGAACCTTCGCATCGGAACCCCGACCGTTTCCCGAACGACCCCGGCCCCCAACCGGGAACACCTGGAGCGGAACTACACGCTCTCGTTCCGTGAAGGGCTGATTTCCGGCAAGGGAACGATTCAGGAGGCGCATGATTACACGCGAGCCGAACCCGGTGCGAATGTCCCCACGTTTAACCCGATGATCCGCTACCTGCTGATGGACGTCGCCTCCCTGCTGCTGAAGGACCGGCAGTTCGAATCCGAGGGACTCGCTTCCGTGCTTCCGAAGGAGTTTGTCACCGTGGCGGATGTGCGGCTGACCTCGGAGGTCTCGGCGACACTGGTCGGAAATAAGAAACAGGTGTCGGTTGTCCGTCTGGAAACCTCGGCGATTACTCCGGAGGATATCGCGCCCGAACGGTTCGTGGTCCCGGCGGAGTTCAAAGCCCTTTGACGGCCCGGACGTCGAGCGTTTGACAACGGCTCCGGTCCGCGCTATGGTTGGGAAATCATGCGGAATGTGGCCTTCGTCGTCGCCGAACCCTGGCACAGTACGGATTGGTCGACCGATCTCGGTCTGCTGGTGCGTGAGTTTCGAAGACGGGGGACGGACGCGAGCCTGACCTGCCTGCGGCGGGTCGGACCGGAACCGGATTATCCGGTGTTCGAGGCAACCTCCGCCGAGATGACGGACCCGGCGTACTGGCGGCGGCGCACGGTGACGGTGGCGATCGTCTTCAACTGGCTGATCCGTGCGGGGGACGTGCTCATCGCGTTACGAGCGGCGGGGGCGTTCGTCCTGCAGTACGGCGATAGCGACGGTCTGGAGGGAATGCGAGTACATCCCGGCGCGCAGGTCGTTCGCATGTGGCACCTCCAGCCGTCCTTTCTTCGAAAGGTGGGTGGGGTCGCCACCCTGGCGCGGAAGTATCTGTACGGTCACCGGCGGGAGGATGCGCTGCTGGTGCGCAATGCGGAATCCGCGCACCTGACGACCCTGACATCGGAGCCGGCCCGCGCGGCGTTTCTCCGTTTCCTTCGTTTCGCGCGGCGGACCGATCTGGCGAACCGGGTTCGGGTGTTGCCGTCCCCGGTGGCGGCTCCGTTTCGGACCCGCCCGATCGAACCGCGTCCCCGTCCCGTGGTCGTCGCGGTGGGCCGTTGGGACGACCCGCAAAAGGATGCGCCGCTGCTTGCCGCCGCTCTGCATCGGTATCTTTCCGATGCCTCTCCGGAAACGGAGGTCCGCCTGATCGGCGGCGGCGGGGAAACACCGTTTGCGCGACTGGTCCGAGATTTTGCCGGTGTCCGGTATTTCGGACGCATCCCCCATGCCGACCTGACGGATCGTCTGGCGGACGCCAGGATCCTGTTTTTTGCGTCCCGATGGGAGGGAACTCCGGTCGTTTCGCTGGAGATGGTCGCTCTGGGCGGGACGGTGGTCGGCCCGGGCGGTCTGCCCGGACTTGCCCAGTTTGCGGCCGAGGGGCACGGAACCGCCGCCGTGCGTCGTTCGCCGGTCGCCCTGGCGCAGGCGTTACGGGAGGAGATGACGGCCTGGGAGAGCGGTGAACGCCGTCCGGAGACGATCGCCGCGTACTGGCGCGTCCGGGTGTCGCCGGAAAGCATCGTCGACCGGTGGATCGAATGGGTCGGAAACGAAAAACGGTAGAGGGAATTCCCTCTACCGTGGAACGTGTCGATATGGGCAGGACAGGATTCGAACCTGTGTAGCGTTGCCGCGACGATTTTACAGACCGCCTCCTTTAGCCTCTCGGACACCTGCCCGCAACCGATTCCGACCGGGGGGTGGAATCGACGAAGGAAAGAATATCACGATTTCCCGGTCGGGTCAAGAGGTAAACCGGTATCGCGACCGGGCGGTCGTCCGCAACCTCCGGAGGGCGAGCGAATCCAACATAATGTAGACAGCGATACGCGGCGGGGAGGTACGGAATGCGTCAGGAATTCGTGTCGGAGTCGGTGATCGGAGCGGCGCGGCAGCCGGGAATGGCGCAAAGCGCGACGTTCATCGACGATACAACGGAACTGCGGACGTCGGCGCTCGCGTCCCTGCGACGGTTCCATGCCGTTCTGGAACGGGGTTCGATGGCGACGGCGGAGGAGTGGCGGGCCGATCTGGAGGCGTTGCGACTGCTGAAACGGGATATGCCGACGACGCTGGCCCGTCTCGAGATGGCCGCCGAACCGGGGGATTTCGATCTGGTGGCGGCTCTGCGCGAGGCGACGGCGGAGCTCGCTCCGCTGGAAACGGAGATCCGGCAGCGGCTGGGCGGGGCACGTTCGAATGGCGAGTCCGGTTATGTGGACCTCGACGCGTTGCGGGGGCAACTTGCCGAGAGGGCGGCCCGGCGGGAACTGGGGGGAAGTTCCGGGGTCGGCACGGTGCCGACGCTGGAGATCGCGATGCGGCGTAGCAGTATGGCGGGAATCCCGATGCTCGTCTTCGGCACGGGATGGCTTTCGTTTACGACTTTCCATGCGATCATGATGATCGGGGGCTTGTCGCGGGCGATCGGATGGGCGGCCCTGTTTTTACTGGCGTTCTACAGCATCTTTTTCATGGTCGGTTTTGGGATGCTCTGGGGGGGAATCACCCAGTTTCGGAAAGAGGAATTGATCCTTGCCGGTGCGAGTCTGACCGTGCGGTATACCCTGTTCGGCTACTCCTGGGACAAGGTGTATTCGCTCGATGCGCAGAGTCGCGCCTGGGTCGCCACCCCGGCGGTTCAGCAGAAGGGCGCACGCATTCAGGAGATCGCGATTCTGACCGGCGAAGGCAAGGAGATTCGTGTCGGGAACGGTCTGCCGGACCCGATTCTCTATCAGGAATCGGATCGTATCAACGACTATGTGCATCGTTTGTTCGCCATCGGGCGATAGGCTGTGGTGCCATCGGATGCCGGAACGGGAGCGGTAGCGAACCGGGAAATCCGTGGTATACTGTGAAGCGTCCCGCGCGGACCACGTTCCACCGGCCTGCCACCGGGGCGGAAACTGCGGAACATAGCGGGGCGTAGCGCAGTTGGTAGCGCGCGACATTTGGGATGTTGAGGTCGCAGGTTCGAATCCTGTCGCCCCGATCGGTTCCGATCCCAAGATATGCGGGAGTAGCTCAATGGTAGAGCTCCTGCCTTCCAAGCAGGTGGCGAGGGTTCGATTCCCTTCTCCCGCTTCGTTCAGGATGGGCCACCCAACCGGGTGGCCCATCCTCTTGATTCCGGTCCTTCGAGTCTCGACAACGCTCGAAGGCGTGGTACAATGCACGAAGGTTTGCCGTCCGGGCCCGTTTTTCGCCGCGCCGCTTCGTCGGGCGCGGTTTTGTGCGACAGGCGGCAGGGAACTTTGTTTAAGAAATTAGAGCGAGAAAGCGAGCGAAAAGACCATGCCACTGCCCAAGCGACGGCATTCCAGCACCCGGCAGGCGAAACGCCGGACCCATTATAAACTGACCCCGCCGACCCTGACCACCTGTCAGCGATGCAAATCGATGGCGCAGGCGCACCATATCTGTCCGACCTGCGGTTATTACAACGGTCGCCAGTGGATGACTCCCA
Organism: Capsulimonadales bacterium; assembly: GCA_033762295.1. Lineage (GTDB taxonomy): Bacteria > Armatimonadota > Armatimonadia > Armatimonadales > Armatimonadaceae > JANRLW01. The sequence continues at coordinate 91,107 of JANRLW010000090.1, forward strand.
AGACCGTCGATACCGAGGTCTGAGCCGGTATCCCGCTTTTTCGACCGTCCGGAAGGAGATCGCCGACCGGCGCATCTCCCGGCGGACGGTCCCCCGATTCGTTTTCTCCGTTACCTGACGGTCCAGGGCACGCCGTTGTCTGAATCCTTGTTCGTACCAATAACGATTTCTCCCCGCCCGGTGCGTATCGCCGTGGATGCCATGGGCGGCGATCATGCGCCGGCGGAGGTCGTGCGCGGAGCGGTGGACTTCCTCCGTCTTTCCGACCGCGACGAAGACGCCCAGGTCGTTCTGGTCGGCGACCCCGCGCCGATCGAGGCTGAGGTGGCGTTGCTTGCCTCGCTGGACGAGACGTTCGCCGAGGGAAGGCTCCTGATCCGACCGGCCTCGCAGGTGGTCGGAATGGACGAGCATCCGATGGAGGCCGTCCGGAAAAAGCCCGACTCCTCTCTGGTGCTTTCGATTTCGATGGTGCGGAACGGAGAGGCGGAAGCGGCGTTTTCGGCAGGAAATACCGGCGCGATGATGGTCGCCTCCATGCAGATCCTCGATCGACTCGTTCCCGATATCCGGCGACCCGCCATCGCGACCTTTATGCCGACGGAGACCGGACGGCATACCCTGCTGGTCGATGCCGGAGCCAACGTCGATTGTCGCCCTTCCCACCTCGTCAGTTTCACCCTGCTCGGGACCATTTACGCCGAAAAGGCGCTGGGCATCGTGAATCCGCGCGTCGGGGTGCTCGCCAACGGTGAGGAACCGGGTAAAGGCAACGATCTTTCACGCGAAGTGCATACGTTGCTGGCGGCGAATCCGGCCGTCAATTTTATCGGCAACGTGGAGGGCAACCACCTTTTCGAAGGGCGGGTGGACGTGGCGGTCTGCGACGGGTTCGTCGGCAACGTCCTGCTCAAAGGCGCGGAAGGGGTGGCGCGTCTCGGGTTGAACCTGCTGGCGGCGGAGGTCCATGCGGCGACCGATCCGACGGCGCGGGCCGCTCTGGCGCGGGCGCTGACCCATATGGCGGCACGACTGGACTACGCCGAGGTCGGGGGCGCGCCGCTGCTGGGCGTCAATGGGGTCGCCATCATCGCCCACGGACGCTCCAATCGAACGGCGATCGCCAACGGGATCCGTCAGGCGGCGCGGGCGGCCCGCTCCGGGTTCACCGAAGCCGTTCGCACCACCTTGAAGGAATCGCAGGGAAGTTAAGATGTCCCGCTTACCGCTTCGATCCCTGCGCGGCGCGACGATCACCGGGCTGGGGATGTATGTCCCGAAAAAAATCCTGACCAATCACGATCTGGCGCAGATGGTGGACACGAACGACCAGTGGATCATCGATCGCACCGGCATTCGCGAGCGGCACATCGCCGCACCCGAGGAGGCGACCTCCGATCTCGCGGTGCGCGCGGCGCGAGAAGCGTTGTGTTCCGCGCACCTCTCACCGGAAACGGTCGATCTCCTCATCGTAGCGACCTCGACCGGCGACACGCTCGGGTTCCCCGCCACCGCCGCGTTTGTCCAGGAGAAACTTGGAGCCACTCGCGCCGCCGCGTTCGACGTCAGCGCGGTCTGCTCCGGGTTCACCTACGCACTCGACGTCGCCGTGCAGTATATTCAAACCGGACGGTACGACCGCGTACTGGTGATCGGCGCGGAAACCAACAGTCGCTTCGTGGACTGGACCGATCGCAGCACCTGCGTTCTCTTCGGCGACGGCGCGGGGGCGGTCGTTCTGGAACCGGCGGAGTATGGCGCGGAGGGGGTGCTGGTCTCCATCCTGGGTTCGGACGGCTCGGGGGCGGGCCTGCTCAATATTCCGGCGGGTGGGTCGCGGCTGCCGATGACCCCGGAACTACTGGCCGAGCATAAGAATACCATCTATCAGAACGGGCGCGAGGTCTACCGTTTCGCCGTGGAGAAGATGGGCGAGGCGGCGCTGGAAGCGGTGGCGGCGGCGGGGTTGTCGCCGGCGGACGTCGATCTTCTGATTCCGCACCAGGCCAACATCCGGATTATCGCGTCGGCGGCAAAGCGGATGGACCTGCCCATGGAAAAGGTCGTCATCAATCTGGACCGTTACGGAAATACGTCGGCGGCGACCATTCCGATCGCGATGGCCGAAGCGTGGCAGGAAGGTCGAATCCTTCCGGGGATGATCCTCGTGACGGTCGGGTTCGGCGCGGGGCTGTCGTGGGGGGCGAATGTGATCCGGTGGGGGAACCTGTTGCCGCCGTCGAGACCGCAGAACGAGGAGACGGCGGAGGGAGAAAACCGGTGATTGCGTTTATTTTTCCCGGTCAGGGAGCGCAGGCCGTCGGCATGGGCCGGGACCTATACGAGCGGTCCGCCGCGGCCCGTCAGGCGTTCGATGTGATCAGCGGCGCGTGCGGCTATTCGGTCTCGGGACTCTGTTTCGACGGTCCCGAGGAGTTACTGAAGCAAACGGAGTACACGCAGCCGGCGCTGTTCGCAACGGAGTGTGCCGCTCTCGCGGCGTGTCGCGAGGCCGGACTGACGCCGATGGCGGTGGCCGGTCATTCGGTCGGCGAGTATGCGGCGCTGGTGGCGGCCGGTGTTTTGACGTCGGAGGCCGGGGCGCGGCTGGTGAAGGCTCGGGCGGCGGCGATGGGCCACGCCGCACAGGCGCAGTCCGGAACCATGGCCGCGATCCTGGGGTTGGACGCCGACGTTGTGGCCGAACTCTGCGCGGCGACCCCGGGTATCGTCGTTCCCGCCAACGATAACTGTCCGGGACAGGTGGTGATCAGCGGGGAGACGGCGGCCGTCGAGGCGGTGTCGGTTCGCCTGAAGGAGCGTGGCGCAAAACGGGTGATGCCGCTGGCGGTGTCGGGCGCGTTTCACTCGCCGTTGATGCAGGCGGCGGCGGAATCGCTGGCGAATACACTCGAGAGCACGACCGTTCGTGCTCCGGAAATACCGGTCGTCGCCAATGTCACGGCGGATTACGAAGGGACGGCGGACGAAATCCGCCGGAACCTGGCGGCGCAGGTCGCCGGGCCGGTTCGCTGGACGGAGACGATCCGGCGTCTGACCTCGGACGGGTATACGACCTTTATCGAGTGCGGACCGGGCAGCGTGCTCGCCGGGCTGGTCAAACGGATCGCGCCGGAGGCGAAAACCTACTCCGTCGGGGATATGACGACGCTGGAAGCGGCCGTCAACGCGTTGAGGACATAGGGTCGGAAAAAATGGGTCCTTCGTCTCAGGTCGGGGCGGCAGGAGGACGATCAAATATGAACAGATTCTCGCTGGAGGGCAAAACGGCGATCGTGACCGGCGCGGGCCGGGGCGGGCGTGGTATCGGACGGGGGATCGCTCTGGCGCTGGCGGAGGCCGGAGCGGACGTCGTCATTACCGCCCGGACGAACGTTGCCGACGCCGAGGCGGTGGCGGAAGCGGTCGTCGCGCTCGGGCGGCGCGGTCTGGCGCTCACCTGCGATGTCACGGACTCGGCCTCGGTCGAAGGGCTGTTCGAACGGGCAAAGGCGGATTTCGGAAAGATCGATATACTGGTCAATAACGCCGGTATCACGCGGGACGGTCTGTTGCTTCGGATGAGCGAGGAAAACTGGGATTCGGTCCTCGATTCGAACCTGAAGGGAACGTTTCTGTGTACGCGGGCGGCGACGAAGATTATGATCAAGCAACGGAGCGGACGGATCATCAATATTTCATCGATCATGGGCCGGATCGGAAACGCCGGACAGGCGAACTATTCGGCGTCCAAGGGGGGCATCGAGGCATTCACGCGGACGGTGGCGCGGGAGCTGGGGTCGCGCGGGATTACGGTCAACGCGGTCGCGCCCGGCTTCATCGACACGCAGATGACGGACGCCATTCCGGCGGAGCAGCGGGAGGCGATTACAGGTAAGATAGCGCTGGGACGCCTGGGCGTTCCGGAGGACGTGGGCGCGGCGGTCGTGTTCCTGGCTTCGGAAGCGGCCGCGTATATCACGGGTCAGACCCTGACGGTGGACGGCGGAATGACGGTTTGAGCGGACGCCGACCGGGTCGGACGGAACAAAAACAGGAACGAGTTGGAACTGATAACGAACTCTTTGAGGAGCGAATGCGGAAATGTCTACGTTTGATCGTGTGAAAAAAGTCGTCGTGCAGCAACTGGAAGTGGCGGAAGAGGAAGTGACGTTGAACGCCTCTTTCGTCGATGATCTGGGGGCGGACTCCCTCGACGTCGTGGAACTGGTAATGGGCTTCGAAGAGGAGTTCGATATCGAGATTCCGGATGAGGACGCCGAGAAGATCGCGACCGTCGGACAGGCGGTCGATTACATCGATAACAAGACCAAGTAGGGATCGGAACTCGGGAGGGGGCGAGCCGGGTTCGGCTCGCCCCGGTTCTCGTGCGCTCGGGTCCGGGATGTGTACCCAGCATGAAACGTGTTGTCATTACGGGAGTGGGGGCGGTTACGCCCGTCGGGATCGGGAAAGAAGCCTACTGGAACGGTCTGATTACCGGGACGTCCGGAATCGGACCGATCTCGAACTTCGACCCTACCGGGTTTGATGTCCGGATTGCGGCCGAAGTCAAAGGGTTCGAACCCGGCGACTATTTCGACCGTAAGGAAGGGCGTCGGATGGACCGGTTTACCCAGTTCGCCGTCGCCTCCGCGAAACTGGCTCTGGAGGACGCCGCTCTCACCATTAACGATTGTAACGCCGAGCGCATCGGCGTCCTCGTCGGCTCGGGAATCGGCGGACTGCAATCCCTGGAAGATCAGATTAAAATTCTGATCGAGAAGGGGCCGAACCGCGTCTCTCCCTTTCTGATTCCGATGATGATTGCCGACATGGCGACCGGCTACGTCTCGATCCTGACCGGGGCGAAGGGGCCGGGTTCGACGGTGGTCACCGCCTGTGCGACCGGCGCGAACGCGATCGGCGACAGCCTGGAGATACTGCGGCGCGGGGATGCCGATGTCATGATCGCCGGCGGATCGGAAGCCGCCGTCACACAGGTCGGTGTCGCCGGGTTTTCCAATATGAAAGCCATGACCGCCCGTTTCAACGACGCTCCGGAGAAAGCGTCCCGTCCGTTCGACGCCGACCGGGACGGTTTTGTGATCGGCGAAGGCGCGGGGGTCGTGATCCTGGAGACCCTGGAACATGCCGAAAAGCGAGGGGCCGCACAGATTTATGCCGAGGTCGCGGGATACGGGATGAGCAGCGACGCCTACCATATCACGCAGCCGTTGCCGGACGGGTCGGGCGTGGCGCGAGCGATTGCGAACGCTTTGAAAGATGCGGGGGTGGAAAAGGAGCAGGTGCAGTATGTCAACGCCCATGGCACCTCGACACCCCTGAACGACAGAGCCGAATCCGCGACTCTGAAGCGCGTTTTCGGGGAACACGCCCACCAACTGGCCGTCTCCTCGACCAAATCGATGACCGGGCATCTGCTGGGAGCGGCGGGCGCGATCGAGGCGATCGCCTCCGTGCTGGCCATCGACCGGGAGATTCTTCCCCCGACGATCAACTACGAGACACCGGACCCGGACTGCGATCTGGACTACATTCCGAATGTCGCGCGTCCGGCGAAAGTCGATGTCGTGATGTCGAACAACTCCGGCTTCGGGGGGCACAACGCGGTTCTGATCTTCAAGCGTTTCCGGTAAAACGGTACGGCGTTCATGACCGCGAATAACGCTGGCGGAGTTACCGTCGCCGGTCAAGAAACGCATCTGCCGGTTTAAGGCCGCTCAACCAGAGCGGCCCCGGACCGATTAACCTTTGCCTTTGAGATAGGGGGCGACCGCTTTTTGCAGCGATTCGGTGTTCTGACCGCCGAGAAGCGATTTAACCACCTTGCCGTTGCGATCGATGACGTAGGTCCGTGGAATGGACCCGCCACCGTCCGGCGCTTTCGGGTCCAGAAATGCCATCAGTCCGGTGATATCCGGTCCGAGCGAGTTGAGCCAGCCCTGCGAAACGCCCGACTTGCCCAGGAACGTTTTGACCTTCTTCAGATCCGCCTGTTCGTCGCAGGAGATCGTGACCAGTTCCAGTCCCTTCGCCCGGTTGGCTTTGTACACTTTCATCAGGTCGGGAAACTCGGCGACACAGGGGCCGCACCAGGTCGCCCAGAAGTTTACCAGCAACACTTTGCCTTTTTTGGCGGCAAGCGCCTTCTTGATGCCGGCGGCATCCGCCGTCGTCACCGTCTGCGCCTGGGCGGTGCCGGCGAGCAGGGTAAGAGCGGCCAGGCCGCCAAGAGCGTTTTTCAATTGCACGGTATTATCTGCCTTTTCGTTCGTTCGTTCGCGTTTTCCCGGCGGAGAGCTTTTCGAGCATCGCAATCGAGTCCTCGGCGGCCTGCTGCACTTTCGGACGGGTGTCGATTGCGGCGATATTGCCGGCCGGATCGATATAGAACGTGACGCGGCGAGCGACCGTTCCCTTCAGGACCCCGTACGCCTTCGCCGTTTTCCCCTCGATATCGGAGAGAAGGACGTTTTTCAGACTTTCCTTGCTGCAAAATTCCCGTTTGGAGCCGGTATTCTGGGTCGATACGGTGTAGACAACGGCGTTCAGCGGGGCGAACTTCTCAAAATTCTGCGAATAAGAGCGATTCTGGAAGGTGCATCCGGGGGTCATATCGGCCGGATAGAACGCGAGCACGACCCATTTGCCTTTACTGTCCTTCAGCCGAACCGTTTTGTCGTTCTGATCCGGCAGGACGAACGCGGGAGCCTTCTTGCCGACCATCGTTTGAAGCGCGGCGTCCGGGTCCGCGACCGGAGCCGCCGACACGGTTTCCTGGGCGAACGCCGGAATCGCGGTCAGGGATAAGGCGGCTGCCAGGGCCGGTGCGCAAAAAGGTTTTGTTTTCATAAGGAGTTTCTCGGGACGATCCTTCCACCAGTATACCCACCACCGGTAACCCGAAGTTCCGCGGGCAACCGGCGCAACTTCGTTTACCGTCGATATTCGACGATTACATCGGGACGACCCAGATATTGCGGAACTGCACCGGGTCATGATCTCCCTGAAGGACGATCGGTCCGGTCGGCTTCATTTCCTTGTACTCTCCGTACTGAATGCCGGTCATGCCGACGAACTCCTCGTTGTTCTGAACGACGACGCCGTTCCAGAGGACCGTCGCTCGCGGCTTTTCGACCACCTCGCCTTTTTCGTTGAAGCGCGGCGCACGGAAAAGGATATCGTAGGACTGCCATGCGCCGGGCTGTCCGGACGCGTTGACCTTCGCCGCCTTCTGGCTGTAGAAGGCCGCCCCGTTATGCGTATCCGGTTCCTTGCCGAAGGTGTTGAAGATCTGCACCTCATACCGGCCCTGCAGTCCGACGCCGCTGTTGCCGCCGCCCTGGGTCGGCGTACGGAACTCGATATGCAGGAGGAAATCGCCGAATTCCCGGGTGGTTCGAATATCCGTTTTATCGGCGGGGACCGCGACTCCGTTCTCGACCTTCCATCCCGGCGGGTTGGTCGTATACCGCTTTTGCCAGAGGGTCGCCAGTTCGCTTTCCTTACCGGAGAACAGGACGACGGCTCCTTTGGGCGGGACGGTAGGCAGGGAAAGGACGGCGGGCGCGGCGGACGATTGCGCGTTCGCGGCGGACGGAAGCGCGACGGATATCGCGAGGCAGGCGGCGGCGAGAACGCCGCGCAAACAGGTCGGGAAAGGCATGGTTCCGGTCTCGTATTCCAGTTAGGTTCGTTGATCGATCTTTCGCGGTCCCTTCCGCGAAATCCTGCCCGTTTCGCTTCACGGACGTAAAACGCTTCGATTGGTTCGTAATCCTGATCACATACATCAGGTGATGATCGGTACTTACCCTCCGCTGTTTTCCCGGTTGAATAAAGGTGTCGGGCAGAGGGCTCGACACGTGAACGAACCAGGCGGAAAGGATACCGGGACGATGGAACAGTGGAACTCGTTGGAGTCGACGGAGGTATGGACGGCGGCAAAACGCTGTGCCTTTATCGTGTTGTGTGTTTCCGGCGCGCTTTCGGCGACGGCGGCCGTACTCCTGATCGGCGCTCCGGGCATGGTGCCCACAGCGGGGGGTATGCTTCTCTGGGGTGTGATCGCTGTCACACTGAGTGCGGCCGTCGCCGGATGGGAGAGGACGCCCACCGGATATCTCCTGCTCCTGATAGCGGCGACACTGGAGGTTTTCGCCCCCCGGATCGTTCCCCATCTGAACCCGGCGGACATGCGCGAGACTCTCTCCGCCTTTTCCCAGGCGGCCGGAATGCCGATGTTGGTCGGCGCGCTTCTGGCGATCAAGGATCTGGTGCAGCGCGTGTGGTTCGGTCTTTCGCTGAAGCGGACGGAAGCCCGGATCGAAACGGCGGTCGATGTCATGAACCTGATGAGCGAAGACGACGGCGACGCGGTTCGGCAGAATGTCAAGTATCGCCTTCTGGTCGTGCCGACGATCGTTATTGCGATCGGTCTTTACGTGTCCCTGGTCGGAACGATCCGGACGGGACTGAACGATGCTCTTGTCCAGGTGAACGCGGTCGCCACCTGAGCGGTCGCCCCGACCTCCCGACCGACCCCGACGACGATTCAGGGAGGCATCCTTCGGTCGGTTGAGACGTCGGCGGTACCGAATGCCGTAACGGAGAAGCGCCGAGCCGACGCTACCACGCATGTCGCACCGACCGTCGCACCGATCAACCCGACGTTTATCCATC
>JANRLW010000091.1:0-1763 GCA_033762295.1 Capsulimonadales bacterium
GGCGGTGGAACTGGCCTGTAAGAAGCGTCCGGTGACGGCGGACCAGATCACCGGCGTGGTGGACGATATCGAGCGTCTTCTGTACAGCCGTCAGGATAAAGAAGTTTTATCGTCGGATATCGGCGAGATGGTGATGGAGCGGTTGCGTTCGCTGGATCAGGTGGCTTACGTGCGTTTCGCCTCCGTGTACCGGCAGTTTGAGGATGCGCAGCAGTTCCGTCAGATTGTGGATCGACTGACTCCCCGCCGCGGCGGAACGAGTCGAAACAAATAAGCCGTTCGCGGAGGGAACGGGAGTTCCCGTCCCGACTGTCTGGCAAAAATAGCGATTGGAAGGAAAGATATGGCAAGCGAACTCTTCGATGAAGATTCGGGGGCAGGGAATGGTGTGGGCAGTGTTCCGGCGGAGACCGGCAAAAGCGGTGGGCGGCGAACCCGGTCTGCGGCGGTCGCGGCGTCGGCGATGACGCCCGGGGAGTCCTCGACGGAGCCGGGCGGCGCGGCGCCGTTGATGCCTGCGCCGACCTCTCCCGCCAACTATGTCGCCCCGGAACTGTCGGAGCGGATCACGGTGGCCCGTTCCGGTCAGGCGGCATCGGATATCTTCGCCGGAGAGGGGTTGACGTTCGAGCGGCGATTTACGCGTGCCGGCGAGGATGTTTTCGGGACCACCGAATGGGAGCTGCGAACGGCGGCGATCACCGGCGAACGGGGCGAGGTCGTGTTCGAGCAGCGGGACTGCGAAATTCCGAAGGGCTGGTCGATGCTGGCCACGAACGTCGTCGTTTCGAAGTATTTCCGGGGCAAGGTCGGCACGCCGCAGCGGGAATCGTCGGTGAAGCAGCTGATTTCGCGGGTGGCCGATACGATCTTCAAGTGGGGCAAGCAGGGGAATTATTTCGCGTCGGACGAGGATGCTCTGGCCTTTCATGACGAACTTAAGTACCTTTTGTTGCACCAGTACATGGCGTTTAACTCGCCGGTCTGGTTCAATCTGGGCGTGCCGGGCGAGAGGCCGCAGGTGTCTGCGTGTTTCATCAACTCCGTCGAGGATACGATGGAGAGCATTCTGACGCTGGCGAAGACGGAGGGGATGCTCTTCAAGTGGGGTTCGGGCACCGGAACGAACCTGTCGGTGTTGCGCTCCTCGAAAGAGGGATTGAAGGGCGGCGGTACGGCGTCGGGTCCGGTCTCCTTCATGCGCGGCTTCGATGCGTTCGCCGGTGCGATCAAATCCGGCGGCAAAACCCGGCGCGCGGCAAAAATGGTCATCCTCAATGCCGATCATCCGGATATCGAGGAGTTCGTCGAGTGCAAGGCGGATGCGGAGAAGAAAGCGCACGCATTGATCGAGGCGGGCTATTCCGGGGCGTTCAATGTGCCGAACGGCGCGTACGATTCGGTGTTTTTCCAGAACGCGAACCACTCGGTTCGGGCGACGGACGACTTCATGCGGGCGGTGGAGTTGGACCGCGACTGGCAGACGGTGGAGGTGACGACTGGCAAGGTCGCACAGACGTTCCGGGCGCGCGACCTGATGCGGAAAATCGCCGAGGCGGCCTGGGTCTGCGGTGATCCGGGTATGCAGTTCGACACGACGGCGAACCGCTGGCATACCAGCGCCAATACGGACCGTATCAATGCGAGTAATCCCTGCAGTGAGTTTTTCTTCCTGGACGATACGGCCTGTAACCTGGCTTCGCTGAACCTGATGCGATTCCGGACGCCGGCGCGGGAGTTCGATATCGAGACGTTCCGGCATG
>JANRLW010000092.1:0-18788 GCA_033762295.1 Capsulimonadales bacterium
GGTGCGCCGCCCCCGCTCCCCTTCATGCTCGTGGAATCCTGATACTGCTGCATTCGCCGTTTGAACTCGGCACGGTCCATTCCCTGCACGGGTTCCGGGGTCATCGCCCGGTATCCGAAGTATCCCAGGACGGCGACCAGAGCGACCAGGGCCACGATAACGGCGATCGGCGAGATTTCTTTTTTCATGATGTCGGCTCCGAGATCGTATAGGTTTGCCCGGCGGCGAAGGGCCCGTAATCGCCCTCACGTCCGCCCGGCCAGAGAATATGCACCCGGTCGGCGGCGTTCGCCGACCCCAACCCGAACGTCAGCGTGCGTTCGCTTTCCGAAAGGAAGCTGCCGCCGCTTTTCAGATAGCGGGACTGTGTCATCCCGCCGGCAGTGACCGTCACGCGTGCCCCGAGGGCATCCCGATTCCTTCCGGCTCCGACCAATTTCAGCCGGACGAAACGACCCGCGCCGGTCGTGTCATTGCGAAGGAGACGGAAACGGCCGGCGTTGTCCACGAGAGCGATATCGAGAAGACCGTCCCCGTTGACATCGCCGTATGCCGCGCCACGCCCGACCAGGTCCTGCGCCAGCCCCGCTTCCGCCGTGACATTTTCAAACGGCGCCCGGCCCCGGTTCTGCAAGAGCAACGGCTGCTGACGGAAGGAGATATCCGAACGGTACATATTGGCGATATCATCGACATGTCCGTTCGTCGCGAAGATATCGGCCCAGCCGTCGAGGTCGGCGTCGAAGAAGAACGTCGCGAAGGTGACGGACAGCAGACTGGGGGCGGCCACCCCGCGTTCCGGGGCGTGATCGGTAAAGAGGATATCGCCGTCCTCCTGAACGAACAACGACAGCCCCTCGTTAACGAAATTTCCGATGACGATGGCCGGTTTACCGTCGTTTCCGACATCGGCGATATCGACCCCCATCCCGGCCCGCGCACGCCCGTTCTCTCCGAAGGCGATCCCGCTCCGCACGCCCTGCTCGGAGAAACGCTCCCCTTTTTCGTTGACGAACAGGAAGTTGGCCCAGGTGTCGTTCGTCACCAGGATGTCGGGATATCCGTCCCGATTGAAATCGTCGATCCCGATCCCGAACGACTTGCCGACGGCGGCATCGAACAGGCCGACCTCCCGGCTGACATCGGCGAACGTGCCGTCGCCATTGCTGCGGAACAGAGTACAGCGCGCGCCCTCGAAGTTGTCCGGCGGGCAGTAGCCGCGTACGCCGTTTTTGCCGCAGAACGGATCGAGAGTCGGGCTCCACTTGACGTACTGACAGACAAAAAGATCCAGGTCGCCGTCCCGGTCGTAGTCCAGCCACGCCGCGCCGGTGCTCCATTTCCATTGCAGCGGAACGCCCTCGGTCGGCGCCCCGACGACGCCCGCTTGGGCCGTTACGTCTCCGAACCGGAAATCTCCCTCGTTCCGATAAAGGCGATTCGGCCCGACCGCGGTCACGTACAGGTCCTGCCGTCCGTCGGCGTCGTAATCCGCGACCGCGACGCCCATGCCGTACAGCGGCTTCTCCAGACCGGACCCCTTCGTGCGATCGACGAACCCGCCCTTGCCATCGCCCCGATACACCCGACAGGTTCCGGACGGAGTTTTCCGACCGGGCCAGTTCGTACCGTTGACGACCACCAGATCGAGATTCCCGTCGCCGTCGAAATCGGCGAACGCGCAACCGGACCCGACCGTTTCCGGCATCAGTTTCCGGCCGTACGCCCCGTTCACATGCCGGAAATCGATGCCGGCCTGCTTTGTGATATTGGTGAAGCGGATCTTCGCCGACGGCGGCGGAGACGGAGCCGGGGTGGAGGCGATCGACGCCGGTCGGCTACAGCCGGCCAGTCCCGTCGCCACGAGCGCCGCCCCGAGCGCAAGCCGCGCCCTCCGGTGTCGTCCGAGCGCACTCATTTCTTCGCCTCGCGGACGGTCGGGGGCGGTTCGGAGAGGCTGGCGATCCGATCGACCCGGCGGAGTTTGCGGTAGATGCCGATCAGTCTGCGGCGGACGGCGTCATCCTTCGGCGCGAGAACGAGCGTTTTTTCATACCACTGCGCGGCATCCTCCAGCGCGCCGATCTTCGCCATCAGGTCGGCGTAGGTTTTGGTGTCCGCCGCCGTCGCGCCGGGACGGTAGGCCCGCGTCCGCAACGTCTGCCGGTTCTGTTCGTAGGTCACATATTTGGCGTAGAGGCTGCGGAACTGTGCCGCGCTGCGGCTGTCCCCCAGGTTCTCATAGGCTTTGCTGAGTTCGAAGTAGGCGGGTCCGTGCCCCGGTTCGAGATCGATGGCGTGCTCCAGGTACTGCGCGGCCCGTCCGGGCTGTTTTGCAGCGGTATAGGCGGTTCCCAGATGTTCCCAGTGCGCGGCATCGTCGGGGGCGAGCGTGCGCGCCCGTTCCCAGACCTCGATCGCCTTCGCGAGTCGCCCTTCCATCGCGCGACGGTCGTAATAGAGCGAACCGAGTTCGGTCAGCGCGCCGACGTTTTTCGGATCGAGAGCGATCGCCTCCTCCAGAGCCTTCTCGGCCTGGTCGCGCATGCCGCGCGTTCGATAGGCGATTCCGAGCGAGTAAAGCACGGACGACCGACGTTCCGGCGGCGCGGTCTTCGCCACCTCCTCCAGCAATCGGGTCCGATCCTCGTGCCGGTCGGCCTGACGGTAGGCGGACGCCATCAGGATTTTGTCCTCCGGGGAGCCGCCCGCCGTCACCTGTTTCATCGTCGCCAGATAAGGCTCGCGCTGCCGCATTCCGCGATACGCCTCGGCCATCGCCTGCAGTCCCAGCCGTCGGGTCACCGGGTCCTTCGATGCGGCGGCGATCTTCGCGTGACGGAGCGCTTCCGGGAAATTCGCAGTGAACCCGGCGGCTACCGCCCGCCAGTAGGCCGCCCGCTCCTTCTCTCCGATCCTGGCCAGGGAGAGCGAAGCCATGACGGCGGTTCTGCCGGTTGGGGCGCGGGTCGCCAGTCCGACAAACGCGACGGCGGCCCTCCGGAAATCTTTTCGCTCGGCATAGGCGTTACCGATACGTTCATAGATGTCGACCGCGCGGGGATTCAGGTCGACCGCCCGTTTCCAGGCTTTCAACGCCTCCTCCCCATCCCCGAGCGCATCAAGTACGTTCCCGTAGAGGTAGAGCGCTCCGGTATCGTTCGGCTCGACTTTGAGCACCGCTTCCAGGTGAGTCCGGGCGGTGGCATAATCCTTCGCCGCCAGCGCGCCCCGGGCGGCGATGCTGCGGGAGATCGGGTCGTCCGCCCGCGATAACTGCTTCTCGGCGAGGGTGCGGGCGGTTGTCGGGTCGCCGCACTCCAGCAGGGCGAGGCCGATCCGGTTCGAATCGGCGGCGGTCAGATCCGTGTGGGCGGTCACGAAGTTTCGCAGGACGTCGGCGGCCAGGTCCGACCGCTCCTGATTCACGTAGAGTCCCGCCAGATTGGCGGCGGCGGTCGCCGAGTCCGGATTGAGTTCGCGCGCCTTTTGCAGTTCGGGGAGCGCCTCCTCGTCCCGGGCGAGCTGGGTAAGCGCCCGCCCGAGCGGACCGCATACCTCGGCGTCCGGCGCGCCGAGCGCGCGGGCCGCCTGCAGGTATTTCACGGCGGAGGTAAAAAACCCGGTGCGTTCGTCCAGGATGCCGAGGCGCAGATAGGCTTCGGTGTCGGAGACATCCGTCCGGATGCGCTTTTGCCAGTAAGCGCGCCGGGTTTCCGGCGGTGCGGATTCCGGCGGCGCGGGCGGACGTCGTCCCTGCCACCAGACCGCGAACAGGACCACGGAGCAGGCGAGAAGGACGCCTACGAGAATTCGCAGGCGTCCCTGGTTCGCGGGAGGGGCCGACGCCGGTTTAGTTGGCGCGGATTCCATTTTGACCGAAGATGTCATATTCGCCGCCCCAGTCGTCGGCGGTATCGGCGGAACCGTCCGCATGGCGGGCGATCCGGGTGACGCCCGGTCGGATCCAGTACTGGCTCAGGCGGATCGCCTTGGCATGACCGTCAAAGAAGACGACATTACACATGCCGTTGTGGCGCGGCACCGGGACCAGAGTGGGTTCGGTCGTGCTCTCCCAGGAGAGGCGGTTCGGGTTGAAGAACATCGCGCCGTTGGTCATCTTCTGGAAAGCCGAATAGTCATCCGGGTTGTTCAGGAACGCCTGGCGTCCGGCATTGGAGCCGTCCCATGCCCCCCAGCTGCCGCCGCCGTTGAAGATCGCGGCGGAGTCGGCGAAGTGGACCATCTCGGCGGGCTTGTTGATCGCCGCGTAGGCGACCGGTTCCCCGTTGATCGTCCCCGGAGCCTGATCGCCGGAGTCTCCGCCCCAGGTGGCCATCATGTCGTTGATCGCCAGAGAGGTTCCTTTGGTCGTGTTCTCCGGGTTGATCGCCCAGAACGGACCATCGGCGGAGGGCATGTCGGGACAGCCGACGATACCGAAGTTCTTGACATACGGCTGGATCAGGTAGGGCCAGAACTGCCGCCATTCCCGCTTACCCGTATAGTTCCACTGGTTATTGGCGTCGGTATGGACGCCGACCGTCGCCTCGGTCCCCCAGATACGGGTCGGGATGACGGTCTCGTCATAGTCCTGAACGTACATCAGAGCGCCGAGGCCGACCTGCTTCAGGTTGGACAGACAGGTGATCGCACGGGCTTTGGCGCGCGCCTGCGCAAAGACGGGGAACAGAATGGCCGCCAGAATGGCGATAATGGCGATGACGACGAGGAGTTCGATCAGCGTAAAGCCGGAGCTTTTCCGCGGAGACAGGTTTCGGGTCATTCCCAGTTTCCTCTCTTAACATGGAAGATTGTGTGGGCAACCTTGCCAACACCGTCCGAACAAAGATAAGTACGATTGACGATCACGCAACGATGTATATCGGTGTATATCGAGGCGCGCACCGTGCCGCATGCGGCCGGCGTCGAAGGTCTCGGAGCGGGAGATACCGGGGAGGCTACCGGGCGGGGATAACGACGGCGGACCTTCGAACGTCAGCCATTCGCGTTCGAAATCGTTTACCATCCTGGTAAGGCATCCGAGCGGCAACGCCCGATGACGAAACCTTCATTAGAGACGGAGCGAACGGTTGGTCGACAAGTGGTTAACGCCGGTTAACCAAACGCCTCCGTCAGGCGCGATAAGACGAAAAACGGTACCAATAATCCGCGAATATCCGTCTTTACGCCCGTTTTTATTCTATTTACTGGTACCAATTGGTCATGTCAATACCAATTTTGTCAAACCAAACCAAGTCGGTTCGGAAATCAAAAACCTTTTCGCCCCTCACTTCGGACGGCGATTCGGCCCCACAGGTTCGGCACACCGCCTGCCATGCCGGATAAGTGGCCCGTTATCCCGGATGGCAGGCAATGCGACCCGCAGGCGATCAGAGATTTCGGTACTTCTCCGGCAGAGCGGCGATACTGCCCTTGACCAGTTCGACCGACCGGTTCATCTGCGCCCGTTCGGACTCGGTCAGCGGGACTTCGAGGATCTTCTCCACCCCGCCCGCGCCCAGGACCGCCGGCACCCCGAAGTAGATATCGGAGACGCCGTACTCGCCTTCCAGGTAGGCGGCCAGCGGCACGACCCGCTTCTTGTCCTTCAGGATCGCTTCGACCATCTGCACGGTCGCCGCCGCCGGGGCATAGTAGGCCGAACCGGTCTTCAGCAGCGCGACGATCTCACCGCCGCCCTTCTTCGCCCGCTCGACGATGGCGTTCAGACGCTCCTCGGAGATAAACTCCGTGACCGGGATGCCGGCGATCGTCGTATAACGCACCAGCGGCACCATTTCGTCGCCATGACCGCCCATCAGCATCGCCGACACATCCTCGACCGAAACGCCCGCTTCCATGGCGATGAACGTTTTGTAGCGGCCGACATCCAGAATGCCGCCCTGCCCCATGACCCGCTCCTTCGGGAACCCGGCCTTCGCCGCCACCTTGTACGCCAGATACGCCATCGTGTCCATCGGGTTGTTGACGATGATGATTTTGGCGTTCGGCGACGTGGCCGCGATCTGCTCGATATTGCTCGCCGTGATCTCGGCGTTGATCGCCAGCAGATCCTCGCGGCTCATGCCCG
The DNA here is from genome assembly GCA_033762295.1 of Capsulimonadales bacterium. Taxonomy (GTDB): domain Bacteria; phylum Armatimonadota; class Armatimonadia; order Armatimonadales; family Armatimonadaceae; genus JANRLW01. The sequence goes on from JANRLW010000092.1 coordinate 6,095, forward strand.
GCTTGCGCGGCGCGCCGGAGGTCAGAATGACGACGTCCGAGTTCGCCGTCTCCTCGTAGGTGTTGGTGCCGGTGATCTTCAGGTCGAAATCCTCGATCGGCCCGGCCTCCTGCAGGTCCAGTCCCTTGCCCTGAGGAATGCCCTCGGCGATATCGACGAGGACGACGTCCGCCAGTTCCTTGGAGGCGATCCAGTGGGCGCAGGTGGAGCCGACGAACCCGGCTCCGATCACGGTAACTTTATGACGCATGGTTTTTGAATCCTTCCGCTTCCAGCTCCGGCGGCTTTCGCAAGCGACTACCAACCGCCGCGGTATCTTTAGTGTATTCCGATATCCCCCGTCCGACATCCTACAAATAGTCGATCTCAAACGGAATTCCCCGGGCAATAAGCCAGGCCCGCGCCTGCGCGAGCAGTTCGGGATCGAAATAGAACCGCACCTCGACACTGCCGGTCAGCAGATCGGTTCCGATCTCCGCGCGGCCCGCCCGCAAAGCGCCGATCAGTTCCCGCGCCCGCGGCACAGGGGAGTCGCCGGTGACGTTCGGCAGGAAAAACGTCATCTCCTTCGGCGGACGTCCGCCGCGACCGCTCATTCGCCGCCGAACGGGTCCGCGTCGACCGGAACATAGTGCACGCCCCGGCGCGGTTCGGCCATCAGATCCGCGGCCGCGTCCCGGAACGCCAGGTAGTGCGGCGTCTGCTGGTGCGCGGTGAAATCCTCACGCACCCGGTACACTTCGAACAGGAAATACTCCTCCGGTTCCCCTTCCATCGGGGAGTTCGCCCCCTTCAGAACATCGAAACGGATATTCCCCGGTTCCTTCCGGGTCGCTTCACGGTTCCGACGGACGATCTCCTCGAATGCCGCGCCCTGTCCGGGCTTCACCTTCACGGTCACACAGACGATATGCATAACGACTTCACCCCTCCGCGGGTTCGCAGGTCGTCATCGTTCGGATACGCATTCCTTCCCGGGCCGTCTCCAGATGAAGGACCCGCTGCGGGAACGGAATCTCGATCCCCTCCTCCCGATAACGCACCAGCAACCGCTTGATAAATTCATGCCGCACCGGGTACTGATTGGTAAACTCCCGGATACGGAGGATCACATTGAACAGGATAGCCGAATCGCCGAAGGTATGGAAGCGAACGAGCGGTTGAAAATCGGAGACGCCTCCCTCCACCTCCTGCAGAATGGCATGAGCGACCTCGATCGTCACCCGCTCGACGTGCTCCGGGTCGCTGTCGTAGGCAACGCTCGCCGGGATGATGAGCGCCATCTCGGTGGCCGGCTGATGATAGTTGGTAACGATCGCCGTCGCCAGTTTCGAGTTGGGCACGACGACCGTAAACGCGCCGAGGGTCTCGATTGTCGTGTTCCGCCAGGCGATATCGCGCACGTAGCCCTCCTCGCCCGTCCCCAGTTTGATATAGTCGCCCGGCTGGAACTGTCGGGAAACGATAATCTGGAAGCCGGAGAAGAGGTTGGACAGCGTATCCTGCAGCGCCAGTGCGACCGCCAGACCGCCGACTCCGAGCGCGGTCAGAATCGGCGTGATCGAAATGCCCACCGACTGCAGAACGATCAGGATACCCAGCGCCATCACGATCATCCGCACCAGGTTGCCGAAGATCGATGTGGACGGGAGGACGCCCGGAAACCGGACGGCATAGAACCCGAACAGGCCGACGGCAAGGCGGGACAGTACCAGGGTGACGGATAACGCCGTGATGACGAACAGCGTGTCGCTGATCGATTTGCTGACGCGGGCGGTCAGGGTGACCGGCAGATTGAAGGTGGCGATATACGCGCCCAGAGCGCACATCCAGACCACGACCGCGTTGCCGAGGGAGTTGAGAAACAGGTTATCCAGTTGCCACGTGCTTTTCGACGCCCACCGTTTCAACTGTTTCAGGACCAGCCCGTTGATGAGAAGTCCCGCCAGAGTAAATCCCAGCCAGATCACCAGCGGCACGATCCAGCCAATCACTGATTTTGACATCCTTACCCTCCGGTTCAGGATACCCGATGGATATCCTCATCCGAACAGGCAGGCAGACATATCCCGGTCGCCCTCACGCCCTTACTCGTTTACCCCGGCCGGAGAACCGTTTTCCAGCGGACCCGTTCGGCCTCGCCATGCCGGATCAGCTCCGATTCGAGCGGCAAGGGACTACCTTTCCCCGTTCCCTGCGTTTCCGGCAGGACAATCCGGAGGATCGCGGTGAAGGTCGTCGCCCCCTGCTCCGTGTGGCAGACGCGAACCGACGGGTCGTCCGTCACGTCATCCGTCGGCCGTTCGAGCGGAAAACGCAGAGTGACCTGCTTTCCCGCCCAGCGGATCTCCCACCGTGTCCGCTCGGCGGACGGCATCTTGCCGTCCGGATACGATTTCGTGTCCGCCCAGTCGGCGAAATGCACCCCCAGATAGAGGGTCTTTGCCGTGCGGCAGGCGTAGAGATCCCCGAACGGCGACGGCGTAACGGGCGGAAGATAGGCGGCCCGTACGTCCCAGTACCGCAGTCCCTCCTCGACACGGGGGGGAGCGACCGCCATCCGCGAGCGGTCGCTCCGACGGCTCGCCGAACCGATCGACCGCTCGCGCAGGCCCGGAATGCGCCGCTGGACCTCGCTCATAACGGCGGTCAGTCGTTCGTAGGGACGATCGGCGATGTCGACCAGACCCATGTTGTAGTCCTCGCCATCCTTGCGCCCGAGCGTCGGTTCGTCCGTATACTGAAACCAGTGCGCTCCCACCACGTACGGCAGGGAGGCCAGTTCCGTCAGGTTGCGCCGGACGCTCTCCGCTCGCTCCTTCTGCGTTGCCACCGTCGGAAAGCCGCCCGAGGAGTTTTTGTTGCCGCTCCGGTTCTCCATCGCGGCGAAGTAGTACTCCGAGATCAGAACAGGGCGTCCGGTGAGACGATGCAGCCGTTCCAGGAAAAACCGGGAGATTGCGCCGTTTTTCCAGGTCGCCCCCATATTGGTCGAGATGACATCGACATAGGGCCCGGCGGCACGCGCGACGGCGGCCGGATACCACTGTGCGTAACGGTCTCCCAGAATCAGATGGTTCCGGTCGTAACGCCGGATCGCCGCCTGCGCCAGACGGTAGTAACGCCGCGCGAGTTGTTCCGTAAAGGCGTCCATCACCGCCGCGCTTCTGCCCCCGTCCGCGGCGGGCACCCGGATCACCTGCGCCAGATCGTCGAAACGGCGGACCGCTCCCGTATCGAAGTCGCGGCGAAGACGATCGAAATCATTCGCGTAGTGTTTCCGCAACAGGTCGATCAGGGTACGCCGGGTCGCGCTCCGTTCGGGCTGCTGCAGCGTAAAAATGAAATGCGTCTCGTCCCACCAGCCGAGTTCGTTGTCCGAGAACCAGCCGAGCAGATCGGGATCGTTCGCCAGCGGACGAACCTGCGCCCGGGCGGCGTCATCGAACGCCCGCTCCGCGGTCGGCGCGAACAGATCCCCCCAGATGCCGCCTTCCACATAGGTGCCCAGATGGAGCACGACCGTGTACGGCAAACCCCGATGACGGACCTTCTCCGACGACCATCCGCCGATCGTATTGAAGTTCCACGCACGCAGTCGGCCCGCGGCGGCCTCAGCCCACTCCCGATCGTTCCGGTAATGACGGAAGGAGGCATACTCCGGCGCTTCCGGACGGTAGGTACCGGCGGTTGCCCCCTCAGTGACACAGCAGACTCCGGCGGAGAAGAAGGGCTTCCCCGCCGGAGTCCGGAACTGCCAGCGTCCGGCACGCTGCTCGACTCGATAGAAAACAGCCATTTGAGGTTCCTAGGGACGACCCGCGCCGCCGACACCCGGTCCGCCGGGTTGCGGTCCGCCGGGCATCCCCGGTCCGCCGGGTTGCGGTCCGCCGGGCATCCCTGGTCCGCCGGGTTGTGGTCCGCCGGGTTGCGGTCCGCCGGCCGGCCGACGCAGTTTCCCCGCTTTCGCCAGCAGGATCATGCGGGCGTCACTCTCCTTGCCGTGCGCAATCTCCTTGATGAGGTACGCTTTGTCCGTCTCCGACAGCTTTTCCCAGTCGCCTCCGGAATCCCGGGCGATCGTATCCAGACGCTGTGCCTGGGCTTTCTCCGAGGCGGGGACGCCGTCGTCCGGCTGGCAGCCGACCAGAGGCAGCGTCCACACGACGGCGCAGACCAGGGTTCGCAGGAAGCGATCATACGGTGTTCGTCCCACTCTTTCCCTCCTTCGGTTCGAATCGTACGCCCTTATTGCGGCGCATTGACGAGCCAGCGTCTGGCGACTTCGTTCACCCGGGCGGGATCGGTCGTATACAGTTCTCCCGGTCGGACGAACTTGGAATGTCCGTCGCCGAAAACAGCGTTCGCTCCGCCGGTATGCTTGCGCCAGGCTCGATACAGCGGGTCGCTCGGCGTCGCCAGTGTCATGAGCGGAAAGAGCCAGCTATCCGCCACGTCGCCGGTCAGATAGCACCAGTCGATCTCGCTGTTGTTCCAGGGGCCACAACCGTAGAAATCGCCATAGAATTCCTTGCGGCCATCGATCATCAACACGATATCGGCGGGGAAGGAAGCGGCGGCCAGAGCGGTAGGGCCCGTCATGTCACCGAAGGCGGGCCCGAGCGTCATCAGTCCGCGCGGCTTATCCACCCCGAACAACCCGTCGGCCCGGAAACTGCCCGGTGAAAGCGCGTTGACCATGTAGGAGATGGCGCTCGGACGACGGGTCAGTTCGAATGCGGGGTTCTGGCCGTTGTAATAGACGGCGTCGTAGGTCGTGCTGTTCGGATCGCTCGGACAGACATACAGGCCGAAGTTTTTGATGTAGGGTTGGATGCACTTGCTGCTGCTCCAGGAGTACGCGGCACCGAAGGGGACGCTGAAATCCCAGAACTGGGAGTGCGGGAAGGTTTCGTCGTAATCCTGGATGTACATCTGCACGGCGAGTCCCAGCTGCTTGGTATTGGAAAGGCAGGACGTCTGCCGGGCTTTCTCACGCGCCTGGGCGAAGACAGGGAAGAGAATCGCAGCGAGAATCGCGATTATGGCGATGACGACGAGCAGTTCGATCAAGGTGAATCCGGTCGTGAGCGGCGAGCCCACGCTCGCACGACAGCGAGACCGGCTTTGCAGGGTACGGCGGCGTTCCATCGTTTTGAATACTCCTGTGTTTTCGAATCGTTTCGGTGATACATCCTTTTGGCTCCGTCCTTGGCATCCACGCGGCGATAGCCCTCTACGCCGGCGCGGCGGTGGCCCCGCACGAGTCCCGGACGGTGAGTGAAACGGGCAGTATCGGCTGTCGTTCGACAACGGGACGCCCTTCGATCAGAGCGATCAACATCTCGGCAGCCGTTCTTCCCATCTCGGCGATCGGCATCCGCACACTGGTCAATTTTGGCTGGGCCAGACCGGCGAACCAGGTATCGTCATAGCCCACGACGGCGATATCGTCGGGGACGCGGCGACCCTGATGCCGTATGGCCCGAATCGCCCCCTCGGCGCACAGGTCGCTGGCGGCAAAAACGGCGGTCGGGTGCCGGTCCGCCGGTCCGTCCAGCAGTTCCGACATCGCCCGATAGCCCCCCTCGCGATCGACTTCGGTAGGCACCACCATGGAAGGCAGTCCCGCCTCACGCAACGCCCACTCGTAGCCGGCCCGTCGTCCGTGGCTGGTCGCGATATACTCCGGCCACGACAGATGGGCGATCCGACGATGGCCGAGGGCGATCAGGTGCTCGGTCGCCAGAGACCCACCCCGGAACTCGTCGGCGTTGACGGCGAGGACCTCCGGGTCGGTCGGGTTATAAGCCAGAGCGACATACGGGAAATCGAGACGGCGGCAGGCGGCGATGACGGGGCTCTCGGGCATCGGCAGCACCAGTAGAAGCCCATCGATCCGGGAATCGATCAGGTCGTCCGGTTCCGCCGTATTCCATCCGTCCCCGGTCGCGGTGTGAAGCATGATGTTATGCTTCTCCCGCGCGACCTCCTCGAAAACCCCGGTCATGACCAGCGAACAGAACGGGTCCTGCCCGAAAAAGCCGCCCGGATACGGGAAAACCAGCCCGACAATCCCCTTCCTTCCGGTCGCCAGCCCCCGTGCCAGATGGTTCGGCCGGTAGCTGAGCGCCTCCGCCGCCTCGTAAATACGCTGGCGCGTGGCCGGACTGACGCGAATCCGTCCGCTTCCGTTTCCGTTCAAAACGGCGGACGCGGCCGCCACGGAGATTCCCGCTGACTTCGCCACATCGCGAATTGTAGACATGTTTCGCCTTGTCAAAAGCCCTTTTGATTAACCGCTTAATCAGCCTCGGATTTAGTATAGCGATACCTCCCCGGACTGTCAATACGGAAGGAGGAAAGACAGGACAAGAAACCCCTCCCGACGAGGTCGGGAGGGGTTCGGAAACGGCGCTACCGGGGTTCGGGCGGTCCTGCCCGGCGACCTAAATCGCGTCCTCGGCGCCAGCGGCCCAGAGGAGGCCACGGGTGCAGAGAGCGAGGACTTCCGGCTGGGCGACGATGTTCGCCTGGTGACCGAGGGCGTTGTAGAAGACCCGCCCCTCACCCCAGTACTTCGTCCAGACCGTCGGCATATCGACCGGGCCATTCTTCCGATGCGGGCCGTCCGCCACCGGGAAGCGGGTGGTTGCCAGAACACGAACCGCAGGGTCGACATGCAGGTAGTACTGTTCGGAACGCACGGTGAAGACCGGGGGCACTCCCTGTGTGATGAAGTGATCCGGGTCCCGGATCTCGACCGTATACTCCACCCCGTCGTTGCCGGGGTGCGCCACCCACTGCCCGCCGGTCATCCACTGGTACTCGGTGTTGTTGCGGAACGAGTCGCACATGCCGCCGTGACAGCCGCCGATCCCGACGCCCGAGCGGACCGCGTTGAGCAGGTTCCGCTCCTGCTCCCCGCTGATCGTTCCCATCGTCCATACCGGAACGATCAGATGATATTTCTGCAAATCCTCCTCCAGATAGGCATCCAGAGTATCGGAAACGGTCACGTCGAAACCGTGCCGGGTCAGCGTCTCCCGGAAGATTTCGGCGACCTCTTTCGGTTGGTGTCCATCCCACCCGCCCCAGACGATCAGGGCGTTTCGTTCGGCCATATTGCTTCCAAGCTCCTTCGCGGGACCGTTCCCGGCCCCCCTCTCCGGTTCTCCGCTCGAAACCGCGAATCCTGCCGATCAGATCGGGAACGTCCGGTAGCCCGGAACGTCGAAGAGGGTGTAGAAGAGCGCGAGTCCCCCGGAAACGGCATAGTCGCCCAGGATCAATCCGAAGAAGAACGGCAGCGCGGCGCGATATCCGCGCATCCCCCCGTAGCGCAGGACCACCGTTTTCGCCAGCCAGCCGATCAGCATCGGCAGCCAGAGCCACTGCATCGTCCACGTACAGGCGACAACATAGCCGATGGGATGCAGACTCCACCCGGCAAACGCCGTTCGCAGGGCCGCCAATCCCCAGACCGCCGTCATTCCGAAACCGACGGCCCCGATGCGATGCCATGCGGTGGGCCGGGTATTCGACAGCCAGTGGTTCAGCAGGGTCGGGAACTTCGCCCCCTGCGCCGTCCGCTGCAGTCCGTTGTCGCCACCGAAAGCGTAGTAGAGATAAAGCTGGCTGACCCATCCGGCGATCAGTCCGACGATCAGGGCCACCAGCAGGGCGACGGCCAGACGCCGGGCGTGCAGACCCGCCGCGTCCGCGATCTTCCATGCCTCCGTCTGATACGGCATCTGCGTCGAGCGGTAGTCGTTGTCCATCCAGAGCAGGAGCGAGAAACTTCCGAGCGCCTCGCGGGGCCAGTGCGCGGTTCCCACCGCCTCCACCGTAAATCCGTTCAGATTCATCGGTGGCCCGTACCCCCACGGAACGCCCGCCTCGGCGCGTATCCGCGCAAACCCGATCACCAGCAGCAAAAAACACAGAAAGAAGGCGAACGCGGCCAGCGGTGGCACTCCCAGCACCACCCCGGAGATCACCAGCGCGGAAAAGCAGACGCCCAGCCCGATCCAGGCCGTGCGGTATCCGATCGCCTCGTCCCGATCGTCGCTGCCGCCCGCCTCTCCGATCGCCGTCCGCCAGGTGCCGGCAAGATGACGCCGGGCCAGGAACAGCGACAGCAACGCGAGGCCCAGAAATCCGCCCACACTCTGATCGCCGAACAACGGCGGCGTTTTCGTGTTCCAGAGGTCCGCCCCGTCGCCGTCGTTCCAGCCGAGCGCGAACGTCAGCACCGACAGAAGTTTGATCAGCCAGTAGCTGAACCAGCAGGAAAACGAAACCTCCACCGACAGCAGAAAGGCCAGACCGATCACGAACGGATAGAAGGTCAGGCGCAGATAGCCGACACCGGACCAGGGTCTGCCGACAAACCATCCCTGAACCTCCGGCATGTCGTTCGGCTTGATCGGAAAGAACGGCAGGGCGGGCAGAAAGGTGTAATGGAGCGCCGCCAGCCCCTGCAACACGACGGGAACGGCGATCCCGATCAGGAACCAGGGGTTCTTTCCAAGCGGGATCGGACCGCCGCCGACGCCGCTCGTGCCGCCGAGTACCTCCAGAGGAAACTGCACCAGCGGAAACAACAGCCGTTCCCGCTCGATCCATTGCCGCCGCAACAGGACGGAAAGGCAGAACATCGCCCCGAACAGGGCCAGCAACAGCGCGGTCCAGAAGGCGATCGGGACGGCCCAGGCGTGAAGATGGCTCTGCCAGTCCGCTCCGCCCCGGTAAAACGCCTTCACCGCTTCCGGGTCGGTCACGCGCGCCCAGGCCGGCACCAGGTAGTCCGAATCCTTCCACCGTCCGGTCCCTCGCGCCGGAAGCGCGGGCACCAGCCACTGGAGCATCCCGATACCGCACGGCGAGACCCCGACCCCGCCCATGGCATACAGGGTGAGTATCTCGCCGGGCCGGAGCGCGAACCGGGGTGCGAATCGATGCAAAAGCGAATTGACGCCGGAAATCACCAGCACGGCGAACATCACGCACAGGATGATGGACGTCGAGATCATGTCCGGACCCGCCGCCTTGATCTCGACATACTCCGCCCAGGCGACCAGCACGGGCACCAGGACCGCGCCCAGAAGAATCGCTCGCCCGGTCACGCCCTCAGGAGACGGCGAGGGACGGTTCATACTCGTGGGCGCGATCGAAAGCGATCAGATTTTGAAACAGAGCCTGGGCGCGCGGACGGAACTTCGGCAGGAAGTCCGGCGCCAGCATCCAGGGACGGGTGCTTCTGCCGCCGTAGGGTTCGTCCTTCGGTTGCAGGTTGAAATGCAGGGTCCGTCTTCCCGCCTGCGGCAATGAACGGCCCCGGTGCAGCGTCATCGCATTCATCAGCAACACGTCGCCCGGTTCGCAGATTCCCACCACCTCACCCGGCAACGGGTCCGTCCCTTTTCGCACGACGGCTCGTTCCTGCTCGGTCAGGGGCCGACGATGCGAACCGGCGACCGCACGAAACGAATCATCCGGCCCGAGGGCCGAGTTGAACTGAACATGGGTCGTGCGGCCGGACGGATCGAAATACGTCTCGTCGTCGCCGTCCCGGTGCCAGATCAGGTCGTAGGTCTCCCGCTCCGGACTCCAGAGAGCGTGTCCGCCCCAGAAGCGCATCTCCGGACCGAGAATCGCACCGATGGTGTCCAGCAGACGATCATCGCTCAGGTAGTCCGCGAAAGCCTGTTCGTACAGGGTCGGCTGGAAGACATCGCCGACGCCCCAGATGTCGGTGCGGCTTGCCGAAACATACCGGGTTCGAAAATCGCCGGGCGACATACGCACCCGGGTAATGACGTTTTCCAGCCCCTGGCGCAGGGCGGGCAGAAGGGGATCGGGAATCAACCCCCGGACGACGATAAAGCCGACGTCCCGGAATTCCTCAACCTGTGTGGAAGTCAACATAATGGGTATCTCCTGTCTCCCGACCGGTGTTCGGCCCGGTCGGGAGACCGCATCACGTCCTCAGGACGTTCGCAACGGACGATGCCGGTCGATAGCTACTGCTGGAAAACGTCGAACATATCCCCGACCGGTGCCGACAGGGTCGCCTCCTGCTGGGCGGCGCGAAGGACGTTGTTAAACACCGCCTCCCCGCGCATCCACTTGGCGTGCCCGTCCATGTAGAGCATATTGGCTCCGCCGCTATGGCGGTAGGAGACATGGCGGCAGGCGCGCGCCGGTCTCCCGGCGGCGGTACACTCGGGCGAACGAACTGCGGGAGCGTTCGTCTCGTAGACGGCGGTCGTCGCTTCGGCGCTGCCACCCACCGCTCCGATCGTCCACTGCATCCGTCCCGACTGTGTCGCGCCGCCGGACAACCGCAGATGGAAACTGAACTCGCCGTTGCTGCCGCCCGGGCGGCGATAGTTGCCGTTATCGGTCAGCCACGCCGTATCGGCCGGCCGATTGACCACCGCCAGTGCGGGACCGCCCCGTGGACAGATGTTGCTGTCGGGCGGGCAGTTCAGCGCGGCATCCACCAGGATGTTATAGTCTACAATCGTGGAGGCGGGCAGGTAGTTGATCTTGTAACGGTCGATATCCCCCTGCGTGCCGGTACGTACCAGGTTCTCCTCCGGTTTCGCCGAGGGGCAGACATAGATATGCCCTGCCGAGTCGTCATCGTTCTGAAACCCGATCTTCCCGGAGGACTTCTGGACGTACGGCGGGAGCTGCTGCCACCACCAGACACCGTTGGCGAACCGGGTATGGATATTGCCGGGAAAGATCTCATCGTAATCCTGAGCGTACATCTGGGTGGCGACCCCCAGCTGTTTCAGGTTGGAGAGACAGGTGGTCTGACGAGCCTTGTCACGGGCCTGAGCGAAGACCGGGAAAAGAATGGCGGCCAGAATGGCGATAATGGCGATGACGACGAGCAGTTCGATCAGCGTGAAGCCAGCCGTCGGCAGGGCGGCCGACGAGCGCCGACAACGGCGTGCGGATAACATAGCGGCGTTTTCCTTTCTTGTTTGATGGCGGACACCGGCCGGACCGGGGCCGCGTCAAACGGTAACGGACGGACGGTAACGGACTTCAGGTGGTCGTCCCCTGAAGCAAAGTGACGGGTAACGGAGTCTCCTCCGGTATGATCTCCCCCTCGATACGACGGACGAGAAGGCGAATGGCAGTCCGGGCGACATCGCCCCAGGGCGCGCGAATCGTCGTCAGGTTTGCGATACGGGTGCCATCGATCGCGACGCCGTCGAACCCCACCAGCGCCAGATCCTCCGGAATGCGCAGACCGTAACGTTCGCACTGACGGAGCACCCCGCCCGCGCCGACGTCGGACCAGCAGACCACCGCCGTCGGGCGATCGCGCTCCGGGCCGGAAAACAGGCGACGTATCTCGTCGCTTCGCCAGTCGGGAATACCCCAGTCCGGCGGCGTCAGGTCGTTCACCGCCTGCGTGATGACGCGCAGTCCCCGCCGTTCCGCCTCGGCGACAAACGCCCGGTAACGCCGTTCGCAGGAGACCGGGGGGCGCACGCGGGCGAAGTACAGGACGTTGCGATGTCCCCGCTCGTGAAGATGCGCGGCGGTCATCGTTCCCCCGAGAACATCGTCGGCGGTCACCGACGGGATTCCGGGGACCGCATCGGCGACGGCGACGACCGGCAGGCGAGATTCGCGCAACAACTCGATCAGGGGGTCATCGGGGAAGAGCAGGATCGCCAGTCCGTCCGCCCGACAATCGACCAGGCCGGCATAGGTCTCGGCGGTCGTCTTGCCCTGAAACGCGCCGTACAGCAACAGGTCACGACGCGCCTCCAGACATCCCGCCTGAAGTCCGGCGACAATCTCCGCATGGAACCCGCTCAGCAAGGTGTCATGCCGGTAAAACCCCAGGGTATTGGTTTTGCCGCCGAGAAGCGAGCGGGCGATCGCATTGGGATTGTAGTCGAGTTCGCGGACCGCTTCCAGAATGCGACGACGGGTATCTTCCGAAACCCGTACGTGAGGATGATTCCCGCTCAGGACAGCGGACGCGGTCGCCTTGCTGACGCCCGCCTTTCTGGCCACTTCCTGCAGGGTTACATTTCGTTTTTCCATAGACTGTCCGCTTCGACAACCTTGATGGCTCTATGATAAACCGGTTTGTCATCTTTGTCAACCCTTTTTCGTATTTTTCCGGCGCGATACAAAACGGACCGCCTCCGTGGTCGGAAGCGGTCCGCAACATTGATTCGCGCGATCTACACGTTTCGGGACGGGCGCGGACGGAACCTCTCGAACGAGGCCGACGGGGCCGACGAGGCGGAAGGCGCGTGACCCGGTTTCCGCTTGTGACGCGGTTTGGCGGCAATGACACGGGGCGGACGAGACTTCTCCCCCCACTGCACCTCGATCCGTTCCTTCTGACGCGGACGGCGCGGAGCGATCGGTTCCCCGATCGGTTCCGCGGACGCCGGTCGCGGAGCGGGAGAGACGAGATTCGGCGCGATCCGGCCGATCTCCTCGCCGAGGGTGCGCCGAACCAGCTTCTTCTGCAGCAGACGCTCGATCGCGTTCAGGAACTTGTGCTCATCCGAACTGACCAGCGAAATCGCCTGCCCGACACTGCCCGCCCGTCCCGTTCGCCCGATACGGTGGACATAATCCTCCGGCACATTCGGCAAATCGAAGTTAATCACATACGGCAACTGATTGATATCCAACCCACGCG
>JANRLW010000093.1:0-69938 GCA_033762295.1 Capsulimonadales bacterium
CAGATGAACGCCACCCTCCTGCCCGATGGCCTGATTTTCGTTACCGGCGGCGTCCGTGGCGCCGGTTTCAACGATATGACCACCCCGGTGCTCTCCTCGGAGGTGTGGGACCCGGTGACCGAACAGTTTACGACCTGGGCCAGTATGGCGGTGGGTCGCTGGTACCACTCGACCGTCGTTCTGCTTCCGGACGGACGACTGCTCTCCGCCGGGGGAGATAACAACCTGAACGCCGAAATCTTCTCTCCGCCCTATCTGTTCCAGGGACCGCGCCCCGTCATCACGTCGGCGCCCGGTCTGGTCCGCTACGGCGCGACCTTCGACGTCGAAACGCCCGATGCGTCGAAGGTGACCAACGCGAACTGGATTCGGCTCTCCTCCGTCACCCATGCCCGAAATTTCGATCAGCGGATCAACCGGCTGTCGTTTCAGGCCACGGCGACCGGCTTGCGAGTCACCGCTCCGTCCGATCCCAACCTCTGTCCGCCGGGCTACTATATGCTCTTCCTGCTCAACGAGAAGGGGGTTCCGTCGGTTGCCAGGATTCAGCGGATCGGCGACGGCGTCCTGACCGTCACCCCGCCGACCAACCTGACCGCCGTTCCGGGCGCTGGCCAGGTGAGCCTCAACTGGTCCGCCAGCCCCGAGGCGCTGGCCTACACGATCAAGCGGGGAACCCGCAAGGGCGGCCCGTACTCGACCACCGTGGCACGCGGCGTGACGACCACGTCCTACACCGATACCGGTCTCGCCAATGATAAAACCTATCATTACGTGGTCATTGCCACGAACGGTAACCTGGAAAGCGTCCCGTCAAGCCCGGTCTCCGCAAAACCCCGGACGCTTCCGGCCGCGCCGACCGGCCTGACGGCGACCGCGACATCGGGAACCCGTATTGCCCTTTCCTGGGTCGACAATGCCACCAACGAGCAGGGATTCTACATCGAGCGGTCGACCGACGGCGTGACGTTCGCCCAGATCGCCCGTGTCGGGCCGAATGCCCGGACCTACGGAAACGGCGGTCTGCCCCGCAAGACCCGCTACTCCTACCGGGTTCGCGCCTATAACGCGACCGGTCCTTCCGGCTACTCCGACATCGCCTCCGCCACGACCAACTAGACGGAGGAGCGTCGAACGAAGACCGCCCGGCGCGAAACGCCGGGCGGTTCTCCATTTTCTTCTATTTTCCGCCGATCGCGACCAGATGCCCCTGCGTGCGCCAGAACAGAACCCCCGCGGAGATGGCCGGGGTCGCCATGCAGACCTCGCCCATCGGGTTCACCCCGATCACCTCGAAGGCCGGTCCGGCTTTGACGACGTAGACATCGCCCTCCTCGCTCGTAAAAAACAGCTTGCCGTCGGCGGCCACCGGCGAGGCGGTGAACCCGGTACGCCCGGTCCCCAGACGCTCCTGGTAGACCTGTTTGCCCGTCTTGGCCTCGAAGCAGGTCAGGACACCGTTATCCCGGCAGCTGTACAGATAACCGCGATAAGCCAGCGGCGTCTGCATGTACGCCCCGCCGCGCGGAATGCTCCAGGCGATATGGGTGTTGGATGTCGCGTCCCCCGTCAGGGTGATGTCGCCCTTCGCGGTCGGTCGGATCGCGTAGAGCGGGGACAGACGCCCGTGCGCGTTCGTGATAAAGATCAGCCCCTCGGCGACCAGCGGCGTCGGGACCGGGATGTCGCCGCCGCCGGTCAGACGCCACACTTCCTTGCCGGTGGCGACATCGTACGCGCCGATATGCTTCCAGCCGTTGACGATCATCTGCTTGCGCCCGCCGACCTCGACGATCGACGGCGTGCTCCAGGTCGGAACATCCTTGCGCGGCGTCCGCCAGAGTTCGCGGCCATCCTTCAGATCGAACGCGGCGACGAACCCGTTCTTCTGAATATCGCACTGAACCAGCGCCTTGCCGTCGACCGGAATCGGCGAACTCGCAAACCCCCACTGCGCGTCCGGCACCATGAAGAACCCGGAATCCAGCACGCCGAGGCTCTTCTTCCAGCGCAGGTTGCCGTCCATATCGTAGCAGTACAGCCCTTCCGAGCCGAAGAACGCGAGGACGTTCTTGCCATCGGTCGCCATGGTCGAGTTGGCATGCGTCGCCTTGGTATGGCGCTTGACACGGGGAACCCCTCGATACGCGGTCCGCTGCCAGAGAATTTTTCCGGTTTTTTTGTTCAGGCAGTAGACGCGAAACTCATGGGACGTGTCGTCCTCAACCGGGGCGATATCGCCGTAAAGCCCCACCTTCAGTTCCGGTTTCGCCGCGCCGCTGATCGCCGTCGTCACGAAAAGGCGATCGCCCCAGACGATCGGACTGGAATGACCCAGGCCCGGAATCGCCGTTTTCCACTGAACATTTCTGCCCGCTTCAACGTCCCAGGCAGAGGCGACCGGTGTACCGTCGGCGACCCCACTGGCGTTCGCGCCCCGAAAGGAGGGCCAGTGGTCGCCCGGTTGGGCCTCTGCGGGCGCGAGGATCGCCCCTGTGAGGAAGGCGAGCGAAGCGAGTATCGACGTGAGCGGCGGAAGTACGTTCATGATCGGTGTCCCTTTCAAAATGCGCGTAAATTAACGATCGGCGGAAACAAAACGTTTTCGGTTTACGATATGTCAGGTGGCCGGAACCATCGCGGCTCTCCGGTGTTATCAACTTCGCCGTGGGACCGCCGATTCCTGTGCCGGAAAAACGTCGATCTCTTGCCACCGCTCCGGGGCAGGATATTTCCCGGTCCGACGAGAATGTTGACCCGGTTTTGCCGGAGGTATCATTATGAATCAGCCTACATCGCGGCGCGCCGCCTTTACCCTGATCGAGCTGCTCGTCGTCATCGCCATAATCGCGATACTTGCCGCCATCCTGTTCCCGGTCTTCGCTCAGGCACGGGAAAAAGCCCGACAGACGTCCTGCCTTTCCAATAACAAGCAGTACGCCCTGGCGACGCTGATGTATCTTCAGGATTATGATGAGACCTTTCCGATGTCCGCCTATCTGAACCAGGTGTGCGTCGCAACGTTCTATCAGGTGGTCGAACCGTACGTCAAGAACCAGCAGGTCACCCGTTGCCCGAGCGAGGACAGCGCGATCCGGATTGCGGATCTGGTCGGCTTCCCGTGCGCCGGAACCCCGCCGTTCACCAGCTACGTGGTCAATCACGCGCTATTCGTCAACGGGTTCGTCCCGGGCATCTCGGCGACGACCCTCGGCGCGGTGAACCGCTCCGCCGAGACGATCATGATCTACGACGGCAACGCCACCTTCGGCGCGGCGCCCGGACAGCAGATCCAGCTGGTACAGGCCCGGCATACGGGAACGTTCAGCGCGAGTTTCGTCGACGGACACGTCAAGGCGATTCAGGCGACCGAGACCGGCAAAGCGAATCAGTTCACGGTCGCCGGACCGGGGCGGGAACTCAAGGTATACACCATCGGCGCGAACGGTGGTTTCTATGCGGGCGGAACGGAGTGCCTCGGTATTCCGCAGTAGTCCCGGAAGGAAGGTAATGGCATGCAGCGTTCGTTTTCCTCTCATTCATTCCTGCGCGGTCTTCTGCCCTGTCTGACGGCGGTTCTGGTGGCGCCCGCTTCGGTCGCCGAGGACTGGCCGCAGTGGCGGGGGGTGAACCGTGATGCCCTCTCGAAGGAAAAAGGTCTTCTGAGCGCGTGGCCGGAGAGCGGTCCTCGCCTGCTCTGGGTCGGACGCAACCTCGGCGAGGGGCATTCGACCCCGTCGGTCGCGAAGGGCCGCATCTATGGCATGGGGTTGCGGGGAAGCGACGAGGTGGTCTGGGCGCTGGATGCCAGAACCGGCAAGGAACTCTGGGCCACGAAGATCGCCGACGGCATCACGCTGGAAGCCGCGCAGGGTGGATACGGCTCCCGCTCGACTCCGACCGTCGATGGCGATCACCTCTATACTCTGGGCGTCGGCGGCGACCTGGTCTGTATGAGCGTGGCGAACGGCAAACTCCTCTGGAAAAAGAATCTGGTCCGGGATTTCAACGGCGACGTGCCGCGTTGGGGGTATAGCGAGTCGCCGCTCGTCGATGGCGAGAAGGTGGTGGTGACGCCGGGTGGCGATGCCTTCACCGTGGTCGCGCTGAACAAGAAAACCGGCGAAACGATCTGGAAGTCGCAGGTGACCGGCGGGAACGGCGCCACCTACTCGTCGCCGATCCTGGCGACGGTCGGCGGCGTTCGCCAGTATATCCAGTTCCTGACCGGCGCGGTCGTCGGCGTCGATGCGGCCAGTGGGAAGTTTCTCTGGCGGTTCGATGCTCCGGCCTGTCGCCAGGGGATCAACTGCTCGACTCCGATCTATACCGATTCCTATGTCTTCGCCGCGTCCGCCTACGGACACGGGGGCGGTCTCGCGAAATTAACCGGCAGCGGCGGCGCAACGACCGCCGAACAGGTCTACTTCACCAAGCAGATGCAAAACCATCACGGCGGAATGGTCGTGGTCGGCGACTATCTCTACGGGTTCGATAACAACACTCTGACCTGTCTGGAGTTCAAGACCGGCAAGCTGATGTGGGCCGATCGCAGCGTCGGCAAAGGATCCGTCGCTTATGCCGACGGCAACCTGTACGTTCGGGGCGAGCAGGGGCCGGTCGCGCTGGTCGCCACCGATCCGAAAGCCTATACGGAAAAGGGCCGATTCGCTCAGCCCGAACGCAGTAACGCCCCGGCCTGGCCGCATCCCGTGATCGCCAACGGCACGCTGCTCCTGCGCGATCAGGGCAATCTGTTCTGTTACGCGATCAAGTAATCCGGTAATCCGGTAATCCGGTGATCCGTTACGATCATCAGGACCATTACGACGCATAGTACAAGGAACCAGTCGATGAACCGACATCTGTTCGGCGCGGCCTGTGTCGCGCTGCTGACCCTTTCCGCCGGCACGGTCGGCGCGACCGACTGGCCGCAATGGCGCGGCCCGAATCGCGACGGCATCTCGCCCGAAACGGGTCTGCCCTCCTCCTTCCCGACCGGCGGCCCGAAACGGCTCTGGTCGGTCAACGTCGGCGCGGGCTTCTCCAGCGTCAGCGTGGCCAACGGACGTCTGTTCACGATGGGGAACGACGCCAACCAGGACATCGTCTCCTGCCTCGACCCGCTGACCGGACGGGCTTTCTGGCAGTACCGTTACCCCTGCGGCAGCGGCGATTACGAAGGGCCGCGCGCCACACCCACCGTCTCCGGAAACAACGTCTACACGCTGAGCCGGGAAGGTCTGGCGCTCTGCCTGAACGTCCGGACCGGCAAGGTCGTCTGGCAGCGGAACATCGCCCGGGAAACCGGCGCGGAATCGCCGCAGTGGGGATTCGCCGGTTCGCCGCTGCTCGAAGGCAATCTGGTCATTTATAACGTCGGCGGGGGCGGGACCGCGGTCGACCGCAACACGGGCCGTATCGTCTGGCGATCGGGCGCGGGGCGGGCCGGGTACGCCTCCCCGGTCGCGTTCGTCTCCGGCGGACGGCGCGCCGTCGCGATCTTCGCGGGCAAGGGACTGGTCGCCGTCGACCCGGCCACCGGGCGACAACTGTGGCAGTACCCCTGGGACACCTCCTACGATGTCAACGCCGCCGATCCCATCTTCTCCGGCGACAACGTCTTTATCTCGTCCAACTACGGCAAAGGGGGCGCGCTGCTCCGAATCGCCGGCGGACGACCGACGCCGGTGTGGGAAAACCGGAGCATGAAGAACCACTTCAATTCGAGCGTTCTGACCAAAGGCGCCCTGTTCGGCAACGACGAGAATACGCTGCGCTGCGTCGATTTCGCGACCGGCGCGGAGCGATGGTCGATGCGCGGCATCGGTAAGGGAGGATTAATAGTTGCTGACGGTAAACTATTGGTCCTGACCGAACGCGGCGAACTGGTGCTCCTGAACGCCGAACCGGGCAAAATGACCGAACTCGGACGCGCCAGCGTGTTGCGCGGCACCTGCTGGACCCATCCCGTTCTTGCCAACGGCCTCCTCTACTGCCGAAGCCACGAGGGTGTCCTGGTCTGCGTCGAACTGAAGTCCAAAAGGGCATAAAATGGCACTGTATCGAAATCGACGCGGCCCGCAAGCACGGGCCGCTTTCCCGCAGATAGCTCCTCCGGCAGCACGGCAAGTACGGACGATCGTAACGGCCGTAACGGCGGTGGCGACGATGACGGCACTGAACGGGACCGTCGCCCCGGCTTCCGCACAGACGCCGGTACGCGGCTGGCTCAACTGGCGCGGCCCCGAACAGACCGGCGTGTCCCGCGAAACCGGCCTGCCCGACACTTGGACACCCGGCGGCGTCAACGATCTCTGGTCGATCCCGATCTCCGGCGGCGGAACGCCCGTCATCGCGAATGGCAGGGTCTTCGCGTTCGGCTACTCCGGTCAGGGCGCGGATCTGCAGGAAGTGCTGTTCTGCGCGGACGCCGAAACCGGCAAAATACTCTGGCAGCAACGGTTCAACGACTATCTCTCCGACATTACCTACGACCGGTATGCCATCGGCAGCCCGTGCGTCGACGCGGAGACGGGAAACGTCTACGTCCTTACCTCCGCCGGCGTTTTCGCCGCCTTCACTCCGGCCGGGAAGAAGCTCTGGCAACACCCGATGATGGAGTCTCTCGGTCGCCTGACCTTCACCAACGGGCGAACGGGCGGGCCGACGATCGAGGAGGATCTGGTCATCGTCCGTGGGATCACCGCCAACTGGGGCGGCGAGGGCGCGGCGATGGACCGTCTCTATGCTTTCGATAAGCGGACCGGCCAGCTCGTTTGGGGGTGCAGTCCGGGGGTCCCGCCCAAGGACAACTCCTTCGCCCGGCCGATCTTCGGTTACCGCAACGGCAAGCGCGTCTTCTACACCGGCGCGGGCGACGGCAGCCTGATTTGCGTCAACGCGCGCACCGGCGAAACCCTCTGGCGCTACCCGATCTCGGCGGGCGGGATGAACGCCACCGTCCTCCTCTACAAGGACACGGTGATCGGTATCCATGCCGATGAAAACCTGGACTCCTCCGATGCCGGGCGCATGACCGCGGTGCGTGTCAATTCCGAACCGAAAGCCGCCGAAACCGGACCACCTCTCCTGGACAGATCGGCCGAAGCCTGGCGCAACGATCTGGGCGTCATCTCCAGTTCGCCGGTTCTCGACGGGAATCGCATCTATCAGGTGGACAAAACAGGGCATATCTGTGGGGTCAACGCCGACACCGGGGCGGTGATCTTCCGGTATAAGCTCGCGCCGGACCAGTTGCACGCCTCGCCGCTACTCGCCGACGGAAAGCTGTACGTGCCGATGCAGAACGGCCTGTTTTACATCCTCAGGCCAGAGGCGAACGGCGTACGGGAACTGGCGAAGGTACAACTGGCGGGCCGCTGTATCGGCGCGCCCTCCGCCTGGAACGGCAAGGTCTACGTTCACACCACCGAAAAACTGTACTGCTTCGGGAAGAAAGGCAACAACCCCGGTCTGCCGAAGCCGAACGCGCTGCCCGCCGGACGAAAGCCGGCGGTCGGCCCGACCGCCGCCCTGCAGATCCTGCCGTCCGAGGTGACGTTGCGGCCGGGCGAAAAGGCGGTCTTCACCGTGCGCGGAATCGATGCCAACGGCTTCGTCACCCGACAGTTCGACAGCGCGAACGTACGGTGGGCCAAATACATCCCGCCGACCGCGCGTGTCCGCTCGGAGATGGATGCCTCGTTCAATACCCGCGGCGAACTGACCGTCGCCGAGGGAGCGAAACCGTCGGCCGGAGCGTTCGAAGCGACCGTGGACGGCTTCAAGGGGACGATTCGCGGACGCGTCCTTCCGAAACTGCCGCTCACCGAGGACTTCGAATCCTTCCAGCCGACCGAGTCCCTGCCGTCCGCGCCGGAAGAGAAGTTCGCCTACCCGCCATTGCCATGGATCGGTGCGCGGTTCAAGTTCGATATTCGCGAACTCGACGGCAACAAGGTCTTCGCCAAGACCCTCGATAACATCTTCTTCCAGCGCGCGACCGTCTTTATCGGGCATCCGGACGAGAAAAATTACACCTTCGAGGCGGATGTCATGGCGGACGGCAACCGGCGCACCCTCGGCACGGTCGGCGTCATCAACCAGCGTTATTACATCGTTCTGACCGGGAACGCGCAGGAACTGGAAGTGAACTCCAACCAGGAGCGGATCAAGGCGACCGTTCCTTTCAAATGGCAGCCCAAGACCTGGTACCGGATGAAGACGCGGGTGGACGTCGCTCCGGACGGTTCGGGCATCGTACGGGCGAAAGCCTGGAAGAAGGGCGACCCGGAACCGGCGGCATGGACGATCGAAGTGCCGCATCGTCAGGCGCATACGAGCGGCTCGCCCGGCCTGTTCGGATTCTCGCCGCAAAGTCTGTTCAAAGTCTATATCGATAACCTTTCGATCACGCCGAATTAGAGATCAAACCTTATGAAACGAACTGTTATACGCGGCCTTTCCTTCGTTGCGCTGGTGGTCGGCGTCCTGCCGCTGGTCGCCCTCGCCGGTGACTGGCCGTTCTGGGGGCGGGATGCGTCCCGCAACATGGTGTCGGACGAAACCGGGCTTCCGGTCGCGTTCGAGGCCGGACGGTACAAAGGCAACACCGAAGAGATCGATATGGCGACGACCAAAAATGTCAAATGGGTCGCCAAGCTCGGTTCGCAGTCCTACGGAAACCCGACGGTCGCCGGCGGTAAGGTCTTCATCGGCACCAACAACGAATCGCCCCGTGATCCGGCGCTGAAAGGCGACCGCGCGATCCTGCTCTGCCTGGACGAAAAGACCGGCGAGATGATCTGGCAGCTGGCGATCCCCAAACTCGGCACCGGTAAGGTCAGCGACTGGGAGTTTCTCGGACTCTGCTCCTCTCCGGCGGTGGACGGCGACCGCGTCTATATCGTCACCAACCGCTGCGAGGTGATGTGCCTCGACGTCAACGGACAGGCGAACGGCAATGACGGTCCGTTCAAGGAAGAGGCGACGTACTACGCCGACAAGGGCAAGCCCCCGCATACCGTCGGCGCGAAGGATGCCGACATCCTCTGGAAGTTCGACATGCGGTCCGAACTCGGCGTCTTCCCGCACAACATCACCAACTGCGGGCCGCTGATTCTCGGCGACCGGATCGTGGTCACGACGTCGAACGGCGTCGACTGGACCCATACCAACATGCCGAACCCGAAGGCGCCTACCCTCTGCATGCTCAACAAGAACACGGGGGAACTGCTCGGGGAGGAGGCGAGCGGCGTCTCGACACGGACTCTGCACTCCAACTGGTCGTCTCCGGCCGGCGGACAGGTTAACGGCAAGGATATCATCATCTACGGCGGCGGCGACGGGTTCTGCTACGGACTGGATACCGAGACCGAGGATAAGGACGGCGTCAAGGTCTTCAAGGAGTTGTGGCGGTTCGACTGCAATCCGCCGCAGTACCGGACGAAAAACGGCAAGCCGCTCAAGTACGCCACGGCGGACGGACCGAGCGAGGTCATCGCCACCCCGGTGCTGTTTAAGAACCGTGTCTACGTGCCGATCGGGCAGGACCTGAACACGGCGAGGGCCTAGGAAATTTCGTCTGTCTGGACGCCGTGACCGGCAAGCCGATCTGGAGCTACGACAAGATCCATCGCTCGCTGTCGACCCCGGGCATCGCCGACGGACTGGTATACGTCGGCGATTACAGCGGATTCATTCACTGTCTGGACGCCGAAACCGGCAAGCCGTACTGGGTGATGGACACCAAGAGCCATATCTGGGGTTCGCCGCTGGTCGCGGACGGCAAGGTATACGTCGGAACCGAGGACGGCGACCTGGTCGTCCTGGCGGCGGGCAAGACGATGAAGGAAGTCGCCCGGATCGATATGCGTTCCCCGGTCTATTCGTCGCCGGTCGTCGCCAACGGCACGCTCTATGTCGCCACCCCGACGCACCTCTATGCCGTCGGCGGCGCGAAATAATCCATGCGGAAGCGGACCCGGTGTTAACCCGGGTCCGCTTCCCGGCATAAAAAGGGACGAGGATGCGATACCTGCTTGCGGCGCTGGTCGCCGTGGTGATCCTGCTGCATCAGGATATCTGGAACTGGACCGATAAGACGCTCGTCTTCGGGTTTCTCCCGATCGGACTGGCGTACCACGGGGGGTATTCGGTGATGGCGGTCGTTACGATGGCGATTCTGGTGCGCTTCCTCTGGCCGGCCCACCTGGACGACGAGACGATCACCGAACCGGCCGGATCGACCGGAGCGACCGAACCGCGCGCCGCGCACGCGTCACAGGAGGATTCCGCCCGATGATTCCGGCCATCATCGTCTTTTGCTATCTCGCCATCGTCCTGTACATCGGCATCTTCGCCTTTCGCAAGGGGGCGTCGTCCGGGGAGGACTTTTTCCTCGCCAATCGCCGTCTCGGCCCGATGGTCTTTCTCCTGTCGCTGTTCGGAACGAACATGACCGCGGTCGCCATTCTGGGCAGTTCCGGGTTCGCGTATCAACGGGGTATCGGCGTCTATGGCCTGATGGCCTCGTCGTCCGGCATCATCATTCCGCTGACGCTGTTCTTCATCGGGACGCGGCTCTGGGCGCTCGGAAAGCGGTTCGGGCATATGACGCAGGTGCAGTACCTGCGCGACCGCTGGGAGATGCGCGGAATCGGGACCTTTATCTTCGCCCTGACCGCCGTCATGCTCGTTCCCTACATCATCATCGGCGTGATGGGCGGTGGGGAGACGCTGGAGACGATCAGCGGCGGAGCAGTGCCTTACGAGGTGGGCGGCGCGGTCGTTGCCATCGTCGTCATGAGCTACGTCTTCTTCGGCGGGATGCGCGGGACCGCCTGGGTCAACACCTTCCAGACCGTCCTGTTCCTCTGCTTCGGCGCGATCGCCTTTACGCTGATCGCTCAGAGCCTCGGCGGCTTTCCCGGCCTGATGAACCAGCTGGCCGCCTCGCCGAAAGCCTACCTCCTGTCGCGGGAGCGCATTCCGCCGGAGGAGTTTCTGAGCTATATGTTCATCCCGCTGTCCTCGATCATGTTCCCGCATATAGCGATCATGTGTATGACGGCGGAAAAGATCACCCATTTCAAGCGTACGGTCATCTTCTATCCGCTCTGTATCATGTTTATCTGGCTGCCGTCCGTCTACCTGGGCGTGGTGGCGGCGACCCAGTATCCGAACCTGACGCCGGGTCAGGCGAACGACGTCATCATCCGTCTGTTGACCGACAACACCAATACGCTGGTTTCGGGAATTCTGGGAGCCGGGATCATGGCCTGCGTCATGGCCTCGGACAGTCAGATCCTGGCGCTCAGCACCATGTTCACCGAGGACCTTTTCTCCTACTACGGCGGTCGGGCGAAGTACGGTCCCAAAGCGGAGGTCTGGGCGGGCCGCGCCTTCATCGTCGCGATCAGTGTCGTGGCCTACGGGATCGCGCTGCTGTTGAAGGACCGGGCCAATATCTTCGACCTGGCGATTCGCTTCGCGTTCTCCGGGTTCGCCGCCCTCGCCCCGGTGATGCTGGCGGCCCTTTTCTGGAAACGAAGCACGAAGTGGGGAGCGCTGGCCGCCTCGATCTGGGTACTGTTCGGTGTGCTGGGCATCTGGTACCTGACGGCGATTTCGGACCCGATCGCGCCGAGACCGCCCGCACCGCGCCCTGCCGGAACCGCCCCGCCCGGACGTGGCCCGTCAGGAACCGCCCTGACGGGACCGGCGACCGGACAGACCGGACCGGGCAGTCCGACCGGACCGACCGCCTCGGCGGGCGGGCCACCGACAGGTGGCGCGGGACGACCCGCCGGGGGTGGGCCGCCGCGCCCGCCGAGCGTGCGTATCTTCCCGCAACTGGGCGACCTGTTCCTGCGCGGGCCGATCAACGTCACCATCTTCGGGTTCCTGCCGGTGATGCCGATGGTGCTCGGATCGGCGTTGCTGATGATCGTCGTCTCCCTGCTCACCCGGCCGCCGAGCCAGGCGACGCTGGATCGATATTTCCCGCCGAAGAACGATTAACTCTGCGCAAGAAAAAGGAAGCAAAACGGCGGGAATCGCTGTTGAAAGGGGTGCTATGAACCTCAATACACCTGCACCGGAAGCCGTTCGGGACGCCGCGGCCGCGCTTGACGCCCATGTTCGCGAAATCATCGCCTGGCACTTCTCCCCGGAAACGGGCTGTCCGTTCTGGCTCGAGTGGGCCGAACGCACCGGGTTCGATGCCGTTGCCGAAGTCACCTCCGCCGCCGACCTGCTGAAGTTCCCGCACTTTCAGGACGAATGGCTGCGCGACGAACCGAACGAACGCTGGATTCCGAAACCGTATACCGGACGCCCGTTCCTGATCTTTGAGACCGGCGGAACCACCGGGATGCCCAAACAGCGCATCGGCTGGGAGGATCATCTGCGCGACTACGAGGAGTTTTCCGACTATCTGGACGCGCAGTACCCCGACGCATTCCCGCGCGGCGGCAACTGGCTGATGCTCGGTCCGACCGGCCCGCGCCGGTTGCGCCTCGCCATCGAGCACCTGGCGCACGTGCGCGGCGGCTCCTGCTACCACGTCGACCTCGATCCCCGCTGGGTGAAACGACTGATCGCCAGCAAGGATTTCGAAATCGCCAAACGGTACAAGACGCACGTCGTCGAGCAGGGCGCGACCATTTTGAAAAACCGCAAGGTCAGCTGCCTCTTTACCACACCCCTGCTGCTGGAAAGCCTGGACGAACATATCAACGTCCCGGACGCCGGAATCCGGGGCGTCTTCTGCGGCGGAACGCAGATGACGCCGCAGACGGTCCGCTTCCTGACCGAGGAGGTGCTGGACTACCGGGCGGCGTTCGTTCCCACCTACGGCAACACGCTGATGGGGCTGGCCTGCTCCCGCCCGCTGACACCCGAGGACAACTGGAGCATCACCTACCATGCGCCGCAGCCGCGGGCCGTTCTCCGGGTCGTGGACCCCGGCGACACGACCAAACAGGTCGATCATGGAGCCTGGGGGCGCGTCGAACTGACCACGCTGACGAAGGAGTTTTTCATGCCGCGCTTCCTGGAACGGGACGAAGCGATCCGGCGCGAGCCATGGGGTTGTTTCGCCTGGGACGGCGTCGGCGAGGTGCGCCCGTTCGGCGCGCTGGAAACCAAGGCGATCGAAGGGGTCTATTAGAAGGGATCTATCCGAATGTCCGCGCCTTATATCCCGGTCCTGCGCAAGGGCCAACCGTACGACAGCATGGACCGCAACGAACTGAAGAGCGTTCGCGGCGGCGAAACCGTCGGGACCGTCAGCATGACGAACGCCGCGATGATCCGGCGTGACCTGCGAAAATCCGCCCGGGACGCGTTCCGGGAGTTCACCGTCGCCCGGATGCTGGAAATCAGCGCGTCGGCGGGACGCCTGTTTCTGGAGGAGACGCTGCCCCTCGGCGGCGGGGGGACGCAGACGCCGCAACAGTATATCGAAGCGCTCTCCGGGACCAGCGGTCTGCCGCACTCGCTCATTCGGCGCAATATGGCCAAGGTCCACCAGGTCTTCACCGAGATGCCGACCATCCTGAAGGGGCTGACACGCGGC
Organism: Capsulimonadales bacterium; assembly: GCA_033762295.1. Lineage (GTDB taxonomy): Bacteria > Armatimonadota > Armatimonadia > Armatimonadales > Armatimonadaceae > JANRLW01. Next base: position 13,583 of record JANRLW010000093.1, read on the forward strand.
ATGGACCCCGGAATCCTGGACACCGGGTACGGGGAGCAGGCCGGGGTGCCGGTCAGCTACTTCGCGGTGACGAACGCGCTGGGCGTCGTTCTTCCGAGCAACTCGCCGGGGGTAAACTCGCTGTGGATGCCGGCCATCGCGCTGAAGGTCCCGGTGGTGCTGAAACCGGGCCGCGAGGAGCCGTGGACACCGTTCCGGATCGTGCAGGCGTTCATTGCGGCGGGCTGTCCGGCGGAGGCGTTCTCGTTCTATCCCACCGACCACGAGGGTAGCGCGGCCATCATGGAAGCCTGCGGACGCGCCCTGATCTTCGGAGACCAGGGCACGGTCGAGCGGTACGCCGGGAATCCGGGCGTCCAGGTGCATGGGCCGGGCTGGAGCAAAGTCATTATCGGCGAGGACTGTATCGAGGAGTGGCCGGAATATATCGATTTGATCGCCGATTCGATCGCCGAGAACGGCGGACGCAGCTGTATCAATGCCTCGGCGGTCGTGGTTCCGAAGTACGCCGATCGGATCGCCGACGCTCTGGCGCGGAAACTGGCCGAAATCCGACCGCGTTCGGCGACCGACGAGCAGGCGACGCTGGCCGGGTTCGCCAATCCGAAGATGGCGGAGGCCATGGACGCCGCCGTTACCGAGGGGTTGAAGACCCCCGGCGCGGAGGAGGTGACCGCGAAGTATCGCGGCGCGGACCGACTGGTGACGCAGGACGGCAGCACCTATCTGTTGCCGACGGTCATCCGCTGTGCGTCGTTCGAGCATCCGCTGGCGAACCGCGAGTATCTCTTCCCGTATGCCAGCGTCGTCGAGACGCCGCAGACACAGGTCACCGAGAAGATCGGCCCCTCGCTGGTCGTAACGGCGTTGACCCGGGACGAGCGATTCATCCGGGAACTGCTCGACTCGCCGCACATCGAGCGGCTGAACATCGGCCCCCTGCCGACCTCGCGGGTCCGGTGGGACCAGCCGCACGAGGGAAATCTGTTCGAATTTCTATATCGCCGCCGTTCCATTCAGCGCGCCTGAGGGCGGGCGAAACAACCGATAAAGGCAAAATCCATGTACGACACCAGAGCCTATTCCGCCGACGCCGCGACCTCTCCGCTGGCTCCGAGGACGATTCCGCGCCGGGATCCGACCGAACGCGACGTGCGCATCGAGATCCTTTTCTGCGGTATCTGCCACTCCGACCTGCACACGGTCCGCAATGAGTGGAGCAGCATCATGCCGACGGTCTATCCGTGCGTTCCCGGTCATGAGATCATCGGGCGCGTGACCGAGGTCGGATCGTATGTCACCCGGTTCGCGCCCGGCGATCTGGTCGGAGTCGGCTGCCTGGTGGATTCGGATGGCACCTGCCCGAACTGTCAGGCCGGCTTCGAGCAGTTCTGTCCGAACGCCGTGTTCACCTACAACGGACCCGACCGGCATGGGACCGCTCCGGTCACCTACGGCGGATACTCCGATACGATCGTGGTGGACGAGGGGTTTGTTCTGCGCGTTCCGACCAACCTGGACCTGGCCGGAGCCGCCCCGCTCCTGTGCGCCGGGATCACCACCTACTCCCCGCTGCGTCGGGCGGGTGTCAAGGCGGGATCGAAGGTCGGCATCGTCGGTCTCGGCGGACTGGGCCACATGGGAGTCAAATTCGCAAGCGCGATGGGGGCGCATGTCGTGGTATTCACGACGTCGCCGCGCAAGATCGAGGACGCCCTGCGCCTCGGCGCGGACGAAGTCCTTCTCTCGACGGATGCCAACGCCTTGCGGGCGCACGCCGGGACTTTCGATTTTATCCTCGATGCCGTTTCTGCGGAGCACGATCTCAACACCTACCTGCAGCTTCTCGGTCGCGGCGGTAACCTGACCCTGGTCGGCGCGCCGGAAAAGCCCATGCCGGTGTCGTCCTTCGCCCTGCTGTTCGGAAACCACTCGCTCTCCGGATCGCTGATCGGCGGTATCCCCGAAACACAGGAGATGCTCGACTTCTGCGGCGAGCGGAATATCACCGCCGATGTCGAGGTCATCGCGATGCAGCAGGTCAACGAGGCGTACGAGCGAATGCTCCGGTCGGACGTAAAATACCGTTTCTCGATCGATATGGCGTCGCTGGCGTCGGAATAGGTCGGAATAGCCGGATGTCCGTCGCGGAAATCGACTGGCAGCCGCGAACCCGCCTGATCTTCGGCGCGGGGCGCCTGGTTCGTCTGGGCGACCTGGCGCGGGAGATCGGCGGAAAACGCGCCCTGCTCGTCACCGACCCCGGAGTTCGGGCCGCCGGTTACGCCGATACCGCCGGCGAACGGCTGGAGACCGCCGGGGTTGTCGTGTCGGTGTTCGACGAGGTGCCGGAGAACCCGACGTCGGCGACCGTCGAACGGTGCGCGGAAGCGGCCCGTGCGTTCGCCCCGGACCTGCTGATCGGGCTGGGCGGCGGCAGTGCGATGGATACGGCCAGGGGCGGGAACTTCCTCTACACCAACGGCGGGGCGATGCCGGACTATCGCGGATACGGGAAGGCCGAAAAGCCGATGCTGCCGCTGATCGCCGTTCCGACGACCGCCGGCACGGGCAGCGAGATGCAGTCGTACGCGGTCATCTCCGACGCTGAAACGCATCGGAAGATGGCCTGTGGCGACCCGAAGGCGGCGGCCCGCGCCGCTCTGCTCGACCCGGAACTGACGCTTACCTGCCCGCGCCGGGTGACCGCCTGCGCCGGGATCGATGCGATCGCGCATGCGGTGGAAACGGCCGTCACGACGAAGGGAACCGCACTGTCGCGTCTGTTCTCACGCGAGGCGTTTCGTCTGCTCGCGGCGAACTTTCGGCGCGTGCTCGACGCGCCCGACGATCTCGACGCCCGTGGCGCGATGCTGCTCGGCGCGGCGTACGCCGGAAGCGCGATCGAGAACAGCATGCTCGGAGCGGCGCATTCCGCCGCCAATCCCCTGACCGCCCGGTCGAAGATCGTCCACGGACAGGCGGTCGGAATGATGTTGCCGTACGTCGTCGCGTTCAACGCCTCGGAACCGGAAATCGCCGCCGCCTATGAAACGTGGGTTCGGCAGAGCGGACCGCCGATCGGAGAACCCGCCGTGGACTCGCTGATCGAATTCCTGCGCGGTTGCCTGATGGCCGCCGGTTTTCCGTCCACTCTGCGCGAGGCGGGGGTCACGGAGGAAGCGATTCCTCTCCTGGCGAAAGAGGCGGCGGAACAATGGACCGTGCAGTTCAATCCCCGCCCGATCGGGGAGGAGGACTTCGTCGCCCTTTACCGGGATGCCCTGCACGGCGTCCCACCAGCAATTCGGAGGTAAGGAAGCCCATGCAGTACGATCTGTCTCGATGGTTGGTCGCCGCGCTTCTGATCGGTATTCCGGCGGCGCGCAGTGGGGCGCAGGACTGGCCGAACTGGCGGGGAGCGCAGTACAACGGCTCGTCGGCGGCAAAGAACCTTCCGGTGAAGTTCTCCCCCACGGAAAACGTGAAGTGGGCGGCGGACCTGCCCGGTCCGTCCGCCGCGACTCCCGTGATTTCGGGCGGGAATGTCTTCGTTTCCAGCGTCGACCTGAAAAACCGGACGCTCGTCGCGCTTTGCCTGGATCGGGCCACCGGAAAGGTGAAGTGGCAGCACTCGATCGGCAGCGGCTATCTGCCCGGCGGTGAGGGTAACGCCATTCAGTTGGATGAAAAGAGCAACTATGCTTCGCCGTCCCCGGTCACCGATGGCCGGCGCGTCGTGTTCTTTTTCGGAAACGGGGACCTCGCCGTGTTCGATCCGCTGGGGAAAAAACTGTGGCAGCGGAATCTGCAGAAGGAGTTCGGGGATTTCGCGTTCCAGTGGACGTTCGCCAGTAGCCCGGTCCTCTACGGCGGAAAACTGTACGTGCAGATTCTTCAGCGGAACCGTCCGGCAGGATCGCGCGGCAAGGCGGACGCGCCCTCGTATCTGCTGGCGCTGTCTCCGGAGACCGGACAGGAACTGTGGCGCAGCGAGCGTCCGACCCCGGCGATCATGGAATCGCGCGAGGCGTACTCCACCCCGATCCCGCATGAGTACAACGGGCGGAAGGAACTGGTGATTGCCGGCGGCGATTTTGTCACCGGGCACGATCCGAATACGGGCCGGGAACTATGGCGTTGGGGCACGTGGAACGAGGGGCATCGTGAAGCGTGGTGGCGTCTGGTGCCGTCGCCGGTCGTGGGGGAGGGGGTCGTGCTGGTTTGTGCGCCGAAACGCGCCCCGGTCTACGCGGCGAAACTGGGCGGCAGCGGGGTGCTCGGAGCGGATGCCCTAGCCTGGAAGAGCGAGGATCGCAGTTCGGTGACGAGCGATGTGCCGACCCCGCTCTACTACCAGGGGAAATTCTTTATTCTCAGCGACCTGCGCCGAACGCTGTCCTGCGTCGATCCGAAAACCGGCGCGGTGGTGTGGTCGGTGCCGACGCCGGGGCGCGAACCCTGCTGGGCCTCCCCGACCGGCGCGGATGGTAAACTCTATCTCATGACCCTGGGCGGGACGGTGATCGTGGTTGACGCCGCGACCGGCAAGACGCTGGCCGAAAACCCGATGGATGAACCGGGGTCCGAGATCCGTTCGACCGTCGCCGTCGCGCATGGCGCACTGTTCATTCGGACCTCGAACAAACTTTACTGCATCGCAAAAGGATAGCACACATAATGACGAGACAGCGAGGGTGCCGGTTACCGAAATGCGGCCTGTGGGCGATCATCGGCATCGCGGCGTTGCCCGGCGGGTGGCCGGTGTTCGCCCAGTCCGCGCCGACCCTCCCGGTTCCCTCGCCGGCCGCTCCGACCCCGGGCGCACGGTCGCTGCGGGTCGCTCCGGGCAAACTTCCGGATAAATTACGCCGGGCATGGCGGTTCCGAACGCGCGGACCGATCACCTCCTCGCCGGTCGCCGAAGCGGGACGGGTGTACGTCGGTTCCGAGGACGGTTTCGTCTATGCCGTCCGTCTGACCGACGGACGCAAGGTCTGGTCGTTCAAAACCGGCGGATCGGTCGAGGCGACGCCCCACCTGACCGGCGAACTCGTCGTCATCGGCTCCTCCGACGGCAACCTCTATGCGCTCGACAGGGTCACCGGAAAACTGCGCTGGAAGTTCGCCACCGAGGGGAAGATTCTGGGCGGAGCGAACTCCGCGCCGCGCGCCGACGGCAAGGGACGAACGATCGCGGTCGGCAGTTACGATAACCGGGTCTACGGGATCGATGCCCGTACCGGACGCAAGGTCTGGGCCTACGAGACCGATAACTACGTGAACGGGATGCCCGCCATCTCGGGAAATCGGGTCATCATCGGAGGGTGCGACGGAACTCTCCATGTCATCGACCTGAACACCGGAAAACGGCTGCTCGGTCTGCCGATCAGTGACTATATCGCCGGGTCCACCACGGTCGCCGGAACGCGCGCCTATGTGGGGCATTACGGGAACGCGGTGGTCTGCGCGGATGTCGTCTCCGGCGAAACCGTCTGGACCTATCGCGATCGTGGTTTTCCCTACTTTTCCACCCCGGCGGTGACCGGCGACCGGGTCATTCTCGGCGGGCGGGATCGGCGCGTCCATGCCATCCGGCGGGACGATGGCAAGGGACTCTGGCTCTTCCGGACCGGCGGCAAGGTGGATAGTTCCCCGACCGTCTGCGACGGCAAGGTGGTGATCGGTTCCGAGGACGGCAACCTGTACCTGCTCGGTCTGGACGACGGCAAGGAGCGTTGGCGATATCAGGTCGGCAGTCCGGTCATCAGTTCACCGTACGTGATCGACGGAACCGTTCTGGTCGGGGCGGACGACGGCTACCTTTACGCCTTTCGGGGGCGTTAATCCCGATTAATCGGGATTAATCTCGATCCGGTCGCGCGGCCGGGACTTTGCCTCGCACCGGCGCCGGCGGCTCGCTGCGTACGCCCCGGACGCTCTTCCAGAGCAGGCGGTTCATCAGGACAGGGTCCGCGCTGTCCGGACGTTTCAGGTCCATTTTGGCCGAGGCCGCGAGGAGCCTCTCCCACTCCGAACCGGGCGCACCCGCCGTCACCTTCTCCTGAAAGATCGACGGCGACGGCATGATCGCCGTGAAGGGCGCATCGTTGCTCGGAGCGCTGTCCCAGACGTCGAAGTGATCGGCGATGGCATCGTACTGGCTCAACGGGGGAAGGCCGAGCAACAGTTCCATCGTCCTCAGAACGCTGTCCGTGTTGTAGAACCGGTGATCGACCGTCCCTTTTTTCACCCACGGGCTGATAACCAGACAGGGTGAGCGGTGCGTATCGATATGATCCGGGCCGTCCTGCGCGTCATCCTCGATCACGAAGACCGCGGAACTCTTCCAGATCGGGCTTTTCGACAGCAGTTCGACAAACTGGCCGATGGCGTAATCGTTGTCGGCGACGTAGGCGCGGGGTGTGGGTGCGCCTTTGGACAGGCCGTTGGTATGGTCGTTGCAAAAGCGGACCATGACGAACGCCGGGTAACTCTCGCCGGTCGGGTCCTTCGCCATGAACTGATCGAACTCGTTTTTGAACTCCAGGAAGCGGCAGGTGGCTTTATGCTTGCCGTAGGTCTCCATTTTGAACGGCGCACCCGCCCGGAGCGGCCCTTCGCTGTCGGCGTAATCCATGTCGTAGCGACGGAAATCGTAATCGGTGATCCCGGCGAGGTCGTGCCCCTCCGGCTGCAGTCCGGCATGGGCGGGATAGTTATCCGGGACGACCGGCGCGGTCCCCGCCGAGAGGCCGAATCCGTAATTCCGGTATGGCAGCCCGGCCCGCTTCACGGCATCCCAGATACCGCCGTTCGGACCGTCGGCGATGTCGACGATCGGGGGCATGGCTCCGAGGATCGACAGCGTCTTGCCATCGACGTCCCTGGCCGGGTGTCCGCCGACGAGGTAACCGTTGTTCTGGCCTTCGAAATCGTAGCGTGATTCGGCGGAACGACCGGAGTAGTTATAGGGCAGGTTTTTGATGACATACTCGTTGGCGTAGGAACGGGTGGACCAGGTCCAGCCGTCGCCGCTCGCCTCTCCGGAAACGAAGAACCGGTCGAACAGCGCGAAGCGGCGCACGATCGCGTGAACGTTCGGCGTGACTTCCTCTCCGAAGAGGGTCAGGTTCGGGTCGCCGTCGCCGAGGGGACGCCCGTTTTCGTCCTTCAGGTCGCCGAGAACCTGATCGTAGGTCCGGTTCTCGCGGACGATGTAGAAGACGTGTTTGATCTTCCCGGCTTTGCGCCCGAACCGGGCCAGCGGGTTGGTTTTCGGGCGCACCATGCTCTGCGCGATACGCGCATCCTGCAGCACCTGGCGGGTGAGAGCCGGCAGGGCTTGCGGGGTCGGCAGGTCGATCCACTGCACGGTCCCTTCGATCATCATCAGGTCGTAGAAGTTGTCGTCGGACTTGCGCCGCGGATCGTAGGGGGTGAAGGTCGGGTTGGGAAGGCGTCGGTCGATCCCCTTGGCGTTGGCGACGAGCAGTCGCCGGTTATTAGGCAGGGCGGCGACGCCGGTCGGGTACCACCCGGTCGGAAGAAAGCCAAGAACCCGGCGCGTTCGCACATCGACCTGCGCGACGGCGTTGAGATCGCCGCAGGCGACGTACAGGGTCGATTCGTCGGGAGAGAGCGCCAGTCCGACGGGCGAGACGCCCGGCAGGTCGGCGACGGTCTCCGGGCGCAGTTTTATCGTGCCGATCACCTTGCGGGAGGGGACATCCAGGATGGAGACGGTATCTGCGGTCGCGTTGGCCACGTAAAGCCGGGACTGGTCGGCATTGAAGAGGAGAGCGCAGGGATGCCCGCCGGTTTCGATACTTGCGAGCAGGGTCGGTGGCTGTGTCGGGGTAACGTTGCCGGTCGCCAGAGCGTAGACGCGCCCGTCCCGCTGGCTGGTGACGAAGACGACACTGCCGTCGTTGAGGGCGGCGATGGCGAAGGGATAGTTCGGCAGCGGGGAGATCGATCCGAAGTCGAAGCGATGGATCTCTTTCTTCGTCGTGAGATCGTACACGGAGACGGTTCCGTGCTCCCGGACGGGGGCCAATCCCTTCATCGTGGCGAAGACGGACGGTGTGTTATTGGCGACGAAGAGGCGATTACCGGCCACGGCCACACCGGCCGGCGTATCGCCGGGCTGTAATTTGCGAATATCCTCCTTGCGTGGTCCGTCGATGGTCGCGGTGCGGGAGAGGGTTTTGCCGTCGGCGGTCAGCGAGAGGACGACGACGGCGTCGTTCCCGCCCTGTCCGGCATAGACGGTATAGGAACCGTCGGAGTTACGAACGGCGGCGAGACCGTAGTACAGTCCGTCGCGCGACCCCTGCGGGAAGAGGAGGGAAGCGGTTTTCGCACCGGAGTTCAGATCGAAGACGGTTAAATATTGTCGGAAGCCGATATCGGACACCAGAGCGAACCGGCGATCCGGTGTGACGATGACGTTGATCGGCATCGAACCGACGTCGGTTTTGGTCCCGGTCGGCGAGATGAAGCGACCGGTGACCAGCGGGTCCTGCGCCCGCGCCGGGGTCGTTCCCGTCACGGCAAGGAGGCCGCCGAGGGCAAAAAAGAGCGAAAAATCGATGCGCCGGTCCTGTTTCACGTTCCGTTCTCCCTGAAAAATCCGAAGGAAGGGATTCAGGGACATTGTGCCGCATCCTTGTTAAGCCAAGATTAAGAGGCTTTCCTCAGGGTGTCCGTCCGAACGGGGTTTGTGAAAAACGGACGCTCCGTCCCGCAGTTCGCACAGGCCGCAAAAAATTGGTCTCCCTGTTTTCGGATCTTCTCCGGCTGTTCGCAAACGGTACACAGTCGGCGAATCTGCGTATTCCCCTCGCATACCTGACATTTTGCGTAGTAGCCGAACTTACCAAACAGGATGACCACCTGTGAACTTTGACAATGACGGCAGGTCAGCACAGGAACGGGTTCGTCAGGCGGGGTAAATGGAACCGCCGGGGTTGAAGCCGGGGGGGAGGGTTCCGTGACACTCTCGAACGATTCTTTTTGCGGTCCTTGCCTCAACGGACGATGTTCGCGGAGCAAAAAGGTCGATACCCGCTCGATCTCGTCCTGTGAAAGGGACCATCCCCCCTCCGTCACGTTCGGATTGAAGAGGCTATCGGCTTTTCGGTGACGCTGAAATGTCGCATGAACCTGATCGGTAATCTGATCCGCTTTGACCACCTGAGGCAGGGGCAACTTTTTCGGTCGATCAATGATGCCGGAATCCGAAATGGAGACCAGTACATCGATGTTCATGGAAACAAAGCCTTTTTGAACCATTCCGAAGAGAGCCTTGTTTCGCAGTACCTCCCGATGTGCCTGAAGATACTGGCGAAGGAACGCGCCCTGACGTTCCGCCTGACGGATCGGAGACGGCATGCCCTGCCAGGAAGCGTTCCAAAAACGCGACCACTCTTCCTGTTCGTTGACACGAATCCTGCTGGCCACGCTTTTGCTCTCGATAATCAGGAGGCCGAAGCGGTGCAGGATGAGATGATCGACCTGAGCGGCATCCCCGTCCCGTTCCAGCCTCAGGCCATTGAATACCCTCAGGTCCGGTGAATCGGCGAAGGCCCGTCGCAGGTAGAAGGACAGATCCTCCTCCGCCTTTCGACCGGCGCGAGCCAGGGAATCCGTCGATGTAAAAGTATCCAGTTCTTTTACGATCATGAAGTGTAAAGCTCGCTTCCCTGTAAAATCGAATTTATTATCGGCTGGGGTTCTTTATTTCCGGATAGGGTTTTCGCCGGTATCCCCGGGGGCAGGGAAACAGCGACGGTTTTGCGGTTTTCGACGGTCGCGGAGTACGATGCGAACTAAAATGTCCGAATACGTGAAACCGGAACGGCGCGCCCGGGCGACATCGTTCGGAAAATTGCCGTCGCAACCGGACACTCGACACCGGTTATTCGAATTTTCCGGCGCGGGCGTCCGATGCGCCCGATCTTGCCGCAGGGGAAAACGGACCGTGCGTGTAATAGAATGGAGAACGAAGTAGAACGAAGATGAACTCACTCTCCACTTTCTTTTGCGCATTACTCAGCGTCGCCTGCGTCGGGATGAGCCTCGCCGAACCGGTCGCGCCGCCGCGTTCGCCTGCCCCGACACCCCGGAAGATCGACTTCAACCGCGATATCCGCCCGATCCTTTCGGATAACTGCTTCGCCTGCCACGGACCGGACGAAAAGAAGCGGCAGGCGGACCTCCGTCTGGACGAGCCGAACCGGGCGGTCGTTGCCGGCGATATCCTCGCCAGCGAACTGATCCGGAGAGTCAACCGACCGGTCGGCGATCCGCGACGGATGCCCCCCGCCGACTTCCATAAGACCCTGACCGCCGAACAGAAACGACACCTGATGCGCTGGATCGACGAGGGCGCGGTCTACAAAAAGCACTGGGCCTACGAACCGCCGGTCAAGTCCGCCGTTCCCGCCGGAATCAACCCTGTCGACTTTCTGGTCCGCAAACGTCTGGCCGAGGTCGGTCTGAAGCCGTCGCCATCCGCTGACCGGAGAACCCTGATCCGCCGCCTGTCGTTCGACCTGATCGGTTTGCCGCCCACCCCCGCCGAGGTCGCGGCGTTCACGGCGGACCGATCTCCGAACGCGTACGGAAAACTGGTCGAACGACTCCTCGCCAGCCCGCACTACGGCGAACGGATGGCCCTCGGCTGGCTCGACATCGTCCGCTACGCCGACACCATCGGCTACCACAGCGACAACCCGCGCAATGTCTGGCCCTATCGCGACTATGTGATCGCCTCCTTCAACGCCAACAAACCGTTCGATCGATTTACGCGCGAGCAACTGGCCGGCGATCTGCTGCCCGATGCCAGCCGGGAGACGCGGATCGGATCGGCGTTCAACCGGCTCCTCCTGACCACCGAGGAGGGCGGAGCGCAACCGAAGGACTATGAGGCACGGTATCTGACCGACCGGGTGCGCGCCGTCGGCACCGTCTGGCTCGGACAGACCACCGGTTGCGCCCAGTGCCACGACCACAAGTTCGACCCGATCCGGATGCGGGATTTCTACGCCCTGGGAGCGTACTTCGCCGATATCGAGGAAGCCATCGTCGGAGCGCGTGAACCGGGCCTGCTTCTGGCCGATGACGATCAATTGAAGGAACTCGCCCGACGAGAGGCGCGGGTCAGCGAACTCCGAAAACGCGTCGACGGACCGCACCCCGAACTGGCCGACGCGCAGGCCGCCTGGGAAAAGAGCGTCGTTACCGCGCCCGGAAAGACGCCCGGAGAGATCGTGGAAATCGCCAAGATCGCCCCGGAAACGCGAACCCCGGATCAGTCCGCGAAATTGACCGCACACTTTACATCGGTCGCCCCGGAGCTTGCCGAACTACGAAGGGAGCGGGACGAGGCGCAGAAGGCGAGGGATGAGTACGACCGATCCCTGCCGCGCTGCCTGGTGACCAACCGGAATCCACAGCCCCGAACGGTCCGCGTGCTGCCGCGCGGCAACTTCCTTGATGAAAGCGGGGAGACGGTGCAACCCGCCACCCCGGCCTTCCTGCCCGCCGCGACCGGCGGAACCCGGCTCGATCTGGCGAATTGGCTGGTGAACCGCCGTAACCCGCTGACCGCGCGCACGGTGATGAACCGCCTCTGGAAACAGTTCTTCGGAACCCCGCTCAGCAAGGTGCCGGAGGACCTCGGGGCGCAGGGCGAACCGCCGACCAACCCGGAACTGCTCGACTGGCTCGCCTGTGAGTTCATGGACCGTGGGTGGGACATCAAGCATATGGTCCGCCTCCTGGTCAACAGCGCGACCTACCGACAGGTCTCGACCGCCTCGAAAACGCTGCTCGCCCGCGACCCGGACAACCGTGAGTACGCCCGCCAGAGCCGTTTCCGCCCCGAGGCCGAAATCGTCCGGGACAACGCCCTGTTCGTGGCCGGCCTGCTCTCCCCGAAGATCGGCGGCCCGAGCGTCAAACCCTACCAGCCGGACCGTTACTGGGAGAACCTGAATTTCCCGGTTCGAGAGTACGTTCCCGATACCGGCGAGAGTCAGTATCGGCGCGGTCTGTATGTCTGGTGGCAGAGAAGTTTCCTGCATCCCTCGCTGCTGGCGTTCGACGCTCCGAGCCGGGAGGAGTGTACCGCCGAACGCACCCGGTCCAACATCCCGCAGCAGGCGCTGGTTCTACTCAACGATCCGACCTATGTCGAAGCGGCGCGGGTGTTCGGTGCGCGTCTGGCGAACGAAGCGACGGGGACTCCCGGACAGAGGATCGTCTGGGGATGGCGTCAGGCGCTCCAGCGAACCCCCGATGCCCTGGAGGCGCGTACCCTTCTCGGCGTCTACGAACGACGGAAGGCGCAGTACGCCGCCGATCCCAACGCCGCGGACGCTCTGCTGAAAACGGGCCTTGCTCCGGTGCCGGCGACCGCCGCAAAGGCCGACCTCGCCGCCTGGACCCATGTCGCCCGTGTCCTGCTCAACCTGCACGAAACCATCACCCGTCCCTGATACGAAGAGAACGAGACGTTATGACCATACATTCCGAATTGAGACAGTTTCGCGCCCAACAGATGACCCGGCGCACGCTGCTCGGAAAAACGGCGCAGGGACTGGGCGCGCTTGCCCTCGCCTCGCTGGAGTCGCCCCTGTTCGCGCAGAGCGTCGTGTCCCTGCCGCAAAGGGCGAAGCGGGTGATCTGGCTGACGATGGCCGGTGGACCGTCGCACCTGGAAACGTTCGACCCGAAGCCGAAACTCGCGGACATGCACGGCCAGCCGATGCCGGAAAGTCTGACCAAGGGCCAGCAGATCGCGCAGTTACAGGGGCAGAAACTGATCTGCTTCGCGCCACAGCATCCGTTCGCGGCCTACGGCAAAAATAAAACCGAGATCTGCTCGCTCTTTCCGCAGATCGGTTCGATTCTCGATGAGATCTGCCTGGTCCGCTCGATGACGACGGAGGCGATCAACCACGATCCGGCGCATATGTTCATGAACACCGGATCGCAGATCGCCGGTCGTCCGAGCATGGGCGCCTGGGTCACGTACGGCCTGGGCAGCCTGGCAAAGGACCTGCCCGGCTTCGTCGTGCTGACGTCGCTCGGACAGGGCGGCCAGAACCAGCCGATCGCGGCGCGACAGTGGAGCAGCGGGTTCCTGCCGAGCAAGTACCAGGGAGTCCAGCTGCGCGGCAAGGGGGATCCGGTCCTCTATCTGGGCAACCCGCCGGGGGTCACCCGCGAACGTCAGGCGGAGGATATCCGGGCGATTAACGCGCTGAACCGGAAGTATGACGCGGTGGTCGATGACCCGGAGATCGCAACACGGATCGCGCAGTACGAACTGGCGTTCAAAATGCAGGCCAGCGTCCCGGCGTTGATGGACCTGTCGAAGGAAACCCGCGAGACGCTGGAGTTGTACGGCTGTCAGCCCGGCGACGGTTCGTTCGCCTCCAACTGCCTGCTTGCCCGACGGCTTGCGGAAAAGGGCGTTCGGTTCATCCAGCTCTATCACAAGGACTGGGACCATCACGGCGATATCAAAGTCGGGATCGAGCAGAAGGCTCAGGAGATCGACCGGGCGTGTATGGCGCTGGTCACCGACCTGAAGCGGCGCGGGATGCTCGACGAGACGCTGGTCGTCTGGGCGGGCGAGTTCGGGCGAACTCCGATGTCACAGGGTAACGGACGCGACCACCACAACAAAGCGATGTCGGTCTGGCTGGCCGGAGCGGGTGTGCGCCCCGGTATGGTCTACGGCGCGACCGACGAACTCGGCTATGCGGCGACGGAGAATATCGCCACCGTCCACGACCTGCACGCCACCATGCTGGATCGGCTCGGCATCCGCCACGAAACCTTCTCCGTCAAGTTCCAGGGACTCGACGCCCGCCTGACCGGCGTCGAACCGGCCCACGTCCTGAAGGATATTCTGTTGTAACCGACCGACGGCGACCCGAAGATGCAAACCCCGTCAGGAGGTGCGGTGTTTCGCGCCGATATTGGCGGAGTGGGCGAGGGCTTCGATCCAGCGGTCGCGCCAGAGTTCGTAGTCGGTGAGGACCGAACCGGGGTTGGCGATGCTTCGGGCGACGAACTCCGGCCACCAGGCGCGACCGGTCGGCTGGCCCGTCGGCTGATAGCGCAGGTCCAGACTCCAGCGGACGCCGTCGGTGAAGTTGGGCGTCGAACGGTGCGGCGTCAGGCGGTGCATGAAAACGACCCCGCCCTTTTTCACCGGAACCGGCAGCGGCGCGACGTCCGGCATCGCCTCCTCTTTGATCGTCGCTCCGCCCGGTCCCGCCCGGTGCGGCAGCAGTCCCGTTTTGAAGACCCCCGGCAGCACCTCCATGCAACCGTTCTCCACCGTCGCGTCGGCCAGGGCGACCCAGCAGGTAAGGATATTCGATTCGTCGGCGTCCTCGGTCGTCACCCCCAGGTCCTGATGCCAGGGGACGTTGTAGTAGTTGTTGCCCATCTCGGCGGACGGTACTTTCGCACGGATATGCTGGATCGGGTTGCAGGTGATTTCGGACGTTCCGAGCAGCGATTCCACGGCATCGAGGAGGTTGTCGCAACGGAGAAACTCGAAGAGGGCGCGTCCCCGGACGTACATGACATCCATGCTCTTTTCGATCTCCGTCGATTGCTCGTAGAGCCGGGCGAACCGTTTCTCGAACGTCTCCTCGGGGAACAGGTCTCCGATTTTGCCTTCGGCATGGAGGGCGCGGGCGCGGGCGTCGATCCACGCCTCGTATTCGGCGATGACCGGGGCGAGATTGTCGTCGGTCACCACCCCCTCGGCGGCCAGAACGCCGTTCTCCTGAAACTGTCGTACCTGTTCATCCGTTAATGGCATGGTGTTTTCCTTTCCGCAATCTCCGAAACCTATCAGAGAATGGTTGGAGAGACGAACGGTATTTCCCTCCTCGATGAGTTATGAGTGGGCGTAACGGGCTTCGATGGCACGGGCGAGACGGACGAACGGCCAGCCGAGAACGAAGTAGACAAGAGCGGTCAGCAGGCCGAGACCGAGGAAGTCGAAGTGGATCATCGCCAGTTCGCCGAACGCTTTGGTCAGTTCGACCATGGTGATGACCGAGACGATGGATGAGTCTTTGAGGAGGGAGACGAAATCGTTGGTGACCGGCGGAATGGTCAGGCGCAGCGCCTGCGGTAGCAGGATATGACGGAACGTCTCCCAGGCGGTCATCCCCTCGACGCCCGCCGCCTCTCGCTGGTCGCGCGGCACCGATTGCAGACCCGCCCGATAGTTTTCCGCCTCGTAGGCGGCGTAGTTCAGACCCAGTCCGATGACCGCCGCGACGAAGGGAGTGAGCGATAGCCCGACCCGTGGCAGGCCGTAGTAGATCAGGTAAAGCTGGATCAGCAGGGGCGTTCCGCGAAACGCCTCGATATAGGTCCGGGCCAACGCCCGGATCGGCGGCGGTCCGTAGAGCGAGGCCAGCGCCAGAGGGATACCCAGCGCCATCGCGACCAGCATCGCCGTCACGGACAGCAGGACGGTCATGCCCGCGCCACGCGTCAAGAGGATTGGAAGATAGACGAAAACATACTTTCGAAGACGATCGTTCAGGGTGGGCGGCGTAAAGGTGGACGCGCGATATTGCAACAGGATCTCGCCGGTGGCGGCGGTGTCCCCGGTGAAGGCGGCGGGCGTCTCCGGAAAGCGTTCCTGAAAGAGTCGGCGCGTTTCCTCGTTCCAGAGGCCCCACTTCTGATACGACCGGCGCAGTTCGCCCGACCGGATGACCTCCTCCAGGGCGGCATCGATCTTCGTCCGCAGCGCCTCGTCCGTCCGGCGAAGCGCGATGCCGTAGCGCATATACCCGATCGGCTTTCCGACACTTTTCAGACGGGCGGGGTCGGCGCAGTACAGAGCGATCGGGAAGTCCATCAGGACGGCGGAAGTGCGTCCGAGGGCAAGGTCCTCATAGGCGGTATCCTGATCGTCGTAGGTGGCGATGTCGATGTTCGCTCCCCGCGCGTTTTCCTGTTCCAGGTATCGCTGAGCGAGCGAAGCCTTCAGCGTCCCGACCTTTCGGCCCTTCAGGTCGGCGAGTGATTGGACATCGTGGGTGTCGATACGGACGGTCAACTGTTCGGCGGTCGCATAGTAGGGAAGCGAGAACAGAACCTCTTTTTCGCGGTCGGGGGTGATCTCGATCCCGTTGAGAACGATATCGTAGTTCCTCGTCGCCAGTCCGGGGATCAGACCGTCCCACTGGTTCTGCACGAAGACCGGGGGGCGTCCGAGCCGTCGGGCCAGCATCGCGGCCAGATCGACCTCGAAGCCGACCGTGCGCGTCGGGTCCTTCGCGTCCTTGAAGATGTACGGCGCGCCGCCCTGAGCATCGCCGCCCCAGCGCAGCGGCTCCTGTGCCCGGACGGAGGAGGCGACCAGGAGCCACACGAAGAGGAGGTAGGCGGCACGACATTTCATCAGGGTTCGTTGCGCATTGTACGATACCTCGCAGGAGATTTGAAAGGGGGAGGAGAAAGGAACTTCCCCGAGTCCGAACCACGGTGAACGAAGAGGCGAACGGAGATGCGACTGGAGATGCGACTGGAGGAAGAGGAACTACGACAGGTGACGCTCTACGCCGTAATCTGCGCGCGGCCCGTCCTGCCGATTTTCGAGGCGATCCGTCCGCAGGATGTCCGCCCGCGAGACGCCCTCGCCGGGGCGGAAGCGTTCGCCGGGGGCCAGCGACGAACGGCGGCCCTGCGGGCATCGGCCTGGGCCGCACGTGCGGCGGCGCGCGAGGTCGACCGGGAATCGGCCGCCCATGCCGCGTACGCCGCCGGTCATGCCGCCGCCGCCGCTTTTCTTCACCCCATCGCCTCCCCGCACCAGGTCAAACATATCCTCGGGGCGGCGATCCATCAGGCGCTCGCCTTCGAACGGGGGACACCGGAGGATGAGGAGTCCGTCCATGAGCGGCTTCGATGGGCCGCAAGTCTGGCGAACGCCACCGTCCGGGACGTCCTGCAACGCTTCCCGCCGCCGGACCCCGGACGCGGACGTTTCGGCCGACTCCTGAGCGATCTTGACGCGCAACTGCGCGACGAGCGACCGAAAGGATAAGACCGGAAGCAAAAAAGCAGACCCCGGATCGGGATCAGACGGCGGCGGCTTTCCCCGAAAGCGTACGCAGTCGGGCATCGTCGATGCGCGGGAGGTGCGGACAGCAGTTCCCGCCCGCCGGGAGCAGCTTGCCGGGGTTCAGGATGTCGTTCGGGTTGAAGACCGACCGGACCTTGTACATCGTGTCCAGATCGTCGTCGGAAAAGACGAGCGAGAGAAACTCCTGCTTCTCGATCCCGATCCCGTGTTCGCCGGTCAGGGAACCGCCCGCCGCGACACAGGCTTTCAGAATCTCGCCGCCCGCCGCCAGAACGCGCTTGACTTCCTCCGGGTCACGTTCGTCGAACAGCACCGCCGGATGCAGGTTCCCGTCCCCGGCATGGAAGACGTTGGCGATGCGCAGGTTGTATCGCCGGCCGATCTCGCCGATCTGCTTCAAAATCTGGGGCAATCGGGTGCGCGGAGCGACGCCGTCCTGGGTCGCGCAGGACGGGGCGAGCCGACCGATCGTTCCGATACTCTTCTTCCGCGCCATCCAGAGTTTCGCCCGCTCCTCGGCGTTCGCCGCCTGCTTGACGTCCATCACGTCCGCCTCGATACAGATGCGCCGGATACGTTTGGCCTGTTCGTCGATCCCGGCCTCCGGACCGTCCACCTCGATCAGAAGCACCGCGCCCGCCTCCGAAGGCAGACCCAGATGGTAGGCGGCCTCGACCGCCTCCAGTATGGTCCGGTCGATCATTTCGAGAGCGGCGGGCAGAATCCCGGCCGCGATGATATTGGAAACGATCCGGGTGGCGTCGTCGATGGTACGGCAGATGGCGAGCAGGGTACGGATCGACTCCGGAGCGGGGACGATCCGCACCGTCGCCTCGGTGACGATGCCGAGCGTTCCTTCGGAACCGGTCATCAGTCCGACCAGGTCATACCCGTGATCGTCCAGCGACAGTTCGATCACCGTGCCGTCGGGCAGAACGACCTGCGTGGCAAGGATATGGTTGACGGTGACACCGTACTTCAGGGTATGCGGGCCGCCGGAGTTATTGGCGACGTTGCCGCCGATGGTGCAGACGCCCTGCGACGACGGGTCGGGCGCGTACAGGTAGCCCTGAGGCGCGACGGCTTTGGTCAGGTAGGTGTTGACGACGCCGGCCTGCGCACGGACGCGCCGGTTGGGTATGTCGACATTGAGAATGCGGTTCATACGGGCGGTGGACAGCAGAACCTCGTGGTCGTGCGCCAGGGAACCGCCCGCCAGTCCGGTGCCCGCGCCCCTCGGCACGAGCGGGACTTTATAGGTGTGGCATAGCCGGGCGATCTCGGAGACCTCGGCGGTCGTGCGCGGCAGGACGACGACGCCCGGCAGCGCCTTCTCGATCGTGTAGGCGTCGGAGGAGTAGACGTGCTTCTGGGCGGTTGTGGAGCGCATCCCCTCATCCCCGAGAAGACGGTGCAATTCGTTCAGGAAAGACTTATCCATGGATATACCGCCCTCATTGTAACACGGATTTCGCTCGCTCCCTGTGTCGGTTCGATCAGCGGGGAATCGGCGCGCCACAGGACTGACGAACGATCAGGCGCATCGGCAGTTCGATCTCCCGGAACGGAAGCGGAACGTCGTTCGGCGAAGCGATGCGATGCAAGAGCACGTCGCCCGCCGTCCGGCCCAGCTCCTCGAAGGGCTGCGCGACCGTGGTAATACCGAAAGCGTCGAGCAGGGAGGGGAGCAGGTCACCGAACCCGGTAACCGCCAGGTCCTCGGGGACGCGCATTCCCAGCCCGCGGGCGAACCGGATCAGGTGCGCGGCGACCAGGTCGTTGGCGCAGACGACGGCGGTCAGCGGATCGCCGCCCGCCCGCAGAAAACCGGCGACCGTCTCCGTCGACAGGCAGCGACTCCCACCCTCCTGATGATGGACCAGACGGGGAAGGTCCGGGTCGATTCCCACCGTCCGCAACGCGTCCGCGTATCCGGCCAGACGACGATGGATCGCACTGGCCTGCGGCTCGCCCGAAAGGAATCCGATCCGGCGATGACCCAGCGAAAGCAGGTGCTCGGTGACGGTGCGTCCGCCCGCGACATCCTCGAAACCGACAAAATCCGTCTCGAACCCCGGCAGCAGACGGTCGATCAGAACCAGCGGAAGGGCGTCCCGGAGGCGGCGGTAGGGCGCGACCATCGCCGGAATCTGCGGCCAGACGACCAGGCCACGGATACCCCGCTGCCGGAGCGTATCGAGGGGAGGAAGGAAATCGTCCGGTCCCGCGCCGTCCCAGGCCGTGCCCTTGTCGCCGGGATCGTGCCAGTAAGTCGGGAGATTCTCCTCATCGAGGCGCCGCGCCAGCCCGCGAAAGACGGCGGACGGCGCGGTGGTGTCCGAAAAGGTGCGGATGACCAGAAGCATTCCCCCGACCGTCGGAGCCGAACGAAAGCCGGGCGCGACGCGCGTGCCGCGTGTCGAATCGCGGAGCAACACTCCCTCAGCGACCAGATGCTCCAGCGCATGCCGAACGGTGTCCCGCTGAACGCCGAACTCGGCCATCAACTGGCGTTCGGAAGGAATGCGGTCGTTCGGATAGCCGCCCTGCGCGATCCGGTCCCGCAGGGTTCGAGCGATTCGACGATACCGAAACAGGGAGCCGTCCGGTGATTCCATCTGTGCCATTGGTATACTTCTACCATCCGAAGGGCCGGTCATGCCATGCTTCCGCCGTGAAGTCGTCGCTCACCTCGAAGATTTAACCGACATTTAATATACCATTGGTATATTTTTGCCGTATAATCGGTTCGAGAGTAAAACGTCGGTGGCGCCCGCCCCACCCGGCGCGGTCGCCACCGCCCTGAAAGGTATCTTCCATTATGGCTTCTTTTCCAGTCGCCGCAACCCGTGGCCGGCAGGCGTTTACCCTGATCGAGTTGCTCGTGGTTATCGCCATTATCGCGATTCTGGCCGCCATTCTTTTTCCCGTCTTCGCACAGGCACGGGAGAAAGCCCGACAGACTTCCTGCCTTTCCAACGTCAAGCAGATCAGTGTCGGCATGCTGATGTACACGCAGGATTACGATGAGTGTCTGCCCGAACCGGGATTGGCCGGGGTCTTCCGCAACGCCACTAACTCCGGCCTCGGACAGCTTTTCTCCGGCGTCCTGCCGTTCCACCTGGCGATTCAGCCCTACATCAAGAATTATCAGGTATTCGGTTGCCCGAGCGACCCGTTCAAGCAGAACGCCTCCATCGACCGGACCGGCGTCATCGATATGTTCAAGGCGGCGGGCGTTCCCGGAGCGGATCAACTGCCCGCGTATAGCAACGTCGCGTCGTTCCATCAGGCGGTCGCGAAAATCTTCCCCAACTCCTACGCCACCAACTATTTCCTGTCCTGGCAGTACGGCTATACCTCGCGCGGCAGTAACACGTTCCTCGACCGTGATACGTCGATCCCCGGTCGGCGCGGTCGGTCGCTCGTCGAGTTCACCGAGCCGGCGAACACCTGGATTATGACGGAGTACGGCACCAACTCCATCACCGGCAACGGCGGCTGGTACTGCTATCCGGGCTACCTGAACGCCCAGATCACCAACGGCAACTTCCAGCGATGGCGCGGTGGTCGCCGGCATCAGGAAGGGCGGCACTGGCTGTTCGTCGACGGGCATGTCAAATGGCTGAAGGACCCGGCGTTCGAAGTGAACGGCGTCCCGGTCCCGGACGGCGATATACGGCTGTCCTATGAGGCGCGGCAGGTCTACACCTACCCCAACTGAGCCGATCGCACGAGAGCGGGGAGAACCCCGCGTATCCCGCTCTCGTCCCTTCTCGTCCCTTCTCGTCGTGGCCCGTGTCTTCCGGTACAATGAAGGGGTGAACCTCTTCGATGTCGAGACGCCGCCCGCCGCGCCCCCGCCCGTGCCCCCGGTCGCCGACACGGCCTCCGATCGCCCGCCGCTGGCCGCGCGGATGCGTCCGCAAACCCTGGATGAGGTGGTCGGACAGGAGGAACTGATCGGCCCCGGCAAACCGCTGCGCCGGGCCATCGAGCAGGATAACCTGCGTTCCGCCATCTTCTTCGGGCCGCCCGGCTGCGGCAAGTCCACCGTCGCCGGAGTGATCGCCCGCACGACGAAAGCCCATTTCGAGAACTTTTCCGCCGTCAGCGGGGGCGTCGCCGAGGTTCGCAAACTGATCGACGCCGCGAGGGAGCGACGCAAGGCGTACCAACGGCGGACGCTGCTGTTCGTCGATGAGATCCACCGTTTCAACAAGGCGCAGCAGGACGCCTTTCTGCCGCACGTCGAGGACGGCACGATCATCCTGATCGGCGCAACCACCGAAAACCCCTATTTCAGCGTCAATGCCCCCCTGCTGTCGCGCGCCCGTGTCTTCCGATTCTCGGCGCTGACCGGCGAGGACATCGGCGAGGCGCTGGATCGCGCCCTGACCGATACCGAACGGGGGTTGGGCGCGGATCGGATCGCGCTGGCACCGGACGCGCGGGTCTTTCTCGTCGGAGCGGCGGGCGGCGATGCGCGTTCGGCGCTGAACGCGCTCGAACTGGCCGCCAGCCTGGCGGGACCGGGCGGGACAATCACCCTGGAATCGGCTGAGGAGGCGGTCGGACAGCGGACCATCGGGTATGACCGGGATGGGGACGCGCACTACGACACCATTTCGGCGTTCATCAAATCGATGCGCGGCTCCGATCCCGATGCCGCCATCTACTATCTCGCCCGGATGCTGGAAGCGGGGGAGGACGCCCGGTTCATCGCGCGCCGACTGGTCATCCTGGCATCCGAGGATGTCGGGAACGCCGACCCGTCCGCCCTGCCGCTGGCGGTAGCCTGCTTCCACGCCACCGAAAACATCGGTCTGCCGGAATGCGCTCTGAATCTGGCGCAGACGACGCTCTATCTGGCGTCCGCGCCCAAATCCAATGCCTCGACGGTTGCTCTGGGCCGTGCGCAGGAGGCGGTCCGATCGAGCGCGTTCGCCGGGATTCCGAAGCACCTGCGCGACAGCCACTACCGGGGCGCGAAGGCGCTCGGTCATGGCGCGGGCTACCTGTACCCCCACGACTTCGCCGGCAGTTACGTCCCGCAGCGGTACCTGCCCGACGGTCTGCCGGAGGACGGCAGACCGTTCTACGAACCCACCGAAAACGGGGTCGAGGCAAAGATCAAGGCCCGTCTCGCGGCGTTAAAGGCGCGGCATGCGACGACGGCGCAGGAGGAACCCGCCTCCGACCGCCCCGGACAGGAATAAGGCGATCACCGACGGTTCCGGGCTGTTCGCCTGACCGTTCGAGATGACGCTCACATTATCCACACCCATCGCCAGGACACTGACGCTCTGCACCTGCGCGAACCGCAGCATGTAGCGACCGCCCGGTGAAACGAAGTTGGTGATGTCGATGGTGTACTGGATGTAGGGAGCCGGGTCCGAAACCGACGAGCTGAACTCCGTACCGATATAGAGGTTGCGCCGGACGTCCGTCGCCGCCGTCGAGAACGGCGCGGCGTCGACGTTCAACAGGTCGACCCGTCCGAACTGGTTCGGATCGAAGGGGTCGAAAAAGGAGAACAGTTCGTCAGGCGGAGCGGACGGCGAGACGATCGGGCCGAACCCGGCATAGTCGGCGACGAACATCTGAAACCGCAGCGTCACCCGGTCCACGAAGCCGTGCGGGACCGTAAAGTACTGATACAGAGCGTAGGCTCCGGGAAACCCTTCCGAACCGGTCGGCGGCGTCACCGCCGCATAGTGATCCCCGCCGCCACCCGGCAGAGTGTTGGCCGCCGTGTAAAACTGATTGGCGAAAATCCCGCCGGGCAGATCCGTTCCCGGCGTGTCCAGGACCCAGCCGCCGAAGGAACCGGGCTCGATCGACCGTCGCCAGGCGAACAGGTTGCCGAGTTCGAAATCGCCGTTCTTCAATAACTCCAGAGCGTTCAGCGCATGGGCGGGACGGGCGGTCAGCCCGCCGAGCGCGACGACCAGAGCCGCCAGCGAGAACCATCTTCGCATCGATCCACCTCTTTCCGTTTCCGGAAACCGACCGTGCGGGGCCGAGAACGCGAAACACCCCCGAAACACGAAAAACGCGGCCCATCGTCGGTTACCGCTGTCGATTATCGGTCGACGGTTACTCACTGCATAGAATAGTTTTGCCGGGTTTTGTTCGGTATGGACCTTAAATTTCGCCCGATATAAAAAATAAACGTACATTAAAGTATGGCAATTAAAGTCGAAAACATACAAACCCGTGAAATTGCTATTTTCAATTTACGTTAATTAAAGGAAACTATAGCCACGGTGGGTTCCGGGCATTCCGCCGACTCACCCGGCTTACGCCGCCCATGACAAAACGGCTTGTCCCCTGACAGGAAAGGCGCCACAATGGTTTCTCGTATCAGGCAACGCGGTCGATGGTTCATCTCCTGTGCCCTTTTGCTTCTCAGCGTTCTTCCCGCCTCCGCACAGAGCGGAATCACCGACGCCGAAGCAACCCGCTTTCTCGAACAGTGTACGTTCGGACCCGTGAAAACGGACGTCGATCGGGTCAAACAGATCGGATACTCCGCGTTCGTCAATGAGCAGTTCGGAAAACCGAACTCCAACTATACGTTCATCAACACGACCAACGGACTGGCCGGTATGCGTCAGCGGTTCTACCGGAACGCGGTACGGCAGTCGGACCAACTGCGGCAGCGAGTCGCGTTCGCGCTGAGCCAGGTGGTGGTCAGCTCCGGCGAGGACCCCGATGTCGACTCGTCTCAGCGGATCGCGGCCACGACCGCCTATCAGCACCTTCTGCTCAAGCACGCCTTCGGCAACTACCGAGCGCTCCTGTACGAGATGACCCTGAACCCGCTGATGGGCGTCTTCCTCGATATGGCGAATAACCGGAAGCCGGACCCGAAAACCAACAGTCTGCCCAACGAAAACTACGCCCGCGAACTGCTCCAGCTGTTTTCCCTGGGCGTCAACGAACTGAACCGCGACGGTACGATCAAGCGGGACATCAACGGCGACCCGATTCCGACCTACGGGAACGAGGAGGTGACGGAGTTCGCGCGGGTCTTCACCGGGTGGACGTTCGCTCCCCGGCCGGGCAAGACGTTCAACGGGTTCCAGCCGGAGAACTTCAACGCGCCGATGGCGCTCTGGGCCCCGCTCCATGACGTCGGCGAGAAACGCCTGCTCCGCGGATGGGTCCTGCCGGCGATCCAGCCGGGAATCCCCACCAACACCAACAACACTGCGCTGATCCTGTACGCCTCGAACGAACTGAACTATGCGATCGACAGCATCTTCAACCATCCGAACATCGCGCCGTTCGTCGCCACCCGTCTGATTCAGCACCTGGTCACCGCCAGCCCGACGCCCGCCTATGTGGATCGGGTCGCCGCCGCCTTCGAGAACAACGGGGCCGGCGTGCGCGGGGACATGAAGACGGTGATCCGGGCGGTCCTGCTCGATTCCGAAGCCCGCGGCACCGCCGTCGCCCAGGCGACTCCCGGCTACGGACACTGGCGCTCCGGCGTCCTGTTTATCACCAGCCTCCTGCGGCAACTGGATGCCCAGGGAGACCTGGCCGGCATGGACGCCTGGTCGACCGACCTCAAACAGCGCGTCTTCGCTCCCCCGAGTGTCTTCAGCTACTACAGCCCGTTTACCACGTTGCCGGTGAGCAACGGCTCGACCACCGTCAGCTACCCCGCGCCGGAAACCGGCACCATGACCACCGAATCGCTGATTCTGCGGATCAATTTCGTCAATGCCCTGCTCTTCGGGACGATCTCTTCGGACCTTTCCGGCTATACCGGCGTCACCGGGCTGAATATCCCCGACTATCTGGCCGTGGCTCTGAACACCAATTCGCTGGTCGACCTGATCGCCGTGCGACTGATGCACAACGACATAACCTCGGAACTGCGAACGCGGATCGCGACGGCGGTGGACGCGATCCCGGCCACGGAAGCCAACCGGACGAAACGCGCCCGAACCGCCCTGTATCTGGCCGCCTGCTCCCAGGAATATCAGTTCATTCGATAAGCGACGGAGGAATCGATAATGGAACATATGCTCTCTCGCCGCGCCCTGCTGATCAACGGCGCGCGTACCCTCGGGGCGGCGGCCCTCGTCTCCCGGTTCGGCGTTCTCAGCGCGATGGCGCAGACGACCGGCGGCAACGAACCCTATAAGGCTCTCGTCTGCATCTTTCTCAACGGCGGCAACGACGCCTTCAATATGATCGTCCCGATCGAGGACGCCCCGTACACGGACTACCTGCATGCCCGGCGCGACCTGGCGCTGCCCCGCGCCGGAGTCGGCGCCCTCCTGCCGATCTTCTCGCAGAACGGCACGGGCGACCGCTACGGACTGCACCCCGAACTTAACAACCTGCACCCGCTGTATGAGGCGGGGAAGATGGCGGTGTTGTGCAATGTCGGCACTCTGACCTACCCGATCTCCTCGCCGTCCGAATACCGCAGTCGTCCCGGACTACGTCCGCGCGAACTGTTTGCGCACGACTATCAGATCGATACCTGGCAGCACCTCGGCATGGAGGAAGGCTGGGGCAACGGCATCGCCCGTATACTGGAACAGCGGGCGATCAACCCCAGCCCGACCATCCCGTTCCTGGTCAACGTCGCCGGAGGAGCGTCGATCTATGTCGCCGGGTCCGCGCCCTACATCACCCTCCCGTTCGGCTCACAACTTGGCCGCCTGACCCTCAAAGGGTTCACCTCCTCGACCCAGGATCAGGCCCGGCTGAACGCCCTGCGGGAGATCTATCGCATTCCGCATCCCGACCCGGTCGTCCGGGCGGTCAGCACGCGGACCGACAAGGCGATCTCCGACGGGCAGACCGCTTCCGAAATCCTTTCCACGACCACCCTGAACACCGTCTTCCCGGAGACCGGCATCGGACGGCAGTTGAAACAGGCGGCGCTGATGATCAAGTCGCGGGACGTTCTGGGAGCGAACAAGCGGCAGATGTTCTTCGCCTCGATCGGAGGGTTCGATACGCACGATATCCAGCTTTCGACCCATTCCCGACTGATGCGGCAACTCGGCGATGCGCTGGCGGCATTCTACGCGGCGACGGTCGAGATCGGCGTGGAAAACAGCGTGACCGCCTTCACCCTGAGCGAGTTCGGTCGCACCGTCCAGAACTCCACCGGCGGTACCGACCATGCCTGGGGCTCGAATGCCGTGATCGTCGGCGGCGGCGTGCGCGGCGGGCAGTTCTACGGAACCTATCCCTCGCTCGTGCTCGGGGGACCGGACGATATTGAAACCGGCGGCAACGCTCGCGGACGAATTCTGCCGAAAATCGCGGTCGATCAATACGCCGGGACTCTGGCAAAATGGTTCGGTCTGTCCTCGACGGAGATAGCGGCGGTCCTGCCCTATCTCAGCCGGTTCTCGCCCGACGACCTTGGCTTCATGGCATAGACCCGGCCTCCGCGCAGGAAAAGAACACCCCTCCGGCATCCCTGCCGGAGGGGTGTTCTCCCCGGACCTCGTGTCCCTGCCGGGGCGACGCGCAAAGAAGGTCGTTTTTTCACGAAGCGTTTTTGTCGTGCAGAAGCGACTCCTCAAAGGATTCCCAGCGAAAATCGGTGCCGACAATGATGGAAATGGCATCATTGGCCGCAATGGGCGTCCCCGGTTCCGGGCAGGGGTCGGGGACCCCGTTTTTGATCAGGGCCAGCGGATTGATGCGCACCCGATGGCGTTCGGCCCCGGCGATACAGGCGGTCTGGAACTGCCCCCAGTTCCACCCGACGACCTTTTTCGGATGGACGGTGCGCGGGTTGGCTCCCACCGAAGGACGGAGCAGTTGTTGAATCGTCACGGCGGTCATGGGGTCATGGCACTCCTGCACCAGCACCAGAATCTCATCGTTTTCGAGCACGGTGGTCGAGCGCGTTCCGGCGAAGAGCCACTCGTTGTCGGCGGATACCAGTATATGGGCAAGCCGGGTGGTCGGGGGAACGAGTTTCTCAATAATCTCCACCACCATACGTGTCGTTCCGTCGCTTTCGTCCACACCGGCCTGCTGCGGGAAAATGAGGATGGTCTTGTTTTCGGCCACTTTAGCCCGCCTGTAGGTCGTTTCACTGAGCAGGGAACCGCGCAGGAAGTGGACTTTGACACGGGGAAGGTGCAGAATCGCCGTCGGTAATCGCTCCAGCTGACTGTCAATAATGCAGATTTCCGCCGTTCGTTCCTCGGCGGCATCCGCTACCAGTTCCGTCGCCAGGGTAATAAATTTACCGTTTCCCGGAAAGTTGATGATGATGTATCCGTTCCGAAACGGATTGTCCAGTTCGCCCATAAGTCGTCGCTCCCGCAGGTCGTTTCGCCAGTCAAACCAGGAGGAAATCGTTACCCCCAGAAACGCGATGCCCAGTACTCCGAAGACCATCGTCGTCAATCGCCCCGGCAATGTCGCCGCCGGTTTGTTGCCATACCCGACCGTGGTGACGGTCTGCCACATCTGCCAGAGCGACTCGTCCCACTCCGCCGTTTCGGTCACCTTGAAAAACACGACAAAAAGCGCACAGCTCAAGAGCAGCCAGAGGAGCGCGTTCGCGAGGTTTTCCAGGGTCGGGCGTTCCACCAGACGCTTTCTCAGGCGTCGTGGCAGGAATTGAATCAGCATCGTTGATTTTCCGGGTGCCGTCCGTTCGGTAAGGGAGTCATGGTTCCGGTTCGGCAGTCAGGCAACGGAATCCTGCCGTCCGCGCCGCCGGTTCGGCGGACCGTCCTCGCACTGTCAAACTCCCCGGTCACACCGCAGGAAAAAGAAAAAACCTCCGGCATCCCTGCCGGAGGTCCGTCATCGTCACTTCACCTGCGAACTCGGCAGCGTCGGAACGTCGGTCGTCATCGCCATGACCTCGAAACTTCCGGTTGCCGATGTCAGTATACGGGGTTCTTCCGACGGCGAAAAGGGCTTTTCCCTTCCCTCGACCGTCCGGCGCATTATCCCTTCGCCCGCGTCGAGCGCACGAAAGACTTAACCGAAATTTAACCTTCTTATTTCATTACCTGGTATATCATTAGGTATATAATGGAGGCGTCCGGGACGGTTCACCTCCCCGTTGAAAGGAAGCCTTATGTCTCACCCTTCTCGGTGCCGAAATGCGGCGTTCACGCTGATCGAACTGCTCGTTGTTATCGCTATTATTGCCATACTGGCAGCGATTCTGTTCCCGGTTTTCGCGCAGGCGCGCGAATCGGGACGGCGTGCGACCTGTCTTACCCATATGCGGGAGACCGGCCTTGCCTTCCTGATGTACGCCCAGGATTACGATGAGAAATTTCCCTGCGCCGGACGCGGCGCGATCGTGACCGAACCGGGAACGACCCTCGATATGTACGGCAACTCCCAGGGGGGCGACTGGCTGGAAATCCGGTTCTGGACCGGAATGATCCTCCCTTACACCAAAAACCGGCAGATTTTCTTCTGTCCGAGCGGTACGCCGGAGGATGGAGTCCCGAAATCGATCAACCCGAATAACACGCTGTCCAATCGGCAGATGGGGTGGATTCAGGAAAACATCGCCTGGAACTACGACGGACTTACCCCGCGATACAATTTCGGACCGCTCGGTGGCGTCGAACGCCCGGCCGAGTGTATGCTGTTGATGGACGCCGCCGAATCGGCGATCGGTCCCTGGGGACGAAACTCCCCGTCCCGACTGCGCACGCACATCGAGTACGCCGGTCGCCGCCATCACGGACTGGCCAATATCTGCTACGTGGACGGACATGCGAAAGCGATGCGGGTCGATGCCCTGATCAACGGAATCCCGGCGCCCTGCACCGATTACTCCGTCTTTTTCAACTACTGGATTTCGCCGGAGAACTGGCCGAGCGGCGCGCCGATCAAGGATTTCAGCCGCTGTATCGCCGGAACCCCGTAATCGTCCGGCCAACGGAATGACAAGGAAACAATAGAACCCTATGACGACCGCACGTTCGCGACGGGCCTTCCTGCGGGAAGGCTCGCTTTTCCTGACCGCCCTGTCGCTGGCGGAAGCGGAGGGCGCTCTCGCTCAGTCGACCCCCGCCACCGTCGCCGCCCTGGTGACCGATGTCCACTTCGCCGAAGCCGATGCCCGCGGGTCCCGGCACTACCGTGAATCCATCGCCAAAATGCGCGAGGCCGCCACCACCCTCGGTCGCCGGAAACCGGATATCGCCATCGAACTCGGAGATTTCATCGACAGCGCGCCAAAGGCCGGGGCAAAGGAGGAGAAGGCGTTCCTCAAACGGATCAACGAGGAATTCGCGACGCTATGCCCCCGACGACACTACGTCCTCGGCAATCACTGCGTTGGCAAACTGAGCAAAAAGCAGTTTCTGGAAACGGTCGAACAGAAAAGCTCCTACTACTCCTTCGACCGGAACGGCTTTCATTTCATCGTCCTCGATGCCTGCTATCGCCGGGACGGCGTGTCGTACGACGCGGGGAACTTCGAATGGACCGATACCGAGATCCCGCCGGAGCAGCGCGAGTGGCTCAAAGCCGACCTTAAAGCGGCCAAAGGCAAGGCGCTGGTCTTCTGCCATCAGCGTATCGACCTGGAACCGGGCAACGAGGAAGGCATTCATAGCAGCGCCACCGTGCGCGAGATCCTGCGCGACTCGGGAAAGGTGCTCGCCGCGTTCATGGGGCACAGCCATCGAAACGAGTACCGGCAGATCGACGGCG
Source organism: Capsulimonadales bacterium (assembly GCA_033762295.1). Classification (GTDB taxonomy): domain Bacteria; phylum Armatimonadota; class Armatimonadia; order Armatimonadales; family Armatimonadaceae; genus JANRLW01. The sequence goes on from JANRLW010000093.1 coordinate 43,416, forward strand.
TGCATTATGTCGCCCTGGCGGCCATGGTGGAAGGAAGCGGCGCGGAGAACAGCGGATACTCGCTTCTCCACGCCTTCCCGAACGGCGACCTCCGGCTGGATGGCTTCCGACACCATGCGGAAAACCCGTTCGCCCGCCGCAGCACCCGGTAAAAGCGACCCGCCGATCGTCAACCGGTTACAGTCCCGGTTACAAGTCCCGGTTACAAGTCCCGGCTACAGTCGCGGGACGAGTCGCGGATCGAGGCACTGGCTGTTCAGTCCGCTGGCGTAGTGGCGTCGGTTTTCGGAAGCCTTCCGTACCTGCGCCATCGCCTGCTCGCGGAACGGAGCCGGCAGGGGTTGGGCGGCGGCGGTCGCCTCCCGGACATACCCGCACATCGCCTGCATGCCGATGATCTCCTTTAATGCGCTGTTCTTCGGATGGTACTCGCGTTCCGCGTCGGCCACCCGCCGGGCGAGGGCGAGCGTCCGGAGACATTCCGTCTCGTCCTGTCGAAGATGCTGAAGAAAAGCGATCCGGATCAGGCCGTTCACTTTGTCGGACGTATAGTGCAGGCCGCGCTCCTGCCCCGTCTCATTCGGAAAGTACTGCAGCATCCGCTGTCCCACCGAGGCCAGAGTCTGACGGGCCGCCTGCGCGTTCCCCCGGGTCCGCTCGTTCTCGGAGATGCGAATCCACGAGTAGACGTACCAATCGCGCTGACGATGCTGGCCCGCGATCGCTTTCGCATTGGCGATATCCCCGGAATCCGCCAGCGCGAACACCACGCTGCGGAGGGCTTTCTCCCGGTGGTGTCCGGCGATGGGAGGAGGACCGAACGGAACGGTCAGCGCGACGCCGCGCGCGGATTCTACAGCGCCGATATCGAGAAGGGAGTAGGTGATCCGTTCGAGGAAGTAGGCTTTTCGATCACCGGCAGCCGTCTTCGCCACCCGAATCGCCTCCTGAAAGGTCGCCTGGCACCCGGAAGCATCCCCTTCCCGAAACCGGGCGACGGCGGTCAGGGCGAGTTGTTCGGCGTCGCCGGCCAGTCGGGCGGTCGCTATCGCTCCCGCGAAATCCTTCTGCCGGGTCTGTTCGTCCGCAATGCGTCGCAGGGCGGACCGGCGATGCTCCTCCGTCTGCCCGGTGGCCGGTTTTCGCAGACGCTGTGCGCCCGCCCGCAGGGAGAGCAGGGCATCCTCGGTATGACCCGCGCCCACCTGTTCGCGGACGAGATCCTGCAGGGTCCGGGCGACCTCCTCGGCCTGTGCGCAGAGCAGACTGGCTTTCAACGCGTTCGCAAACGCATCGCGGTCCTTGCCCGACCGTCCGATCTCCGTGAAGGCGCTCGCACGCAGGCGCGGATCACGAATCAGAAGCGCGGTCTCCTTCGCGCCGTCGCGGTCGCCGATCGCCAGTTGATCGGACGCCATCTCCTTCCACCCACGGTCGGCGTTCTTCGCCGGATAGACCGACCGGACATAGGTCCGAATCCGGGTGATCGAAAGTCGGTAGTTGGCCGTATCCCCGGCCTGAGCGAATCGATACGCCTGGGCGGCGTTTTCGCGAAGGATTCCGGTGATGTTCGGCGGCTGCGCCGACACCGTCCCCGGCGTCAGCAGGGCGACGACGAACAGTCCGCAAACGATTATCGGGGAACGCATCTCTTTCCTCCCAAACGGACCTGAGTATTCACCGGACACGGTGGTAATTCGATTATCGGGAATCGCAACGGGGGACCGTAGTGCGGGTACAATGCAAACTCGGATGAGAAACGAAAGCGGTGCAAGCGGTGCAAAAGGTCTGATCCATGGAAAACAAAACGCTGTTTGCGGCGGGCGAGGGCGGCTACCATACCTACCGGATACCGGCGCTTGCCGTCACCAATGCCGGGACCGTTCTCGCGTTCTGCGAGGGACGCCGGCATTCCGCGAGCGATGCCGGCGATATCGATCTCCTGGTAAAACGCTCGACGGACCATGGCAGGACCTGGAGCGAGACGCAGGTCCTGCGGCACGATCCCGGCAACACCTGCGGCAATCCCTGCGTCGTCGTCGATCGCGAAACCGGTGTGATCTGGCTCCTGTCCACCTGGAATCGAGGCGAGGATACGGAACCGCGCATCATCGCGAAAACCGCGAAGGACACCCGCCGCGTTTTTGTGTGCCGGTCGATGGATGACGGACGGACATGGAGCGTTCCGCAAGAGATCACCGCCGATGTCAAAAAGCCGGAATGGACCTGGTACGCGACCGGTCCCGGAAGCGGCATTCAAATGGAACGCGGTCCGCACCGGGGCCGTCTGGTCATTCCCTGCGATCATATCGAGGCGGGAACCGAACGCTACTTCTCGCACGTGATCTACTCCGACGATCATGGAGCAAGCTGGAAACTCGGCGGATCGACCCCGGTCGACCGGGTCAACGAATGTACGGTGGCGGAGCGCGAAGAGGGAAGCCTCCTGCTGAACATGCGTAATTACGACCCTGCCCGGCGAAACCGGCAGGTGGCGATTAGCGAGGACGGAGGGGCGACCTGGAAAGACCCGGGGTTCGATGACCAGCTGATCGAACCGATCTGCCAGGCCGCCCTCCGTCGCTATCGATGGTCGACGGACGGAGTTCCCGGCGTTCTCCTGTTCAGCAATCCGGCGAACCGGAACGCACGAACGAATCTTACCGTGCGCGCCAGTTTCGATGACGGGACGACCTGGCCGGTGTCGCTCGTTTTGCGGGAGGGACCGGGCGCGTACTCCGACCTCGCCGTGCTGGCGGACGGGCGTATCGCCTGCCTCTACGAGACCGGCTCCGAGACGCCGTATGAGCGACTCCGTTTCACCACCTTTCCGCTGACCGCTCTGGTCGCCGACGACATCGCTCCGGCCGATTTCGATGGGGAGACCCTGACCTCGCCGGAGTTCGTGATCGAACGCCGTTATCTCTCCTTCCGGATCGGCGGCAAGGACACGGAGAACCTGACCCTGCAGCTTCTCGTGGAGGGACAGGTCGTTCGCAGCGCGACCGGACCGAACGATCGGCCGGGCGGCGCCGACGCGCCGGCCCCGACGTTCTGGGACGTCGGCGACCTGGCGGGGAAGACGGCGTTCCTCCGGATCACGGACCGGGCGACCGGCGAAGGGGAACCTGTTCCGGTCGACCATATCGTTCTGACCGACCGGACGCCTCCCGTCCTGATCGAGCGGGCGACCCGCGAGATCACGCTGACGCATCGATATCTGAACCTGCCCGTACGGACCGGCGGACCGAAACGGCGGATGTCGCTGGCGATCGAGGGAGAGCCGGTACGGGAGTTTGAGATCGAACTGGCCGACGCGGAACCGCACTGGTGGGCGTTCGCGGAGGTCGGCGAGTTTCACGGTCGAAAAGCCGTCCTCACGGTCGATCGACTGCCGGAGGATTCCGAGGGGTTGGATGCCATCGAATCCTCCGATGAAATCCGGAGCGCCGACACCCTCTACCGAGAGAAACTGCGTCCGCAGTTCCACTTCTCGCCCCGGCGTGGCTGGACCAACGATCCGAACGGACTGGTCTACCACGGAGGGGAATATCACCTCTTCTTTCAGCATAACCCGTACGGCTGGGGCTGGGGCAACATGCACTGGGGACACGCCGTCAGCAAGGATCTGATCCGCTGGACGGAACTGCCCGTCGCGCTTTACCCGGACGAACATGGCACCATGTTCTCCGGGTCGGCGGTGACGGATCGGGAGAATACCGCCGGTTTTCGGACCGGAACCGAGGAACCCCTGATCTGCATCTTCACGGCCGCCGGGAAACCGTTCACCCAGGGGATCGCCTACAGCAACGACCGGGGCCGGACCTGGACCAAGTATCCGCACAACCCGGTGCTTCCGCATATCGTCGGGGAAAACCGTGACCCGAAAGTCTTCCGCTATGTGCCGGACAGCAAATGGGTGATGGCGCTGTATCTGGACGGGAACGATTTCGCGCTCTTCTCCTCGAAGGATCTGAAGCGTTGGGAGAGGATGAGCGACGTCGTCCTGCCCGGATCGACCGAATGCCCCGAGTTTTTCGAGATCGCGTGCGAGGAGGACCCGAAAGAGACGCGATGGATCTTCTACGGCGGAAACGGCCTTTACCTGATCGGCAGCTTTGACGGCGTCACGTTCCGGCCGGAATCCGGACCGCACCCGATGCAGTATGGGAACGCCTGGTACGCCTCGCAGACGTTCAACGACCTGCCGGCGGAGGACGGTCGCCGCATCCTCGTTCCGTGGGCCACGGTTTCCCTGCCGGGAATGCCGTTCAACCAGATGATGGGTATCCCGGTCGAACTCACCCTGCACCGAACCGGGGAGGGACTGCGCCTTTGGGCCAACCCGGTGCGTGAACTGGAGACTCTGCGGCGAAACCCCCGTCTCCTCACGCCACAGGACCTGGAACCGGGACGAAACCCGCTGGCGGGAGGGGGATTTGAGGGAGAGGAGTTCGATATCGTCGCCGAACTGTCGTGCGGAACGGCGTCGGAGATCGGCTTCGTGATCCGGGGGGTGCCGGTACGTTACGATACGAAGGCCGGAGAACTGATCTGCGGGGACCGGAAAGCGCCGTTGACACCGGTGAACGGCCGGGTCCGTCTGCGTTTGCTCGTGGATCGCGCCTCCATCGAGATATTCGGGAATGATGGCCGCGCCTACATGGCGATGGGTGCCCTTCTCCCTGCGGAAAACCGTTCGCTGGAAGTGTACGCCCGGGAGGGGACCGCGCATATCGACTCGCTTCAGGTCTTTGACATGGCTTCCGCCTGGGAGACATCCTCGCCCTGAGGTCGCCGTTCGGCCCGGTACTCTTCGTCGATTGGCATTCGATTCCTGAAAGCGTTATGCTGAAAACGGGAGTCAGAATTCCCAGGAGAACGGAGATACCATTATGAAAATCGTTGTCACCACGGCGACCGGACATATCGGGTCGCGCGTCGTTCCGTTGCTGATGCAGGCGGGCGCACGACCGACGTTGCTGGTGCGTCGCCCGGAACGACTCGGGGCGGCGGTACGTGCGGCGTGCGATGTCCGTCAGGGAGACATGAATCATCTCGACGACGTTCTGCAGGCGACCGCCGACGCCGACGCGCTGTTCTGGCTGATCCCGACCGATGACCGGTCCGAGGACCCGATCGGCGATATCCTGCGATCCGGGCGACTGGCTGCGGACGCGATTCGGCAGAACGGGATCTCCCGGATCGTGCTGCTCAGCAGCGCGGGCGCGGCGCGGCGCGAAGCGACGCTGATCGGCGCGCTGGGACAGGTCGAGGACCTTCTGAATGCGACCGGCGCCCATCTCTGCCATCTGCGGCCCGGCTGTTTCTTTACCAACCTGCTATCGGCCATCGAACCGATGCGCCAGGGCGTTTACCCGACCGCCTTCCCGCTCGAAGCTCCCCTGCCCTGGAACGACCCCCGGGATATCGGCGATATCGTGGCCGCCCGTTTGCTGTCCGGCGAATGGACCGGTCAGTCGGTTCAGGGGGTGTACGGCCCGGAACATCTGACCTTTCGTCAGGTGTTGTCGATCGCGGCTGAGGCGGTCGGGCGACCGATCGAACCGATCCCGATTTCCGAGGAGGAGGAACAGGCGGCGCTGATCGGCGCGGGAATGACCCCGGCGGTGGCGGTGGCCCTGACCGAGATGGCGCGAACGATCGCGACCGCCATGGAAACCGAACCGGAACGGGACTTCATCACGACCACGCCGACCACCCTGGGCGCCTGGTGTTACGCGAATCTGCGTCCGGCGCTGGCGGAAAACCCGTAAACTCCATCAACGAGAACGAGTTTTGTCCTTGAAGAAGTCCCAGGCCAGTTTCGCGCCTTCGACGTCCCTGCACACCGGGCCAATGAATCGACGAATCAAAGGCTTGTCCGCCAGCGGATGAGAAATCGAGGGCATGGCGTGTCCGCCACCCTCCACCCGGTAAAAGAGAACGGACGCTCCCCCCGGTGCGGCGGGATACACGGTTTTGTGGAGGCGGCAGCCGTCACCGGGGTCACGGTCGGGCAGGGTTTCGGTTGTTTTTCGGGCGGTGTCGGTTTTGTTCGCCGCTGTCCACCACTCTACGGTGGCGTCCGTGGAAAGTGTGCGCCCCCGATTCCCTGCCACATTCCCCCCTTCCCACTTCACCAGCGGGTCTTTTGTCCCGTTGGCAATCATCAGGGGCGTCGTCCGGCGTGGCGCAACATACTGGCTCCGGTCTTCCGGCAGATTGGCAATAAAGGCCGCTCCTGCCGCAAACAGTTTCGGAGCCTCAATCAGCAGGCGGAACGTCATCATGCCGCCATTGGACGCGCCGGTGACATAGACTCGTTTCGAATCCATCGAGTAGTGCGTCTCCGTCCAGCGCAACAGTTCACGGATAAAGCCAACATCATCGGCCTGTGAATCGCGGTTCGAGTTGACCGGGCGCAGGTCGTTCCAGTTCTGCTGATCGCCTTTTGTGTCGTTGGTGCGCGGGTTGGTTCCGTTCGGTGTCAGGAGCAGGAAACCCTCGGATTCGGCGAGTCGCGGCCATTCCCGCGTTCCCCCGGCAGCCTCCTGAAAAATCTTCCGCATACTCTGACCGCCGCCATGCAGAAGAACGACCACCGGTGCTTTATCGGGCAGTGTTTTCGGGACATAGACCCGGAACCAGCGTATCGTTTGCCCAAAAGTCAACCTGTGTTCGTGCCAACCCGGTGCGCGAGCGTCCGTAACGGCCTCCTGAGCGCACCCCGTTTTTACCGGCAACACCAGCAAAAACCACAAAACCCAAAACGATTTCATAACGGCTCCCCGGCTCTCGCAGACGCAAATCAGGCAAACGAGTTCACTAATGAGGAAGTGAACAAACCCTGGCGAAAATCGTCTGCCCGTATCAGGGAACCATCGTTGGGCGGTCCGTCCGCCCGCACGGATGGAGGAAAGGTATACGGAATGCGAGACGCCGGTTTTCCTTGGATCATTCTGTTGACGGGTGTCGTTCTGAGCGGCGCGTTCCTGCCGTCGCCCGGAGCGTCCGACGCGCGCCGGACGGCGAACGCTCAACCCGACCGGACGGTCGTCCCTCCGCTTTTTCGGGCAAACGATCTTTCCGGGAAGGCGGTCCGGGTGCCGGTCGAGGGAGCGAAGGCGACCGTCGTCGCCCTGACGGGAACGACCTGCCCGCTCAGTCAGAAGTACGGACCGACTTTAAGCCGTCTGGAGGACGTCTATGCGCCGAAGGGGGTGCGATTCGTCTTCGTAAATCCGTCCTCGATCGAACCCGTGGCGGATATGAAGGCGCAGGTCCGGCGACTCGGTCTGGACGGTCCTTACCTTTCTGACCGCGAGCGGTCGGTGGCCCGCGCACTCGGGGCGAAGACCACGACGGAGGTCTTCGTGCTCGACGATACGGGCCGTATCCGCTACCGTGGCGGCGTCGATGACCAGTACGTCATCGGGGCGAGTCTGCCCGCGCCGCGCCATCGATTCCTGGCCGATGCGCTCGATGCCGTCCTTGCCGGGAAGGAACCGGGAGCGACGTCCGCTCCCGCGCCGGGCTGTCTGCTGGCGGACGAGGAAACGTCCGGTCGCGCCACGCCGACCTATCATGGCGCGGTCGAACATATTCTCCGGGCGAAGTGCGTCTCCTGTCACCGAACCGGCGGCGTCGCGCCGTTCGCTCTCGACACCTATGAGTCCGTCAAAGCCCGCGCGGCGATGCTCCGGTACGTGACCGAGCGGGGACTGATGCCGCCCTGGTTCGCCGCGAAGAACGCCGGCGGCCCGTGGCGCAACGATATGTCCCTGCCCGACGCCGACCGGAAGACCCTGTACGCCTGGATCGAGGGCGGGATGCCCGCAGGTGATCCGAAAGACGCGCCCGCCCCGGTGCGTTACACGGGCGGATGGACGATCGGGAAGCCGGACGCCGTCTTCGAACTGCCCCGACCGATCGCCGTAAAAGCCACGGGCACCATGCCGTATCAGAACGTCAACGTCCCTACCGGCTTTACCGAGGATCGCTGGGTGCGGAAGATCGAGGTTATGCCCGGAGATCGGCGCGTCGTACATCATGTCCTGGTCTTTGTCCGTACGCCGGAGACGGCCGCCACGGGAGGACGGGAGCGACTTGCCGAACGGGCCGAGGAGTTGGGCGGATTCTTCGGGGTCTATGTCCCCGGAAACAGCGCTCTGATCTACCCGGACGGACTGGCGAAACGCATCCCGCGCGGAGCGGTCTTGCGGTTCCAGATTCACTACACACCCAACGGGACCGCGACGACCGACCGGACGAAGATCGGACTGGTTTTCGCCGAAACACCCCCCCGGAGCGAGGTCCATACCGCCAGTATCGCCAATCTCCGGTTCGCGATCCCGCCCGGCGCGGACCATCACGAGGTCACGGCGCAACTGCGCGTCCCGACGGATGTTCGTGTGCTATCCTATCTGCCGCACATGCGCGTTCGCGGAAAGGCGGCGCGATACGAGCACACGCGGGAGGGGAAGACGACCACGCTGCTGGACATCCCGCGTTACGACTTCAACTGGCAGCTGAACTACGTCCTCGCCGAACCGCTGGACGTCAGGGCGGGCGACCAGGTCACGTTCCGCGCCTGGTACGACAACAGCGACCGCAATCCCGCGAACCCGGACCCCGGCAAGACGGTACGCTGGGGAGCGCAGACGTTCGACGAGATGCACCTCGGTTACGTCGAGTACATCGTGCCGGGACAGAAGCCGGGCGAGAGCGGGAACGTTCTGCGCCGGTTCGGGCGAGGGGAGCGTGGCACGGGGCTGGAGGCGATCTTCGGCGGACTGGACAAGGACCGGGACGGTTTTGTGACGGAAAGCGAGGCTCCGAGACTCTGGGCGCGGATACGGGGAGCGGATGCGAACGGCGACGGGCGCCTCTCGCTGGAGGAAGCGAAAACGTTCTTCAGCGGTCAACGCCGGTAGACGCCAATAAAAGGGGACGCGGACGGCGTCCCCTTTTGTTGCGTCTCCGTCTCTATCGCCTCTATCGCCTCTATCGCCTCTATCGGGGGAGCGGGGTCTTTTCGAGGGCTTCCTCGATGATATGAGAGGGCATCAGACCGCCGTACCGAGATTTGGTATCCAGTTGCAGACGATGGGCGAGGACGGGCACGGCCAGCGAGCGAACGTCCTCCGGCAGGACGAAGTCTCGTCCGGCCATCGCCGCCCGCGCCTGCGCCATCCGGTACAGCGCGAGAGAACCGCGCGGCGAGATGCCCAGCCGCAGGCGACCATCCTGACGCGTCACGTCGACAATGCGTAAAATATACTCGGCTACCGCTCGTTCCACCCGGACCGTCCGAACCGCCGCCTGCAACTCCAGTACGTCCGCCGTCGTCAGGACCGGCTGCAGATCGTTCAGCGGATGATGGTCGTTGTGGGTGAAAAGCACCTCCAGTTCATGTTCCGGGTCGGGATAACCGAGGGTGATCCGGACGGCGAAACGGTCCAGCTGCGCCTCCGGCAACGGGTAGGTTCCCGCGTAATCCGACGGATTCTGCGTTGCCACCACCAGAAACGGCGGCGCCAGATCGCGTCGCTGCCCCTCCACGGTCACCGTCCCTTCGCTCATGACTTCGAGCAGGGCGGCCTGCGTGCGCGGCGACGTCCGGTTGATCTCATCGGCCAGCAGAATATTCGTAAAGACCGGTCCCTCGCGGAAGGTGAACGAACCGTCGCGCGGGTTGTAGAACGAGGTGCCTGTGACGTCCGCCGGAAGCAGGTCCGGAGTGAACTGAATGCGCCGGAACTCACCGTCGATCGACCGCGCCAGCGCCTTCGCCAGGGTCGTCTTTCCGGTGCCGGGAACATCCTCCAGCAGGATGTGTCCCCCCGCCATCAGCGCGGTCAGCACCATGGCGATCCCTTCGCCCTTCCCCTTGATGATCCGCCCCAGGTTCTCCTCGATCAAACGTACCCGCCGGACGAACGCCTCCGATAATCCGGGCGCACTGGCGGCGGCACGGGCGTTGAGCCGTTCCGGAAGAGGTGCAGTCGTAGTAATGGTCATAGTTTCCTTTTCGTGGGTATATGATTGCTAACGGTCCGGCGTTTTTGTCCGTTCCATCTCTTCCACCAATTCCTGTAACGTTCTTATCGTCGGTTCATCGCCCCGGTTTCCGAAGCGGCTTGCCTCATACAGGGCGACGAAGCGCCGTGCGGCGTCCAGGAGCGACGCCGTCGCCGGCCTCTTCCCGGTCCCGGCATCGTCGGCCAGCCGGTCCAGGTGCTCCCGATACGGGAGGGACGGGGGAAATGCCTGTCCGCGCCGGGCGAAGACCGCCTCGAAACGAACGATCAGTTCGGCCAGACGACGCTCCGGCGGCGCATAGGCAAACGATGCCAGGGCCAGCGCCATCTTCCGGCGACGGTACAGCCGGAACCCGTAGATTCCGCCCGCCCCGAGAATCACGGCGACGATGGCCGCCACCTGTTCCGCACTCAGCCCGGCCAGGAACTCGGCAAATATCTGCAGTCCGTCCTGAGTCCGCTCCAGCAGACGCCGCCACCACTCCGGGGGGGATTGGTCGGCATCGGGCCGCCCGTCGCCGGGGGTCGCTTCCACCGTCACCCAGCCGACTCCGGCGATCCATGCTTCCGACCAGGCATGGGCGTCCCGCTGACGGACGACCGTGATATTCGGCCCGTCGCCCTCGTGTGCGAAATACCCCGTAACGTACCGGGTCGGGACGCCGACACAGCGCAGAAGCATCGCCGACGCCGCCGCGAAATACTCACAGTGAGCCGGTCGTTTCGGTTCGGCGGTCAGGAAGTTGACCAGGGGTTCCCCGCGTCCGGGACGGAACCGCAGACTGTACGAGTAGTTCCCGATCAGATAACCGATCACCGCTTCGACCTTTTCGGCGTCGGTTCCCGCACCCTTCGTGATCCGTTTCGCCAGTTCGGTTACCCGTGGGTCGAATCGGGACGGCAACTGCAGATAACGCGTCCGCTCCTCCGCCTTCAACGGGTTGGCCAGCAGTCCCTGGTAGGTCTCGGACGACGAGACGCCCACCCGGTAGTCGAACGGCGGACGCGCCCGTGTGCGGATCGGTCCTCCGGACTCGGGCGCCCAGTCCATCTCCGCCGGTTCGATCAGGGCCAGTGTCGCCGTTTGCAGGGGCGCGAAGAGCAGCGGGGTGTCGCCGCCCATCTTCTCGATCGTCATCTCGGTGATCGTCGCCCGGGCGACGTTCGACGGATTGAGTTCCCGTTCCGTGGCCGGACGATAGCGACGATCCGCAAAGGACGGGTACCAGCGGCCCTGTTCGTACCGGTCGAACGCCATGCCGCGCAGATGCGGATCGCCGACAAACCCGGTGATTCGCAGGACGCGCTGCGTTCCGCCGCGCAATCCGAAGGTCTCGCCCAGCGACGGGTTCGACGCCATACCCGTCGCCTCAAAGTTGAAGCGTTCACCCAGAAGACGGTTGCCCAGTTCGGTGATGCGTCCGCGGTTGAAGTCGACGAACAGATAGCCGGTCGCGCCGACTCCCAGCGTGAGGACCAGGAACACCACGCGCCCTACCACCGCCATCCGTGAAAGCAGGCGGGGACGATGGGTGTAGAGCGCCATTCCCAGAAACAGCATGTACAGCGGGGCCAGATACTTGATGAATCGCTCGTCGAATGTGTTGGCGGACGAAAGCATCAGCAGACCGGAGGCGACGATGGCGATCAGGCGGGACCGCACCGGCTGCCCCGACCGCCGCCAGCACTGGATCACGAACTCGGCGGCGTAGACCTGCGCCAGGATGTTTCGGGCGCGGGCGCTGCCGAACGCGAAGTCTCCGTTGTTGGGCTGCGCCTGATTGAGGACGATGATAATGACGATCAGGCCCAGGCGGACCCACCACCGGTGGAAGGTCTGTCCTTCCAGTCGGGCCGTGGACACATAGGACGCCAGAATCAACAGCGCGAAGACCGGGGGCAGCGGCATCCATCCGGCGGTCATGGTCAGTGTCAGAAGCGCGACCAGCCCGGCGGCGGCCACCGTCCAGGGCATGATCCCGCTGTCGGCGCGGCGCAACGCCTCCCGCGTTTCCGCGACGTTCGGGTGGGATATCGAAGGGACGGTCATAGCACCTCCGCTCCCGAACGGAAAAGATCGCGGTCGATCACGGTGACATCGCGGGTCGCGACGGTCGTCGGTTCCTCGACCAGCAGCAATACCTTGACTCCCGCCCCGCCCCGCCGCAGGTTCTCGACAAAGGCCTGTCGTACCTCATCCCACTCCAGGAAGACGCAGACCACCGAGGTCAACTGCTCCAGATTGCCCAGAATCTGCGGTTCGACCACCGAAAGCGGTTCCGTTTCGCTCTCCTCGACACAGGCCAGAATATCCAGGATCTGTTCCAGATAGGCGAGGCTGCGCCCGGCGGTCAGATGATACAGGTTCGGCCCGGCGGCGAAAATATCCACCAGGTAGTCCTGCCGCGCCATGTAATCGCCGACCGCGGCGGCCAGCGAGACGGCACGCTCGAACAGCACCCGGCGAATCACCTTGCGATCGACCGGAAGATCGGGAGGAACGAACGTATCCAGAACGACGCCGACCCGCTGGAAGTACTCCTCGCGCCACTCCCGGACGATCGGCGTTCCCCCCAGACGCGCGGTCGCCCGCCAGTCGATATCCCGGACATTATCCCCCTCGCGGAACTCGCGGTTCCCCAGATACTCCATGCTCTCGCCGATTTTCGAGGCCAGCGCGACCCCGCCCGGCTGGTGTCGTCGACCGATCGGGACCTCCATTTGCCGGATGGTCGTGAAATTCGGGTGAACGAACAGCGTGGAAGACTGCGGAAACGAACGATAGGCGGTCATCAGGCCGGTCGGGAAATCGGTCTCCACCCGCCATCCCCACAGGGGATACGCGCCGCGCCGGGGACAGAACAGCCCGAGGCGCGCCCGACGGGTCTCTCCTCGGCGCATCGTTCCGAGCGGGACGCCGTCCGGCGGAACGGCGTCGATACGCAGCGGCAGGCGTGCCGGCAACAACTGAAGATCGAGGCCCGGCAGATGCCCGTTCTGGGTCACGCTCACCTCGCACACCAGGGTTTCCCCCGCCCGGACCCGGTCCGGATGCCGCGCCGTCAGCGTGACACGGGGGCGGAACAGCAGAACGCCGAGAAACGCCACTCCCCAGAGGGCCGCCGCATACAGGAACGGCACATACACCTGTATCTCGATTGAGAACGATCCGATGAAGAACAGAGCGAAGGTCAGCAGGGCGAACCAGCGACCGGCGCGCGTAAACCGAACCACCGACAGACGCCAGAGCATCCGGGACAGCGGAGAGGGGTAGTAGACGAAATAAAGCCTCCGGGGCGCTTTCTTCGGCGGGGAGAAGGCCGGATGCTGGAACAGGTCTTTCGTGCTGTCGAAGGCCGGAAACGGAAGACGGTCGTCGTATTCGCGGCGTATCCGCGCCGCGCGCATCGCCGCCCCTATTTGATCGATCAGGTTGCCTGTCCGGATATCCGCCATATTTTCTCCTGCCGAAACCTCGCTGTTTCCGCCTGCCAACACTCCTATAACGGAAAACAGGTTCGTATCGTTACGCCGGATTTTGCCGGTTTCTTTTCCTTAACACGGACTTAATCCGAATCTGCTATCATACGGGGTCCGACGGCGAGTCACCGACTCTTCGGACCGACGTTCGCCGATCGGAGAAAGGAAATGACATGGCGCGACTTGCTTCCTTCGCCGCTGCCGCTATTATCGGCGGTTCGCTTCTTCCGCTGAATGCCCACGCCCAGAGCGTTCAGGCGATTCGGTTTCTCGGAGAACAGTCCTACGGCGCGCCCGGCACGCCCAAACCGACCTTCGGAGGAACGACCATCGGCGGACTCTCCGGGCTGGACTATGACGCGGCGACCGGCTCCTACGTGTCCAACAGCGACGATCAGGCCAGTCCGCGTTTCTACACCCTGACCGCCGATATCACGTCGGCCTCCTTCAACGGCGTGACGTTCACCGGGGTGACCTCGCTGCTCGACCCGGCCGGCAACGCCACGTTCGCCACCGGCAATAACGATTTTGAGAATGCCCGTCTTTCGGCGGACGGCAGCCGTGTCTTTATCACGTCGGAAGGAAACGCCGGGGCGGGCCTGAAAACCTCGATCTACGAGTTCGACCGCGCGACCGGGCGGCAGCTGAATAACTTCGACACCCCGTCCTCGTTCAATATCAGCCCCGGACACGGCACGTTCGGCAACCTCGGCCTCGAATCGATGACGTTCGCGGACGACGGGACCTATCTTGTCGCCAACGAAGGGCCGTTGCGGCAGGACAGCCCGGCGCCGAACAGCAACCCGACCGATCCGACCATCTTCAATGTGGCGGAACCGGTGCGCCTGGTGCGGTACTCCACCGCTACCAACACCGCTCTGGCCCAGTATATCTACACCATCGACCCGCTGGCCGAACCGACGACGGCGACCAACTTTGCGGTGCAGGGACTGGTCGATATTCTCAACCTGGGGAACGATCACTATCTGGCGCTCGAGCGTTCGTTCACCGTCGGCGGGACGGCGGGCGGCGGCACCGGGTACACGATCAAGCTGTACCAGTTCTCACTGACCGGCGCGACCGATGTGAGCGGGCTGGACTCCGTGGTCGGCCAGTCGTATACCTCGGTCGCCAAGAGCCTTCTGCTGGACTTTTCCACCCTGCGGGATGCCGGCAACAACCCCCTCGTGCTGGACAATATCGAGGCCCTGACCCTGGGACCGGACCTGGGCGGCGGGGAACGCGCCCTGCTGATCGTCTCCGACGATAACTTCAGCCCGGCGCAAAAGACCCAGTTCCTGGCGTTCGCCATCACGCAGGCGCCGGAACCGGGGGCAATCGTCCTGCTGGGAGTCGGACTGCTCGGATTCGCGGGCATCGTCCGCCGACCGCGGAAATAGCCGGCGAGGCGCTCCCCCGGCGGCCGTCCGGGGGAGCGCCTTCGACCTTCTACAGCGCGACGCCGATCTCCCGCGCCACGGAGCGGACGTGCGCGGCGGCCAGATCGTACTCCTCGGCGGTCGGCAGATGCTCGAGCAGGAACGGCATATCCGGTCCGAGTTTCGCCGCTTCGGTCAGAAACACCCGGTAGTCCAGAACGCCCAGACCCGGACGCACCTCGTCCAGATGCACCGTCAGTTTCGGCGCTATCGTGATGTCCTTGGCGTGAACGCTTTTCACGTACGGTCCCAGCTTTTCGAAGCATTCGCGCAGGAAACCGGCATTGTCGAAGCACCGCGCCGGACAGTTGATCATGTTGACCGGGTCCAGATGGACGCCGAATTGCGGACGATCGATCGCGGCGATCAGGCGCAGATAGCTGTCCGGCGAGTCGGGGAAAACCCAGGGCATCGGTTCGAGCGTGTAGAACGTCCGCCGCGGTTCCACGGCATCGATGATCTCGCGCGTCGTATCGACGATCCGGTCGAAGGTCTCCCCGGTCAGATTATCCGGGTGCGGTCCGTCCCACGTCTCCCCGCGCGCCCCGGCGATGTTGACACAGCAGACCGCCCCGATCCGTTCGGCCAGCGTCAGAGCGGCCTTGCACCGGTCAAGGGCGGCCTGTCGCACGGCTTCCTCCGGGCTGATCGGATTGCTCCATGCGCCCACTTCCGCGATCACGATGTCGGCGTCCGCCGCCGCTCGCGCGTAAGCGGCGATCCGTTCCTCGTCGGCGTCAAGCCCGACCGGGCAGTAGGCCGCGCGGTAGTTCAGTCGTCGCAGAGTCGCAATCCATGCCTCGGGGGTCGAGGAATCTCCGGTCGCCGGTCCGCCCAGTCGCATCGTCGTCTCTCCTTTCGAAAGGCCGCGTCGTCGTTCGAAATACAATGCGTCAGGCCGGACCGAACCTCCTCCGTCCCGATTACCAGGTAAGGACGATACGGTAGTGGCTACGCCCGTTCATCTCGTCGGAGATACGAACGCCGGTCGTAAATTTGTTGCTCTTCGCCGGCTGCTGAAAGACCTCGACCGGCCCTCGTCCCTCCTGGCGCAGCACCTGGACCCGGATCGATTTTTCCGGCAGCCGTTTGCGGAAGAAACTCTGCACATTCTCGGTTTTCTTTCCGCTGACGACATGGACTCGGACTTCCTTCTTGCGAAACTCCAGCTCGACGGTGCCATCGACGTCACCGCTCCAAAGAACCCGATTTCCGTTGGTCTGCGCCGATACCGGCGGAACGCCGGTCAGGAGAATCAGCGCAGAGGCAACGATACCCGGAAACAAACCAGCGCGCATTTGGTTATCCTTTTCTGTCGGATGGTAAGCGAGATATGCGAGATATACGAAATAAGCGAAAACGGCCAACAGGGGCGACGGAATAGGAACGTATCCGACGGGCAAACAGCCCGAATGTACCATAACCCGGCCGGTTTCGCCCACTCAAAACTTCGCTCGTTTGACAGAGGGTCTCCCTGCCGTTACAATCGGAATCGGAGCCGGTATTTCTGCGAAGAAACGGCCTCCGGAACGCGTCTCCATGCGTCTGAAACGCCTCACGCTCCACGGGTTCAAAACATTCGCCGACAAAACCGACATCGAGTTCTCCGATGGCGTCACCGTCATCGTCGGTCCGAACGGCAGCGGCAAATCCAATGTGGTGGACAGTCTCCTCTGGTGCCTCGGGGAACAGAAGGCGTCTTCCCTGCGTGCGTCGAAGGCGCAGGATGTTATCTTCGCCGGTTCCTCGCGACGCAAGCCGATGGGCATGGCGGAGGTCAGCCTGACCGTCGACAACGAAGACCGTTTTCTCCCGCTCGACTTCTCCGAGGTGACCGTCACCCGGCGCATCTACCGCTCGGGTGACAGCGAATACCTGCTGAACAAGGTTCCCTGCCGCCTGAAGGATATCACGGAACTGTTTCTGGACACCGGGGTCGGGCGCGGCGCGTACGCGATCGTCAACCAGAGCGAAATCGACGCGATCCTGTCGGCCCGCCCGGAGGATCGCCGCGAACTGTTCGAGGAGGCGGCCGGGATCAAAAAATACCGGGTTCGCAAACGCGAGGCGCACCGCAAGCTGGAAAACACCGAGCAGAATCTGATCCGTATCCGGGATATCGCCCGTGAGGTGGAATCGCAACTGGAACCGCTGGCCGCGCAGGCGGCCACCGCCCGCCGTTACCACGAACTGACCGACCGTCTGCGCGAGATCGAGGTCGGGTTACTCGCCGCCGATTATGCGCGTTATCGGGACGAATGGGACGAACTGGCGGCGATGGCCGGGAACGCCGACCGTGAGGCCGAGTCCCTGCGGGCGGAGGCGTCCGCGCTGGAAAACTCGGTCGGCCTGCTGGGTAAACGGATCACCGAGGCGGAAGCCGAAATGGACAGCGCACGCCTTCTGCAGCAGACCGCCCTGGCCGAGGGGGAACGGATCGCCGGACGGATCGCCCTGTCGACCGAACGGCGCGCCGCCGCCCTGCGCGCCGCCGAATCACTGGAGCGAGACCTGGCCGGACTGGCGCAGGAGCGGACGGATCGGGAGACGGAAGCGGAACGACTGCGAGCCGAAACGAAGACGTTCGAGGACGACCTGACGCACAGAAACCGGGAACTGGCCGCCGCCGAGGAGGAGGCGCGCGAAACCGAACGCGCCCTGAACGACCTGACCCGCACGGTGGCCGGGCAGGAGGCCGATTTCCTGCAGATGGCGAAACGACTGGCCGCGCAGCGTGCCGAATGGGAGGCGGTCAAAACACGGATCGCGGCCCGGGAACGAGAAATTGCCGAGACGGAAACCCGACGGCGGGAGCGGCAACGGGAACGGGAAACCGGGCGGGAGATGACCGAGGCCCTGACGGCGGCGGTCGCGGAGGCCGACGCGGCCCTGACGGAGGCGCAACGGGTACTGAACGAGGAGCGGGAACCGGCGCGGCTCCGCGCGGTCGAGCGGACGAACGCCCTGGCCGAGCAACGGACGACCCAGGAGCGCCGCCTGGCGGAACTCCGGGCAAGGCTCCGCGCCCTGGAGGAGATGGAGGCGGCCCAGGAAGGGTATTTCGCCGGGGTGCGCTCGGTGGTGCGCGCCGTACAGGAACAGCATCTCACCGGGCGTTATCAGGTGGTGGCGGACGCGATCCGGGTCCCGGCGGAACTGGATACCGCGATCGAGGTCGCGCTCGGCGCCAGCCTTCAGGACATCATCACCGACACCGAGACCGAGGCCCGGGCGGCCATCCGCTTTCTGAACGAGCGGCGCGGGGGACGGGCGACTTTCCTGCCGCTGGATGCCCTGCGCGACCCGGAGATTCCGGACACTCTGATTCAGGCGGCCCGGCAGTATGCCGGGGTCCGGGGTAGCGCGGCTCTCCTGGTCGGGCATGAGGCCGAGGTCACCGCCGCCGTCCGCGTTCTGCTCGCCCGCGTGCTGATCGTCGACGATCTCGAAACGGCCCTGTCGGTGTCCAAACGGCTGCGGCGCGACTGGGCGCGGATCGTGACGCTGAACGGCGAGGTCGTCGTCCCGACCGGCGCGATCACCGGCGGTTCGCAGGCCCGACAGACCGCCAACCTGCTCGGACGCAAACGGGAGATCGGCGAACTGACGGCGGCGTCGGAGGAGGGCGAGGCGCGGCGCGAGCAACTGCGCGAACGCGAAGCGGTGGCACGGCGACAGGCGGAGGAGGCGCAGGCGGAGGTCGTTCGCGCGCGAACGGCGGCGGAACGGGCGCGGGAGACGCGGACGCAGGCCGAGCGACGGCGGGAACTGGCCCATCTGGACCTGGTGCGTCTGGAGCGGGAAACCGAATCGCTGACACAACGCATCGTGGCGTTGCGCGACGCGGGAACGTCCGACACGGCCCGGGAGACCGCGCTGGCGGCCGCCGTCTCCGGCAGCGAGTCGATCGATGAGAGCGCACAGGCGACCCGGGAGGAGATGCAGCGGCGGCGGGCCGTCCTGACCGTGCGGCGCGACGAGGCGCAGAGGAAAACTCGGACCCTCGGCGCGGAGGTGGCGTCCCTGCGCGAACGCATCCATGCCCGAACCCGTGAGGCCGACCGGAACCGCGATGCCGCCCTGCGGGCGTCCGTGCGTATGGAGGAGCGGCGCACCCAGGCGGAGGAGGCACAGCGGACCGCGGCCCGGGAGGAGGAGGCCGCGCCCGAACTGCGGGCGGCGGAACAGCGGGTGCGGCAGGCGCTGAACGATTCGACCGGCAGGTTCGAGAAGTGGCGTGACCGTCGACAATCGCTCCTGAACGAGAACTTTCAGCTCACCGAACGGATCAAGGCGGCGGAACGGGGGGCGTCGCGAGCGACCGAACAGGCGCAGTCGGCGCGCGTCCGCGCCGCCCGGATCGAGGTCCAGCGGGACGCCATCGTCCAGCGGTTGCTGGAGGAGTACGAACTGCATCCGGACTCCGCTCTGGCCCTCACCGAGGGGCAACTGCCGGACAAATCGGTGACGCAGGAGATCGGCCGTCTGCGCCGGGAGATCAAGGCGCTGGGCAACGTCAACACCGGCGCGGTCGAGGAGTACGACCGGCTATCGGAGCGAGCGACCTTCCTGCGCGAACAGCAGACGGACCTCGAGCAGGCCCGGGCGACCCTGCTTGCCGCTATCGCCGAGATCGACGAGACGACCCGGGGTGTGTTCATGGAGACGTTTCAGGCGGTCGGCGCGGCGTTCTTCCGGCTGTTCGCGCGTCTGTTCGGCGGGGGCGCGGCGGAACTGGTCCTGACCGATCCGGAGGATATCTTCGAGACCGGCATCGAAATCCTGGCCCAGCCGCCGGGCAAGAAACGGCAGAACCTGTCTCTGCTTTCGGGCGGCGAACGCGCATTGACGGCGACCGCGCTGCTGTTCGCGTTTCTGGAGGTGCGGCCCGCGCCGTTCTGCGTGCTGGATGAGGTGGACGCGCCGCTCGACGGCGCGAACGTCGAGAAGTTCACCGACCTGTTGCGCGACTTCGGGAAAACCTCGCAGTTCATCGTCATCACGCATAACCCGACGACGATGGAGGCCGCGCCGCTGTGGTACGGTGTGACGATGCAGGAGCCGGGAGTTTCGCGCGGCCTGTCGATGCGCGCGCCGGAACCGCCTACAGGGAGCCCATCGGATTGACCGGCGTTCCGTTTTTCCGGATTTCGAAGTGCAGATGCGGGCCGGTGGTATAGCCGGTCATGCCCACACGTCCGACCATCTGTCCCCGGGCGATGTTCTGCCCCTCGACGGCGACGATCTCGGACTGGTGTCCGTAGAGAGTGGAGACGCCGCCGCCATGGTCGATGACGACCGAGTTTCCGTAGCCCCGCATATACCCGGCGAAGATGACGACGCCGTCCGCCGCCGCCAGGATCGGTGTCCCGATGCCGGCCCCGAAGTCGATCCCGGTATGTAGCTTGGTTACATGAAGGATGGGATGGTAGCGCATGCCGAACCGGGAGGTGATCGGTCCGTCGACCGGACGGAGGAACCCGCCGGTGAAGGCGATCAGGCGTCGCGCGCGTCCGAGCGGGGTCTCCTGAAGGGCGCGGATCCGGGCGGCGATCCGCTCGGAATCCGCTTCCAGCGCCGCCAGTTCATCCTCGATTTCGGCGCGGCGGGTCCGCGCTTCGGCGAGTACGTGCCGCATCCGGCGGGTATCCCGTGCCTGCTCCTCCTGCCGTACCGCCAGTTCCCGCATCTGCTCGGTTACCTGACGCGCCTTGGCGTCGGCCTGCTGCTTCCACTTCAGGACATTCAGCCGGTCGTTCTTGATCTCGGCGATCAACTGCGCGTCGTACCGGACGATGGTGCGGACGACATAGGCGCGGGAAACCATATCCCGCATCGAGCGGGACCCGAGTAGAACGGAGGCATAGCGCACGGGACCCTGACGATAGTTGGCCGCCATCCGTCTGGCCAGCGTGAGTTCTCGCTCCTGCAGTCGTCGCTGAGACTCGGCCAGCGCGGCGGCGACCTGCGCCTGCTCCTGTTTCGTCCGGGCAAGCCGCGCTTTGGTCCGGCGCAGGCGGTCGCGGGTGGAATCGAGCCGCGCCTTGATTTCGCGGACCTCGGCGGCGATCGTCTCCTCGGAGCGTTTCGCCTGGCGCAGTTTGATCCGTGTATCGCGAATATCGGTGCGAACGGACGCCAGTTTGCCACGCAGAACGACCCGTTGCGCCTTGCGTCGCGCGGCGGGTCGTCGTCCCTCATCGCCGGCGAAGCCGGGCGACGGCAGCAGGAGCGTACCGGCCAGCAACAGGCCGGCAAACAGATGAGTACGGTCGGAAAATCGGCGCATGATCAGGCTTTCCGGGACGATGTCCGTTTTCGGCACGGTCACCGTTCCGAATTATCGTGCCGCGCGGCCTGCAGCACGAGATGTCGCAGTCGATCCGCGAACTCCTCGGGCGGAAGAGCGTCCCAGTACGCGATAAACTTCTCGTACCGACGTCTCCGTTCCTCCTGCTTACGGCGTTGCAGGGCGATCAGTCCTTCGGCGGCGAGAAACGGCGGCGGGCCGTTCCCGGCACGCAGCGCCTTTTTCCGTTCCCGCTCCATTTCGTCCTCCATCGTCTCCCGCAGGACCGGGAGCAGGACATCGCAGTCGTGGATATCGCCGAGCTGTCCCTGAATCTCTTCGACCGTTCTCAGAACCCCGGCCGCCGCCGGGTCGAGCGCCGGCAGGAAAAGCTCCATGGTGTACCGGAGTCGCTTGGCGGAGATCCGCATATTATGCAGCTCCTCGACGCAGGCGGGATCATGGACGGCGGCGGCCCATTCGAGCATCTCGTTGAGGCGTACCAGAAGAACGGGCGCGGACATTCCCAGTTTTTGGTCCGGGTGAGTCAGCTTATGAATGGGTACGGCTTTCGCCATCTACGCGGCCTCTCCGTCTGCGATATCCGCTGCGGGCTTCGGGGCGTCCGGGCACTCGGGCAGGTGACGTCGGAGGGCCTTGAAGAACTGCCGCTCGAACCGCTCCTTTTCCCACTTTTCGAGTGCGGCGAGCAGCGCCTTTCGTCGGCGATTGCGCTCCTTGACCGTACGGACGATCAGGCGGGAGATGCCGTAGGCCTCGTTTTCCGGGAGTCGATCCATCAGGCGACGGAGTGTTTCGATGCGAACGTCGCAGTCGCGCACGGTGCCCAGGGCGTCGGTCATCTTTCCCAGGCGACGTTCGAACCGGGCCAGATCCTCCGGAGGAAAGAGAGCGCCGAACACCGAGAGAGCGGCGCGGAGCCGTCGCGTCCCGACGCGCATATCATGCAGAGCGTCGATCCCCTGCGGCGTGGGATCTTTTTGCCGCAGACCTTCGCGGGTGGGGTCGGAGTTCTCCTGCACCATACGAAACGCGGCGAACAGTACGCAACGCGCGGCGTCCTGAAAGGAGATATCGGCGGACAGGTCGTAAGCCTTGGCCATGTTCGGGTGCGCTGCGGACCGGTCACACAGACGACGTTAAGTTGCGCAGGGTGCAGAGTGGAGGAAAGAGATCGCCGTCTCGTAACGCGGACTCCGGTGGGAGAATGATAACACAAAGGCGGCGGCATCGTCAAGGTGGAAATGTCCGTCGCCGGGTCAACGGAACGGGTCAACGGAACGGGTGAACGGAGTTGCCGGTGGTGAAGCGCACCGGCAATCCGTGAGTAAAAAATCCGGAGAGGTCAACTCTCCTCATAGCGCCGGAAACCGCGCACCATAAAGCCGTGCTGGTTCTGCTTCTTTGCCTCGTCGGCGCGTTTTTCCGCCTCCTCCCGTGCCGCGACCGTCGCCGCGCCGACGATGACGTAGTCGTTCGGGCGACGGTAGCGATGGATGAAGACCGGTCGCGGTCGGTCGCTATGGTTCTCCTGCGAACCGTGGATACAGCGATAATGGAAGAAGATGGCATCGCCGGCATTGCCGATGACCGGGACCGCCCGCTCCCACGGCCATTCGTCGGGATCGAGACCGAGGTGGGAGAAGGTGTCGATATGTGTCAGCTGGCCGAGCCGATGGGAACCGGGGACGACGTAGAGACAGCCGTTCACCCGATCGGTATCGACGGCGTAGTTGAGGACGGCGACGGGTCCGTCGAATCGGTGTTCGAAGTAGGCCGAGTCCTGATGGAGGTTTTTCGGGTGTCCGCCGACCGGCTCCTTGTAAAGGCTCTGTCCGTCGAGGAACATCTCGATATCGGGGCCGAGCACGGCTTCCACGATATCCAGCAGTTTCGGGTCCGTTCCGGACCGCAGGAACGCCGCACTGGTGGTATAGCGCAGTCCGAGCACCATGATCTGTTTGTCGCGGGGGTAGTTCGGCGGCGCGGGCAGCCAGAGGGTGCCGTCGGGGGTGTTCCATCCGATATTCGGGACGACGGTCGCTCTGGGCAGCAGTTCGACCGCCCGCCGGACGGTGTCTTCGATATCGCGGTTGATGTCGGCGAGATAGGGTTTCATCAGTCCGCGCACGACCAGACAGCCGTACTCCTGATAGATGGCGGCGGCGCGTTGCGGGTCGAGTTGATCGGCGAGGACCTCGATCTGCTCGACGGTCACTTCGGGGAGCGTCATCGTTGCCATGAAGGGAAAAGCCTCCTTGTGTTCCTGCCCGTATGGTACGGGAAAACGGGCGAAAAATCCGGAGGGCGGTCCGGAATTCGGCTTCCGGGGCGTTGCGTAGCCAGGACCCGTAGAAACCGGACACATAGAAAAGGAAATTTCCGGGGCGGTTCCGGTCGACGCCGGAGGAAATCGTTATATAAGTAGACAAATATAAGCACAAATAAATATGGTGAATTTATCGGGGACGATCTCCGCAGTGCCATCGCCGTCCTTTCATGGGCGAACGGTGCGCGGAGGAACGAAACGACGAACCGGGAACCCTCAGGAGGATGATCCATGACCCTATGGAAGCTGGTAGAAAAACCGACCGGAACTATGACCGCTCTTGCGCTCGTTTCCCTGCTGGCGCCGTTTGCGGCGGCACAGACCGGCACGACTTACATCCAGGTGGACGCGAGTGTCGACCGCCGACCTATCGATCCCCGCATTTACGGGACAGCCTACGCGTCCGCTGCGGCGCTCTCCGATCTTAATTTTATTCTGACTCACGAAGGCGGCAATGCGACTAGCCTCTATAACTGGAAACTCAATGCCTCCAACCGCGGAAACGACTGGTTTTTCGAGAGCATCGGTGAGAGCAGCAACTCACCGGCAGGGAAGCTGGAGGCGTTGATTACCCGGACCAAAAGTGCGGGGGTTGGCGCGCAGGCGATGATCAACATCCCGATGGTCGGGTGGGTCGCAAAGCTGGGGCCGAACCGTTCCAAACTGGCTTCGTTTTCGATCGCGAAGTACGGTATGCAGACCGACGCCGACTGGCAATGGTTCCCGGATGCCGGAGACGGGTTTCGCGCATCCACCGGAAAGCCGATCGAAGGTAATGACCCGAACGATGCGAATATGCCGGTGAACAGCGTCTTTCAGCAGGATATGGTCCGGCATCTCGTCAGCAAATTCGGACTGGCCCGGAATGGCGGCGTTCAGTACTATCTCTACGATAACGAACCGAGTCTCTGGCACTCGACCCATCGCGACGTCTATCCTACCGGTCTGACCTTGGACACGTTACGTGATCGTATCATCGAGTACGGAACCAAGATTCGGGACGTCGATCCCGGAGCGATTCTGGTCGGCCCGGAGGAGTGGGGATGGCTCGGTTACCTGCTGAGCGGGTACGATCAATGGTACGCCAACCGGAACGGATGGGGATACTATCCGGATAAGGCCAGCCATGGTAACATGGACTCTCTGCCGTGGCTGCTGGACCAGTTGCGTCAGCATCAAACGAGAACCGGCAAGCGTCTGCTGGATTTTCTTTCGGTCCATAGCTACCCGCAGGGCGGAGAGTTCAGCAACGATACCTCCGTCAACCTGCAGCTGTTACGGAACCGTTCGACTCGTTCCCTGTGGGACCCAAACTATACGGATGCCTCCTGGATAAACGACCGGGTCCGATTGATCCCACGGCTGAAAGAGTGGATCGATCGGTATTACCCCGGGACGAGGATCGCCATCACCGAATATAACTGGGGGGCGGAGGCGCATATCAACGGAGCGACGGCACAGGCCGATATCCTGGGCATTCTCGGACGGGAAGGAGTGCATCTGGCGACGCGGTATGCGACTCCTGAGAGCGGTACGCCCACCTATAAGGCGATGAAACTCTACCGGAACTATGACGGTAACCGGTCGACGTTCGGCGATACCAGTGTTCGAGCCAGTGTCGCGAACCCCGATACTCTGTCCGCTTTTGCGGCGGTTCGTTCTACGGACGGTGCGTTGACCGTCATGGCCGTGAATAAAAACCTGACCGGGACAACGTCGGTTAATATAAACCTTGCCAACTTCACCGCGATGGGTAGCGTGCAGACCTATCAATTGACGGCCGCCAATACGATCACCCGACTGCCCGATCGTTCCCTTTCGGGAAGCGTGCTCAGTGCCACGCTTCCCGCGCAGAGCGTGACGCTGTTCGTGTTGCCAACCAGGGCCGGGTTCGCCACGACCAATAACGGAACGGTGGCGACGGTCGCGCGCAATAGCTCCGCCCGGGTGGGCATAACGGTCCGGAACACCGGCGGGCCGGTCTC
Organism: Capsulimonadales bacterium; assembly: GCA_033762295.1. Taxonomy (GTDB): domain Bacteria; phylum Armatimonadota; class Armatimonadia; order Armatimonadales; family Armatimonadaceae; genus JANRLW01. Next base: position 69,002 of record JANRLW010000093.1, read on the forward strand.
CGGCGCGATCATCGATTTGGAGATCTACAATGCCGCCGGGCAGCGGGTGTACCAGCAGTTCGTTTCCGGGCAGAACTTTGCCTCGTCCGAGAGCCGGGCGTACTCTTGGAACTGGACCCCGACAGCGGCGGGCGTGTATTCCATCAAGATCGGCCTCTTCAGCGGGAACTGGTCGACACTCTACCACTGGAACAACGGAGTCACGACCGTAACGGTCTATTGATGGGCAAGGAAGCGGGTCTGCCTTTTCGTCCGGACCCATACCTGTTCTTACGGTTTGCCGGAAATCTCAGGGATCGTTGCCGGAAAATCGGCAGCGATCCCGATCGCTTCGCCTGATGGTTGTTCCGGGCCGCACTTTCCGAGGAGGGCCTTTTCCCATCGGTGTCCGCTCCCTATTCGAGTCACGGCGAAAGGGGGAAGGGGCCTTGCCCTGAAGTGCACTTGAGGTTGTAAACTTCCTTTCGGTACCACATCCATGTTTTCAGATAGCATCCGAACGCGGTATCCAACCGGCTCAGGTCGCCCTGCCCTGGTTACTGGCAAAACCGGCGGTGACGGCCCCGATTGTCGGAGCTTCGAAATTAGCGCATTTGGAAGAGGCCGTTGGAACCGTCGGTATCGCGCTATCGGCAGAAGAAATGGCGAAGCTGGAATCGCCTTATCGCCCCAAACCTTCGATCGGTATCACTCCACCGTTTCGGCTTCCGTCTCCGGGAGCGGTGCATGATCGGCAGCCCGAATGAATGGCATTTTAAGGGGAGGACACGGGCCTTTAAGCTGCCGGAACCGCCGGCATTTCCGGACCGTACCTTGACAGGGCACGGAAGCGGGCCTATAATATCGGAACAATCCGGACGATTGGCTCAGTGGTAGAGCACTTCCTTCACACGGAAGGGGTCGGGGGTTCGAATCCCTCATCGTCCATTTTCCCTCC